>NZ_JAQBOF010000006.1 GCF_028288185.1 Mucilaginibacter sp. | reverse complement strand
TTTTACCGCTTAAAAAAGAGCAATCTGTTGCGGTAATAGGCCCGTTAGCCGAAAGTATTTATTTAGGTGGTTACTCCAATACTGAAGGAAAAGGCATAGCTATTTTAGACGGACTAAAGCAAAGGGCCGGTAATACGCTGCAAATTAAATACGAACCGGGCTACTCTTTAAACAACGCATCAAATGATCTTCAGGAGAAAGCGGTTAAGCTGGTTCAAAAATCAGATGTTGCCATTGTTGTATTAGGCGAAGACATGGATAAAGTAGGCGAGGGAAAAGACCGGGCAAACCTCGATCTGGATGAACGTCAGTTGAATTTGATAAAAGCCATCCATCAAACCGGTAAACCGGTTGTGGCTGTATTGTTTAACGGCAGGCCACTCACTATCAATTGGGTAGCCGATCATATCCCGTCTATTGTTGAAACCTGGTTTTCCGGCGAAAAAGGCGGATTAGCCATAGCGGACGTATTATTGGGTAAAGTTAATCCTTCGGGTAAATTGCCTATTACTATTCCACGTTCCATAGGGCAGTTGCCGTTTTATTATAACCATAAACCAACGTCTTATCATAAATATGTCGACGAAAGTAATACGCCTTTGTTTTCTTTCGGTCACGGACTTAGCTATACAACTTTCAGCTATTCAGATCTGAAGATTGAATCGCCAAAAATTGCGGTCAATGGTACAGTGAACGTAAGTGTTAAAATAAAAAATACAGGAAAAGTTGAAGGTACCGAAGTAGTGCAAGCCTATATACGTGATGTGGTATCCAGTGTAACACTGCCTGTAATGTCATTAAAAGGATTTAAGCGCATAAACCTTAAGCCCGGTGAAAGCGGTATTGTGAATTTTAAGATCAATAGCGATGAACTGGCCCTTTGGAACCGGCAAATGAAAAAAGTAGTTGAGCCCGGAGAGTTTAAAATAATGATTGGCAGTTCATCTCAGGATATAAGGCTAAAGGATAGCTTTTGGGTTATGGCAAATAAATAATAAAACTGCTACTATTAAAATAAATAATATATGAACCTGCCAATTAAAAATTATGCTGTTCAATTAAGGCTGTTTATAGTATTACTATTAACGCTGCAAATTAGTCTGTTGCAAAGCGTTAAGGCCGATACCGATCCTTACACGCCATATATAAACAGTGTTCCACAGGTACAACAAGTGCTCAGCGAAGTAAATTCGGGAACAGGTTCGTCGGCAATTACAACCCGGAAATTTATATTCGGTTCAAATAACAATATCAATTCGGTATATGCTATCATGGCTTATCCCCAACAACAAGGTGTATATCCAGCTTTGCTTATTTTACATGGTGGGGGGAGCAAAGCTGAGGATGTGTATCATTTAGTTGAGGCGTATGCACAACGTGGATATGTAACCTTTGCCTTTGATATGCCCGGGATATGCAATGCCAAAAACACGCCAAATTCTTCAGGTCCATGGAAATCACGTCCGGGAGGCGAAGGGCCACGATTTGATATTGCAAACGGTTTGCAAAACAGCACATTGGTTGATGCTGAAGTTGCCGGGATAGAAGCATTTAATTTTGTAAGCTCACAAAAAAATGTAGATGTTAAAAATATAGGTATAACGGGTTTTTCATGGGGAGGCTATTCTACTACCATGCTGGCCGGCTTGTTAGGCAAGCGGGTAAAAGCTGCTTATTCTGTATTTGGATGCGGTTATTATGAAAAGGGATCATTCTGGACTAAAATTATTGCAGACTTGCCGGAAACAGTAAGGGAGCCCTGGTTAAAATATTTTGATGCGGGCAGGCGCGCGCCAAACATTAAAGCGCCTTATTTTTTAGAAGCCACATCCAATGATACCTACTTTTGGCCGGAGGCCGTAGAAAACACGCTTAAAGCCATTCATTCAACCAAAAACCATGTATGGGATCCCAATTTTAATCATAAGCAAATGCCTGCAGGACCAATGATGCAGCAAATTTATTTTGATCATTATTTAAAAGGTATTGGGCAGCCGTTCGGCATAGCAAAAATTACGCGCGAACAATTGCAGGCGGATAGCAGTAAGAAAATTACGATCAAGGTTAATATGCCCGCAGGCATAACTGTTTCATCGGTCATATTATATTATAGCGAGCCAACGCAAAACTGGCAAACCCGTGTTTGGGTGCCACTTACAGCCCTGGGATCGGGTAACAGCTATACGGTAAGCATCCCGGCTGATATGGTGAAAAAGGGTGTTGATTATTATGCATATGTAACTGATGACCGTACAGTTGCGGTGGCAAGTGATATGTATAATACATTGCATAAATTAGAGTAGAATTATAGGTAATCAACAACCATAAGATGATGAGATCATTTTTAATCCCTTTTTTAGTTCTTAGCTTTTGCTTACAGGTTTCGGCGCAAAACAATCCTGTTAAAATTGCTTGTATTGGCGCAAGTATTACTTACGGTGCAACTATTGCCAATCGCGAACAAAACTCTTATCCGGCGCAGCTGCAAAAAATGCTCGGAAGCAATTACACGGTTACCAATTATGGTGTAAGCGGCACCACTATGCTCCGTAAAGGAGATTCACCTTATTGGAATACCACGGCATACAAGAATGCGCTTGCAGCTTTACCTGATGTTGTTTTTATAGACCTGGGTGGTAACGACAGTAAACTGATCAACCGTAAATATTATAGTGAGTTTGAGCAGGATTGTCATGATCTGGTACAGTCATTTGCTCAACTGCCGTCACATCCGCGTGTAGTATTAATGGAAGCTATGCCTTCGTGGGTAAAAGACACAACCGCTATATGGGATCCGGTTATTGTAAAAAAGATCAACCCGTTTATACAAAACGTAGCCTTTAAAGATCATATAGAGCTGATAGATATGCATTCGCCTTTTGTTGACCAGGAGGCTAATACACCCGATAAAATCCACCCCAATAAAGCAGGCGCCACTATTATGGCCAAACTAATTTATGAAAATATCGTTCGGGAAAAGGATACTAAGTTTGATGTTTTCAACCATATTGACATCCCGCAAAAAACAAGCTCATTTTATGGCTATCCATGTGCCGATTTTACATTAGATGGCCGTAAATGTAAAGTTGTAAAGCCCAAATGGTCTGCTAAAGGGCATCCCTGGATATGGCGCGCCCGGTT
>NZ_JAQBOF010000040.1 GCF_028288185.1 Mucilaginibacter sp. | reverse complement strand
TTCTACGATTATAGCTTTTACTCTTGAAGCGATATCAGACATAGTATTATAGTTTAATGATTAATAATTTCAGTGCAAAGAAAAATAAAATCTATCAAATATCAAATCTAAAACTTTTTAGTTTAGAAGGTAACAAAATTTTAGATCTAATGGTTTCAATTTGTATTTTTACCGGCGCAAATGTAATGATATATTGAATAAGAAATTTTTAAAATTTGAGATAGATCTGGATTTTGTTTTAATAGCTATAACAACATCGCTTAAAGACTATCGTGTTTGTTACCTTATTAACAAATATTTAAATTTTTTTTTTGTTAAAACTGATGACCTGGCCGTTGATATTTACCCCGCTACGGCCCCCGTATACTTCTCATTATATACTTATAACTGGGAAGCAAGCGAAACAGATTTCTTTTTTATAGCTAATAAAGGCACGGATGGATACTTAATCCCGGAGATGAAAAAGGCAGATTATTTTTTAATGATCAAAAATTACATTGATGATAATGACCTCGAAAACCTTATTTCGGCAATAAATAAGATACCAGAAATTGTCGCGGCAGTAAAGATTGACCCTAAAAAAATAAAATCACGCGAAAATCTCTTATTTTAGCGCCGAATTAGAAAAAGAACACACTGCGTTTTATATACGCTATCTAAATATTGAACCCAATAAACTATGAATATACCGTATAACCGTACTAAGATCGTCGCCACAATGGGACCTGCCTGTGCCAAAAAAGAAACATTGTTAGCTATGATCAAAGCCGGCGTAAATGTTTGCCGCCTCAATTTTTCGCATGGAAAGCCCGAAGATCACAAAAAGTTTGTTGATTTAATAAGAGAGATAAATGAGCAGCACAAAACCAATGTAGCCATACTTGCCGATTTACAAGGGCCAAAAATCCGCATTGGTTTAGTAAAAGATGGCGGTATACACCTAATTAACGGTACCCATATTAATATAACTACCCATGAGTGTATAGGAGATGATAACCAGATCTATATTACTTATGACACCTTCCCGCAGGACGTACAGGCCAATGAAATTATTTTATTGGACGATGGTAAGATCCAAATGCGTGTTATTGAAACCAATAAAATTGATACCGTAGTTTGCGAAGTAGTGCATGGTGGCATTTTAACATCGCGTAAAGGCGTTAACTTACCAAACACCAAGGTATCTATCCCCAGCTTAACCGAAGAAGACCTGGAGAACTTACAATACGCTTTAGAGTGGGATATTGATTGGGTAGGCTTATCGTTTGTGCGTAATGCCGATGATATTACCGAGCTTAAACAAGTTATAGCCCGCAGCGGTAAAGCAGCTAAAGTAATTGCTAAAATTGAAAAACCGGAGGCTATTGATAATATTGACGCTATTATAGCCGCAACAGATGGCGTTATGGTTGCCCGTGGTGATCTGGGTGTTGAAATGCCTTTAGAAGAAGTACCATTACTGCAAAAAATGATCGCCCGCAAATGTCGCGCGGCATCAAAACCTGTAATTGTGGCTACCCAAATGCTGGAGTCGATGATAACTACACCACGCCCTACACGTGCCGAAGTTAACGACGTTGCCAACTCTGTATTGGATGGCGCAGACGCGGTAATGTTAAGCGGCGAAACATCAGTTGGCGAATTCCCATTGATCGTTATTGAAACAATGGCTAAAATTGTACGTAATGTTGAAGAGCTGGGCTATCCGTTTAATACGGAAAGAGGATCGGTTTCTGATACTACTGCAACCGGCTATTTAAGTGACGCAGTGTGCGAATCGGCAGTTTATTTGGCTGATCATACCAATGCGGTAGGTGTGGTATCTATGACTACGTCAGGCTATACCGCTTTCCAAATATCAAGTTACAGGCCTAAAGCACGTACTTTTATATTCACATCTAACAAACACCTGTTAAACGCGCTTAGCTTAATTTGGGGTGTACGTACCTTTTATTATGATAAAGTTGAAAGTACAGACCAAACCATAGCCGATGTAAATAACATGCTTAAATCCGAAAACCTGGTACAATCTGGTGATGTGGTAATTAATACTGCCGCTATACCAATTGTTAACCACGGCAAAACCAATATGCTTAAAGTAACTGTAATAGAATAACATTACCCCCATTACATAAAAAAGGGTTGAAGATCAAATAGATTTTCAACCCTTTTTTACTTTAATAGATGCCGGCATGGCATACCATTGCCGATACTTTTGCAGAATTGCCAAAGTAATAATCCCAATATATTTTTACTATTTGCATAACTTTAATTGTTTATGTACTTTTTGGACTATTAAATTTAATTGGGGTTTAATGCCTTTGCTATAATATTTACTTATAAATTTAAAAGTGAAACATTAGTATATTTATAATTGTATCTTTTTTGTTACATAAAGTTTTGTTTTTATGATGCTTTCATTATATTCGTGCCATTAACCCCTATTAATACATTGATTAAACACGTGTGGACGTATGCCCTTATGGTATGCATGGTGCTTGGTAGCACCGGGATAGTATTTGCGCAGGACAAACAAGACTCGCCCGAGGTATTGCGTAAGCAGACGGACGCGAAAGAAGTAATTAGCAACTTTTTCAAAAAAAAATCAACGGTAGTTGATACTGCGGCTAAAACGCATTCAAACTTTTCTACGTTACCATCCGCAGGTTATAACCCCAGCATAGGCTTTGCTGTTGGTATAACATCAACCGGCGGCCATGTTTTTGGCAATCCAAAAACCACCACGTTTTCTGTAATAAATGCTAATGCCTATGTATCAACAATGGGCCTTGCCTCATTTGAAGCAAAGAATAATATATTTACCAACGATGACATATACAATATACAAGGCGGTATACAAGTTGGTAAAACCGTAGCGCTTGATTATGGTGTTGGCACAGGCCATAGTGTACAAGGCGACGGCAGCTTTGCTTTAAATGATCTGCCGCTTGATAATAACCCCGATGTTTTCCCTATAAAATATAGTTATCTTAAATTTTCAGAGCGTATATACCGTAAAGTATTTAAGCATGTATATGCCGGTGCTGGTTTTATTTTTGATAAATACAGTAATATTGACGATCAGCGCAAAACCGGCCCGCGTGTAAATACCCATAATTTTAGGTATAGTACACTCAATAACTATCCAATTTCGGGCTACTCTGCCAGTGGGTTGTTATTTAATATTGAATATAATTCAAGAGATCACCTTAACCGGCCATATAATGGCATATATGCCGATGTTGTTTTAAGAATTAATGAAGAATGGTTGGGTAGCGAGCATAAATCCTTACAGTTAAAAACCGAGTTTAGAAAATATTGGAACCTATCTAAAGTCAATCCTGAACATATTATAGCGTTTTGGTATTGGGGTGCTTACCTGCTTAACGGTACCATACCTTATTTAGAGCTACCGGGCACCGGTAGTGATGCTTCTAACCGAATAGGGAGGGGCTATACCATCGGCCGCTTTAAAGGCACCTCATTTGCTTATAGCGAAGCCGAATATCGTTTCCCCGTAACTAAAAACAAACTGCTTAGCGGTGTAGTATTTACCAATATTGAAACGGCAAGCAACAGCCGCAACATCAATTTAACAGAGTTTATTGAGCCGGGTGCAGGTGTAGGCCTGCGCTTGTTGTTTAATAAATACTCGCGCTCCAATCTTTGTATTGATTATGGCGCAGGCAATTATGGTTCAAAAGGAATATTTCTTGGATTGAACGAAGTTTTTTAAAAATGCATTAATACCCCTGTTAATGCAAAAGCGGGTTCAATGAAAATTGACCCGCTTTTCTTTTATATTATAAAGATGTTAGTGATTTAATCTGCCTTCGCTTGCATCAATAGAGGTAATACCAGCTTCTGGTAAGCTACGATGCGGCCTGGTTAAAAAAGGTGATTCGCTTGCAAAAATACCTTTTATTAATAAAGCTAAACCTAAAAGGAAATGTGGCCAGAATACTTGTCCGCTAAAAGCATAGGTCCATGGTAACGCTAATAAAAACGATCCCATTAAAACGTCAACACAATTTTGCATTTGCACAGGGAAAACCCTTATACCAGCCAAACCTAGCGGGTTGTCGCTAAAAATTGCCATGATCAATTGCAGCCAGCCTATTAATAACGGCATTAATACAGCGGCAGCTATGGTAGCATGCGAAAACCCGAATAACCAAGGCGATGCAATTAACAACGCAGCAAGCGCATAATTTAAAAATCCGTAAAATGTTTTTGAAATGAAAGGTTTCATTGTATAGTGATTTTGTACGTGTCTACGGCAAAATTAATAATTTATACCTAACATTTTTTGTTTAATTAAAAAAAATGCTTTAGCAAAACAGGCAGTTATGCTGTAGGCTTTTTTACAAATTTTGAAGCTATAAATGCAAACAATCCTAAAACAATACCAAACATAGCCCCAAATACCGGCCCATAACAAAGCATCATCCTGCGGGGATGAATACCGGTATACATAGTAACCATATCGGGATGGTGCACGGCATAGTTTTTATAAAAATAACAGTGTACGGCTGTGATCCAAATGCTATTAACCATACTCACTAAAAATCCGTGTAAAAAATATTTACCCGGTGCGGCCCTGGCTATTACATACGCGCAGAATACGAATATTACCAGCCAAAAAACAGGTTCTACTTTTTCGGGGATTAGAGATACCGTTGCAAAGGCCATTATCAGCCCAAAAAAGGATAATTGAAAGATAAGTTTCCAGTTCATGATTTTAATAATTGATTATCTAAATGTAATAATAATTTATAATGAAATGATAATCAATTAAATATCACCAAATCATTATCAACCATTAATTACTTTAAATCCTGAATTTCCCTGGTTTCTATCGTCCCTGGCCCTAAAATCTATTGGCACCGTAAGCTGTACCCTTACCGGTTTACCTTTGTTATATCCCGGCTGCCACTTAGGTGATTTTTTTAATACCCGTATTGCTTCTTCGGACGAACCATATCCCGGGTCATCCAAAATTTTAACGGTTGAAATGGACCCGTCAATTTCAACTACAAACCGGGCAATAACTTTATCTTCAACACCTCGTTCGCGCATGGCTTCGGGGTATCGTACGTTTTTAGCAAGGTACTTTATAAACGCATCCATACCGCCCGGAAAGATCGGCGGCTTATCTACCTTGGTAAAAATAGTATCGCCCGACAAAACAGTATGCATAGCTATAGGCCGGCTAATAGCCTTACAGGTAGTTATATCTGCTGCTGAAAATAATAACAATGCCGCTAAGCTATATTTAGCTAGCGGCACGTAAAACCATTTGGTATATTGAAGCATAATATATCAATTTAAATAAACTTCATAAAAAAGGCTATAAGCTCTCTTGGTTTATAATTTAAAGCTTATTGGTACAGTATAAGCAACTCTAACAAATTTACCATCCTGAAATCCGGGTTTCCAGGCCGGCGACAAAGAAAGTACTCTAACAGCCTCTTCGCCCATTGCCTGGGTTGGAGTGCGCACTACTCTGATGTTTGATAAAGTCCCATTAGTTTCAACAACAAATGTAACTATAACTCTCCCTTCTGTTTTGTTTGCCTTATCTACAGCCGGGTAATGTATATTATCACCTAAAAATTTTCCAAATGCTTGTAAACCGCCCGGAAATTCGGGATATCTTTCAACCTTGTTTAAAATTGGCCCGCGTGTGGTATCTGTAAGTGATTTGTTAATAGCAGCAGCTTTACGGGTACTTAGCGTTAATAAAAACACAAGCGCTAAAACAAATAATGGCGCTACCAGATTTTGATTTTTTAATTTTAGGTTCATGATGAGGTTTAAATTTTTATAAATATAATAATTGTTAGTAAAAACAAAAAGCCCTGCAGGCTTTAAACTTGCAGGGTATTATTAAAAATGATAAAGTTATGTTAAGGTTTGGTAATAGCTTTTTTGCCCTTGGTGGTAGTTATAATAATTCCCCGTTTTTTCCCCCGTCACCATATAGTGCTGTGGCGGTTTGGTCTTTCAATACTTCTATGCTTGCTATATCTTCTTGCTTGATTTTAGAAAGATTAATGGTGCCGGGGTTTTGCCGCACGCCATCAATAACATATAAAGGGGGTTTTGAGTTAGAAAATCTTAATTTAATTAAGCTATCTGCCTCTGTCTTGCTTGGTTCTTAATTTTCTTCCCCCAGTGTAAAGTTGATAGGCACGGTATAAGACACCCTTACCAGATGCCCATCCTGATGACCCGGCTGCCATTTTGGTGACAAAGATAGTACCCTTACTGCCTCCTTACCCATTGTTTCACTCGGGCTGCGTACCGCTCTAATATCGGTAAGGGTTCCATCAGTTTCAACAATATATGTGCAGATTACTTTGCCAGATCTACCTGCCTCACGGTCTTCTTTAGGATAACGTATGTTAGCACTTAAAAACTTTCCAAAAGCTTCAATGCCACCAGGAAAAGACGGTTGCTTGCTAACCATACTGTAAATCTTGTTGTCTGACGGGCTCGGTATAGTAAATTGGATAGGTACGGTATAAGCTACCCTTACCGCATGGCCGTTTTGCACACCAGGCACCCATTTAGGTGATGCAGCAAGCACCCGTACCGCTTCTGCTTTCATGCTTTCACTTGGGCTGCGTACCGCTACTATATTTGATAAGCTACCGTCTTTTTCTACTATAAATTTCACCAAAACCTTACCTTCTGTCTTACTTTTTTTATCTGCAGCGGGATAGTGAATGTTGGTTGACAAATAATGTGAAAACATAGTTATGCCACCCGGAAACTCCGGTGAATGTTCTACCTGCGAAAATACTCTACTATCATTTTTAGGCACTGTATCCAGGCTAATCTCGGGCGAAATGTCTTCCGCGATCTTAATGTATTTAATTTCAGCCTTTTTATTTGCTGCCGGAACCTCTGTCGGGTTTACTACAACATCAACTACCTCCTTAGCAGGTGTTAATAATACCTTCTCTGTTTTTTTATTGATGGCGGCAACTGCCTTGCTATTGTTTACTGTTGCCGATGAGAATATCAGCATTAACATAAATAACGGTGCCGATAGCCCGTACTTTGCCAGCGCTATGCGCTGCGATTTGTTTTTTTGTAACATGGTGATACGTTGTTTTAAAAGACTGTGATTATAAAAAGGCGTAACCAGATTATGGCTCTCTACCTCAAAAGTTTGGCTTAGCAATAACATGGCGTAATCAACCTTGTCTGTGCCAGCTTGTATTACTTCCCTGTCGGCAATAAACTCGTGGATGTATTTAATGGCAAAACGATACAGGTAAACCACCGGATTAAACCAGTTAATGATCATAACCGTCTCTATGATCATCACATCAACCGAATGCCATTGGCCGGCGTGTACCTGCTCATGGTCGGTTATTATTTTTGACTGGGACGCGTTTTCGCCCAAACTTATCTTCTTAAAAAACGAATAGGCTGCTGATGGCGGAGGGGTTTCTATAGCTTTTTTCAAGACTATTAACTGCCAGGCTAGCCTTATTATTAAAAATAAGGTTACGATAATATATACGGCATTAAGTACTTCGCCTAATGTTAAAGAACTTTGGGTAGCAGGGGTAAAGTTATACACCATCGCAATGGGGCCGTTGTAAATAGTTTGCTGTACTTGCCGGGTAATAAATAGGTTCTTTAACCAATCGGCCTGTATGAGCGGGATAGCGAATGATAGCAATGATGCCGCCACCAAATAAATGCGGTTAAGCTGGAAAAATGTCTCTTTGCGTAAAAGCAAAGCATAAAAGCCGAAAAATAATACCAGGTAAAAGTTTACCAGTAATAAATAATGCCACCAGTTCATAACTATTTGTTTTTAAGTTTCTCAATCAGTTTCATGATCTCATCCGCTTCTTTCAAATCAATTTTTTCTTTCTTCACAAAGTAGGAGAACATGTGTTTTACCGAATTATCAAAGTATCCGTTCATTAGTTTATCTGTCGCAAAGTTTTGATATTCTTCTTTACTAATGATGGGATAATATTGATGGCTCTTGCCAAACGCGTTATAACTAACAAAGCCTTTGGCTTCTAATATCCTGATGATGGTTGATACCGTATTATAAGCCGGCTTTGGCTCTGGCAAATGCTCCATCACATCTTTTACAAAGCCTTTTTCTATCTGCCAAAGTATCTGCATTAATTGTTCCTCGGCACGGGTCAGTTCCTTAATTTCCATTTCGTTACGTATTAAAATTAGCGGGGTTAAATAATTTTAAACGAAGTTATTAGTTATAAATCATATTTACAACTAATTTTTTAGTTTTTATTTTATTAAACTTTTTTTCACCACCTTCGTTCTCCTTCTTTCAACCTGGATTATATAAAATGGATATTACTTTTCATGGCGCTGCCCGTAACGTAACCGGCAGTAAACACTTACTACATTTACAGGATGGCACCAGCATTTTGCTTGACTGCGGCATGTTCCAGGGCCTGGGCGAAAACACCGAGAACATGAACGAGCATTTTGGTTTTAACCCCAAAAAGGTGGATTATATGATCCTATCGCACGCGCATATTGATCATTGCGGACTCATCCCACGCTTGGTAGCCGAAGGTTTTAACGGGCCGATATTTTGCACATCGGCAACGCTTGACCTTGCGCGCATCTTACTACTGGACTCGGCCAAAATACAGATGGGCGATGTAGAATACAGCAACAAGCACCGCGCAAGAAAGGGATTGCCGTTGTTGGAAGCTTTGTATAATGAAGAACAAGCCAACACCGCATTAACCTTATTTAAGGTTGTGGAATATCATGAAGAATACGCCATTACTCCAAATGCCAAATTTCACTTTAGCGATGCTGGGCATATACTGGGCAGTTGTGCAATACATTTAGTTATAACCGAAAACGGTAAAGAAACACATATAACTTTTAGCGGCGATGTTGGCCGCTACGGCGACCTGCTTTTAAAAAGCCCGCAACGCTTCCCGCAGGCCGATTATATTTTACTAGAGTCGACCTATGGCGACTCGCTGCATAAATCGTTAGAGCCTATCGAGGATGCCTTGCTGGATATTATTAAACAAACCTGCCTGGTAAAAAAAGGCAAAGTAATTATCCCGGCGTTTAGCGTGGGGCGTACGCAGGAGTTATTGTATGCCTTAAACTCGTTGGAGCTTAAAGGCATTTTGCCTGATGTACCTTATTATGTTGACAGCCCGCTATCAGACAAAGCCACCCAGGTATTAAAAGAGCACCCCGAGGTTTATAACCGCGATGTTAAAGCGGTTTTAAAAGTTGATGATGATCCGTTTGCTTTTAAAGGTTTGCGGTTTATACAATCAACCGAAGAATCAATAGCTTTAAATGATAACCAGCAGCCGTGCGTTATTATTTCCTCATCAGGCATGGCCGAGGCTGGCCGGGTTAAACACCACATTAAAAACAATATCAATAACCCTAAAACTACCATATTAATAGTAGGCTATTGCGAGCCAAACTCATTGGGTGGACATTTGCTAAGAGGCGATAAAGAGGTGTATATATTTGGCGAAAAATATGAGGTTAAAGCCGAGGTTCAATCTATCAAATCTATGAGTGCTCATGGTGATTACGAAGACTTACTGCACTTTCTAAACTGTCAGGATCCCAAAAAAGTAAAGAAGATATTTTTAGTTCATGGCGAATACGAAGTCCAACAACACTTCGCCAAAACACTAAACGAACATGGCTTTGCTAATGTGGAGATCCCATTTCAGCATCAGAAAATAGTTTTAGAAAGTCCTGTGTCAGCAATTGGATATAAATAGTAAAAGCCTCCAAAATTGGAGGCTTTTACTATTTATGCTTTTCAAAAAATCTCCTTTTAGGGGGTTGGGGGCTTATGCTTTTACCCGCTCCACATAAGTACCATTAACCGTATCAACCTTTATCTTATCACCGATATTGATGAACAGGGGTACATTGATCTCGGCACCAGTTTCAACAGTTGCTTTTTTCATTGCACCGGTTGAGGTATCGCCTTTTACAGCTGGCTCGGTGTAACTAATTTCTAACTCGGCCGATGCGGGGATGTTACCCATTATAGGTTCTTCGCTTTCAAAGGCTACTATAACATTCATGCCTTCTTTTAAAAACTTTACGGCAGGGCCAAATAAAGCTTTAGGCACGGTATGCTGATCGTAGGTATCATTATCCATGATCACCAGGCCAGTGCCATCATCATATAAATATTGGTAATTGTTGGTTTCAACACGGGCAATAGTTACATCCTCGTCTGTACGGAAACGGTACTCGACCAGTTTGCCGCTTTTTACGTTACGCATACGGGCCTGGTAAAACGCGCGCAGGTTACCTGGTGTACGGTGTAAAAATTCTTCAACCTGTAACAACTCGCCGTTAAAGCGCAAAATGTTACCATTTTTTACTTCGGATGCTTTAGACATAGTATAATATTGAGGCGCAAACTTAGAAAATAGATGTGAGATTTGAGAAATGAGATTTGAGATTTTTAAACATAGAAAGCAGACCTAAGCCCACTTTTTATCAATCATTTATGGATTAGATTTTTGTCTCAAATCTCACGTCTCCAATCTAAGCTTACAGCGTTGCCATATCAATAACAAATCTATAACGCACATCGCCTTTAACCATACGGTCATAAGCGGTGTGAATGTCTTTGATGTCGATCATTTCTATATCTGATACAATGTTGTTTTCGGCGCAGAAATCCAGCATATCCTGAGTTTCGGCTATACCGCCAATGCCCGATCCTGCCAGGCTTTTACGGCCACCTAATAAACTAAACGCCGCGACACTTGCCGGCTCCGGCGGAACGCCAACGCATATATGTACACCATTGGTTCTTAATAAACCCAGGTACATATTAAAATCGTGTGGTGCAGATACCGTATCCAGTATAAAATCAAATGAATTTTTAGCAGCTTCTAATTGTTTCGGGTCAGTAGTTACCACAAAATGGTGAGCGCCTAGTTTTTTAGCGTCTTCTTCTTTTTTAGGCGATGTACTTAAAACTGTAACATTGGCACCAAAAGCAACACCAAACTTAACAGCCATGTGGCCCAATCCGCCTAAACCTAGTACGGCTAGTTTATGGCCCTTGCCAACTTTCCAATGCCTTAATGGCGAGTAGGTGGTTATACCGGCACACAATAAAGGCGCAGTAGCGGGCAGGTCAACATCTTCCGAAATATGCAGCACAAAATCCTCGTTAACTACAATGCTATTTGAGTAGCCCCCGTAAGTAGGTGTTTTCTTGTCCTGCTCTAAACCGTTATAGGTTTGCGAGTTGCCGGGAAGGCAATATTGCTCCAGGCCCTGCTTGCAATTTTCGCAAACGCGGCATGAGTCAATCATACAGCCGGTGCCGGCTAGCTGGCCAACTTTAAAGTTTTTAACGTGGTCGCCAACCTTAACTATGCGGCCAACAATTTCATGGCCCGGCACCATCGGGAAGATCCCCGGGAACCAATCATTTTTTATTTGGTGCAGGTCAGAGTGGCAAACGCCGCAAAATAAAATATCAAATTGTACATCGTGCGGGCCAACTTCACGTCTTTCAAAATTCCATGGGGCGAGATCAGTTGTCGGTGATTGCGCCGCGAATCCTTTTACTGGTATCATAAGTAGTTTTTTGTTGTGTTAATAGAATAACTAAAGACAGGCGATTGGGTTTTGTTTTTTATGAAATGGATTGTCCTTGTTATGCAATAATTTTATGCCGTTTGTGGTGTAGTGTTAGGACAAGTCACTCGCTACACCGTACAACATCTTGCTACACCCGCCAGCTAATAAGTTGATAGACCAATTTCATAGGTTGGTCGGGTTAATAATACAGTAAGTCTACTTTCTTAAATTGTTATTATAAACATTATTAGTTTTAAAATTATAATTCCCAAAAATTGAAAGATAAAAAACCACCAATTTGGTTATTACGGACCAGGAATATAGTTATAACGCTATTGGTTTTAATAGCGTTAATTGTAGCCAGCCGACGAATGCTGACCTTGGGCGGCGTACTTAAGCCGTATGTTAATCCCAAATTTGGGCCGTTTGACAACCGGTTTGCTGTATATCCTTTTTTAACTTTTCTGCATATTATTCCAGGGGTATTGTTCTTGGTTTTAACACCATTACAATTTTCAAAAAAGTTACGCTCACACAGTATAAAAACTCATCGTGTTATGGGATGGATAGTTGCCACGTGCGCATTCATCATTGGTATAACCGCTTTGATAATGAGTTTTAAAATGGCAATTGGCGGTGCCATTGAAACGGCTGCTACTGTAACTTTTGCCCTGTTTTTTCTGTTCGCTTTGTTTAAGGCACTGTATCATATCAAACAAAAACAAATTTCACTCCATCGCGAGTGGATGATCAGGATGTTTGCCATTGGTTTAGCTATCGCGACAGTACGCCCTATAGTTGGCCTGTTTTTTGGTTTTTCAAAACTTGGGCCGCATCAGTTTTTCGGCATTGCGTTTTGGATAGGTTTTATCCTGCACGCCATCATTGCAGAAATTTATATCAGGAAGTATAAGTATACAGGATAAATGCTAATCCGATAGCTATCAGATCTTCCCCCGCAAAGGAAACTTTATTTATAATCAGCTATGCTTAACCTATGCTTACAAAAACTATACTCATGCTCCTGATTGGAGCAAATGATGGTTAATCTGTCTTTAGCAAATTGTTGTACCAGGCTTAAATACCAGTCGACACCCTGCGTGTCTAAATTCGAAGTAGGTTCGTCTAACATCAGTATAGCTGTATCGGCACAAAAAGCCAGTGCCAGTTTAAGCCGTTGTTTCATGCCCGATGAAAAATAACGGATGAGTTTATTGGTGCTGCCAGGTAAATTAAGCAATTCAATTATAGTGGCCTTATCAATCCCCGGTTTGTGGTTTTTGAATTTGAAATGAAAATCTATCATTTCGTTCAGCGTAAATTCTTCTATCAGTTCCAAATACGGCGCGGCCAGGCTAAGGTGCTGAAATACCTGTTCAACCTCAATTGCTGCGTCCCCATAAAAATAATTAATACTGCCTGCTGATGGCGACAGGCTGCCATTTAAAATCTGTAACAAGGTTGATTTACCCGAGCCGTTAGGACCCAGTATAGCGTAGGTTTCGCCGCCGTTAAATGTATAATCTATCCCCCTGAAAATCCAGTCGCGGTTAAAGCGGCGGCCAATTTGATTTAGCTTGATGGAGAATTGGTCATTTGTCATTTGTCATTTGTCATTCGTCATTTGAGATAACCTTTGGATTACCGGCCAGTCCTGTTGATAGATATGAGCTATACAACTAATGACCAGTGACCAATGACTAACTACTGGCAAACCCTTTCATGATACCGCGTTGCGAATTTTGCACGAAGTTGATAATCTCATCGCGTTCAACAGTTGGGTTAAACTCGGCTTCGATAATATCCAAAGCTTTAGTCATGTTATATTTTTTCAGGAAGATGATCCGGTAGATCTCCTGGATCTCATTGATCGTCTCGGCAGAGAAACCACGGCGGCGCAAACCAACCGAGTTAATACCGACATAAGACAAAGGCTCACGCCCGGCTTTAGTAAACGGCGGCACGTCCTTACGCACTAATGATCCGCCGGATATCATGCAATGCGCGCCAATTTCAACAAACTGGTGCACGGCAGATGTGCCGCCGATAAAGGCATAATCATATACGTTAATATGTCCCGCAAGCTGTACCGCGTTGGCTATGATAACATTATCGCCAATAACACAATCGTGCGCTACGTGTACATACGCCATCAGCAGGCAATTGCTGCCTATGGTGGTGGTATTTTTATCTAATGCGGTACCACGGTTAAGGGTTACACATTCGCGGATAACGGTGTTATCGCCAATGGTTACCGTGCTTGGTTCGCCTTTGTATTTCAAATCCTGCGGCGGTGCAGATACTACAGCGCCAGGAAAAATGCGGCAGTTTTTACCTATACGAGCGCCATCCATAATAACGGAGTTTGACCCTATCCAGGTGCCCTCGCCTATCTCAACATCTTTATGTATGGTAACAAATGGTTCAATTACTACGTTGTCGGCTATTTTTGCCTGTGGATGTATATATGCTAAAGGCTGGATCATGCTTCTTCAGTTTTTGTTTTTCTAACAATTTGTGCCATTAACTCGGCTTCTACTACAACACGTTCACCAACCATGCCTACACCCTTCATTTGGGCTATGCCGCGGCGTATAGGCGCAATTAAATTACAATGGAATATTACGGTATCGCCCGGGACAACTTTGTCCTTAAAGCGCGCGTTCTCAATCTTCAGGAACAAGGTAATATAATTCTGCGGATCAGGAACGGTATTTAAAACCAATATACCACCAGTTTGTGCCATAGCCTCAATCTGTAATACGCCCGGAAACAACGGCGCACCAGGGAAATGTCCCATAAAGATGCCCTCGTTCATGGTTACATTTTTTAACCCTACCACATGGTTTTTTGTTAACTCCAGGATCTTATCTATCATTAACATGGGGTAGCGGTGCGGCAGTATCTCCATTATCTGCACGGTATCATAAACCGGTTTCATGTTGGGGTCGTACACCTTAAAGTGCTTGCGGCTGCGTTCTTTTTTAATAAGCGTTTTTATTTTTTTGGCAAAGGCTACGTTGGCAGCGTGGCCCGGCCTTGCCGCCATAATATGCCCGCGAAGCGGAACACCAACCAGCGCCAGATCACCTATCATGTCTAGCAATTTATGTCTTGCAGGCTCGTTTTGGTGGCGAAGCTCAATATTGTTTAATATACCTTGAGGGGCAACATTAATATCTTTACGATTAAACAGTTTGGCTAAATGGTCAAGTTCTTCCTGGTCAACCTCTTTATCAACAACTACAATAGCGTTGTTTAAGTCGCCGCCTTTAATCAGGTCATGCTTTAACAGCATTTCCAGCTCGTGCAAAAAGCAAAAGGTACGGCATGAAGCAATACTATCCACAAACTCAGTAATAGATGATATACTGGCATGCTGGCTACCCAATACCTGCGAGTTATAATCAACCATACAGGTAAAGCGGTAATCGTCATCCAAAGGCATCGCCACCATCTCAACCTTGCGGTCAGGCTCCGAGTAGTGGATGTTATAAGGTATATGGTAATATTCGCGGTCAGCTTCCTGGTCGGTAAAACCGGCACCTCTTATCGCTTCAACAAATTGTATAGAACTGCCATCCATTATTGGCGTTTCGGGGCCGTCCATATCAATCAATACATTGTCTATCTCTAAACCAACCAAAGCGGCTAAAACGTGCTCTATGGTGCTTACACTGGCGCCGTTTTGCGATATAGTTGTACCGCGCGATGTATCGGTAACGTTATCCACATCGGCATCAATAACAGGCATTCCTGCTATATCAACCCTCCTGAATTTATAGCCATGATTCTCTGGTGCCGGGTTAAAGGTCATGGTAACCTTCTCGCCCGTATGTAAGCCTGAACCCGAAACAGAAACGGGTGCCTTAATAGTTCTTTGTTTTATGTTCATTCTTTGTTAGTTCATTGGTTTAATAGTTCATTGGTTCATTGGTGAATAGTTCATTGTCTGCTGCCCAGCCCAATGAACTAATGAACCATTTAGCTAATGAACATTTTTTTGCATTTCAGTAATTATTTTTTCTAATTCTATTAATCTTTTTTCTAAAGCGGGCAAACGCGATGCCGCCGATTCAATCCGCAGATTTTCCATATACGGCGCGAAGAATGGGATACCGCCCCATTTTTTACCTTCTTCGACAATATTTTTATTGATGCCCGATTTTGCCATGATCTGGCTGCCATTGGCAATACTGATATGGCCAACCATACCTACCTGGCCGCCAATTACACAATTGTCGCCAACTTTGGTACTGCCCGATATGCCAGTTTGCGCGGCTATCACTGTATTTGATCCTATTTCGACATTATGGGCTATCTGTAATAAATTATCCAGTTTGGCGCCTTTACGTATAGTTGTTGATCCCATTGTAGCCCTGTCAATAGTAGTATTTGAACCTACCTCTACATTATCCTCTAATATCACATTTCCTATCTGGGCAATTTTTTTATAAGTACCATCATCAGTTGGCGCAAATCCAAACCCATCGCTGCCAATTATAGCGCCCGAGTGTACAATTACATTATCGCCTAAGACACAATCGAAATAAACTTTAACACCGGCAAACAGTGTAGTATTTTGGCCTATGGTTACATTATCGCCAATATAAGTATTTGGATAAACTTTACTATTATCGCCTAATTTAACATCGGGGCCAATATAGGCAAAGGCACCTATATAAACATTGTCGCCAATTTTTGCCGATGGGTGGATAAAGCATGGTTGCTCAATGCCGCTTTTGTCCAGCTTTATGGTATTATATGCTTCCAGCAACACAGAGAAGGCGCTGTAGGCGTTCTCCACCCGTATTAAAGTTGCCTTTACCGTTTCAGACAGCACCAGGTCATTATTAACAATAACTATTGATGCGTTGGTGGTATAAAGATATTGCTCATATTTAGGATTAGCCAAAAAAGAAAGCGTGCCTTCGCCGGCCTCTTCTATCTTAGCGAGCTGATTCACCGCTACTAACGGATCTCCTTCAACGGTTCCGTTGAGTAATAAAGCTATTTGCTGGGCGGTAAATTGCATCGGGCAAATTTAATGTTAATATTATATTATTAGTAAGTGGTGAGTAACTAATACTCACCACTCAAAACTCACTACTCTAAACCAGGTCTTTACTATAGCAAAGTATATACTTCTCTATCGTTTTTGCTAATGCTTCAAGGTTTGAGTAATCGCTGGCGGTGGCTATATCTATAACGTTTCCGTCTTTCATTAATACACCAATATTGCCATCGCCTACGCGGTAAGCATTATTTTTTATGGAATCAGTAAAAACAAAGTAAGGTACTTCCTTTTTTGTAATGCCATATTTCGTAATCGACTTGTTACTCAAATCGGCCACTAATTGCTGGCTTGGCGCATCATTGGTAATATCCACATGAAACACTTTACGATGCACAAAATCAGTACATAGCTTAGACAATACAAAATCATCATTGGTTGCCCAAACTTTTACTGCCGACAGGATATCTGTATCATCTAACCGGGTAAATATTTCTAAATGTCCGTCTTTTATAAACGCTTCGCGGGTTAACTCATTAGTTAAAAAATGGTTTAGCGCCGGTGTGGCAAACAGCTTTTCGCCCTTTAAAACCAGTTCGCGGCTACGCTCCAATATCTTAACCAGCAATTGCTCGGCAGCAATAACTGTTTTATGCAGGTACACCTGCCAGTACATTAGGCGACGGGCAATAATAAATTTCTCGACCGAATAAATGCCTTTTTCCTCAATTACAATATGGTCATCCTGTACGTTCAGCATTTTGATGATCCGGTCAGAGCTGATCACCCCTTCGGACACGCCGGTAAAAAAGCTATCGCGGTTTAAATAATCCAGCCTATCCATATCCAACTGGCTCGATACCAGCTCATGCAAAAACTTTTTGCTGTAATTGCCTTTAAAAATACTGATGGCAGTAGTTAGCTGACCGTTAAACTGCTCGTTGAGCTTATTCATTAACAGGATAGATATATCCTCGTGCGAGATTCCTTTAACAATAGTATTCTCTAAAGCATGCGAGAATGGACCATGCCCCACATCATGCAGTAAAATGGCTATGGTTACACCTTGTTCTTCTTCGGCGGTAATTTCATGGCCTTTGCTGCGCAGGGTTTCAACCGCCATTTTCATCAGGTGCATGGCGCCTAACGCATGGTGGAAACGGGTATGCAGCGCACCCGGGTAAACCAGATGGGTCATGCCCAATTGCTTAATGTACCGTAACCGTTGAAAGTATGGATGCTCGATCAGGTCGAACACCAATTCGGTAGGTATACTTATAAATCCGTAAACCGGGTCGTTTATTATTTTCTTTTTATTCAATGTGTAGTTTATGCGTTGCAAAAGTGTTAAATTATGGTAAACATTGTACTTTATATTTGTTAATTTATGTTAATACTACGTCAAAGTGTATAACAAAACGCACGCTTTAGGGTTATATCGGTATGTTTGGTCTAAATTATTCTTTAAGAACCTGATAATTACCGAACGACATTTATTCATTGAATATTATAAAGATACAACATGCAGGACACAACAATATTATGGGCTGATGACGAGATTGACCTGTTAAAACCACATATACTTTTCTTAAACGAAAAAGGCTATAAAGTAACTACCGTAACCAATGGAAATGATGCTGTCGAAGCATTCAAAAATAACTATTTCGACCTGGTTTTTCTGGACGAAAATATGCCCGGCCTAACCGGCATTGAAACCCTTGCGCAGATTAAGAATATAAATAATGATGTTCCTATCGTAATGATAACCAAAAACGAGGAGGAATATTTAATGGAGGATGCCATCGGTTCAAAAATTGGCGATTACCTGATAAAGCCAGTACACCCCAAGCAAATACTGCTTACCATTAAAAAGCTAACAGAGAACAAACGCCTGGTGACTGAAAAAACCACCATGGCTTATCAACAGGATTTCAGGACGCTGGGCATTACCCTTAATGATAACCTGAGCCACCAGGAGTGGGTTGATGTTTACAAAAAATTGATATACTGGGAACTAGAACTGGGACAACTGGAAGATGCCGGCATGCACGAGATATTGACCTTGCAAAAAGCCGAGGCCAACACCCAATTCTGCAAGTTTGTTGAGCGCAACTATTTAGACTGGGTTAAAAACCCGGACACCGCGCCAACCAGCTCGCCGCAGCTGTTTAAAAAGAAAGTATTCCCCAAGCTTGATGGTAAAGGGCCCCTGTTTTTTATATTGATTGATAATTTAAGGTATGATCAGTTTAAGATCATTAACCCTATTATTTCGCAATACTTTAAGCTGGAGGAGGAAGATACTTATTACAGCATTTTGCCAACAGCAACGCAATATGCGCGTAACTCTATCTTCTCGGGCCTGATGCCTTTAGAGATGGAGAAACGCTATCCGCAAATGTGGCAGAATGACGAGGACGAGGGCGGCAAGAACCTGTTCGAGTCTGATTTTATTGCAGACCAGATAAGCCGTGTTCACCGTAAGGACATTAAGCATTCATACCATAAAATTTTAAATATTGATGAGGGCCGCGCGCTGAATGACTCGGTGAGCAACCTCCTTAAGAACGACCTGAACGTTGTAGTGTATAACTTTGTGGATATGCTATCGCATGCCCGTACAGATATGCAGATGATCCGTGAGCTGGCCAGTGATGACGCAGCTTACCGCTCATTAACATTGTCATGGTTCGAACATTCGCCGTTGTTTGACCTGCTGAAGTTTTTAGCGCAAAAGCAAGTACGTGTGGTTATTACTACTGACCATGGTACTATCCGCGTTAAAAAACCAAGCAAAATTATTGGCGACAGGAATACCAATACCAACTTGCGCTACAAACAGGGCCGTAATTTAAATTTTAACGCTAAAGACGTGTTCCATATCCGCAATCCGCATGATGCCATGCTGCCGCGACTGCACGTAAGCTCAAGCTTTGTATTTGCTAAAGAGGATACTTACTTTGTTTATCCTAACAATTACAATCACTTTGTTAATTTTTATAATGAGACTTTCCAGCACGGCGGTATCTCATTAGAAGAAATGATCATCCCGATTGTAACTTATGGGCCTAAGTAAGATTTTTATATTTTTGTCATTGCGAGGTACGAAGCAATCGCACGCTGCAAAGTTCGCGATTGCTTCGTACCTCGCAATGACATAATTTAAAATGATACTAACCGCAACATCCCTTCAAGAACTACCCTCAATAGCAATACAATTGCTATCCCATGCCGGCGATCAAAAAATATTCCTTTTTCACGGTGATATGGGCGCGGGCAAAACCACGCTTATTAAATCGCTTTGCGAAGCATTGGGTGTAACAGGGTCTGTAACAAGCCCCACATTTGCTATTGTTAACGAATACAAGGGCTCATCAGCCAAAATCTACCACTTCGATTTTTATCGCCTAAAAAGCCAAACCGAAGCTTTAGATATGGGGGCCGAGGAATATTTTTACTCGGGTAATTACTGTTTTATAGAGTGGCCTGAAAAAATACCCGATATGCTGCCTGCACATTATATCAGCATCAGCCTAAAGGTTTTAAATGACGATAGCAGGGAAATATCTGTTGAAAAAATCTAATCATTTTTTCTTATCTTCATCATCCATAAAAAACTATTATGAGTTCAGGGAAATACAGCGGGTTTTCGGACATTGCCAAGCAGGCAATGATGCAGCCCCAGGAGTCGATGCTCGAAGTTAAGAACAAAAAAAATAAACTTTATATTGGCATTCCAAAGGAGGTATCCTTTCAGGAAAACCGCATCCCCCTTACCCCCCTATCGGTAGCTTTATTAATTAATAATGGCCACGAGGTAATGCTGGAAAGTAATGCCGGCAAAGCCGCCAAGTTTTTAGATAAAGATTATGCCGAGCAGGGTGCACAAATAGTTTTCGATACCAAAAAGGTTTACGAGGCTGACATCATTATAAAAATAGCACCACCTACATTACAGGAGATAGCGATGATGAAACCTGGGCAGATATTAATATCGGCCCTACAGGTATCAACCTTAAAAGCCGAATGCCTGCAAGCCTTATTAAAAAAACAAGTTACAGCCCTATGCTTTGAGCACTTGCGTGATGAAGGCAACTCCCTAAGCGTGGTACGCGCCATGAGCGAGATTGTAGGCGCTACGTCCATATTAATAGCAGCCGAATACCTTAGCAATGTATTTGATGGCAAGGGCCTGATGCTGGGCGGTATAACCGGCGTACCCCCTACCGAAATTGTAATACTTGGCGCAGGTACCGTTGGCGAATATGCCGCGCGTACAGCCATATCATTAGGTGCCGAAGTAAAAGTGTTCGACCCTTCAATTTATAAATTGCGCCGCTTGCAAAATAATATTGGCGCAAGGGTATTTACATCAGTAGTGCAACCAATTGTATTGGAGAAAGCCATTACTACCTGTGATGTCGCTATAGGTGCCATGCGTGCCGAAGATGGCCGCAGCCCATGTATTGTTACCGAAACAACGGTTAGCAAAATGAAACCCAACTCGGTTATTATTGATGTAAGTATTGACCAGGGGGGCTGTTTTGAAACCTCAGAGATCACTAACCATACCCACCCTGTATTCCGTAAGTATGATGTTATACATTATTGTGTGCCCAACATCGCATCACGGGTTGCACGTACCGCTACGTATGCGCTGACCAATATCTTTACCCCTATTTTATTGGAGATAGGCGAGCAGGGCGGCGTTAAAAATGTTATCTGGCAAAAATCGGGCGTGCGCGAAGCGGTTTATATTTACCAGGGGCACCTAACCAATAAACACATTGCCGAACGATTTTCTTTACCCTGTAAAGACCTTGACCTGTTAATCGTATCAAATCGCTAGGTTTCTTGATTCTATTAATGGCTATTTACCGGCGGTATAAATGACGGATTGAACCGCTGGATAATATACTGCTGCGGAATTTCTGTAACGTGGTGTTTTTTGCCATAATTACTTACAAAAATCTCCCGCCTGTCATTATCATCAATGGTAATTTGAAATAGCAGATCATAATCCTCTTCGTTCAATTCGGTAAATGGCGGGCTAACACCCAGTTCACTCATTAGCGGCATAATATCTTTATACTGTGCTACTATCAATACATTAGTGCCCTGAAAATTCTTGGTCAGCTTTTTTACAAATGCACTAACACTATCGGTATAAACCCTGGCTAATATTTTTGCTTTGGCAGATAGCGGCATTACCGTTTCATTGGCAACTTTACCTGTAGGTATATAAATTGTTTGTATTTTTTCGTGTTTTAGCACCTTTAATAAGGCTTGTGCCCGGTCTTGCCCTTGGTTTGATAAGCCTACCGTATTATTGTTTGCGGCTAAAATAGATTCACTACTTTCGGCATCTCTAACAATCCAGATATTAGTTTTTTGTGCTAAGGCACTAAAATTGCTTAATAACAAGCAGCAAATTATTACTTTAAAATAGCCGCTAAAAGATGATGGTTTTTTCATGGCAAAACACACGGGCTATTAAAACCGTACATACAAATATATTTGATTTAAAATGAGATTTTTAAGGAAAGGATACCGCAAAAAAGTTTGGAAAATTTTAGTGGCTACTTTTAACGGCTTTATTGATGATAACGGCTTAAAACTAAGTGCATCATTAGCATTTTACACTGTTTTCTCGTTAGCCCCGCTTTTAATACTGGTTATATCATTAGCGGGTCTTTTTCTGGGTAACGATGCAGCCACCAACCAGCTTTATCCACAAATAGCGCAATATGTAGGATCGCAGGCCGCTATTCAGATACAAGAAATGTTAAAAAGTCTGGCATTTTCGGGCAAATCCGGAACGGCTGTTGTAATTGGGGTAGTAACACTAATGATAGGTGCAAGCAGCATATTTGTTGAAATACAAGAATCCATAAATATCATTTGGAGGGTTAAGGCTAAACCCAAAAAGGGCTGGCTTAAATTGATCCAAAACAGGTTTTTATCATTCTCGCTCATTGTAAGTTTAGGTTTCCTGTTATTGGTATCATTGGTAATTAATTTTTTAATGGATGCTTTAAGCAAAAAACTGGTTCATTTTTTACCTTATGTAACCAGCCTGATTATAAAAGGCGTTAACCTTGGTATTACGCTTATTGCAATATCTACCTTATTCGCTATTATATTTAAGGTATTGCCTGATGTTAAGATCCGCTGGAAAGATGTACGCATAGGCGCTGTTTTCACAGCGCTGTTGTTTATGTTGGGGCAATATGGTATTGGCTTATACTTGCAATATACGGCACAAAGTTCGGCTTATGGTGCGGCAGGTTCCATAATTTTGCTATTACTATGGATATATTATACAGCCGCCATACTGTATATCGGCGCCGAATTTACAGAGGTATATGCCGAAGCTATTGGCTGCAAAATTGAACCCGCCGAATACGCTGTACACATAGTACAGACAGAAGTTGAGCATGTGGTAAAAATCCTTCCGCCACAAAATCCGGCCCTGGAAGGCGAATTGAAACAACCCGAAAAACCAGCTGGATAATAACTGCATAAATTATTACGCTTACCTGTAATAATTTCATAATTTTAGTATCCAATTATAAAACATTTTGCCGCGGCTACTTGATCATATAAAATTTCGTATTACTATTAGTCTGGTTGTCTTGCTATGCTGTAGTCTGTCTGTCAACGCACAGTTTTTCAGCCTTAATAATTCTACCAGCGAAACCATCCCGTTCGAGTTGGTTCGCAACCTGATGATAATAAAACTAAAGATCAATGATAAAGGCCCTTATAATTTTGTTTTGGATACCGGTGTAGGGTTTATGCTGATAACCGAACCCTCATTAGTCGACTCTATAAACGTTGACGGTTTACGCACCATTAAAATACATGGGTTTGGTGAGGGGAGCGATTTTGAGGCCTATATTACTAAAACTTTGAAAGTTGGCATACCGGGGCTTGTTAGCCATAATGTTAGTGCAGCCATATTTAAAAAAGATCACCTGGGCCTTACGGCCTATGCTGGAGTTACCATACATGGATTATTAGGATATGAATTTTTTAACAGCCTTGCTGTTAAGATCAATTTTTCTGATAGTACAATAACTGTAGCAACGCCCAATGATATGAGGTATTATCGTCGTGCTACCAAAATCCCAATTACTATAGAGGATAGAAAGCCCTACGTAACCACCAACGTTACATTTGCCAACGGTTTAGAAAAACAAAGCAAATTAATTATTGACCTGGGCGCCGGCCATTTTATATCAATGGAGAATGTGCAGGATAAGAGTAACATTCAAAAAAAAGCCATCAATGCAAACTTAGGTGTGGGGATAAATGGGCCTATTAATGGTACACTTAGCCGCATAAAACAAGTTGAACTTGGAAAATATAAAGTAAAAAATGTTATAGCTGCTTTTCCTGATAGTGTTAATTATAAGTTAACTACACCACGTGATGGCAATATAGGTATTGGCTTGATCAAAAAATTTGATGTAATATTTGATTACCCCAATAACATGCTTTACTTAAAGCCCGGTGTCGAATTTAAAAAGAGGGATGAGTATGACATGAGCGGTTTAATGTACTATAGCGCGCACGATGATTACCAGCGCATTGTTATAGATAAAGTTGAACCCGGATCGGCAGGAGAAGAGGCCGGATTACAAAAAGGCGACGAGATATTGATGATAAATATAAACTCCGTAACCAATATGACATTGCAGCAAATAGATGACCTTTTCAGATCACGCGATGGTCGCCCTTTTTTCATGTTGATAGCTCGCGATAAAAAATACGTTGTAATACACCTCACCTTAAAACGCAGGGTGTAACAAGATTATTTTAACTCGCTTATATTTTCAAAAAATGCTGTCTGCAAGTCTAAAAGCGACCGTACATTCACTTTTTCGCCATACATATCAAAACACAAAAATTTTGAATTTTTAAGGTCCCCATCTTTGTTCCTCTCAAAAAAATTAAAGGTTTCAAAAAAATAATGATTAGTTGTCACCTTGTTTTTCTTGTTGGTTTGCGATGCATTTAGCCTAAAACCAAAGGCATCTATCCAGTTATGCACTTTTGCGTGCAGGCTACGTATATTATTCATAGGTTAAATGTTTAGTAATTTAACGAAAAAGAGATGCATAAGTTTTAACTATCGCATTCTATTTTATAAACAGTTGTTAACTAATACCAAAATCGCATTTGTTAATTTTTATATAACTAAAAGAGACTATTTTACCCATCAAAAATAATTGTAACTGAAATTAATAATTTTGCGTAAAAGCGTAATATTAGAATACCATAAATTCGTATTATATGAGAATCAAATACTTAGTACCTTTTTTACTACCTGTAATAATTAGCTTAAACGCTTGTAAAAGCTCCAGCACACCAGGGCCTACGGGCGCAACAGGAGTTACAGGAGCCACAGGTACAACCGGAGCTACAGGTGCCGCAGGAGCCGCGGGCGCAGGAGGGCCGCAAGGCGTAGCCGGAGCCACGGGTGCCACAGGTGCAAACGGAACAGCAGGTGCTGTAGGAGCTACGGGCGCGACAGGAGCCACGGGTGCCGCAGGAACAGCAGGTGCTGTAGGAGCTACGGGCGCGACAGGAGCTACGGGTGCCGCAGGTACAGCCGGTGCCGCAGGTGCTCGGGGAGCAACAGGTGCAACAGGAGCCACAGGCACAACAGGTGCTACCGGAGCAACAGGTGCAACAGGTGCATCAACAAATATAGCTAGCTACATATTTACCAATCAAAGTGTTTTCCTGGTGGGTAACACCCGTTTTTTGGTGCCTGCAATTACCCAGATAATTGTAGACCAAGGAATGGTTCTGGTATATTTCAGAAACACGGGCGCAACAACCTCATGGAATCCGTTGCCTTATAGTGAGTCTGGCAATGTGTTAAATCTACAAGCGTTTGGTGTAGGATATATTGATCTGAAATCAAACTTCACATCATCAGGGCTGGACATAAGAGTTGTTATTATACCGGGGACCTTGCTTACCACCTTAATGGCACATAACCCTGGGCTTAATTTAAATAATTATGATCAGGTAGCAAAAGCCATAGGCATTAATTAAGAAACCTAATAATATATAAGTGCAAAGGGTCCTGATTATTGGGACCCTTTTTTATTTTTACAGATATAATTAATCCAATAGAGACACAAAGTATTGCGACTTTACAGCATTAACAATGGACAATCAATGCAGCATTTTACCAAAACCCGTATAGCCCCCACACCAAGCGGCTATTTGCATTTGGGCAATGCATTGTCATTTGCGTTAACTGCCGCACTGGCCCGCAAAACCGGCGCTAAAATATTGTTGAGGATTGATGATTTGGATCACCAACGGATAAATTTATCATACGTACAAGACATTTTTGATACCCTTAATTTTTTAGATATTCCCTGGGATGAAGGCCCACGCGATGTGCAGGAGTATCAATCCACCTGGTCGCAAATGCACCGGATAGGGTTGTATAAAGACGCGCTACAGCAATTAGCGGACCAGCGCGATGTATTTGCCTGTCAATGCTCGCGATCACAATTACAAGGTGGTATTTATCCGGGTACCTGTCGTAACCTGTCGCTACCATTAGATACACCTGATACTACCTGGCGATTATATACAGATGAAAGGGAACTAATCATAAAAACGCTAAATGATGGTTCGATTACAATACACCTGTTTGATGAGATGAAAGACTTCATCGTAAAAAAGAAAGACGATTACCCGGCTTACCAATTAGCTTCTTTGGTAGATGATATACATTTTGGTGTCGATCTGGTAGTGCGCGGCGAGGACCTTTACCCATCAACCATAGCGCAGCATTATTTGGCTGATGTATTGGATGCCGGTGTTTTTAAAAACATCACGTTCCATCATCACCCGTTGCTAATGGAAAGCGGGGACAAAAAACTATCTAAATCTGCCGGGGCAACATCCATTAAATATTTGCGTGACCAGGGTAAAACCGCGGGGGAGGTTTATACTGAGATCGGACGAATATTAGGTGTTGGTAAAGATTTACGAAGTTTTTAGGCCTTTGTAAATCTGCTATAGCAATAATGGACCACCATAATAATTAAGAAATAACTTAAAGCGTTCTGACAAAGATTGGTCACCATTAAATTATTTCTACATAAATTCTAATTTTTAATTACTTTTTCTTGTTCAGCGCAGCAATATCGCCTAAATCTTTTTGCCTGCCTGAGGCTTCTTTATTCTGTATAAATTCAGCAACGTTAATAAAATTGATGGATAATCCGTCAATCTCTCCTACGATCTTATTTTTATATGCCTCGGTAAATTCTACCCCTGAAATTGAATTTAAAATATCTATACGTAGCGGAGGGTAACCTAATTGGGTTACGTAGTTTATTTTTAAAAAATCAGCTTCGGTTAAGTTAAGCGAACCAAAGCCAAACTCTTTTAGCACTGCTACCATTTTAACCGCATTTTCTTTACTCGGTTCAATCCAGATATCCAGGTCCCCGGTATGTCTTGGTCTACCATGAAAAGCCAACGCATGCGCACCAATCACCATGTATGCTACTTGGTATTGATTTAATAATGCGATAAAATTCGAAAATCATATGTGTCGCTGATGAACAACTTTTTCTATCTTTTTTGGAAAAGATCCGTCAGCCCAACTAAAATAATTCTGTCTTAAACGGACAACTTCTGTAAGTCTTTCAGCTGGTGATCTACTTATCCAAAACGCAACATCAGCCCTATCTTCATCTTCCATTTTTACATGGTTAACTACCATCGCAATTTTACGGTCAGTTTTCATTTTTATAGTTAAAAACAGCTTATAAGCCTATCAAAAATACAAAAAAAGATGCGTAATAAAAAATGTTTCTCTTCGGCCAAACGGCAAATGTCGGCCGTAAAAAAAGGGTATGATCCTAAAACCACACCCTTTCTATCTTGATTCCTGACTCTTGTTTCTTGAGTCTTAAAATTAGTATCTGTAATACTCCGGTTTAAACGGACCAGCAACCGGTACGCCGATGTAATCAGCTTGGTTTTGGTCAAGTACTTCCAGCTCAACACCAATTTTAGCAAGGTGTAAGCGGGCAACTTTTTCGTCTAAGTGTTTTGGTAAAGTATAAACCAGGTTTTCGTAGGCACCGGCGTTTGTCCAAAGCTCTAACTGGGCCAAAGTTTGGTTGGTGAAGCTGTTACTCATTACAAAGCTTGGGTGGCCTGTAGCGCAACCTAGATTTACCAAACGGCCTTCAGCTAAAACAATAACGTCACTGCCATCGATAGTATATTTATCAACCTGTGGTTTAATTTCAATTTTAGTTTTGCCATACGCGCCGTTTAACCAGGCCATGTCAATCTCATTATCAAAGTGGCCAATGTTACAAACAATAGCTTTGTCTTTCAACGCGCGGAAATGTTCTTCGCGAACAATATTCATGTTACCGGTAGCGGTTACAACAATATCAGCCTCGGCAATAGCGGTGCTTAATTTTTTAACCTCGAAACCTTCCATAGCTGCCTGTAAAGCGCAGATAGGATCAATTTCGGTAACAATAACACGTACACCTGCGTTACGTAATGAATCTGCAGATCCTTTACCTACGTCGCCATAACCACAAACAACGCCTACTTTACCGGCCATCATTACGTCTGTAGCACGACGGATCGCGTCAACTAATGATTCGCGGCAACCGTATTTGTTATCAAATTTTGATTTGGTTACAGAGTCGTTAATGTTGATAGCAGGGATGGGTAAAGTACCGGCTTTTACACGCTCATATAAACGGTGTACACCTGTGGTAGTTTCTTCTGATAATCCTTTAATGCCTGATACTAACTCAGGGTAACGGTCAAATACCATATTGGTTAAATCGCCGCCATCATCTAAGAACATGTTTAATGGTTTGCGGTCCTCGCCAAAGAACAATGTTTGTTCAATGCACCAATCAAAATCAACTTCGTTTAAACCTTTCCAGGCATAAACAGAGATACCGGCAGCAGCAACAGCGGCAGCGGCATGATCCTGGGTTGAAAAAATGTTACATGATGACCAGGTAACTTCGGCACCCAATGCAACCAGTGTTTCAATTAACACAGCTGTTTGGATGGTCATGTGCAGGCAGCCTGCAATGCGCGCACCTTTTAATGGTTGTGCAGCGCCAAACTCCTGGCGAAGCGCCATTAAGCCCGGCATTTCTGCTTCGGCTAATCCGATCTCTTTTCTGCCCCATTCGGCTAACGAAAAGTCTTTTACTTTGTACTTGGTGTAAGCGGTCTCTACTGATGACATAGCGTTAAGTTTTTTTTTTTGAAATGCAAAAATAACACATTCTGTTGTGAAAGTGAAATGCTAAGTTATTAGTTTGGCGATTATTGCCTGATCGTGATTATTCTTAGCACAGCAAACAATCACACCGGTATTATCTTTTTTGCAGGTAGTAATTTGGGGCGTTTATCAGGTATAGGGTATAATGCCGGTAGTAATTTTACCTGTTTTTCGGGCATTAGCATTAATGCCGGTAGTAATTTTGGGCATTTATCGGGTATAAGTACTAATGCCGATAGTAATTTTTTGATTTAAGATATTGAAAATAAACATATTAATATAAATTCAAAGAACAAGAGGTTGCTTTTTTATAAAACCTAAATTTGGTGAAGCAATAAGTAAGTGGTGCGGATGGCTCTGGGGCGGATCATAACAATATAAGAAAAATTCGGCGGATTAATGGTGGCAATGATAACTCACCCGGTCTATGCTTCGCTGGACCACCCTCTCTTCCGCAAGCAGGAAAGAGGGTTGGGAAGAGATTTATAAATATTTTTTATTTTAGTTGTGTGCAAACTATAGTTGATTTTTGTCGTGAATTACGTCAGCGGGAAACCGCCGCTGAAAAAGTGTTATGGAATCTGTTAAGAAACAGACAATTATTAAAACATAAGTTTTTGCGGCAGCATCCTATTTGTGTTTCGGCTTTTGGATATAATCGATATTACATTCCTGATTTTTACTGTCATAAAGCAAAATTAGTAATTGAGGCAGACGGGCCTATCCATTTGCTAAAACAAGACTACGATAAAAATCGGGATGAAGTATTAACTGCATTAGGGTTAACTATTTTAAGATTTGAAAACGATCAAATAATAACCGATACAGAAGCCGTGATCAATACAATTTATAAACACCTCAATAATAAATAAATTCAAACAACCCTCTTTCCGCCAAAGGCGAAGAGAGGGTCGCCCAGCGAAGCGGCGGCGGGGTGAGTAATCGCCGACAGCTAAAAAAATCATTCAACAAAAATCCCGTCATTTTCCCCGCTTTATTTATATTTGGGAGCATATTAACCTTCATGCATTTAATTTATTTCAACAACAACAACAAATGAAAAAAGTAATTTTGGTAACAGGGGCTTCATCGGGCATTGGCTTGGCCAGCGCAACCGCATTGCACGAAGCCGGACACACCGTTTATGGTACCACACGTAATCTTGCAAAAAAAGTAAGCGTACCTTTTAACTTAATTGAACTGGACGTAACCGATGATGCATCGGCCCAGGCAGCCGTTGCAAAAATTATAAAAGCCGAAGGTAAAATTGATGTATTGGTAAACAATGCCGGTAACGGAATTGCCGGCCCGGCTTACGCCATGCCGGTTGATAAAGCCAAACAACAGTTTGAGGTTAACTTTTTTGGCGTGGTACGTATGTGCAGCACTGTTATACCAGAGATGTTGAAAAACAACAGCGGTATCGTGGTAAACATAAGCTCGTTAGCGGGCTTGTTTGGCTTGCCTTACCAGAGCATGTATGTAGCCTCTAAATACGCGGTTGAAGGTTATAGCGAAAGCATGCGTATGGAACTGCGCAAAACCGGCATAAAAATAACTACCATTAACCCCGGTGATTTTAAGACCGAGTTTACCGGCAGTCGCGAAAAAATACCTTTTACGGTAGATAACGCTGCGCTAAAGGCTAATTATGATGTAGCTATTGCCAGTATCGAAAAAGACGAAAACGCAGGCGCCGACCCTATTGCCATTGGTAAACAACTGGTTAAAATAGTTGGCAAAAGCAGCCCGGCACATCAATATTTGGTGGGTGCCATTGGCCAAACCATTGCGGTTACTTTGAAGAAAGTGCTGCCCGGTGGTTTGTTTGAAGGCTTGATGGCTGATCATTACGGGATAAAATAATAAGCCCCTCCCAACCCTCCCCGGTAGGGAGGGCTTTAAATAATTATTTATCAAAATAGACACATAAAGTCTCCCCTACCGGGGGAGATTTAGAGGGGGCTGGGGCTATGGGAAAAGATAAAATAAGGCGATTTGCCGAAATAGAAGATTTTAGCAACGTTTTACAGCTGGATGAGGGCAAGCCCTACAAAGGCGACTGGAGCAAAGACTTTTTTAAGAATGATAACCCGATAGTGCTGGAGCTGGCTTGCGGTAAAGGTGAGTACACTGTAAACCTTGCGGTATTATTTCCTGATAAAAATTTTATCGGGGTTGACTATAAAGGCAACCGCATTTGGCGCGGCGCTAAAACCGCTTTAGAGGAAGGTGTAAACAACGTTGCTTTTTTACGGATCCAGATAGAGAACCTGGAAGATTACTTTGCCGCAGGTGAGGTAGACGAGATTTGGATAACCTTCCCAGACCCGCAGCCGCAGTTAAGCCGCGAAAAGAAACGGTTAACATCGCCACGATTCCTGAATAAATATATTGAGCTGTTAAAGCCTGGCGGCTGCGTTAATTTAAAAACAGATAACGATGGTTTATATGCCTATACCGCCGAAAAGATACAGGATTTACAACTAAAGGAACACGTAAACACCGCAGACCTTTATCATTCTGAGTATGCCGATGAGGTGCTATCCATCAAAACTTATTATGAACAGAAATATTTAAAGGTTGATAAAAATATTAACTACCTTAAATTTTCATTTCATTAAAAAATAGAATAAAAAACAAGCGTCATTGCGAGGAACGAAGCAATCTCTACGTAGGACAGTCAATATGATGAGTCCATTTGGCGATAGCCCGCACGATCATTTGGGACGTTGATTAGCAAGTGCAGAGATTGCTTCGTTCCTCGCAATGACGTATTTTATTGTTTAATAGTTTTAAATATGCCCGATTATAATTTTTATGATAACGTTTTTGATGTGGCCCGCCAGATACCACCGGGCAGGGTAACATCATACGGTGCTATTGCCAGTTATTTGGGTACCAAAAGCTCATCAAGAATGGTGGGTTATGCCATGCAGGCTTGCGGGAACGCGCAGCCGCCTGTACCGGCACACCGGGTAGTAAATCGCCAGGGATTGTTAACCGCCAAGTTCCATTTTGGTGGCGATACCATGCAACGCTTATTAGAAGCCGAAGGCGTAAAAGTAAAAGACGACCAGGTACAGGATTTTAAAACCGTGTACTGGGACCCGAATATTGAGTTGGCGTTGTAGGTTGTGCGTAGTGTCACCCTGAGGTTCTCGAAGGGTGAGCATAAAGGCCTTCGCATATAGCCTTCGACAAGCTCAGGCTGACAATGTTTTTTTTACAACTTACTCAAATCAACCGCTTTCTGCTCTGTTATCCTATCTCCCTCCCTGAAAAATGGCGCGTCTTTGTGGCGGAAACTGGATAGTATTTTCTGGAAAACTGCCGAATACTTTTTCCAATTAGCTTTTTCGCATTTAAGGGCAATTTCGTATATATTGTTATCCAGCTCAAATATCATGGAGTAGGTTAAATAAGATCTATCATTTACATTCGCGTAATATCTGCCAAAATAAGTTTCCTTCGTTTCATAGACCAAGTTTTTTACAGAATACCCCTTTACTATTTCGGCACTATCGCTTTTTAGTTGTTTATAAACTTTTTTTAAGTAGCTATTGATGTTTACGTCTTTTGATTCGGCAGTCTTTAACACAGCAAAAACGGTAGTTTGATCTTTATTATCTAAATAAGAACAAAATATGTAACCCTTATTATGGGCAAAGGGCTTCCATGACGGCGGCAGGCAAAACTTATCCTGGGCGGTATCAATACATTTCCAGGTTTCCGTTTTTAGTAGGTCGGCTGTACTTAGGGTATCGACGGCACTTGCCGTGTTGTTTGTTTTGCCAGAACTGCAGCTAAATGTAAATAATGCAAGTGTTAAAAAAATAATGCAAGTGTACTTCATGCGTTCAAATTTAATAGTTAAAACTCTAGTTCCAACAGCATAGGGCAATGGTCAGAGTGTTTGGCCTCTGGCAATATGGCTACACGTTTTATATTATCTTCCAGCTCTTTACTGGCCATGGCGTAATCAATGCGCCAGCCCAGGTTTTTAGCGCGGGCGTTAAAACGAAAACTCCACCAGGTATAATTATGTGGCTCTTTATTTAGGTGACGATAGGTATCTACATACCCCGACTCGATAAAGTTCTCCATCCACTCGCGCTCCTCTGGTAAAAAGCCGGACGAGTTAGCGTTTGATTTTGGGTTATGGATATCAATTGGGCGATGGCAGATATTGTAATCGCCACAAATAATTAAGCGCGGATGTTCAACTTTTAACAGTGTCAAATACTTACCAAACTCATCCAGGAAACGAAACTTAAATGCCTGCCTGTCCTCGCCGCTTGAGCCTGACGGGAAATAAACACTCATTACCGACACCTCGTCAAAATCAACCCGGATGTTGCGGCCTTCGCGATCAAAATCTGCTATTCCGCAACCATATTCGATATGATTAGGTGTGCGTTTGCAAAATATGGCGGTGCCGCTATAGCCCTTCTTCTCGGCCGGGAACCAGTAGTGCTGGTAGCCCAATTGCTCAACCAGGTGCAGGTCGGTCAATACATCAGGCGTGGCTTTAATTTCCTGCAGGCAAACTACATCAGCATCGGTAGCCTGCAGCCAGGCCAGCCAGTTTTTATTGATAGCAGAGCGGATGCCGTTAACATTATAGGTAATGATTTTCATGATTTATAGTATATCGAATAATGAATGCTGAACATCGAATGATGAAATAAAAATATAGAATCTAAACCCTCCATCATTCAGAATTCGATATTCGTTATTTTAACTTAATTTCTACTTATCTAAACCCAATAATTTATCCAGATCCTTACACTCGCCTTTCTTTAATACGGTAACCGTCATCGGTACGTTTTCAAGCGGGCGGTCACGTTCGTCTTTTTTTACACCGGCAATACGGTCAACCATATCAATGCCGGTTATCACTTCGCCATATACGGTATAGCTCTGATCCAGGGGCGGCACACCTCCAACGGTCTTATAAATTTCGCGTTGGGCTGGGGGTATTTTGCGGCCCTTTAGCCGGCCTTGTTCCATTTTATCCAGATCTTCATCGGTAAAGCGTTTGCCTTCTACAATATAAAATTGGCAGCCGCTTGATGCTTTGGCCGGATTGTTATCGCGCGCGGCGGCAATTACACCGCGTTTGTGGAACAGCGTGTCATTAAATTCAGCAGGTATGGTATAGCCCACATCGCCGTTGCCCAATGCTTCGCCAGCCTTGTTTTTACTGGTATCGCGCGAGTCGGGATCACCGCCTTGTATCATAAAGCTTTGTATTACTCTATGAAAGAGTGTGCCGTTATAAAACCCTTTCTTGGCCAGCTTAATAAAATTGTCTCGGTGTTTTGGGGTTTCGTTATACAAACGAATGATGCAACTACCGTAAGCTGTGCTTATACGCACATATTGATTCTTTGGCGGTTTAGCAAAAGCGGCAAACGTAGTTAATAAGAAAACTAGTGTAAAAAGTTTTTTCATGTTGTTAAGATATTTCTTCCTCAAAATAGGTAATTATTAACGATTTTATGGTCATTTCCTGCTCTAATAAGGTGTAATTAGGAATGGTCTTTATCAATTTCCAATGCGGCCAGCCATCCTGGTCCAATCCTTCTAATTCATAAAACCCCATCAGGCTAAATAATTTGCAGTTGGCAATATGCATCAGCTCTTCTTTTTGCCTTTTGCTAAATTTACGCGGGCCTTGCCCCAGCTCCTGCACACCTATTAAAAACAGCATCACTTTAACATCGGGCTTATCGCTGTCAAAATCTTCGGCTATGCGGGTTTGTAATGCGGTCCATTTCTTGTTGATCTCTGCGGGTGTCATAGCAGCAAATATACATTGCTGATTGTGCTATTTATAGAGAATTTACAACAGATGTTGCAACAAGATTGCTTTTACTTGTTGATTTTGCATTTTAATGCTTAATTTCGCGTTATATTTAAAAAAGCAAGCTGTTAATTTGAAAAAGAACAAGGCAAATATTTTTTACTCCTGGCTATTATTAGTCTGCTTTATAGCGGGGCAGTATATAATTTATACCCATCAGCATAAAATTGCAGCCAACAGCAAAACCAAAACCCATGGACTTGCCAAAATACCTGCGCGCACCATAGTGCAGGAAAAATGTTCTTTGTGCGATGCTATGCATCATACCACAGCTGTAATTAACAAGTACACTTACTTTAGTCCTAATATTGTTACACAGCATTTTTATAAGGTTTATAACTATGCTTTTGTAAGCATAGCTTTAATATTATCGTCCGGGCGTGCTCCGCCGGTTTTAGCATTCTGCTAAATTATAATTGATTGATTTTTTAATCGTTCAAACAATATCCATTTACATTTTTTAACAGAGTAACAAGTATGCAACATTTCCATTAAGCGGAATAGCGATACTCAAAAACATAAATTCACAATGAAATACCATATAAAATTAATTGCTCTACTGTTTATCCTGCTGGCAAATGCCATATATACCAAAGCTGATGAGCCCCCTGTCGGTACTATAACGGGTACCATCACCGATAAAAAAGACGGTTCACCAATTATAGGCGCAACCATAAGCATCCCCGATTTAAAAACCGGTACCGTTACTGATGCCAATGGCAAATTTACATTAAGCCATTTATCAAAAGGAGTTTACCTGCTACAGGTTAGCTATGTGGGCTACTCAACCGTTACGCAAAGGGTTGATCTTGCAAAAACAACTATACTTGATATACAACTGCAAGCCTCATTTATTGAAGCCGGCGAAGTAATTATTACCGGTGTAAGCCGTGCTACCGAGCTTAAAAGAAGCCCGATACCCATGGCGGCTATCAGCAAAACTTTTATTGACCAGCACTCGGCGGCAGGGAACGCTATTGATATGATAGCCAACTTACCCGGCGTAAGCGCGGTAACTACCGGCCCAAACATTTCTAAACCATTTATCCACGGACTAGGCTATAACCGCGTAATTACCTTAATGGACGGTATCCGCCAGGAGGGGCAGCAATGGGGCGATGAACACGGCGTAGAAGTGGATCAAAACTCGATTGACCGTGTTGAAGTGATAAAGGGCCCTGCCAGTTTAACTTATGGGTCAGACGCCATTGGTGGTGTGGTTAACTTAATATCGCCGCCACCTGTACCCGAAGGAACTATATCAGGATCTGTTTTGGGTGCTTATGGTACAAACCAGGGATTAATTAACCGATCAATAAGATTACAAGGCAATCAAAACGGTTTGATCTGGGGAACAATAGTTTCGGCAAAAGATGCAAAGAACTACCAAAACCAACATGATGGCCGTGTTTACGCCACCGGCTTTAAAGAGAAGGATGCCCGGGTAATGGTGGGCCTTAACAAAGCCTGGGGCTACTCTTATTTTAACGCATCATTATTTGATGATATACAGGATATCCCCAATGGCAGCCGCGATTCGGTTAGCCGCAAGTTTACCAAACAAATTACCGAGGGTGACGCGTTCAGGCCGATAGTATCACCGTCCGAGTTGAACTCTTATGGCATACCTGCTTTGCATCAGCATGTACAGCTTTACCGCATTTATAACAACAGCAATTTTATATTGGATAACGGCGCTAACCTGTTTGTTAATTTAGGTTACCAGTTTAGCCACAGGCGTGAGTACACCCATCCCGAGGATGCTACCACACCCGGCCTTAACCTGCACCTAACCACCTATACTTATGATTTTAAGTATAACCAAACTTTTGGCGATGGCTATGAAACCACTTTCGGACTTAACGGGCAGTACCAGAACAATACTATTAGCGATGCTACCGCTTTCCCTATCCCGGCCTATCACCAGTTTGATATTGGGCCGTTCGTGGTATTAAAAAAGAGTTTTGGCAAGCTGGACCTATCCGCAGGCGCGCGGTATGATTATCGCTCGTTTAACGGCCAGGCCGCTTATATAGATACTTTGAACAACAAATATCCGCAGTTATATACAGGCGGCAACACATCCGCCGCAGGTGTTATCAAACAGTTTGACGCTTTAAGTAAAAGCTTTACCGGTTTTTCGGGCAGCTTTGGCGCGACTTATGTTTTCTCGGACCAGTTCCTGTTAAAAGGCAATATCTCGCGTGGTTTCAGGGCGCCAAGTATTTCAGAGTTATCTGCTAACGGGCCAGATCCTGGCTCACAGATCTATCACGTAGGCAACAGCACCTTTAAACCGGAGTTTAGCGTACAGGAAGATATAGGCGCTTTCCTTACCCTGCCAAATGTAACGGCCAGTGTTGAGGTGTTTAATAACGACATTGCAAACTATATCTACCAGCAACAAGTATTAAACCCTGACGGCAGCGCGGCGGTTAACCCTGCGTTTCCACTATATACTATATTTACTTATACCCAAAGCAAGGCACGCATTAATGGCGGCGAGGTGAGCTTAGATATACACCCAACTTCATGGCTGCATTTTGAAAACAACGTTGCACTAACCTATGGTAAAAACCTGGGTAATGGCAGTCCGGTTGCCGATAGTTTAAAATACCTGCCATTTATACCACCATTGCATAGCCACTCTGAATTGCGCGGAACGTTTGCAAAGGGCTTTGGGTCTATTAAAAACTTTTACGCATTTATTGGTTTTGACCATTTCAGCGCGCAGGACCGTTTCTTTTCGGCCTACGGAACAGAAACCTATACGGCAGGATATAACCTGTTAAGCGCAGGCATAGGTGGTAACCTGGTTAACGCGGCAGGTAAAAAGGTGGTCGAATTATTTATTGAAGGTACCAACCTGGGCAATGTAAATTATCAATCGAACATGAGCCGTTTAAAATACTTCGATAATACCAATATCGCACCAGATGTGCAACGTGGTATTTTTAACATGGGCCGTAATGTGAGTTTTAAGGTGATTGTGCCGTTTGAATTTTCAGGGCACCCTGCTGCAAAAATGTAACTGTCATTTACGACAATCGTATTTATTAATAGCGATGGGTTTAAACTCATCGCTATTTTTGTATAACACGCAAATTATTAGTATGTTAGTTTCGTAAAATATTAAACATGAACCTTTTAGCCGAGACCCCTAAAAAGCGTATTGATTCTATAGACATATTACGTGGCCTGGTAATGGCCATAATGGCGCTTGACCATACCCGCGATTTTTTTATGGCAGCCAATTATGATCCTACCGATCTTACCCGTGCATCAACTATATTATTTTTAACCCGGTTTATTACGCACTATTGCGCGGCAACATTTGTATTTTTGGCAGGTACGGGTGCTTTCTTATCGCTTACGCGAGGGAAAAGCAAAGCAGATGCCTGCAAGTTTTTGCTATCGCGAGGATTGTGGCTGGTTGTATTAGAATTTACGTTAATACATTTGGGCTGGGGCGGTGGCTTATTTTTGCAGGTGATATGGGCAATTGGCATCAGCATGATGGTACTGGGCTTACTTATATTTTTGCCTTTACCTGTAATAGCTGGTTTTGGTTTACTGTTGATATTTGGGCATAACGCGTTCGACCATGTTAACACAGCCACCTTTACACCTGGCGAAAAAACATTATGGACCTTTTTACATGTACCGGGGATGGTACATTTATGGCAGGGCGAGGATATTTTTGTATTCTATCCGCTTGTCCCTTGGATAGGTGTTATGGCTACCGGCTATAGTTTTGGCAAGCTGTTTACTATTGATGCCGCCAAACGTAAAAAAGCATTGGTTATCCTTGGCTCATCGGCTATTATTCTGTTTATTGTGATCCGTTATTTCGCTATTTATGGCGATCCAACTACCTGGACCTACCAGGGTAATATTCACCGCACAATTCTGTCATTTATCAATATCTCCAAATATCCGCCATCGTTAGATTACTTGCTGATCACCCTTGGCCCGGCTATGTTATTCCTGGCTTTTATTGAGGGCAAAAAAAATATATTCACTGATATTTTTGTAGTGTTTGGGCGGGTGCCGTTGTTTTACTATATCCTGCATTTATATCTGATCCATTTGCTGGCAATACTTATAGGCCTGATTGTGCCTTTACCGCAAAGCCCGGCACCGGGGCAAGTATCTGTCGGTTTAAGTTTAGGTTGGGTGTATCTAATATGGATCAGCGTAGTAACAATACTTTATTTTCCATGCAAATGGTTTATGCAGTATAAACGCGAGCATAAGCAGTGGTGGTTAAGTTATTTGTAGGTATGATCAGGTATAGATTTCTCTCTACATTCGAAATGACATTTTTTAGGTAATACTACTTCGGAAACCTCAATATCAAATTAGGATCGGGCGTGTTTTTTAGCCATTTGGATTTTTCAGAGAAACAGCCAACACCAGGGAAATCGCCAATTTTACCTTCCATATCAAACATTAATTGGAAATGCAGGTGCGGCGGCCAGTGTCCGTTAACTTTGCTGTCGCCCAATTCGCCAATTTTTTGATTTTTGGTTATCGGCTTGCCAATGCTTAAACCGTTAAGACTTTTGCGGGACAGGTGTCCGTATAAGCTATAAAGCGCAGTCCCGTCCAAATCGTGTTGTAAAATAATAGTCGGGCCATAATCGCCTAAATTATTATTATCATTAAAACTATGTACCGTACCATTTAATGGCGAATAAACCTGCGTACCGGCAGCGGCCCAGATATCTGTGCCTAAATGTAACCGGCGCGGCTCTCCGGGCGCATCAAATAACGGGCTTCGGGCATACAGGGTGCGGTGTTCCATATACCCGCCAATTCCATAAAGACTATGGGTTGCTTTAAGTTTGGCATTTATCCAGTTGCTAAATTTATCGGTATCCCAAACTATGTTATGATCCAGCTCTGTGTTTGATACCGTGAGATCGAATTTATATAAGCGATCTGTAGCTGCATTAAAATCAACAACTTTACCTATAGCTTCGGGATGTGTTTTAATGTAACCTGCTAACCTTTCAGACGCATTCATTAAATAATTTATTCAGTATCGGGTTGTTTTTCTTCGCGATGTATTTTGTCAAATATCTTATCCATACGGTCAACATACTCGTTGGTATCATCAATAAAAAACTCCAGTTGTGGTATTACCCTTACCTGGTCTTTAATCCGGCTGCCCAGTTTGTAGCGGATTTCTGACGCGTGCAGCTTTACAGTTTGCAACGCTACCGTAGAATTGGTATTATTAAAAAAGCTTAAAAACACCCTTGCAATTGCCAGGTCGGGTGTAACCCTTACTTTGGTTATGGTTACCAATGTATTTGGTAAATAGTTCATCCCTTCGCGCTGAAATATGGCGGCAAGATCTTCTTGTATTACTCCGGCAAATTTTTGTTGACGTTTTGATTCCATAATAATTTAATTAACGCCAAACAGGCAAATGAGTTTGATTTTAATATTGAAACAATATAACACTAAAAAGTTTACTTGCAATCGGCAGGTATGTCTTTAGTGATCTTTATTAATTTTTTTACTACCAGCGTACTATCAAATGCAGCACCATTGCCACCCGTAGCCGATTTTATTTTTTTACCTTCTACCTCAATATAAACCGGTTCGCCAGGTTTTTCAAAGCTAACTAATTGCGAGTATTTTAACTCTAATTGTGCCGAACTATCTGCAACCCAAAATTCTGTTTGTTTACCGCAAGCCTGGTATGTTTTTGCGCCGGGCGCACAAGTATATATGCCTTTAATTACTATAGGGTTAACCGTATCGTTTTTATCAGGTTTGCTTTTACAGCTAAATAAGCCGATAGAGATCAGCACCGCTAAAAAAATAGGGGCTTTAAATAAACGCATGTAAGCAAATTTATAAATCATGTTTAATATCATCTAATCCTTTTACACTTAACCTTGCACTAATGCCCGATGCAATTACCGAAATAATTATAACCGTTAAAAACACCAAACCAAAATCAACCGGCTTTATATCAATTGGATAAGCATTATTGGGTACACTTATTTTGCCGTCGACCGTTATAAAGCCGTAGTGCTGCTGCAATATACAAAATGCAAGGCCAAGCACCATACCAATAAAACAACCAATTAATGATATCATCATCCCCTCAAAAAAGAATATACCGCGTATTAATTGTTTGTTAGCGCCCAGGCTGGTTAGTATGGCAATATCCTTACGCTTATCAATAACTAAAATGGTTAAAGAGCCTACAATGTTAAAGGCCGCTATAATTAAAACAAAGGTTAGTATCATAAACAGCGCCCACTTTTCGTAATTAAGCGTTTTATATAATATCGTATCCTGCTCCCGGCGGGTCTTTACGGTAAAGCCCTTCCCTATTTTTTCCTGTAGCTCTGCCTGCACTGCCGCCAGGTCAGTCCCTTTTTTATAATTAAGATCTATTGATGATACGCCTATGGGGATATCTAATAGCCCACGCGCAAACTCAATGGGTACAATTACAATATCATCATAATCCTGCTGGATGGAAAACACCCCCGATGGAAAGATGCTGCGCGTAGTAAACTCATCAGCCGGGTTAATAGAAACCGAATTACCCCGTTTGGGTGAATATATTTGTAACGGAAAAAACGAATTATGCACATTAACCGACAAATTGTTCTGCACTATAACCCCTATAACGGCCATGGGGCTATTATTGCTATAATGCAAAGTAAAAGAGCCGTCTAGTATAATGCTATCCAGGTGTGGGTTTCTTTGAAACTCGCTGCTTACCCCTTTTAAATTCCCTATAAAAGTTTTATCGCCGTACTGTATCACCACTTTATCCTGCAATACTTCGGTGTAAGAAAACAAGCGATCATCTTTATGCAATGATCTAAAAAAAGCGGTATTAGGATCGAATGTTTTACCCAGCCGGGCCTCCACCCGCAATTCGGGCGAAAAATTACTGTTTATACCAACAATTACTTTTTCTAACCCATTAAAAACTGATAGCAGGGTAATCAGCACCGCCGTACCAATTAATATCCCCATCATGGATATACCCGATATGATGTTGATAGCATGCATTTTCTTGCTCGAAACAAGGTATCGCTTGGCTATGTAGATGGAGGTGTTCAATTATGTGGTACGTTATACGTGGTAAGTTATACGTTTTTGTTGGATGTAAAAGTACGTAAAACGTATAACGTTAAACGTACAACAAAACACACTACGTTAAAAAAGGATTATGTTGTTTTTCAAACCCGATAGTAGTTTCGGGGCCATGGCCGGGATAAATTGTACAGCTATCGGGCAGGATAAGCAGTTTTTCTTCGATGTTTTTTATCAGCGTTTCAAAACTGCCGCCGGGCAGGTCTGTACGGCCAATGCTCCCTCTAAATAATACATCGCCGCCTATAACCAGGTTAGCTTCCTCATCATGAAAACATAAATGCGCGGGCGAGTGGCCGGGCGCGTAGATCAAATTTAATGTGGTATTGCCAAAGCTAATGGTACCGGTTTCGCCCAGGTATTCATCCGGCATAGGCGATGGTTCATAGCGTATGCCAAATTGCGGGGCATAGGCTATAACCGCGTCCAATACCGCCTGTTCGCCCTTGTTAAATTGGGGTTTAAGCCCGTATTGATCAAACACAAATTTATTGCCCAAAACATGGTCTATATGGCAATGGGTGTTTAACAGTAAAACGGGTTTAAAATTATTGTCCCTGATAAAGTTTACTACCGCGTTTTGCTCTGTAGCTGTTTCCATACCGGGGTCAATGATGGCGCACTCGCCGGTTTCATCATATAAAATATAAGTGTTTTCCTGGAAGGGGTTATTGGGGAGTACTTTTACTGAAGCCATGTTTTATGTTGTACGTTTTACGTGGTACGTTATACGTGAATTATTTATATCAAACTTTAAAAAACGTATAACGTAATACGTACAACGTTTAACCCTTTACTTTTTCCACTTAAAGCTGCCTATCATCACATTGATATCCTGTTTAACAAAATTAAGTACAGGCTGGATAGAGTCGAGCCGTGGTTCGGTATTAAAATACAATGCGCCGCGCATATAGTTTTTTACGCTATCGGTTAAAAAAAACTGTACCGATGATGCCGAGTTACCGCCAATGGTATAATAAATACCATAAACATTATGGGCGGGTACATGAATGTCTCCCTGGTCAATATCCGTAGCTTTTATGCTGTTTTTAAAAGCCAGCTTATGCGCATCTTCCACCAACTCATTAAACATTTTTTTGGATGTGATGGTTTCATAGCTTAAATGCAGCGTACCGTTAAGTTGCCTAAACTGCATATTTAATAAGTGCGTCATGCTGATGAGGTTGGGCGCTACGCGTGTCTGTGTATCCTTCTCGATAACAGCGTATTTAGGATATTGAAATGTAAACGGATAATTGGATACATATTCCTGATATTCCTTTTTAGGTAATTCAATACGGAAATACCCGCGTGGTTTTGGCGAATAATCAGCATTACCACCACAGGCAGCAAAAAACAATACCGCTATAATTACTACTGCAAATACTCTCATGGATGTTTCTCCTTCGAGTTCCAGATCTCCCATGATTTTTCGGCTTGTAGTACCAGCATTTCGTACCCGTTTTTAGGGGTGGCACCGCGCTCTGCACCTTTGCGTAAAAACATGGTTTCGGGTGGATTATATATCAAATCGTACAATAAGTGCTCGTCTGTTATCGCCTGGTATGGTATTGGCGGAAACGCCTCAACATCCGGCGCGGTACCCAACGGCGTGGTATTGATAATTAATTTATGGGTTTCAATATGGCGCGGCTTCAAATCTTTAAACAATAAATTATCCTTGTGTGGGCTACGGGTAACTACCTTATAGCTGATATCCAGATTCTCTAACACGCATTTAACGGCCTGTGCGGCACCGCCATCGCCTAATACAAGGGCTTCGGTATGCTGTTCTTTTAACAATGGCCTTAATGACATTTCAAAACCATACAGATCGGTATTAAAACCTTCCAGTCTGAAATCGTGCCCCTCAACACCAACTTCGCCGGAGAATGCTGCCAGTACCGGGCTTTCTTTGATTATCCGTATACAGTTTACAGCACCTGCATTGCGGGCATCATGCTCTATCCAGTCCAAGTATTTTAATACATTTTTTTTGTGTGGTACGGTTACATTTAAACCGTAAAGGTCTGGGTTAGCATCCAACAGGTCCTGCAGGTCTTTTATATGCTCAAGGGTATACAGCTCATACGCGCAGTCGGTAATATTTTCATCCTCAAACTTTTGAGTGAAATATTTTTTCGAAAAAGAATGCGAAAGCGGAAAACCGATGAGCCCGTATTGTTTCATGCTGTAATATTAATAACAAACAACGAGGATTTTAAATTTTTGTTGGGTGATGTAATAATAAACGTGCGCCGGTGACTCACCCCCGACATCGCTTTGCTCGTCTACCCTCCTTCGCTTGCGGAAAGAGGTAGGTAAAAAAGTGTTAATTAAGATCTCTAAACCCTCTTTACCGCTTGCGGAAGAGAGGTTGGTCCAGCGAAGCATAGACCGGGTGAGTAATTACGCTATCTGCTTAATCTGCTTAGTATTAGCTGATGCCATAGCTAAATGTCCGTTGTAAACGCCGCCGGCTTCAACCAATAGGGTAGCCGTTTCAATATCGCCGGTTATTTTGCCGGTGCCCTTAATTTCAAGCGATTGTACGGTTATATTGCCATTTACTGTGCCGTAAACAACCATTTCTTTGGTGGTAATATTACCTTCTATAAAACCATTTTCGCCTAATATTAAGCCTTCGTTTACGTGTACGTCACCGGTTACCTGGCCATCAATACGCGCAACTGCAGGGGCGTTTAAGTTGCCCAATATGGTGCTGCCTTCGCTAATTAATGTTGATATAGCTTGCAGATCAAGCGCTACTTTATCTTTTTTAGAAAAAACACTCATTGGTTGCCTTTATTAGTTATTCAAGGTTAAAAACTTAACGGGGTTTAGTGGTTTCCCGTCTTTTCTTACTTCGTAGTGTAAATGTGTACCGGTTGAGCGGCCGGTCGAGCCAACCTCGCCAACTTTATCACCAACTGATAATTGCTGACCAACCTTAACGGTTATACGTGATAAGTGACCATACAAAGTTTCAAAACCGTTAGCGTGTGCTACCCTAACGCAATTACCGTAACCACCGTTCCAGCCGGCAGATACAACACGGCCGTTAGCAGTACATTTAGCTACGTCACCACGATTGCCTTTAAAATCAATACCCGGATGAAACTCGGCATGTGCCGAATTAAACGGGTCGCTCCTGAAACCAAAGCTCGACGTCATGGAACTAATGCGCGGATAACCCATCGGCGTAAAACCCACGGTGTTTACCAAATGTGTTAAATAATCGTTATAGGCTATGTAAACTTCTTTATCAGATAGCTTTACACCAGCGTCGTTGGCATCGCCACCAACCGATTTGGTTGAGAAGCCTTTTAGTCCGCGTTTTCTTAAATAATCATTAATGCTTTTTAGTTTGGTCTCAATAGCCTGTATATAGGTTTGGGCAGAATTTTTTTCGGTTTCTTTTTGCAAAGCTATTGGTATTTGCCCTTTAAGATTTAAAATTTGTGTAAGCAATTGTTGCTTTTCCTGCTCTTGCTGTTGGCTCTTGTTGTTCAGAAAAACAATTGATCCAATTAAAATTGCAAGTACACCAACCAACCCCATCGCATAATATTTTAAGCGGACTAAATGGCGGGTACGTACTTGGATTGTTCTGGTACCTTGTTTATTTTTACTTAAAATAACAATTGTACTCACGTCTTTTGGGTCAACTTTCATCTACTCTAGCAATTAGGGGTGGCAATTTATAAAAAGCCTTGTATAAATTAACATTATTTAAACAATTTAACATTTGCTTTGTATAACGCATTGTCAGCATGATGTTATTATTACGTTTTTTAAACCTTTACTGTTGCATATTTATTATTTTTGTGGATAATTTTTTTGAAAAAGACACATTATGATGTATCCTGAATATTTAGTGACCCCAATGCGAGAAGAACTTACCAAGGTTGGTTTTGAAGAGTTAAAAGATGCCGATGCGGTAAAAAATGCTATTGAAAGCGAGGGTACCGTATTTGTAATGGTAAACTCGGTTTGTGGTTGTGCTGCTGCTAACGCGCGCCCTGCCGCACGTATGGCGACACAAAACGCCAAACACCCCGATAAATTTGTAACCGTATTTGCCGGCATGGAAAAAGAAGCTGTTGACAGCGCCCGTAACTATATGTTGCCTTACCCTCCGTCATCACCAGCTATGGCTTTGTTTAAAGATGGTAAACTGGTACACATGATAGAGCGCCACCAAATTGAGGGCCGCCCTGCACAAATGATAGCCGATAACTTAATTGGCGCGTTTGAGCAATATTGCTAGTTGAAAGATTGGTGATTAAAGATTAGTTGCTGTTCTTAATTTATAGTATTAAAAGCGATAAGTAGCCCTTATCGCTTTCTTTGTTTTATAGCTTGCCACCGGCCCAATCTTTAATCTTTACAAACCAATCTTCAATCACTAATCTTTAATCTTTCAAAACAGTAACATTTTCCCCATCTCACAGTCTTAGATATTAATTAAAACTCTTAATTTCGCTACAAACTGATCTGATATTCTTTATGAAAAAAATCACATTAACCGGTTTACTTACCGGTGTTGTAATTACCGCGGCCTCGCTAAGCACGGTAATGGCCCAGGCTCCAACAGCCCAAAACCCGGCGATGAAAATATATCGCGCCACTCCCACACGTATCAATGACCTGATACACACTAAGCTTGATGTACGTTTCGACTACAAAAAACGCTATATGTATGGCAAAGAATGGGTTACATTAAAACCACACTTTTATCCAACCGATACCCTAAGGCTTGACGCTAAAGGCATGGATATTAAAAATATATCCGTGGTTAAAAACGGTAAAAATATCCCGCTTAAATATAAATACGAGGATAGCTTGAGTTTGGCTATTCAACTGGATAAGGTATATCACAACAATGAAAATTATACCGTTTATATTGATTACACCTCGAAACCTAACGAGCTGCATGTAAAAGGCAGCGCCGCTATTAACGATGCTAAGGGTTTATACTTTATAAATCCGGACGGTACCGAAAAAGATAAGCCAACCCAGATCTGGACACAAGGCGAAACCGAAAGTTCATCATGCTGGTTCCCTACTATTGATAGATCTGAACAAAAAACTACTGACGAGATCAGCATGACCGTACCGGCAAAATATGTTACCTTATCAAACGGACGGCTGGCATCACAAAAACCTAATGCAGACGGTACCCGCACCGATACCTGGAAGATGGAATTGCCGCACTCGCCATATTTGTTTATGATGGCCGTAGGCGATTTTAAGATCTATAAAGACAAATGGCGCAATAAAGAGGTTAGCTACTATTTAGAGCCTAAGTATGCGCCGTATGCCAAACAAATTTTCGGCATGACACCAGAGTTGATAGAGTTTTACTCGAAAACCCTGGGCGTTGATTATCCGTGGTACAAATACTCGCAAATTGTAGTGCGCGACTATGTGAGCGGCGCAATGGAAAACACATCGGCTACACTGCATGGCGAATACGTGCAGGAAACGCCTCGCGAGTTAATAGATGCCGGTTACGACCAGGGCCGCAGCACTATAGCACATGAGTTGTTTCACCAATGGTTTGGCGATTATGTAACTACCGAAAGCTGGAGTAACTTAACCGTAAATGAATCATTCGCTGATTTTAGCGAGATGTTGTGGGCCGAGCATAAATATGGCAAAGATGAAGCAGACGCGCATAGCTACCAGGCTATGCTTAACTACCTGGCTAATCCAGCCAATAAAACAAAAGATTTAGTACGCTTTCACTATAATGATAAGGAAGATGTGTTCGATGCGGTTACCTACCAAAAAGGCGGTCGTATATTAAACATGCTGCGTAACTATTTAGGCTATGATGCATTTTATAAAGGATTAGGTATTTACCTTAAAACCCATGCGTTTAAAAATGGCGAAGCGCAGCAACTGCGTTTAGCTTTAGAAGAAGCCAGCGGCCGCGATTTGAACTGGTTCTTTAACCAATGGTATTATGGCCACGGCAACCCAACGCTAAAAATCAGCTACAAATGGAATGATGCCGCCAAGACAGAAACCGTTTACCTGCAACAAACGCAGGATGGCAATGGGTTTATTTTACCAATGGCTATTGACGTTTATGCCGGCGGCAAAAAAACTCGCCATAATGTTTGGATGAATGATAAAGCTGATACGTTAACTTTTGCATCGACAGTAAAACCTGACTTGGTGAATATTGACGGCGATAAAGTTTTACTAGCCGAAAAACGCGACAGTAAGACTTTAGACGAATATGTTTTCCAATACTTTAACGCCCCATTATACATGGATCGTTTTGAAGCTATTGACAAAGCAACCCCGGAGCAAGGCAGCGAAGGTGCACGCAAAGTAATGCTGGCCGCTTTAAAGGACAAATATTATGGCTTGCGCATTAAAGCAATACGTGGTTTAAACATGGCTAATGATGATGTACGCAACCCGGCCCAGCCAATATTGCTTTCAATAGCACAAAATGACGAGAATACTTTAGTACGCGCTGCCGCTATATCTGTATTAGGTAAATTAAAAGCAGCCGGTATGATGAGCGCTTTTAAAGAGGCATTGAAAAGCCAATCGTATGCTGTACAAGGATCTGCTTTAGTGGCTATATCATTACAGGACCCTGCTCAGGCGTTATCACTTGCAAAAGCATTTGAAAAAGACAACAAAGGCGCTCTTACCCTGGCCTTGATCCATACCTACGCTACCGCGGGCGGTGATGCAGAATGGCCTTTTGTTTACAAACAATTTACTGATGCCGGCATACAAGGCAAATTCAATATGGTTAGAGAATTTGCCGGTATGACAGGAAAAGTTAACAAACCCGAATATGCACAGCAAGGCATAATCGCCATAAAAGATGCGGCTATAAAATATAAAGTATATGGGGTAGCCCCGCCATTAGCAGCCATGATAACCGACATCCAGGCGCAACGCACCAAAATGGGCGATACCGCATCAGCTAAAGTTGCTGAAGATGCTGTGAAGGAGATAAATAAGTAGTAAGTATATATCGCATTGTAAAGGGGAGGCTTGTTTAGCCTCCCCTTTTTTTGTTTATACTAATCTTTTTTGTCATTCTTCACTCTGTTCAGAATGACCATTAATTAAAATCCATGGAGCCACAATTTTTCCATCAAAAAATTACAAAAAAAAACTCAGATTTTTTTAATACATTGCTAATTCCATTATAACCATTTGCTAAACGCTTTTTAGACTAATAGCAATTATGAAGTCAATATTATTAAAACGAAGTTTCGTTGGTGCTTTACTGTTTTTTGTATTGGCCGTATTTGTTGCTAAGGCATTTGCACAAACAAAGCCATCGCCATTAAAAAACATAAAGGTGTTGGTTTATACCAAAAACGGCAAAGGCTATGTACATGATAATATCGCGGCTTCGGTTAAATGTATCCAAAAACTAGGCGATGAAAATAGTTTTAAAGTTGATGTGTCTGACGATCCGGCTATCTATACGGACCAAAACCTGAAACAATATACCCTGCTGATATTTACCAGCACCAACAACGATGTGTTTGACACCGATGCGCAGCGTTTAGCCTTTAGGCGCTATATGGAAGCGGGTGGGGGCTTTATAGGCATACACTCAGCAATGGGTACAGAACGTAACTGGACCTGGTTTAAACAGATGCTGGGCGGTACTTTTGCCTGGCATCCGCCCCATCAAAAATATACGGTAAGAGTTATTGACCCATCGCACCCAACTGTTGCCGGCCTGCCTTTAGTTAGCGAACGCGAATTAGGCGATGAGTGCTATTTTACCAAAGAGTTTTATCCGGGCATTAAAGTTACCATGGTGCACGATCTTTCAACACTTAACCCACGCGACTCGGTTAACATCAAAAAATTTAACGGGTCGTTTGGCACTTTGTTTCCCGCCGAGTGGTACCAAACATTCGATGGCGGCAATGTATGGATAACTACACTAGGGCATGACAAAGAGTATTACCAGCTGCCCGCATTTACCGATCATATTTTAAAGGGGATTGAATTTATTGCCGGCCAGTCAAAAAACAAAGATTACACCAAAGCTTATGCCGACTCGCGCAATACGCCTGTACGTTATACTAAAGCCAATTTTAAACCATAATTAAATAGCTATGGATACTAAAAAAACTGCTTACACCAGGAGAGATTTTGTTAAAACCGCTGCATTAACAACCGCGGCAATTGGTTTCCCTACCATTGTACCATCATCGGTATTTGGTAAAAGTGCGCCGAGTAATAAGATCAACATAGGCCAGATTGGTTGCGGGCGAATAGCTTGTACGCATGATCTTGTAGAAACTTTTAAATACGATAAGGCACGCATTATGGCTATGGCCGATGTTGATCACAATCGCTTGCTGGGCGGCAAAAAAATGATCGAAGGTTGGTACGATAAAAAGATGGGTAAAACCAAATACATCGATGTTAAAATTTATGATGATTACCATACCTTACTGGCTAATAAAGATATAGATGCAGTTATAATAAGCACGCCCGACCACTGGCATGCCCAACCAGCAATTGAGGCCGCTATGGCTGGCAAACATATCTACCTGCAAAAACCAACTTCGCTCACTATCGAAGAGGGACGCGCTATGAGTAACGCGGTTAGCAAATCGGGCGTTACTTTTCAGTTGGGCAGCCAACAACGCGGTAACTATCCATGGCCGCAATTTAAAAAGGCTTGCGAGCTGGTGCGCAACGGCAGGATCGGTAAACTGCATACCGTAAATGTTGGCCTTCCGGCTGATATAGTTGGCGGCATTACTACAGAAATGCCTATACCCGAAGGCTTAAATTACGACATGTTGTTAGGATCAACCCCGTATGTGTATTATACGCTCGACAGGGCGCACTCTACAACCGATATAGGCTCAAGAGGGGGTTGGCTACGCTGCGAACAATTTGGAGCAGGCATGATAACCGGGTGGGGGGTGCACCATATTGATATTGCCCATTGGGGAATGAATACCGAATATACCGGCCCGATAGAAATTGAGGGATCTGCCGTTTTCCCGAAAACTGGTTTATGGGATGTGCATTTGGATTTTGAGGTAAAGGCCAAATATGCCAACGGCGTTAACATGCTCATCAACAGCAAAAACCCCAACGGGATTAAATTTGAAGGTACAGAGGGATGGATATTTGTTACCAGAAGTGGCGGAGCCGTTACAGCATCTGACCCGGTAACAGCCAAAAATGCTGCATTTACCGCTAGCGACCCCAAAATACTTACATCAGTAATTGGCCCTAATGAAGTGCACCTTTATGCCGATGACCATGAACAACATGGCAACTGGCTTGATTGTATTGAAAGTAAAAAGCCTACTATTAGTCCGGTTGAAGTGGCCCACAGATCATGCAGCGCCTGCCTGCTCGCGCATATATCCATGAAAGTTCCCGGCAAACTATACTGGGACCCAAAAACAGAAAAGTTTAAAAATAATGCCGAAGCGAACAAGCTACTTTCAAGGCCACAACGTTATCCGTATGGGACTGGTTATGTTAAGGGGGTGTAGCATTGTGCCTATAGGCAGTTTACTGGATTGCATTCTCTACAATGTCATTGCGAACGTAGCCGCTTGACGCTCTTGGCCGCTAAGGTCAGGTACTTTTGTCTTGAGTGGCTGTTTTACTATTAGTTGCGTAACAGCTACTCTAAGGAAAAAGAAACATAGGCCCAGCGGTCATGAGTGCTACGACACGTTCAATTAGCCAACCTGCGATTAGCACACTACAATCTACAAAAGCACACTGGCGCGGCCAATAATTAATCCTTATCTTTACCTGCAGGCAAACTCAGCCTGCAATATGCCATGACATTACCGCGCCTGTCCATCCCTAAAAACTACATTTACGCCGCATTTATCGCGTTAGCAATTTTAACAATAGGGCTTGTTTTATTACACAATGTAGCGCCAATAAAAAGGGATCTGACTGCAACCGCGTTTTTAATAGATATTACCATAACTTTCCCGGTGATCTATTACTTTTTGGTTATCCGCCCAAACAAGCTCAAAAAATGGCGGCTGGTTTTTGTTTTTACCTGTTGCTGCGGTGTAGCTTATCTGATATTGCCCGCGCATCAGCGGCATTACATCGTCCAGTTAAGAAAACTTACTGTTTGCCTGGAGTTGGGTGTAGTTATTTATGGCATCACACAGGTCAGGAAGATACGCGCAGCTTTTAACAGGCTACAAGCCGGGTTTACGGATACAGCCTTCAACTTCAATAAAAGCATGACCGAAGTTTTGGGCACCAACCCGGTAGTTAAGTTTTTATCAACCGAGCTGACGATTTTATACTTCGGGTTGTTTTGGTGGAGAAAACAAAAGCCATTTTCGGCAGATGTTAGGTCTTTCAGTATCTATAAAGAATCAGGTTACGCAGCTTTGTTCGGTGTGATCCTGGCGGTTTGCGTGATAGAGGTGGTAGCATTCCATTTATTCCTGATGCATTATAGCAACATAGCCGCGGTTATACTTACCGTGCTTAGTATTTATAGTATTATATTTATTATTGGCGATTTTTCGGCTATCGTTAAAAGCCCGGTAATAATTACCCAGGACCAATTATTATTACGCACCGGGTTAAGATGGCGGGCATTAATAAATAAGACTGATATAGCATCAGTTGAAAAGATAAGGGACAGCTATGAGCCGGGCGAAAATTGCTTTAAGGGCGGTATTATGAAAGGCAGCGTTAATGTGTTAATTACCTTCAACAACCCGGTATTGATAGAGCGCCTTTATAGAAAGTCTATCTATGCCACACAAATTATATTGTGTGTTGATGAGGCGGAGCGATTTATTGGCCGGGTAAATTATTCTAATTAATTGGTGACACTTCCTGGGTTAAAAATCCTTATTCAGCAGTTTTTCTAATTCAGCAAAGCTGATATTCATTTTTACGCGGCCCTGTTTGGCATATGATATCTCGCCGGTTTCTTCGGATATGATGATTGCACTAGCCTCATTAGCCTCGGTAACGCCAATACCGGCCCGGTGGCGCAATCCAAACTGCGCGGGCAAGTCAACCTTATCAGTCAAAGGCAAAATGCAACTGGCGGATTTTATTTTGTTCTCTGCTATTACCACCGCGCCATCATGCAGCGGGCTTGTTTTTTGGAATATGCTTTCCAATAATCGTTTTGATATTTTGGCATCCAGTACCTCACAGCTGTTTTGATAAAATTGTTCATCATAATATTTTGCAAAAACAATGAGCGCGCCGGTGCGGGTTTGCTTTAGTATTTTACAGGCATCTATTATGGGTTTAATACGGGCATAGTTGTTTTTCTCGTCTTTAGCACGGCCAAAAAAGTAAAGCCACCAGGCCTTATTTCTTTGTAGCGATGCATTCTTGCCAACAAGCAATAAAAACCGCCGTATTTCCTGCTTAAATACTACTACTATAATAATTACCCCGAAATCCTTAAAATAGCCCAGTATATCAGTAAGTAATTGCATGTGCAGCAGCTTTACTACCAGGTAAAGCACACAAATCAGGCCCATACCTAACAGGATATTAACCGCTATAGTACCGCGCACCAGGTTATAAAGCTGGTAAATAATAAACGCTACCAGTAGTATATCCAACACACCAAGCGGTGTGAGTTTAAAAAGACTAAGATCTAACGACTGCATTTACGAAGTTAATATTTTTAACCAATATAAGGGCCACCGGGTACACCCCAGCCCCATTTTGGCATGGGCATGTCGGGGTCCTCGTCAACGCTATCCAAATTTGAGTTTAAAACAGCTATACGCGTTCCCCATTCTAAATAAGCCATAAACGCCGAGCGGAATTCAGGGTCATCGGGCAATTCAAGTTCATCAGCAGTTTCAAGTAACAACTCCATCCAGCGTTTGCGGTGTTGCTGGGTTAAGTGCTTTGCCACGTGCTTTTGTATCATTTGGAAATGGCTGCCTTCAGATTCGCTGTATAATTTAGGTCCGCCCAAAACCTCGGCCACAAAATGTGCCACATGCTGCCGGTGTTGTGCCGACATATGCTTAAATACCGGCTCCAGGATATCATCGGCTAATACCTGATCGTAAAATTTATCAAACAAGTTTTCGAAAGCGGGCATACCTCCGGCCCATTCAAACAATGACGGAACAGCAGTTTTATTGTTCTCTTCCATAATGATATTGTTATGTTTCTTTCTTTTTTGGGAAAATTAGCGATGCTACAACACTTATCACCAATATACCCAAAATAACCAATAGCGACCTGCTGGTGGTAAGCCCTATCTTATCCACATAATTGGCAGCCAGCATTTTTAAGCCGATGAAGGTCAGCAATACAGCCAATCCAACTTTAAGGTAATGGAACTTATCAATGATATTCACCAGTAAAAAGAACATGGAACGCAGGCCCATTATGGCAAATATGTTAGAGAAGAACACAATGTATGGATCTTTAGTTACTGAGAATATAGCCGGGATAGAATCGACAGCGAAAACCAAATCGGTAACTTCAATGATCAGCAGCACTAAAAATAGCGGGGTGATCAGTTTTTTCTTATCGATCTTAACAAAGAACTTATTACCCTCAAACTTAGGGTGAACAGAAAAATATTTTGATGCCAGCTTAACCACTTTATGGTTCTCGGGATCTATGTTTTCTTCCTGATTGCGGTTAATAAACATGGTAACACCGGTATATACCAGGAACGCACCAAACAGGTACAGTATCCAATGGAACTCCTCAATTAAAGCAGCACCCACAAATATGAACAGGAAACGCATTACCACCGCGCCAATTATCCCCCATAGTAACACCTTATGGTAATGTCTTGGATTAACCGCGAAGGCCGTAAAGATCAGTACCATCACAAAAATATTATCTACAGATAGCGCATACTCTACCACATAGCCGGTAATAAACTCAAGTCCCAAATTTTTACGGTATAGCGCCAGGCTACCCGCAAAATCATTTGCGTTTAGTTTTAAATTATGGAAATTTTCGGTGTTGATATTTTGTAACGCGGCAAAGCTGTCAATGTGGTGCAGTAAATCGCCATAGTTCAAAATCAGCACATAAAATCCTAATGCAAAGGCAACCCAAACCGCGCTCATAAAGCCAGCTTGTTTAAGGCTAACCGGTTTATCAGATTTGCCAAAAAGGCCCAGATCCATAGCCATCATTATAAAAATGAAAACTAAAAAACCTGCAATAAATAAAAGTTCGTTTGCCACTATCTATCTCTTTCTGTTGTAAAACTCACTAATTGTGCAAGCCCTGTACGCGCATCGCACTCGGGGAGGGTGTTTAATATTTCAAAGGCTTCATCCCGGTACTTTTGCATCTGGGTTTCGGCATACTGTAGCCCTCCGGTTTGGTTTACAAAGTTAATAATGGCGGTGATCTTTTCCGGCTCGTCATTATGATTCTTCACCAGGTTGATCATTTTCTTTTTATCCGCAGCATCGCAATTATTTAATGCATAGATCAACGGCAGGGTAACTTTCTTTTCTTTAATATCTATGCCTAATGGCTTACCTACATCATCTGTGCCAAAATCAAACATATCATCTTTGATTTGGAAAGCTATGCCTATCTTCTCGCCAAACAGGCGCATTTTCTCAATAGTTTCCTCGTCAGCCCCGGCAGATGCCGCGCCGCAAGCGCAACAAGCAGCTATCAATGATGCTGTTTTTTGGCGGATAACATCATAATAAATCGGTTCGCCAATATCCATACGGCGCACTTTTTCTATTTGCAGCAACTCGCCCTCGCTCATTTGCTTTACCGCTTCTGATACTATTTTAAGTAGCTTAAAATCGCCGTTATCAATGGACAGTAATAATCCTTTTGATAGCAGGTAATCGCCAACCAAAACGGCTATTTTGTTTTTCCATAAAGCGTTGATAGAGAAAAAACCACGGCGTTGGTAGGAGTTATCAACCACATCATCATGCACCAGGGTAGCCGTATGCAGTAACTCGACCAAAGCCGCGCCACGATGGGTGGACTCATTAATACCCCCGCAAATACTTGCCGAAAAAAAGACAAACATGGGTCTTATTTGCTTGCCTTTGCGTTTTACTATATAATGGGTAATACGGTCAAGCAACGGTACTGAGCTTTGCATGGAGGCTTTAAAACGCTCCTCAAAAACATCAATATCAGCAGCAATGGGTTTTTTGATCTCGTTGATGCTCAACATTAAAATTGCAGGCTTTTATATGTATGCCAAACTGCTTGTCTGGCTAACTGTAGCAAACATAAGCTAAAAAAGTTTATCTGCATTATTACCATAAAAATTTTGACCGCAATTAAACTAATTGCCCGCCAAACACTCTATATAGTGCATTGATATTGCAGGTACGCACTGTAATTAAAGTGATAATATAGTTTTTGGTTATTTTTTATACAAGCGGGGCATTTAACGGGTGCCCCGCTTTTTTTGTACGCTGCGGACGCATTATTATTTTACCTTTGCAATCCATTTATACGGAGAGGTGTCTGAGTGGTCGAAAGAGCACGCCTGGAAAGTGTGTATACGCCAAAAGTGTATCGAGGGTTCGAATCCCTCCCTCTCCGCTGATTTCAATTTCAAAAAAGATAAAAGCCTGCAAATCAAAAAATTGCAGGCTTTTATCTTTTAAGTCAAATGACTATTGTTCACTATTCGCAACAAAAAAGGGCTATCCTCTTTGATCGCTATTTTGGGCGAGGAGGCAACGTTGCACCAAACCGGTGAATCACTGCGGCTTTCATTTTTTTAGGTATCATAATATATTTTTTAGCAGATGACAATTAAATATGGTTTGCTATTAAGCTTCTGTGCCAAAGGTTGCCAGATCGTACGCTGGAAAAAACTGATGGCTATCATTAAAAAAAATGATAAGGCGGTAGTAGCTATGATTCAGATCAAAAAATGATAATTGTCACTTTTTTACTTGAAAAATATTATATTTTGTGTGATATACATTGTCCATATTTGTGACAGCTATCATATACGAAGGATATAATCAATTATGGAAAACGCTGCGCTGTTAAAAGCTATAATAGATAATGCTATTGATGGAATTATAACTATTGACGATAGGGGAAAAATTGAGTCGATCAATCCGGCAGCATGCAAACTATTTCTTTATACCCAGGAAGACGTAATAGGCAACAATGTTTCTATGTTAATGCCTCCGCCGGATAGAGAGCAGCACGATGAATATATAGGCAGGTACCAGCGCACCCACGAACCACATATTATTGGCATCGGGCGCGAAGTAACGGGGCTTCGAAAAGATGGCACCCGTTTTCCGTTTAGATTAGGCGTTAGCGAAGTCCAATATTCTGGTCGTAAAATTTTTACCGGCTTTATTCATGACCTTAGTTTACAAAAAGAAGCCGAAGAGCAACTTAAAGAATACGCAACACATTTAGAAGAACTGGTTGAGGAACGAACGTCATCCTTACGACGTTCGCTGGACGCGCTGCAACAAGCAAAAGAGGAAGTTAGCCAATCATTAGAAAAAGAAAAAGAATTGAGCCAACTGAAAAGCCGCTTTGTGTCTATGGCATCGCACGAGTTTAGAACACCTTTAAGTGCTGTGCAATTATCTGCCTCATTAATTGATAAATACGCCGCTCCCTTTGATAGCCCAAATATTACCAAGCACGTAGCGCGTATTAAAAGCGCGGTAGGAAACCTTACAACTATTTTAAATGACTTCCTGTCTTTAGAAAAATTAGAAGCTGGTAAGGTTGAACCATCCTTTAATAGCTTTGACCTGGTTAAACTATCCGAAGAAATAACTGAGGAGATGCAAATGGTTGCTAAGCAAAACCAAAACATCATCTATCAACACACAGGGTTAAAAAGCATGATCACACTTGATCAAAACCTGTTAAAAAATTGTGTTATCAATCTTATTGCTAATGCCATTAAATACTCTGGCGAAAACACTTTTATTGAATTTAACACCGAGATAAATCGGGATAATTGTATCATAACCGTCAGGGATAACGGTATAGGCATCCCCGAAACAGACCAGAAACATTTATTTGAAGCTTTTTTCCGTGCGCACAATACCGGCAACATACCGGGTACAGGTTTGGGCTTAAATATAGTAGCCCGCTATGCCGACTTAATGAAAGGAACGGTTGATTTTAAAAGCGATGTTAATCAAGGCACATTATTTACCATATCATTTCCAGTATCATGAGTAAAAAAGTATTGATAATAGAGGACAATAACGATATCCGTGAAAATGTGGTAGAAATACTGGAATTGGCGGGCTACCAGGTTTACGCTGCAAATAATGGCAAAATTGGCGTTGACCTGGCTATAAAAAATTTACCCGATATTATATTATGCGATATAATGATGCCTGAGCTTGATGGGTATGGCGTTTTATATATGCTTAATAAATCGCCGGAAGCCGCAGCCATTCCGTTTATATTTTTAACAGCAAAGGCAGAACGCGTTGACTTACGCAAAGGGATGGAAATGGGTGCCGATGATTACCTAACCAAGCCTTTTGATGATATGGAACTGCTTAATGCTATTGAAAGCCGGTTAAAAAAAAGGGAAACACAGCAAGCTTTTTATAGCAAATCGTTAGACAATTTAAGTACATTGATAGCTAAAAATGACGGGCTTGCTGAGTTGAAAAAAATTATACTGGAACGTAAAGTAAGGCAATTTAAAAAAAACCAGGTTATTTATTACGAAGGCGATAAGGGCAATGGCCTTTATTTATTAATAAATGGCAGTGTAAAAACTATTAAACTGGCCGAAGATGGACGCGAGCTAATGACCGGTATTTATGGGCCTGATACTTACCTGGGGATACACGCTATGTTAGCCAATGAAGATTATACTGATACGGCGACGGCTTTAGAGGATAGTTTACTATGCCTTATCCCAAAAGACCAACTGGAACAACTATTAAATATGTATCCCGTTGTTGCACGCGAGTTTATAAAACTATTATCAAATGATATCCGCGAAAAAGAAGAACAGTTGTTACAATTAGCTTATCATTCTGTTAGAAAGCGCATGGCCGAAGCTATGGTTCGTTTATCGCGGCAGCATGTTACCGAGGGCGAATCTTTTAAGATATCAAGAGAAGACCTGGCTGCCATGGCCGGTATGGCCACCGAAACAGTTAGCCGTACTTTATCTGACTTTAAAGATGAGGGACTAATTGATAAAAAAGGCAGCGCCATAACCATCCTTGATATAAATAAGCTTGCCAAAATGAAAAACTGATAAAGGTCATTTTTCTTACTGACGCTTCTCATACTATACATGAAGCAATAGCGATAGTTTTGTTAGATAAAAACAAAGCTAATGAAAGCGGTTGCATACAATATAAAGCATTTCGAAAAGGAATTCCTGGCAAAGGCAAATCAAAAAAAACATGATATTACGCTTATTGCTAATCCTTTAGGTATAAATACTGCAATTTATGCAGAAGGCAAAGATGCTGTAATAGTGTTTGCTGATGATGATGTTTCGGCATTGGTGATTGAGAAACTGGCCGGGTTTGGCATAAAATATATAGTTACCAGATCGGCCGAGATGGGCCACATAGATACAAAAGCCGCAGCCGCCTATGGTATTAAGGTGGCAAATATCCCCTTATACCCCACACAGGAAGACCTGACTCAGCAAGCATTACAAGATGCTGCAGCCCAAACCATTACCAACCTTGATTTATGGCAAGCCAACAAATGTGTAGGCAATGCCTGCGCTTGTGCAAACAATTGCCGGGTATTGCCTACAACTAAGGGCCCAATTCAATAAACATTACATCATGCCTAACTATCTTACAGAAAAGTATAATGTGCCGGCACCACGTTATACCAGTTACCCCACCGTGCCTTATTGGGAAAACGACAAATTTACTAATGCTGCCTGGAAAAATCGTGTACAATGGGCGTTTGCCGAATGCAATGATAATGATGGCATAAGCTTGTATATCCATTTGCCCTTTTGTGAAGACCTTTGCACCTATTGTGGTTGCAATACCCGCATCACTAAAAATCATGGCGTAGAGGCGCCCTATATCGCGGCTTTGTTAAAAGAATGGCAGTTATATGGTGAGGTAATGGAGCATAAACCAATTATACGTGAAATTCATCTTGGTGGTGGCACACCTACTTTTTTTAGCGCAAAGCATCTTGGATTACTTCTTTCAGGCTTACTTGAACATTCAACTGTCCACTGCCAGGCCGAGTTTAGTTTCGAGGCCCATCCCGGTAATACGACTACTGAACATTTAGAAACGCTATATCATCTCGGCTTTCGTCGGATCAGTTTAGGTATCCAGGATTTTGATCCCAAAGTACAATTCATCATCAACAGGAAGCAGACATTTGAACAAGTACAAACTGTAACGCTTGAGGCGCGAAGGATTGGCTATACATCCATTAATTATGATTTGATATATGGGCTTCCTTTACAAACACTTAACGGTTTAATAAATACCATGAATATGGTTGCCGACTTAAAACCAGACAGGATTGCATTTTACAGTTATGCACACGTACCCTGGATTAAACCCGGGCAACGTAAGTTTACAGAGCTTGACCTGCCCGAGCCAAAACTAAAAACCAAATTACATCAGGTAGGCCGAAGCCTTTTAAAAGGTTATGGTTACCAGGAAATAGGAATGGATAACTTTGCGCTGCCCGGTGATGCGCTTTTGGTTGCACAAGCAAAAGGGAAATTGCATCGAAATTTTATGGGCTACACCAGCCAAAACACTCAATTATTGATAGGCTTGGGCGTATCGTCAATTAGCGATGCCTGCTATGCCTATGCCCAAAATGTTAAAACGGTCGAAGAATATTTAAAGTTGATGAACGAAGATAAACTACCCGTTGTTAAAGGGCATATATTAACCGGAGAGGACCTAATTATTAGGAAGCACATTCTGAATATTATGTGCAAAGGCTATACTGCCTGGAATCACCACACCCAACCTTGCGCTGCCATATTTAACGGCATTGACAGATTACAGCCGTTGGCCGATGATGGATTAATAGAACTTAATTCATGGGGTGTAAAAATCACCGAATCGGGCAAGCCATTTTTGCGTAATATTTGCATGGCGCTTGACGAACGCTTATGGGCAGACAAACCCGAAACTCAATTATTTAGCATGGCTGTGTAACTAATTATGTTTTAAATATCTTCAACCGGTACACCTTTTTGAAGCATAATAAAATCGCCTGTATACATTCTGCAAATAGCGCCGGATGGCCGGTAACATTAGTTGTTAAAACCTAGAAAGCCCAAAAGCCGGCAGCGTTAACAAAGCCAGCCGTTAAGCCAAATAGCTAGGCTAATTTAACATTATAGCCTATATGTTCGCTTAGTGCTTTAACATAATTTTATTTACAAATGGCCACCCCTGATTGTTGCTTTGCAGGGCTTAAATATGGAATATTAAAATTCATCCCTCTCAGAACAAACCAAAAGCCCAGGGATATCATTAAATAAGGCATGGCCTTATTTATCCTGCGCCTAATTACCGGACCAACAAAGCCCGAGCCAATGGTAGCTAATAACATCAGCGGAAAAGTCCCAAATCCAAAGCACAGCATAAACTGCGCCGCGGATATGGACGATGGCGTATTTACCGCGCCTATTAACGCAATATAAACAAAGCCGCATGGTAAAAAGCCGTTTAACAAGCCAACAATAAAATGGCCGGCTTTGTGCTGTAAAGCATAATGTAATGATTTGTTAATGGGTGTAAATAAAACAGACAGAGCCTTATTATTGGCAACGCGTATTTTTAACAATCTTGTTATAGCCGCCATAATCACCAATACGCCGGCAAGTATGCTTACCCCCTGCTGTAAACCTAATAACCATAGCTGCTTACCTATAAAACCAATTAATAAGCCTAAAAACGAATAAGTAATAACGCGCCCTATGTTATAAAGCAATTTGTCGGCAATTATTAGCCACCAACGCGCATTAAGAGTAGGTATTGCAAAAGCCAGTGGCCCACACATGCCAATACAATGCACACTGCCAAACAATCCAATAAAGAAAGCTATCCAATTAGCGCTCATTTTATAAATACTTCTTTTTGAAACATGTACAACTTACGTTCACTTTCCCATTCAATTAGCAATCGCCATTTTCCTTTTTCAATTGAGTTAAGAGGCAGATAGACCAATGGACCGGCATGAGTATCAATTTTAAAGACCCTATCCTGGTATTGGTTTGATGGGCGTAAAAAAGTGATCTTACCTATGGCGGGTTTATTAAAGACTAACCGCATTGTGATGCTATTGATTATTATTACAGGCTGTGCATGATCTTTTACAACTTGTATTTCTTTATCATAGTCTTTGCTGAACGATAGTCCTTTCTCATAATACTGATGGTCATAATCATCAGCCGGGCTCATGATCATATAAACGCACATGCTGATGATAAACAGCATAAATATGATCATTCCACCTACAATTCCTTTTCCCCAATTCATGGTTTTAATCGCTTATTGGCCCTACAAATGATGTAGTAACCGTCTGTATAATTTTGTTGCCCAATAAAAGCTGCAGCCTAACCTCTGTTTTAGGCGACCGGATATTTTTTGCCGGTATCATTACAAAAAACACAGCTTTTGTTTCTTCGCCTTTCTTTATAATCGCAGGTGCCTGTATGTATTTTATTTTAATTGCAGGATCTTCGGCCTTCAAGGTTATCTGTTGCAAACCATTAGTTTTGTTAATGATCTCCGCATTGTAAATATTGCTGATATAGCCATCCTGCTGCTGCTGATAAAGCATGCCCGCCCCGCGCATTACGGTCATATCTAAATCCTTGCGACTAAAAATAAAATAGCATAAAACACCAATCAGCAATACAATTACGGCCGCGTAGCCTTTCATCCTATTTGTAAACGTTGCTTTTTTTTGAGCGTGGATCATGTTTTCAGAAAAGTAACCAATAAGGTTTCTTGGCTTACTTATCTTGTCCATTACATGATCGCAGGCATCAATACAAATGGTACAGTTTATGCATTCTATCTGAGTACCGTTACGGATATCTATTCCTGTAGGGCAAACACCAACGCATAGCCCACAGTCTACACAGTCCCCTTTTTGGTTTAGCGGGTCTAAAACGCGCATTAGCTTTCCGCGCGGTTCTCCCCTCACATCATTATAAGCCACTACCAAGGTGTCTTTATCAATTAAAACACTTTGTAACCTGCCATAAGGGCAAATAACCGTACAAACCAACTCACGTACCCGGCTATATATTAAATAAAATATAGTTGTAAATACAAAAATGCTGGCAAAGCCAACCCAATGCTTGTTAACAGGTTCGGCAATTATTTTGATCAGGTTTTCGCTGCCGGTTAGGTAAGCCAGAAACGTATTTGCTATCAAAAATGACACAAGAAAAAACAGCACATGTTTGGCTGTTTTTTTAAATAGCTTTTCATTTGTCAATGGGCCCGCATCTAACTTTTTGCGCTTATTAGCATCACCTTCTATCCATATTTCTATCTTGCGGAATACCATCTCCATAAAAATGGTCTGTGGACATATCCAACCGCAAAACATACGGCCAAATGCGATGGTAAACAACACCACACAGACTATAAAAACTAACGATGCCAGCATAAACAGAAATATGTCCTGCGGCCAAAAAGCTTGTCCTAATATTACAAAGTGCTTATTAACAAAGTCAAGCAGTAAAAAAGGCTGTCCGCCAATTCGTAAAAAAGGGCCGGCGAAGAAGAATATTAAATAGGCGTAACTTAACCAGTTACGCCATTTATAATAAACACCTTTGCGTATAAGCGGGTATTGCCACTTTCTTTCTCCCGATCCGCTCCCTGCCAATAATCCGCTCATGATTTTAGTTTGACGCCAGTTTGCTATCCGTTTCTTTAGTGCCTTGGGGTTCTTTAGCGCCAGCCGGATTTGTACCATGCAATGATTTTACATAGTTGGCCACGTCCGCTATTTGTTTGGGCGATAAGATCTTCTCCCAGGTAGGCATACCTTTGGCGGCCACGCCGTATTTTATAGTTTTAAACAGATCATTTATTTTACTGCCATGTAACCAAAAGTCATCTGTTAAGTTCGGGCCAACCATGCCTTGCGCATTATCGCCGTGGCAAGCCACACAATTAGTTTTAAATATACCCTGGCCCGCGCTAATAACGGCCGGATCTGATACCAACTTTACCGTATTTTCATCTACACGATTAGCACTTTTACTTAAAAAAGCTTTTTTAGCAATATCGGCTTGTGCAACTTCTGTTTTATACTCAGCGTATTGTAACTGGCCGGTATGGAAAACATGATAGTTTAAAAGGTATCCTATCCCAAAAATGATGGTGCCGTAAAACAGGTACATAAACCAGGCAGGGGTTGGATTGTCCAGTTCCTGGATCCCGTCATATTCATGTTCCATTATCATATCTTTTTCTTCAGATAAAGGACGTAATGACATCAGTTTAATCCAAACATTGCCTTTGGGTTTCGCAGGGGCTTTTTCTGGTGCTAATTGCTTTTTGATCTCTTGCTCAGTATATCCTTCTGATTTTAGAATAATGCGAGTTAGTATTTTGGTAGTTTTTAACAACACCAGTAAAACTATTATAAGAAGTAATAACATAAATACCACCGCCCCGTAGCCTATATAATTCATTAAATCGCCTGGTATCAGGCTATCATTAGCAGCCATGGTTGGGCCAGCTGTAAACAACAAGGCAAACAATAAAATAACACGTTGATATTTCATTTTAGTAAGGTATTAGATGAACCAATTTGACTATCATGTAGTGGCATATCGCTCATGTGATCAACGTGCGATTTCTTAAGCCGAAAAAGTATGACGGCAACTACTATAAAGAATACAAGGAATATACCCAGCGAGAAAAGCAGGTACACCTGATTTCCCGAAATATTTTCTGTGAATTGTTTAAACATGATCTTAATTTTTATCGGTTTTATTTGCTTTTATATCCATACCTAAGCGTTGCAGGTAGGCTATTATGGCTATTACTTCTTTATCACTTTTTATTTTGATATGGTCTTTAGCCAAATCACCGGCAATTGCTTTTGCCTGCTCATCCAAATCAGCATTAGCTAAGTTTTCATAACCCACCGGATATGGAACACCTAATGTGCGCATGGCATGTATTTTAGCTCGGGTTGTGGTAGTATCAAGTGTTTGGGTTAACAGCCAGCTATATTCCGGCATAATACTTCCGGGCGACATCAACCTTGGATCCATCAGGTGATTATAGTGCCAGGCATTACCATACTTGCCACCTATGCGTGCCAAATCCGGCCCCGTACGTTTTGATCCCCACAGAAATGGGTGATCGTATACAAACTCGCCGGCCTTGCTGTATTCGCCGTAACGTTCGGTTTCAGACCTGAACGGTCTTACTGTTTGCGAATGGCAATTTGAACAACCCTCTCGGATGTAAAGATCGCGCCCCTGCAACTCTAACGATGTATAAGGTTTTACGCTTGCTATAGTTGGGATATTTGATGAGATGGTTAATGTGGGCATTAACTCTACAAAAGTGCCTATTAATATTACTATTAAAGCCGCTATCATTAGCTGTATAGGTTTACGCTCTAACCTGCGGTGCCAGCCAGACTCTCTCGCTATTGTATGTACCGGCTCAAGCGGCATAGCTTGTGCGGCTTCATTGGCCACAAGGCTGCCTTGTTTTGCGGTTTTTAGAAGATTGTAAGCCATCACAATAACGCCTAATAAATACATGGCGCCACCTACTGACCGCATAATATGCATTGGTAATATTTGCAATGTGGTTTCTAAAAAGTTTGGATATTTAAGCATACCCTCAGGGGTAAACTCTTTTAGCATAAGGCTTTGGGTAAAGCCGGCCCAGTACATGGGTACGGCATAAAAAATAATACCCAGGGTACCTACCCAAAAGTGGAATGAGGCCAGTTTTTTCGAGAATAATTCGGTTTTATAAATGCGCGGAATTAACCAATACAGAACAGCGAATGTTAAAAATCCATTCCATCCCAATGCACCAACGTGTACATGGGCTATGATCCAATCGCTAAAGTGGGCAATGCTGTTTATTTGTTTTAAGGATAACATTGGCCCTTCAAAAGTGGCCATACCATAGGCGGTTAATGCAACCACCATAAACTTCAGAATAACGTCATCGCGCACCTTATCCCAGGCGCCACGAAGTGTTAATAATCCGTTTATCATGCCACCCCAGCTTGGAGCTATCAGCATAATAGAAAACGCAACACCTAATGATTGTGCCCAACCAGGTAATGTGGTGTATAATAGGTGGTGAGGGCCGGCCCAGATATAAATAAATATCAGCGCCCAAAAGTGAAGTATACTTAGTTTGTAGGAATAAATAGGTCGATTAGCCATTTTAGGCAAGAAGTAATACATCATGCCCAAATAAGGAGTAGTCAAGAAAAATGCAACCGCATTATGTCCGTACCACCATTGCACCAGCGCGTCTTGCACACCAGCATAAACCATATAGCTTTTAAAAGCAGATACCGGTAACTCGAACGAGTTTACAACGTGTAGTACAGCTATAGTAACAAATGTTGCTATGTAAAACCAAATAGCAACATATAAGTGGCGCTCGCGGCGTTTAAATATGGTACCGAACATATTAATTCCAAACACCACCCATATCACGGTAATTGCTATATCTATAGGCCACTCCAGTTCGGCATATTCATGCGAGGTAGTTAGGCCCAACGGCAACGTAATTACAGCCGAAACAATGATGAGCTGCCATCCCCAGAAATGTATATTGCTTAATGCATCGCTAAACATCCGTGCCTTAAGCAGCCGTTGAAGCGAATAATACACCCCCATAAAAATGGCGTTACCCACAAATGCAAAAACCACCGCATTAGTGTGCAACGGGCGTATCCGCCCAAAGGTGGTGTACTGGTTGTGCATATTGGCGCCAGGATGGTAAAGTTGTATGGCTGCTATTAAACCTACTGTCATACCAATAATACCCCATAACACCGTAGCTATACCAAAGTCACGGACGATCTTGTTGTCATAATAAAATTTTTCAGGCTGCATATTAAGTATCTTTTTATAGGCGTAAAAATATTGCGGTTAGCGGTGTGACAGAATGATGACAGTTAAGCAAAAAAGTGATTGGTGTCACTTTTAGATTGACGGCGGCGTTTCGTCCGGCGTTTCCTCATCATCTTCTATAAGCATACGCATTGAGGGCGTAAACAGGTCATCATTTTGCCCATTGCCCTGTGCCCAGAAAAAAGCGCCCAAAAAGCCAAGCGCTAGCACTACGCTACACCCTATCAGGAAATAAAGTATGTTCATATTAATTGTCGTTTTTTTGCAGCGAAATGTGTGGCCAGGCTGGTAAACGAAATAATGGTAACGGTACTTAACGGCATTAATATAGCGGCCGTTAATGGTGATAAATTACCCGTTACGGCATAACTTAAACCAACCAGGTTGTAGGTTAAGGATATAAAAAAAGAAAAATGAATGATGGCGATGGTGTCTTTAGCGAAACGTAAAAAAACCGGCAATTTATCAAACGATTTTCCATCGAGTATAGCATCACTGCCGGGCGAAAAGTTGTTTACATTATCTGTAACTGCTATACCCAGGTCGCTTTGCTTTAAAGCGCCCGAATCATTAAGCCCGTCACCAATCATCATTACCTTGCTGCCGTTTTTTTGCAGTGACTGCACAAAGTCTAACTTGCTTTGTGGCGATTGATTAAAGTACATGCTATTTGCCTTGGGGAAAAACTCCTGTAGGTCTTCCCTTTCATGATCCTGATCGCCGGAAAGTAAATACTCATCGTAACTGGCTGATAATGCGGCAATATTTTTCATTCCATCGCGATAGCTAAGCGAGAATGCAACATAGCCCATATACTTATCATCAATAGCAATATGAACCATTGTATGAACCGGGGAATGGTCGCTGCACTCCAGTATAAAATCGGCACTACCTGCCATTACAAAGTGTCCGTTGATATGGGCTTGTATCCCTTTGCCTGCAATCTCATTATATCCGTTTACAGCAAGCTGATCCATATTACCCAGGTAAAGGCAAATTATACGGCTTAGCGGGTGGCTTGAATTACTGCAAAGACTGTAAACCAGTTGTTTTTGTTCATCTGTTAAAACGGCTTCTAATTTTATGTTCTTAACCGTGCCTGTTGTTATTGTACCCGTTTTATCCATCACAATGCTGTCAATTGCGGCTAACTGCTCAACCACCGCTACATTTTTTAAATAAAAACGGTTACGGTCAAAAGTGCTTAATGCTGCCGACATCGTAAATGGCGTACTTAATGCCAATGCACATGGGCATGCTACTATTAATATAGCCGTAAATGCGGCAAACCCTCTTCTTACATCTGTGGGCAGCCAAAAAATAAGGGTTGCAAATGCTATCGATAGCAAAACGATGGTAAAGTATTTGCTCATTTTCTCATTAAAAGTTTGCATACGTTTATCCTGCTTGCGTGTAAACGCTTCATTGTTCCATAATTGCGTAAGGTAGCTTTGCGATACAGTCTTAACCACTTCCAATTCAATAGCTTCACCAGTTTGGCGGCCACCTGCATAAATGATCTCACCAAGAGTTTTGCTTACTGGTATAGCTTCGCCGGTTACAAAGCTAAAATCAACCAAAGCCTCCCCTTTTAACAAAATGGCATCGGCAGGGATGATTTCATTGTTACGAATCACCATTCTGTTACCAATACCCAACTTGCCGAGTGGCACAGGTTTCTCTATCCCATTTTCAATAATATGTACCGCCACCGGGAAAAACGACCGGTAATCGCGCTCGAACGAAATATGGTGGTATGTTTTTTTCTGAACGAATTTGCCTACCAATAAGAAAAACACCAGCCCGCAAAGGGTATCGGCAAAACCGGCACCTGTATGGGTAAATATTTCTAAAACCGTGCGGCCAAATAAAACCGCAATACCAAGCGCGAGCGGAAAGTCAATATTCAACACCCTGTTTTTTAAATTCTGCCAGGCCGAAACAAAATATCCGGTGCCGCTATACAGCACTATGGGTAAAGAAAATAAAATATTTATCCAGCCAAAAAAGTGTTTAAATGTTTGCTCGAAACTCGATAAACCAAAATATTCGGGAAAGCTTAATAACATAACGTTGCCGAAACAAAAGCCGGCAACGGCTATTTTTGACACCAGGTTATCCTTATCGGCAGTGTTTTGTTTTTTTATAACATCCTGCAGGCTTATAAGCGGCTCGTAGCCTATATTATCTAAAAGCTCTACCAATTGCTGCAGGTTTAATTTTTCGTGATCGTAATGTATATTAAGCTGCTTTTTCAAGAAATCTACCCGGCAATTGTGCACGGCAGGATTGATCTTGTTCAGTTTCTCCAGCAGCCATAAGCACGAGCTGCAATGGATCTGGGGAATGTAAAAGGTTACTATTGTAATATGCTTGTCGCGATAGTCAATAAGATCACTCGCTATGGTTTCGTCACTCAAATAATCAAAGCGCTTATCGGTTTGCTTACGGGTTATGCCCGGGTGCTCATTGTAGCTATAATAATTACAAAGGTTATCTGTTGATAATACCTCGTAAACACTTTTGCAGCCATGGCAGCAAAAGTGTTTGCCGGCAACAATATATTCTGTGGTTGTACAATCATCGCCGCAATGGTAGCAGGCTGTTTTTTCAAGAACAGGGCTTTTAATCATTAGAAATTATTTTATCCAAAACTGCCTCAATACTTGATGATAAAGAATGATGGATTGCGGAGAAGAAAGTGATCTTCATCAATTTTGGTATTAATTAAGATCTCTCATTTTTAGATGGAAAGCAACGCTCAATTTATCATTGGTTTTTATCATACCACCCAGCTTCCGTGGCGGAATGAGGTTAAAATCAGAGAAATTAACATCCCGGGATCCTAAAAGGTGAATATTTTTTTGATCATCAATTGATACCAGGTATTTAACCTGGAAACGTTTAGTTGCACCTGCAAGTTCAATATCTACAAAGCCTGTTATCATTGCTGGTTTGGCCGTTAAGTCGGGGAACTCGCTTAACGATAAGAACCTAATACGCAGGTGCGGAAATTCTTTTTCTTTTAAGGTTTTCCGCAAATCATGCGTCATTATGGAATTGTGGCAATTAAAGCTTTGTATTTTAAGCCTGATATCTCCTGATAAAATAATTTCTTTATTCCCCCTACTCAGCGTTAGTGTATCAGTTTGGTCGTAAGCAGGAATATCACATGCAAACTTATTAATGTTTGTTGTACCGTTTACAGACAGGCTACTACTCTCGCTGATGAGCCATTTTGTTTCGGTGACAACAGTAAAGTTACGTGGCTTAACAAAGCCGGTAAGTAAAACAAACAGAACTGTTATCCATAAAATATTTCTGTGCATCATACTTTATGGTTCATTAAGGATTAAGTTTTGCAAAAACCATCCCGGCTACTGTGGCCTGTATTAACCCATAAATAAACCAGCTTGATACCATTGCAACAGTAATATCCAGCGCGCTAAATGAGATCCACATTACCGGTACTAGTGCAATGATCGAGTACACCAGGCCAAACTCTATCCCACGTAAAATAAACATGCCCTTAAACAGGGTTTTAAACCTGTCCCAAAACCATGATAATGCGAAACTGAAGATGAACGCATGCATGTAAAAAAGCACATCGCGGCTACCGTCTGAATTAAAAAGCGGGTTAAAATATTCTGTAAATAACGATGGGAAATACTTTACTGCCAGGTATAAGCCGCCATAGCTAAATACAAACAGTATGCAACCGGTAATAAAACCCGAAACAATTATTTTTTTCATGTTAATGATTAATAAAAGAGATTAAAAACAAGGCCCCTCACTTCGCAGTTAGGGGTCTTGTTCAATAGTCACTTAAGGTATTAAAATGATATGGCTGCCTGTATAACCAAACCGCTAAACTTGCCGCCATTTAAGATATTTGTAGCGTCAAAATCTTTGTATTGCTGGCTTACCCATTCGCCTTTCATCATAACATTTTTGGTAAGGAACCATCCGGCTGAAGCGGCAGAACGGCTAACAGTTACATCGGTAGTATTGCCCACAATTGTTGCTGATACGGTGTTGTAGCGATAGCCTACCCAAAAGTTTTCAGTTTCAGCAGGGAACCTGTATATCACATCAGCTGCATATTGTTTTGCTCCGCGATTTGCTGTTTCGGTAATAGTTCTGCCTTTTGCAGATTCTATTGTTCCAAAAAGTTCAAGGCCACGATATTTCAAAAACAAGTTGCCCATTAAACTATGGTTCTCCTGGCTAAAGCCCGGGTTAAACCTTCCTGAAAAAGCATTATAATCAACCGCTTGTGTAAGTACGCTGCCTGCCGCAGTGGTTGGGTTTGACATAACATTATAATAGTTTGAGCCGGTACGGTCGCCGCCAAATAAGGTATTGCTTGCAGCACTGTTTACTGAATAAACTGAGCCTGAAACTCTTAACCTAAAATCAGGAGTAAGTTGTTTGTCGAAACCTAATTTACCAATAAATGCAGGCGGATATTTATTAACCTGGCCCGTTTTTGCGTCAATTTTAGTTGGGGCAATGGTAACCGCGTTTAATTCACCATCTGTAATGGCGCCCATTGCAAACAGGCCTGTTTTTTGACATTTGTAATAAACATGCATACCTATTTCGGTAGCAAACTCGTCCATAATATAATTTTCTACGAAAGGGTTATAAATAGTATTACCACCATCAGATCTTCTATAATGCTGATCGCCATAGTCAACGTCTGACTGGCCTACTACAAAGGTTATACTCTTCATGATGTCATCAACCAACGGGCTGTGTAAGAAAGGCATTTTATCTATTTGCAAGTACCCGCCTTTAACCCAAGAATCTTCGTGGTGCCTGGTTGCCAGGTAAGTGGTTAGGTTTAAACGTACGCCATCAGCTAACTGGATATCAAAAGCCATATTTGCCATTGGCAGATTAAATCCATTATATATTGGTGTAATTGCATTTACATTACCTGTTGACGTGCCTACAGTTTTTGTAAGTGCCGTTGCCGTATTTGATGCTTTTAAAGTTTGATATGCCAGCGTAAAACCACCGCCAATTTTTACTTTAAGGCCGCTAAATTTTACGGTGTCTTTTTTACTGGTTTCAAATACATTTATACCTTGTTTGTTGTTAGGCCGATAGTATTGAATTTGTCCCTCCTGTGCATTTGCTGTTAAAGGAACCACACCCATTAAGCCTAGGGCCAATGAGCTTATTAGGGTAAAAATTTTAGTTTTCATGATGTTATTATTTTAAAGGGCTTTGGTTAATAGTTGATTGCTTTTGTAATTAAGATTAAATTGTATGGTAAGGTCATTCTTAACTTTCATTGCACCCAGCATAAAGCTTGGCGGGTCAATTTTGTAATCAGTTAGTTTTAAGTTTTCAGATCCTGTACATGTAATGGTGTTATCAGCATTAGTAACCGCATAAATTGTCATGACAATACTTTGCGATACACCAGCTATAGTAAGTTCGCCTGTTGCTTTGATGGTGTATTTGTTTTTTTGAGTCTGCGTTACGATGGCTGAGCTAAGTTTATAAGTAACTTTTGGGTATTGATCGGCTTTCATAGTTTTGTAGGTCCGGTTATCCATAGACTCATGCTCGCTTTTAAGACTTTTAGCGTTTACCGATAAATTGAATGAAGAAAGTGCGCGAAGTTGGCCATCGCCATCTAATTTAAACTCGCCCTGGCTCTCGACAGCCAATGATGTCAAAACCCAATCGTGTACATTAGATGTACCGAGTACCTTAATAGTGGCATCTTTACCAGGTGTTAATTTATAAGTACTTTGCGCGCTCACTATTTGAGGCACTGCACCCAAAATAACCGCGGCTATTATAAAGGTGATTGCTATTATTTTTCTGTTTAAATTTTTCATTTTATTTGGTGTTTGATTATGACCAAAAGTACCCTGTGTAACCAAGGTGGGGAATGATGCGAAGTGCTTATTAAAGTGATGCTTGTCACTTTTTAAGTAAAACATTTACAACTATTTATAGTAGGACCCTTAAATAAAAAATGCCCATGACCAACTTGGCCACAGGCACACTCTCACACACACAACTATTACAATATTGGCACACTACCACGCTCGTAAGAGCTTGGAAAAACCAACATCGGTTTAGCAAAACGGTCAGCCAATTTTTTTGTAATGCTTGGCTCGAATATTTTTTGGATCAAATTACGTTTATGGTGTACTAACACTAAAAGATCTATATCGTCATGCTCTGCCAGCCATTGCAAGCCGGCGGTAATACTTTTGTTTTGTACCGATCTGTATTGAATTTTAGGATAATGACTTACCCCTATTTCCTGGCGCAAAAAACGTTTGGTTATATAATCTTCTGTTACTTTAGCCAGTTTTGCCATACCCACATGAGTAATTAACACTTCCGAATCAAAATATTTGGTGATATTGTATAAGCTATGCAAAACATCAGTGCCATTATGTGCTAAATCTGTAGCAAAGGCAATTTTTTTAAACCCGTTAAATGGTAACTGATATGGTAAAACCAACACAGGGCAATTAGCATTCTCTATGATCTCGTTAGCATGGTTCCCATTTAAAAAAGCCATTAAATCATCAGCGTTGTGGGTTGCAATAACTGCAAATAGTATTTGCCTGCTGGCTACTATATAGTTAATAGCATCGGTTAACGGCCCGGCCTTACTACATAACTCTACGGTAGGCTTAAATTCGTCATCGCAAGTATTTTCTAATTGCTTGTTTAAACGGCCGGCCAACTCAGTAAGATCATTTAAACTATCCTGTTCAAAATTTTCGCTTTCATTACCATTCCAAAAAGTATGGGCCGATGCAGAGATGACAGCTGGCTCGGGGTACACATTACACAATAATAAATTTGCTTTTATTTTATGTGCCAGTTTTAACGCGTAATGCGCAGCATGGTCTGCCTTAATTGTAAAGTCTGTTAATACCAGTATAGTTTTCATGATCTTGGATATTTAGGGTTTACACTTTTTCAAATCGGTTATAAAAAGCCTCTTCCAATGTTTGACGGTGGTTTGGGTGAGCTATTTCAATTAATGATTGTGCACGTTGTTTAAGGCTTTTACCAAACAGGTTAACAATGCCATATTCAGTAACCACCCAATGTACATGCCCGCGTGTAGTTACTACGCCGGCACCTTCCTTTAAAAATGGCACTATACGGCTTATGCCCTTGTTTGTTTGCGATGGCAAGGCAATAATGGGTTTGCCACCTTCGGACAATGCGGCCCCTTGTATAAAATCCATTTGGCCTCCTATACCTGAATACTGATAAGTACCGATAGAATCTGAACAAATTTGCCCGGTAAGATCTATTTCTATAGCACTATTAATAGCTGCAACCCTCGGGTTTTGTCTTATGGTTCCCGTATCGTTTACATAACTAATATCCATTACTCTTATACCCGGGTTATCATTTACATAATCATACAATTTGCGGGTGCCGGTTATAAAAGATGTTACAGAACGGCCTGTGTTTAATTTTTTTTGACTATTATTAATAATGCCTCTTTCTATCAGCGGAATAATTCCGTCAGAAAACATTTCTGTATGAAGGCCCAGGTTTTTATGTGTGGTTAAATTATTTAAAACCTGGTCTGGTATACTTCCAATACCTAATTGTAATGTTGCACCGTCTTCAACTAAGGACGCAACATTGTAACCGATTTTCTTAACCGCATCGCTAACGTCTGTCGAGTAATCAACTTCCGGCAGTTCGGATTTATGCCATACCATTGCATCAATTTTTTTGATATGGATATAGCCCTGGCCATGTGTACGTGGCATTAAAGGGTTAACCTGTGCTATTACATGCTTTGCCATTTCAACAGCAGACCGTGCAATATCAACCGATGTACCTAATGAGCAAAAGCCATGAGCGTCTGGTGGTGATACCTGTATCAGAGCAACATCTATAGTTAATATGTTTTTAAGGAAAAGTTGAGGTATCTGGCTTAAAAAAACCGGAACATAATCGCCATCTTCACTATTGGCAACAGACCGGGTAGCAGCCGAAACAAATAGCGAATTAAAATAAAATGTTTTTCTATGCTCGGGTTTGTCAAAGTTCACATCGCCTAAAGTGGTAATGCTTACCAGTTCAATATTATAAAGTTCAGGGCACCTTTGCTGCATAGCTTGTACCAGGCATGAAGGCGTAGCTGCGCCGCCATGTATAAACACCCTATTACCAGGTAGTATATATTTTACTGCTTCGTCAGCAGTTGTGTAGTTAATGTCGATCATAACTGATATTTTAATGGTAATAGCTTTTTGTTTGCTAATGCGGCCTGATAATGTTTTTTGGCATTTATTATTTTTTCAAGAAATAAAAAAACAAGCCGTTTAACTAATAAAATATAGTTTGTAACAGACTTTATATCTGTCTCTAACTCGTTAAATTTTCCCAGCACATCCAAACCGAACTCGTTTTTTGCATGATTAACTATCGGCCCCAGCAGTTCCAGGAATTCGAATATTTTAGATTCTGCTTCATGTATTTTACCTTCTTCATGGTCGACAATTTTTTGGAATTGAGTTATCCTGATTTGCTCGACATCCATAACACCTGTTTTGTATTTATTGAGTGTGTTTTTTAGAAACCTTATTTCGTCTTTTACAAAATCCACATCGGTTTTCCAGTGACTGCTTATAATGTACATTTCCTGCAATTCGCAATCAAGTTGAGTGTTATCTATTAGTACTTCCATTTGCTTAGTGTTTGATGAGGTAAAACTCAGTAATAAACTGTGTCTATTAAATGATGGCGATACGCCTTAAAAATGATCTGGGTCATCAAATCGACAGTAATAAATAATTCGAAATATGACGCTCGTCAATTTTCGGGGCTTTTAATGGTTGTAGTTTTGGGCCTATAAATTATTACTATGAGCCATACATTTCATATCCCGGTATTAGGATTAGGTTTTTCCATCGATACGCCATTAAAAGTTGCCAGGTACGGCATCTCGTCTGCGATTTCTATTGTTGATGATGAGTTGGTTGAGCGCATAAGGGAATATCACGCCAAACAAAATGGCATTGAATATATTGCCATACCAAAATCGGCAGATAACGCACGGGCGAGGCGCATAACAGCTTATTTAAACTTGGTTGAGAGCTTGGTTAGCCAACAAGTTGCCGAGCTAAAAAAGCTCCCTTTTGTACTCAACAATGATCTGTGCCGGTACTTTGAATTGTTGCCTGATGGCTCTCAACTAAAACAGGGCTATGAATTAATGATGGATTATCCGGATGGTGAGCGTAAAACAATTTTTCAAAACATACTGCGCCGTAGCATTAAGGTTGGCTCTATTGATGTTAACATTATGGCTAAGGTAGATAAGATGAACTTTAATGCCGATGGAGAATATTTAGGCGATGAAAACACAGACGCGCTTGCCGCTTTGCGCGGGTTCGCCGAGAGCAATCTTCAATCATCAGTTGTCTTATCAGCCGGCATGAACCCGCGTTTATATAGTTACCTTGAAAATTTTGATTGCTTTTTGCCAGACAGCGAAGGTAAGTTTAGTAAAAAAATTATTTTAAAAGTGAGTGATTTCCGTTCGGCATTAATACAGGCTAAGTTTTTGGCTAAAAAAGGATTATGGGTGTCAGAGTTTCGGGTAGAGTCCGGTTTAAATTGCGGAGGGCATGCTTTTGCGACTGAGGGCTATTTATTAGGCCCCATACTGGAGGAGTTTAAGCAAAAAAGAGAAACGATGGTCGATGAACTTTTCGAGCTTTATAAACCGGCTATGTTGCAAAAGAGATTAGAATTACTGCCTATCCCTGCACAACGCATAAGCGTGCAAGGCGGCATAGGTACTTCGGAGGAAAACGACTTCATGATGGATTACTACCAGCTTGACGGAACTGGTTGGGGAAGCCCTTTTTTATTAGTACCCGAAGTAACTAATGTTGATGACCAAACTTTAACCCAGTTAACCAATGCCACTGAAGCTGATTTTTATTTAAGCGGTGCATCACCATTAGGCATATTATTTAATAATTTTAAACAAAGCAGTGCGGAAACCCAAAGATTAGAACGCCTGGAAAAAGGCCGACCCGGCAGCCCCTGCACCAAAAAATATTTATGTACCAATACCGAGTTTACCGAGAAACCCATCTGTACCGCCTCAAGAGAATATCAAAATCTAAAAATAAAGCAGATCCAAGGATTGGCTTTGCCACAAGAAGAATACGAGGAGCAATTTAATGCCATAACCGAAAAAATCTGTCTTTGCGAAGGTTTATGCTCATCAACCTATATTAAGTATGACATAGTAAAACGCAAAGAAAGCAAAGCAGTTGCCATATGCCCTGGCCCTAACCTAACCTACTTTAGCAGAATTTATTCGCTCGAAGAAATGGTAATGCATATATATGGCAAAATCGACCTTTTAAAAACGGTGCAGCGCCCAAATATCTTTATAAAAGAAATAGATCTTTATATAGACTACCTTAAAACAGACATCCAAAACCATTTTAAAGACCTTACCGAAAAGAAGAAAAAAAGCCTGCATAAATTTAAAATGCAATTACAGGAAGGATTAAATTATTACAAAACGCTTTTTGAAAAACTACCCTGGCAGGCAACTTTTAATATGGAAGATTTATTCCTGGCGTTAACAACATCTGAAAACAAACTCAACACTATTGTTATAACAGACTAAGTAAAAACAAATTTTAACCGGAATGTATAAGATCAATACATTCCGTTAAACTTTTGTCAATTAGTGTTGCCAAAACATTTCCTCAATATCGTATTGTATTTCGGCCGGGAGAGATTTATTTATAATATGAACACTTACAAGGTTATCTCCTATTATTCTTACACACTTCATAATATTCATATTGCTTTCTTCAAAATAAGAAGCGTGCTTTTTTTGAACCGCTTTAAGATAAGCTATCGCAAATTCCTGATCTGTCATAAAAATTAATTACTTAGTTTCAGGAAAGACTAACAATGGTATAGCAATATGCTTTGCCATCTTTTTAGTATGACTGCCTTTTAAAATACTATCTAAAAAATCATGCGGCCTATGCACCATAGCCAGCATATCAATGTGGCCTTGTTCACAAAGCCAATCCAGACCCATCTCTACCTTATCGTGTTTAATGACGCGGTAAAAAATTTGTGGATAGTTAGCTTTATTGGAGATCTCTAACAAGAATTTTTCAATACCCTTTTCAAAATTTAATAAATGATCTTCGTTCTTATAAATATGCGTAAGCAGAATTTCAGCATCTAATCGCCGAGCAAATTCTATCAACTCATAAAAATGTTTCAGGTCATTTTCAGGATTCTCCAGGTCTGTGGCAAAAGCTATTTTCTTGATCGGGGTAAACTTAGCTGTATTAGGAATGATCAACAAAGGCTTAATAGTGAACTCGATCAATTCGTGCATATGATTTCCTAATAAAAAAGTACCCAGCCTGTCGGGATCATGTGATCCGGCCACTATCAAATCAACTTTTTGCTTGGCTACTGCTTCGTTTACCGTTTGCCTTACTGTTCCGGCTTCGTTTAAATAATCTACCGGTGGCCTGAAGCTTGTGGAATGATCAGTATGTTCCAGATGGGCCTTTAAACGTTTTAATTCTTCAGTAGAATCTTCCAATAGTAATTCACCCTGATCCTGTGGCCAGGTCGCCCAGCCTGCCATAGGTATTTCTACAGGTATAGTTATAGTATTACAAAGGAAAATACCCGCTTTTAATTGTTTGGCAAGCAGATAACCATATTCAGCCGCATGCCTTGCATTGGAAGAAAAGTCGGTGGCGATCAATAGTTTTTTCATGGTTTTGATAATTTACTTTTACATAGTAAAAATCGTTATCCTACCGTTTCAAAATAATGACGCCAATCACGTTGTGATATGATATTGGGTGTTTTCTGGGCGAAAAACCACGCTAAATTTGATTAACCAATTAAATAGTCATACATGAAATTCCTCAGATTTAATTTTTGTCAAATAATTAGGTAGCAAATATGGTAGCATATTTTTTGTAATATACGTTTAGTCAGCTTTGGTTTATTTAATCAAATGTGTTAAAAATACAGTTAAAACAAATTTTTTACAAAATAAATTATCACGAATTAAAATAGGTTCGAATCCCTCCCTCTCGCCATAAGATTAATAAAAATGCCCTTATTTGGTAATAAGGGCATTTTTTATACCATAAAATTTAAACGGGGTATAAAAAAGTGCTATGATTCTCTTTTTAATGCCGATACTTTAATTACAGGCACCTCTTTCACACTTTGTTAGCTATTAACTAAACTAAACTCCGAATTATTTGTTAGCCATTAAGGACAATAACGCTATTAACGCATGAGTAAAGTATTTACTATAACCGAAGGCCTTGAGAACATGGGAGCATTGCGAACGGGCGGACAGGGCTCTGTTTATAAAGGACGCCGGATCGGGCCTATTATTACCGCCGTTAAACTTCTGCCCACACCTATCCAATCAGAAAGCCCAGATGATAAAAATTACCGAAATTTCCTTAATGAGGTTGATAAACTAAAAAAAGTAAATGAGATACCCAACCCAAATGTTGTAAAAATACTTAACTCTGGAATTACAGAAAGCGGGGCTTTTCCATTTATCGAAATGGAATTTATAGAAGGGCCAGACTTGGGCGAACTAATATCGCCACCTAACGATAAAATATTTACCCTGAAACAAGTAGTTAAACTGGCCGATCAGTTGGCTTGCGCGTTAGAACATTGCCATAACGTAGGGGTTAAGCATGGCGATATTAAAAGCAATAACGTAAAGTTTAATGTGCACTCGGGCAACTATGTGTTGTTGGATTTTGGTTTGTCCATCATGTCAGACGAGGAACGCCGAAGCAGTATGCGCCATGCCGGCGCTATTGAATTTATGGCGCCCGAACAGAATGAAGGCAAAATGTTGCCCCAAACAGATATTTACAGCTACGGAGTAATATTATTTGAGTTATTGGCCGGCACGGTTCCGTTCCCACTGGCAGATAACGGCGAAACCGCCCGAAATACGGTGATGGTAGCTCACATGGAGTCGCCGGTACCAGATATTTTAAAACTGAGGAAGAAAAACCTGCCCACCGGATGGCCAAAAAAACAAAAGGAGCAGGAAATGGATGTGCCCCAATGGCTGCTTAACCTTACCTACAAATGCCTGGAGAAATTGCCGGAGAACCGGTATGCCAATGGTATGGAGTTGCACGATGCTATTATACAGCACAGCATCGCCAACATAAAATTAAATGATAGCTTAAAGGTTGAAGGTGTTGTACTGCAACAAGAACCGCAAGCTGTTGTTGAATCGGTTGCTGCTTACCAGCCCGGGCAAAGTAATATGATCCGGATGTCGAAACCGGTTTTTGCCATATTGATGTTATTACTGATGGGTTTTATGGGATATACGGGTTACTCGTTATTTAAAAATCCTGCAAATCAAAACAACACGACTTTAACCCCTGTAACAGATACTGCTGCAAGGCATACCGATAGCATAACCGAAAACCAACTAAAAAACCGGGCCTTAGGCAAGGAGAGAAAACGTATTGCCGATTCAATAACCCGAGCCACCATTAACGAAGAAATACAAAAATCAAAAAAGAACCGATATGAGCCGGATACTACTATGGTAGATACATCAGATACACAATAAATTAATTAGCTAATTAATGATTATCAGTTTAAAACATCCGGGCTGGTAATTATGTTATTCAAAGCACATTAACCCCCTCATATTAATTACATGGACCCCAAGACCTCTATCTGGCAACGTATCGGACTACAGGACTGGTTTTTAACCAGCGAAAACATTAGTGGAAAAAAGAAACAATCGTTACTTACACCTGATGATGTTTACAATTATGTAATGGATAAATTCAACGATTCCATTCGCCAGCTATCATTTGCCGACCGTATTGTATTTTACCACGAATATATTATTAGCTTTAACTCTGATGATTATCAAGAGTTTATGAACAACAAACAGGGCATATTCGGGCTGATCGTAAATGAAACGGTAAAAAAGTTTTATGAGCAGCTAAAACAATACCGTGCAGCAGGTAAAACGGTGGTACCATCAAGTTCTAAATGGGTGTTCCGTTTGGTATCTCATCCTGATTACGCCCGCGGAGATATCGGTTTTATGGGTAAACTATTGCCGGGCAGTGCAAAAAAAGAAGAGAATTTAAGGGTGACTTTCATACCCCGACAAACAGGTATAGCTCAAACATTTGATGTAAGCCAGGATGTGTTGAAAGGTTTTAATTATTACAGTGAAGGCTATTATGAATTACCTTATATCGATGACCTGGAATATGATGAGAATGCGCCGGTCGATGATCGCAAAAAAACCTTTGCACGTTTTGAGACCATCTTGCCCGAAAAGCAGTTTGCCGGCAAAAAGGTTGAATTTATCATGAAGGACGATGAGGTCATCATATCGGGCGATGAAGAAACGCGCGAAGAATCAAATATCTTTAAAATACCAACCGAGTGGGTAAATACGCCGCATTTGCAGATTAGGTTAAACAAATCCGACGGGAAATTTTACCTGGCCTCGTTTGGCGAGCGCACCATTTTAAATGAGAATGAGGTGGAGAAAAGCGATATTAATTCGCCATCGTGGGTCGAGTTGCCTGTAAACTCAAGGATATTGCTTAACGGCATAGTAGGTGTTAATATATTTAAATCATAAGGGTATGATGTCACAAATACTATCGGCAGGCTTGTTGGTTATTGTTGTTATATTATTAGCTACTCATTTTTTTGATATCAAAAATTCACGACGAAACAATGGCTGATCAGTTTTACGGGCTAACCGATACCGGTAAGGAAAGAAAGAATAATGAGGATACGTTTATTGCGCAGGCTACTGTCGGCAGTAAATTTATTATTGCCTGTGTTATTGATGGCGTTGGCGGCTATTCGGGTGGCGAAATTGCGGCCGAACTGGCTCGCGAGGCCATACTGCAACGGTTAAGCAAACCAGCCGGCGAGATCATCCCGATAATGATAGATTGTTTTAACCAGGCCAACCAAAAGATACTGGACGAGAAGAGTCGCGTTAAAGAACACGATAGCATGGCCTGTGTTGCTACACTTGCCCTGGTAGATATTGAACGCAACCAGTTTTATTACGCACATATAGGCGATACACGGTTGTACCTGCTGCGCGATAATTCATTGATCAAGATATCACACGACCAATCATTTGTTGGTTTTTTAGAAGAATCGCGCCGGATAACCGAGGAAGAGGCTATGACGCATCCCAAACGAAACGAAATTAACAAGGCGCTGGGGTTTGAAGCCAACCTGGCTAAAGACAGCGATTATATCGAAACGGGACAATCGCCTTTCTTGCCGGGCGATATGCTGTTGCTTTGCAGCGATGGCTTAACCGATATGGTTACAAGCTCTGATATTGCCGCGATAATCACACCAGACGGATCTTCGCTAAAAGATAAGTGCTACCAGCTAATTAATGCTGCAAATACCAAGGGAGGCAAGGATAACATTACGGTGGTTTTAGTGAAAAACGATAAGCAAGCCCTAAAACATGATGCCACCATGCCGGCCGCTAATCAAAAAAAAAATGAACTGCCGATAGCTGCTGACACGGTTATAGCACATACGCCGATTACACAACATGACAACACCGAACTAATGCCGCAAAAAAGTAAAGGAATAACAGTAGCGCTATTAGCCTTTTTAGCTCTTATTTTTTTAGGGGGCAACATTTGGCAATACCGGCAAAATAAACAAACCACAACGGTTGTTGCCAAAGCGGTTACGCCTATGGGCAGTAAACCACAGAGCGCCCTCGAAATTAAGTTACAAAATGCCATAGATGGCTTGAAGGGGAACTTGCTTATACTTACTGATACCGTATTTTCTTCGCCAATAAGTATTAGTCGCGCCATGCTAATAAAACGCGATACACTATTTATAAAAGCCAAAGGGAAGGTTGAGATGGTTGCCGATAGCGGTTATAACGGTGCTGCATTTAATCTTGCTCAACAATGTAAATTGGTGATGCTGGATAGCTTAACCATCAAAAACTTTAAGACCGGTATCATCGCATATAATAATGCGTTGTTACTAAAAAACGTAAAGTTTGATAATTGCTCTGTAGCGGTGCAAAACCTGTTTGCCATCCCAGGCAATAAATTTATTAGCGGCAGCCTGCAAGCCTTTAAGGCCGACTCGCTTCCTGTAGCTTACAAACAAAAATAATGGAGCAGGAGATTATAGCATCGGGTGGCAGGAAAAAAGAACGCTTGTTCCTTGCGTTGATCGGGTTTGTATTGGCCCTGCTTTTTGGCAGGTTATATTATATCGAACAAAAGAATTTTACCGATGTAGATAAACGTTTAAAAGACGGCACAATGGTAAACCTCAATGCAAAAAACCCGGCAAAAAATGTCCGCACTTTGTTAGAACGAGGATATTATTTTGAGGACAAGCGCGATATAGACCTGATTGAAAAAGTTATTGCCGATAGGGTAACCCCAGGCAGTAAGTTTGAAAACATTGGCGAGTTAAATAAAAAACGATACAATATTAACGCCGATATGGCTATGAGCCAGGGGGGCAAATCGTTTCAGCAAAGGGTAGTCGTGTCGCGCTCGTTACTGGGGTATACCGGCGATGACTCGTTACGATTTGTTGAGGAACGAATCAAGCCGCCTCTTTTACCTGCGATTACCGATGTTGGACTATCAGGCAGTTCAATATCCGGGCAGGTGTTTGAAAAAAAAACGCCCGTTGCAGGTGTGCTAATGCGGTTGCAATTGGTGTTGCCGCAGGATAGCACCTATAACGATGAAGAAATAGACCTGGTATCAACCAAAACCGAACAAACGACTGGTGTAAAAAAAGTATATGTGTTGGATGAGCAAAAGCAACGGCACCTACAATCGTTGGTAGCGTTTGCCCGTACCGATGACCAGGGCCACTATACCTTTAAGAATTTGCCGACCGGTAAAGCGTTTGAAATTTTACCGCTGCAACCAGGTTACCAGTTTGGCTTCTCGGCCGGAACCGACAATTTAAACGAAGACAATGTTTTTAACTTTAACCGCTCGCCGCATACTATCAAGCTATTATCAACGCGCGACTTTAGCATACTTAAAAAAGAACGGTCATTTATTATCCGTACGCCGGCCGAATTTAACTCATCCTTTTTAATTATCATAGCCTGCTTTTTTGGTTGCTTTGCATTGGCTCATTTAATTTTAAACTGGAAATTCAGCACCGCCGACCAATTGATACTGCCATTTATAATGGTACTTACCGGCTTGTCCTTCTTAACCTTACTGAGCCTGCAGGACCCACTTCGGGATAGGTTTTTGGCTAAAGACACATTGATGTACCTTGCAATGGGGTTTGCAGGTATGATAGTCATGCTTTTATTTAACATGCGCCGCTTCACAGCCGATTCAACCCTTTATCGATTACTAGTCTTTAAAAATAACCGCAGAGCGGCAAACGGCTGGCCATGGATAGTTATCGCCATTGGTTTATTGGCGTTAACCATACGCTTTGGCTCGGGACCTGAGGGCAGCGGAGTAAAGGTTAACCTGTTTGGTTTTCAACCGAGCGAGATCGTAAAGTATTTAGTGATCATATTTTTAGCAGGATTTTTTGCCGCTAACGAGCGTTTTATTAGCGAGTACGCCAGTTTTAAAAAGCGGTTCTCGTTCTTCTCGTTCGCGGTTATATCCATCGCTGTCGCACTATTCCTGTTTTTAATATTGGGCGATCTGGGGCCGGCTATGGTGATCTGCTTTACCTTCATCATCCTGTTCTCGTTTTCGCGGGGCGATTTCCTGTTTATGGCAGGCTCGGTTATTTTTTATGTGCTCATTACCTGGATATTTAAGAATGTTTGGCTTTCTGCTTTAGCCACTATTATAATGCTGGTAACTATAACGGCATTCAAAAGGAAACAGTTAAGCGAGTCGGCTATTATGGCATTGATCATCATAGCGGGCTTTTTAACCATCGATAAAATACCGCATCTTGATAAATTGATACCCGGGCCGGTACAACGCTTAGTTGAACGAAAAGCTATATGGCAGGACGCCTGGGATAACGAGGTTTACGGCGGCGACCAGGTAGCCAACGGTCTTTGGGCCATGGCCAGCGGAGGCGTAACCGGCCAAGGTGTAGGCGAAGGATTTGCCAAAACCATCCCCGAAGCACATACCGACATGATATTGCCCTCTATTGGCGAGGAGTTTGGATGGACTGGTATTGTGTGCATCTTCCTGATATTTTTGCTTTACCTGCACCGGTCCATTATTATAGGCCGGCAAACAGGGACACCATTTTTATTTTATTTATGCGCGGGCATAGGTATTTGCACATTTGTGCAATTTTTGCTGATCGCAGGCGGCTCAACCGGGGCATTGCCATTATCGGGTGTTTCGCTTCCGTTCGAAAGTTATGGTGGCTCATCTCTGGTTGCAAATTTTATAGCCGCCGGTTTTTTACTTTCAGCATCACGGGTAAAAGGCACACCTGTACAAATGAGCTTTATTACCAAACAGCAGGACCACAATCTTGTACCTGCTTTGGCAATGGCTTGTATAGGCATATTGCTGCTTACAGTAAATGTTTCGCGCTATTTATTCATCAATGCCAAATGGATAGTAAAACCCGCGTTGGTAGCCGACAGAAGTGGCGCGCGGATGTTTAGCTATAATCCTCGCATTGCGGTGTTAATGAACAAACTACAGGCCGGTACACTTTACGACCGAGATGGCCGGATACTGGCCACCAGTAACCCGCTGCTGATACAAAAACAACGCCGGTTGTTAGATTCATCGGGCATCCAGAATTATAACCTGGACTCGGCAATGCATAAAAGGCTGACACGTTACTACCCGTTTGAAGAACAAATGTTTTTTTGGGTGGGCGATGTTAATACCGGTGTTTTTAACGGAAGCACTAACGGTTACTTTGCCGAGTATGAGCACGCGGCAGAATTGCGCGGCTTTAACATGCCTGTAGCCAATTATAATACCCATGCCAACAGGTTTAAAGAAGACCGGTTTTTACCGCGTGGCGTAAAAGAAATGTCGGTGAGCAAGAAAGATTACAGCGCCTTGGCGCCGTTGCTTATAGCAGGTATTAACAGCAACAAAGTGGCCGAATTTAAAAGCCGCAACCGTGATGTAAAGTTAACGGTAGATGCCGACCTGCAAACTAAGATACAAAAGTCAATAGCGACAGATACCTCTCTTTATGATAACAGGGTATCGGTGGTAGTTATGCTGCCTTCTACCGGCGATGTATTGGCATCAGCAGTTTATCCGCTGCCGCCTATCCACAACTGGGACCAGTTAACTATGCCGGTTAACGAGCAAAACAAGCTATCGCAATGGCTCACCACAAGTGATCTGGGCTTTACCTATGCCACGCAACCGGGGTCGACGGCTAAATTAATAACTACCATGGCATCCTTCAACAAGCTTGGTTTAGCCGCTGTCGATAAAAAATTTACGGTTGCCAGTTGGGAGCGTATACGCACCAAAGGCATTGAGCCCGATGAAACAGGTGTGATAACGTTAGAAAGAGCTGTGGCAAAATCAAACAATGTGTACTTTATTAAGTTAGCTAATCAGGAACAGTTGCAGGAAGACATGGCTACTTTATATTTAAAAACCGGAATGTTTTTGCATGGCGTTGGCGGATACTTTTATGGTAAACAGCCGGATAATACCACACAGGAAGAAAAATGGCGCGACTTTTGGCGTAAAACCGAGTTTAATACCAAACCGCGTTACGACCCAAATAATATACGCCGCACGCGTGCCAAAGGTATTTCGGGCATGGCCTGGGGGCAGGGCGAACTGATTGCTACGCCGGCCGCGGTTGCAAGATTGGTATCCGGCATTGCAAATAATGGCGAATTGGTTGCTAACCGTTTTGTATTAAAGGTAAGCGATGCCGGGCAGCCCGTTAAAGGCAGTATCAAGCTTGCTAACGATCCGCAATATGCTGCGCTTATAACCAAGTTTATGATAGAGCAAAGCGCCCCCAAAGTGCCAATACTGGGATTGAGTGTAGCCGGTAAAACAGGTACGCCTGAACGCATTTGGAAAAAAGAAAGCATTAATGATGGATGGTACGTATTTTTTGCGCCGATGGCAAAGGGTACAGGCAACATAGTTGTATGTATCAGGATCGAATCGACCAAAGGATCGGCAGATGCGGTACGTCTGGCTGGCAAGCACATAATTCCGTTGCTGATCAAAAAAGGGTATATCAAAAGTATTGTGCCTGATAAAACGCAAAACCTAAATCTGCCCAAACCGGAGCAAATTATGGATGCGCCAAATCAAGTGCCGGACACAACAACAAATTAAACTAATGAGCATATTCAAAATATTTGGACAGGATAATGATAGCCCCGGCGATGTAAAAGCGGTGCGCGATGCTTTGTTGCGCGGCATAAAAGAAAATCTTCAAAAATCTGAGGGCGGCGAGGGTCGCAATATCAAAGGCATTAACCTTTTTATAGCTGCAAGCGGTAGTGATAAACACATGTATGAGGCTGCCGTATATCAGGATGACCCTGAGAAATTTAAAGACGAGGTGCAACGTATTGCCGATGATTTTGACATAGGACTGCCCGACAATTGGGAAATGGAGGTAAACTTCGATGAAAAGTTTCCGCCCGAGGCTGTAAAATTAGCTGATATTAACGCGGCGCTGTTTATTCGCACCAAAGATCATGTGATCCAAAGATCAGGTTCAGCCTATATCAGGGTATTAAATGGTGAGGCCGAAAAATCTGTTTACCAGATCAAATCTGATGATGGCAAGTTAAATATCGGCCGCGAAAAAACGGCACAAGTAGAGGGTGGCTTTTTCAGGACTAACCATATAGCTTTCTCCGGCGACATTAATAATGAACACAACAAATATATCAGTCGGCAGCACGCGCATTTGGAGTGGAATAATGAAAAAGGGTGCTTTATGCTTTATGCTGACGAAGGCGGCATTCCACCCGGTAATAAAGTAAAGATACGGTCGGTGGCTAATGATAGCCTGGTAAAATTGCATTCGAGCCAAATAGGCCACCAGTTAACAGAAGGTGACCAAATTATTTTGGGCGAAACAGCCGTGATAGAATTTAGTTATAAAAAGAGGAAATAAGATAAATGAGCAAGGTGTTTACAATAATGGAAGGCTTGGAGAACATGGGCGCGTTACGCACCGGTGGTCAAGGCTCTGTTTATAAAGGCCGGCGCATAGGGCCTATCCTAAGCGCCGTGAAACTTTTACCTACACCTATTGCTAACGAGAGTCTTGACGACAAAAACTACAGAAAATTTGTAAGCGAGGTTGAAAAACTTAAAAAAGTAAACGAGGTAGCTAACCCCAACGTGGTTAAAATATTAAGCTGGGGCATTACAGAAAGCGGATCACTGCCTTTTATAGAAATGGAGTTTATAGAAGGTCCTGATTTGTGTGAGCTGCTGTCTGAACCGCACGAGAAAATTTTCAGTATAAAAGAAACCATTAAACTTGCCGACCAGTTGGCCGGAGCCTTGGCACATTGCCATAAAGTAGGCGTAAAGCACGGTGATATCAAAAGCAATAACATTAAATTTAATATTCATACGGGCAATTACGTGTTGTTGGATTTTGGCCTGTCGATCATGTCAGACGAGGAGCGCCGCAGCAGTATGCGCCATGCCGGCGCTATAGAATTTATGGCCCCCGAGCAGAATGAGGGCCAAATGCTTTTTCAAACAGATATTTACAGTTTTGGTGTGGTATTATTTGAGTTATTGGCTGGCAGCGTGCCGTTCCCGCTGCATGACAATGGAGAAACAGCACGAAATACGGTAATGATCGCGCACATGGAATCTCCGGTGCCCGATCTATTAAGTTTACGAAAGGAAAATCTGCCTAAAAACTGGACTGCAGCACAACAACAGCACGAAATGCAAGTGCCGGCCTGGCTTTTAAATATCATTTATAAATGTCTTGAAAAAAAGCCCGAGGATCGCTACGCTAACGGCATGTACCTGCAAGACGCAATTGTAGAGAACAGCGTTTCGGCAGGTAATACCGACAGTAATATAGTGGCATTAAAAACCGAAAATGAAACATTGCAAACAATACTGATACAGTTACAGGAAGCCGCACTCTTTGTGCAAAAATCAACCATAACAGTGCCCAGGTCATTGTTTAACGGAGGGATTGTATTTATAATAATACTGGTTGGTTTGAGCGTTTACGGCCTTTCTTCCAAAAAAATAGTATATCAGTCCAGCCCGCAAGCAACTACTGCATATGTGCCATTTATGTTTCGTTATACTCCTCCAAATACAACAGCAATTAATCAGACCAAAGACAGCATTGCAAAAGCGCGTAAATCAAAAGCACGGGCTCCAATTGTTAAGAAACGAAAAGCTAAAAAAAAGAAATTTCTTGGTCTATTTTAAATCGCTATTTACTGTATAAATTAGACCAAAACAATCTGTACATATCAAAACAAGGACACATGCCGCAGCCGGGTAACATTTTAAAGTTTGCTTATAAAGATAACAACCATTAATGAAAAAGCTTTTTTTACTATCCTTATTATTTGCCGCACTTATAACTCACGCGCAAGATTCTGTACGATACCGTATTATATTAATTGGTGATGCCGGCGAACTCGGCAAACAACAAAACGGGGTGCTGCAAAGCGCTGCCGGGAACGTTTTAAAAGGCAAAACTTCGGTATTATACCTGGGTGATAACATCTATCCAATAGGTATGGGGCTGCCCGGTAGTAAAGAAGAAGAAGGGACAAAAAAAATACTTCAACAACAATATAAACCAATGCGTGCGGCAGGCGCGCCCGTATATTTTATTCCCGGCAATCATGATTGGGACCGCATGGGGCCAAAGGGGCTGGCAAAAATAAAAAGAGAGGGCGAGTATTTAATGGAGCAAAAAGATTCACTATTAAAGCTGGTACCTGCAAAAGGCTGCCCTGACCCTACTGAAATCACTATAAACGATGACATGGTTGTAATAGCCTTCGACTCGGAGTGGTGGTTATATATTTACAATAAAGACAATCCCGATGCAGATTGCGATTGCAAAACCAACGATGAGGTTATTGACAGGTTTAGAGAACTATTATATAAGAACCGAAACAAGATCATTATCCTCGCAGATCATCACCCGTTTGAAACCTACGGGCACCATGGTGGCAGCTATATATGGCAGGATTATTTGTTCCCGCTAACATCAGTTAAAAGCAGTTTATATATCCCCCTGCCTGGTTTAGGTGCGCTTTATCCTCTATTGCGTGGCACTTTTGATAACCCCGAAGATAATGGCCACCCCTTATACAAAACCATGATCCAAGAGATCAATAGAGTCTTTAACATCGACTCTAACGTTGTTCGGGTGTCGGGCCATGAGCATGGCTTACAGTTTATAAACGATGGAGGTGTAATGCAGGTTGTAAGTGGTGCCGGTGCAAAGCAGGCCGTTGTTAAAAAAGGCAAGCATTCTTTATTCGCTTTAAAAGAGGCTGGCTATGTAACAGTAGACTTGATGATAGACAAAAGCATGAAGTTTACCTATTTTGCTAATACCGCCAAAGACAGCGTATTTAAAAAAGTATTCACTCACAATCGCCCATTTATTAAGGTGCATATCCCGGTTGAAAAAAGCGACCAGGTAATTAAAGAAGACAGCATTACTATAGCCGCCCATCCATCTTTTAATAATGTTGGCAAACTGCACCGCATTCTTTACGGCGAAAACTACCGCAAAGAATGGTCGGTAAAAGCAACATTACCTATTATAAAAATAGACCAATACCAGGGCGGGTTAAAACCAGTAGGCTATGGCGGTACTCACCAAACAAAATCATTGTTGCTAAAAAACGCAGCGGGTAAAAGCTATATCATGAGCAGTATTGAAAAATACCCTTTGATATTGTTACCACAGGCGTTAAGGCAAACTTTCGCAAAAGCATGGTTAAACGATGCCATGTCTGCCCAATACCCATATGGCGCAATAATGGCGGCAGAACTTGCAGCAGTTGTTAAAGTAAGCCATACCACCCCAACCATTGGCTGGGTGGCACCAGATACTCACCTGGGATTTTACGAAAAAGAGTTTGCCGGTAAAATATGCCTGATAGATGAGCGCGAACCGGGTAGCGATACCTCTATCAATACAAGCAATATGATAAAGTTGCTAAATGCTGATTATAACAACCGGATAGACAGCATAGAATTTTTTAAAGCTCGCTTGCTCGATTGGTTTTTGGGCGATTGGGATGAGCATGAAGACCAATGGCGCTGGCAAGCCAAAATAAGGAATGGGATAAGATATTTCACCGCAGTTCCGCATGATCGTTCTGAAGTGTTTTTTACTAACCAGGGTTTAATACCCCATATAGCTTCGCGGCAGTGGGTGGCACGTTATTTAAAGGGTTATAATGCAGGTTCTAAATCAATCAACGATTTTTATCTAAATGACCATATACTTAACACCAGGTTCATGACCCAAATTGGCCATGAGCAATGGATGCAGGTAACCCGCGCCTTTGCCGCCGCGCTAACCGATAAGGTATTAGAAAATGCTTTGCGCAAAATGCCATTAGCCATTTACCGCATACGGCATAAAGAACTACTGGCGCTAATGAAAAAAAGGCGGAACAGTTTGGTTGACGCCGCCGAAACCTATTATCGTTTTTTTAATCGCCGGGTTGATATTAAAGCAACAGACCTTAGTGAGAAATTCAGCATCAGGGATACCCTTAATGGCAATATAATTATTCAAACAACGGTATCCGCCGAAAAGAGTCGCAAAAATATTTTATTCTCCCGGATCTTTGATCCTAAGGTCACTAAAGAAGTGCGTCTTTATATCTCAAAGGGTGACGACAGTGTTTTTGTAGATAAAAAAATATCGCACATTAAAGTTAGAATAATTGGCGGTAACGGCCATAAACAGTATAATATTGTGAATGCAAGCCGAACGGTAAATGTTTATGAAAAAGTTAACTCTGCTACTTTTACAGGTGCCGCGCAAGGCCTGATTGATAAACATATATCTAACGACACATCAAACGTAGCTTATATACCTACCAATTTATATCATACGGTGATACCGCTATTAAAAATGGGGTATAATATTGATGACGGGTTATATGCCGATGCCGGCTTTAAATATGTTCACGAGGGGTTTCGGAAAGATCCGGGTAGTTCGCAGCAAGTTATTCTTGGCAGGGCGTTTGGCACACGGTCAACTCGTTTTAGTTACACTGGCGATTGGAGTAACGCAATTGATAAAGCCGATGCCGAAATTGCGGTAAAAGCCTATTTCCCTAACGTTATAAATTTCTTTGGATTGGGTAATCAAACCCCTTTTAATAAAACCGGCCAGTACCAGGACTATTACCGGGCCCGCTTTGGCTATTATACTGCCGATGCGACCTTACGCTTTCAAAACCTGGCCGGTACTACCAGTTTAAGAATAGGCCCGTCTGTACAATACTATAATTCCATCATCAACAATAATCTGCATCTTACCGGTAATACCAGTCTTATCCATTCTTACGATAGTACCACTATCAATAAAAACAAAATGCATTTAGGGCTTGTAGTTACTTATATAAATGATAAACGCAATAACAAGGCGCTTACAGATTGGGGAGTTTACGTAAACGTGCGAATACAAGCTTATGCAGGTTTAGGCAGTTCGGCGCGTACTTTTTTTCAGGCCATTCCTGAAGCAATTTTATATAAAAGTGTTGATACCAAATCAAACTTTGTTATATCTGAGCGGCTTGGTGGCGGTATCACTTTTGGGCAAACTGCCTTTTATCAATCCATGTTTTTAGGGGGCGAAAACAATCTGATCGGCTTCAAACAAAATCGGTTTGCAGGCCAGCAAATGATGTACAATAATTTAGACGCAAGAATAAAGCTAAGCGACTTTTTCCCATATATCACACCGGGGCAGTTTGGCTTTACAGCGGCATATGATATAGGGCGCGTATGGGTAAAGGGTGAACATTCAACCGAATGGCATAACGGTTTTGGGGGCGGCATGTATTTTTCACCGTCAGATATGGCGCTGTTTCAGGTTAAGGGAGGGTACTCCAAAGAAGGTTTTTATCCATATATTAATTTTAGTTTAACCTTTTAACTATCGCAATAAGGTAATTAATATAAGGTAAGTGTTAATGATAAAGTATTAGTAACTACCTTCAATCACCCGGCAAAAGTATCTATCTGGCCGGGCTAACTCTTTTTCTTTTTCATCATATTTTCGAAATAGAACACCCCTTTTTTATTCCCGATAACAATATCTTTCATTTTGTCCTTGTTCATATCCTGTATAACCACATGCAGGCCTACGCCTGATTCGTTATCAATTTCGTGCGCTATCCATGAGGGGTCTTTACCCGGCTTAAATTCAAACCAGTACAAAACGGCCGGTTCATGCGATCCCGGGTCTGTATTAGTATCGTTATGTGCAAACCAGCGTTTACCGGTTATCAGGTCTAAAGCTCCGTCTCCATTCATGTCTGTCAATGCTAATCCATGTGTTTCAGAAAATGCTTTACTAATCTCATGAAGCTTCCAGGTAACATTTCCTTGCGCGTCCCTAACCTGCTCATGCCACCAAATACCATATTTATGTGCCGATGCGCTGATCACATCATTATAGCCATCCCCATTCACATCATAAGCATACATTTCAGAGCAATCTTCGCCAAAGTCTGCCGGGTGGAGAGTCCAGTCAGGTTGTTTTCTGTCAACAGGAGCCTCAAACCAGCCACTTTTTATAATAATATCCGCCCGGCCATCACCATTAATGTCGCCTAAGCCCAGGCCATGCGAGAATTTATCTGTTCCGGGTGCTTTAGTTGCGCTAATGGGGTATCGTGTCCATACGGTATCGCCTTTTTTAACCGGCGGGCTCAACCAAACTATCTGTTTGGCATCAACATCCGCACAAAGTATATCTATACGGCCATCCCCGTCAACATCAACAAAATTTGGTGATTCATTACCCACACCCACATTATTCATAATGTCGTGTTTTTTCCAGTACCCTCCTTTATTTTTTGGATTCTCATACCAAAAAGCGGGCGTACCGGGGAAACCTATTATTACCTGGTCAACCCACCCATCCTGATTAACATCCATACCGCAATTTAAAAACGAGGTGCAGTAGTCTTTACCCGGATTATATATTTTACCCGGTGCAATTTCATGGCGTTTCCAATCAGGTGCCTCAAACCAGTATAGGCCGGCTATAATATCCATCTTTCCATCCCTGTTAACATCACCTACCGTTACCCCTTCAGAAATAAAGTCGTTAGTTAATATATGCTTCTTAAACTGTACACCGTCTGTTTGGCCGTAACCTAAAGTCGATGTAAGTGTAAATACTGCTACAAAGAAAATATTGAACCTGTTCATCTTTTTTTATTTAAGTGGATGTTAACTTTTGTGGTTAAGCAAGTAGTTTATAATGGCATTAAATTCGGTTTGCGACAGTTTATTCCTGAAATTATCCGGCATTAATGTAAACTTGGATGCGGTACGTTCGGCTACCTCACTTTTAGCTACCGAAAACTCCTGCCCTGAAGCATCAGCAAAGATCATTATAGCGCCCTCATCCCTACGATATAATCCAGCCACCACCTTGCCATCTTTTAGTTTAATGGTATAGTTTCTAAAAGCTTCAGAAATATTACGGTTAGGGTCTATTATTTTTGTAGCCAGGGCATTGGGGCCCCATTTACTTACACCATCCAGATTAGGGCCGATATTTCCACCTTCTGTGCCTATTTTATGGCATGGAGAGCAATTTTGAGTAAATACCAGGTGTCCGGCATCTAGCGATGGTAATTCTTTTGCTTTCGAATCTTTATTGTATAAGCCCATCATCATACCTATGGCCTTATTCCTTTCTGTGTTTACAGGCTCAACATTGGCCGTTAATTCATCATATTCCTTTTTTTGTTTAGGCGATATGTTAAACAACATTCTTTCTCCAACCTTGGGTTCAACCAACACTCGCGAAAATATTTGCCCCTGCCTAACTTTGCTAAAAACAAGGTCTTTGCCTTCAGGAGAACTAGCTAATGAAGTTACTATAGCCGATTGCAGATCAGGCGGCGCATTTTTAACTTCTGCTAAAACCCGATTAACATTGGTTAAAACCTGGTTTAAAGAAGACCCAGTAGAGCCTGTTAAATCGCCCAGTACGTTAGCAACTTTAATTTTAAACTCTAAAGAAGAAGCCGGATCCTGGAATAGTTTGGCAGCCAACTCGGCATTATGCTCCGGGTCAATTTTTAATAAAGCTCTTAATGCATCGGTTTTAGTATCAATATCAGCATTAGAGCCCGGTTCTAAAAACAACTTTACTTTAGGTTCAAGCGCGTGCACTTTATAATCTCCGGCTATGCCAATTGCAAATTTCTGCTTTACTAAATCCGGACCTTTAACCTTCATTGATGCCGGATATTTATTTGAAAGATTTTCTGCCAGTTGTATACCCCACTGCTGTAATTCTACTGTTTCTTTTCCACCCCTTCTTGCTATCCCCTGCTGTATTCCTCCAAAAATTATAAACTCAGACTCAACGTCAGCCTTTCTTTGCCTTGCATCAGCTATTACTTTAGCTATTTGGTCAATAGGTATAAACTCTGCTATTTGCTCATAAGTTATGGCCGTATTACCCGGTATAGGATACTTGCTAATATATTGGGCCAGGAACGCTGCTGATTCAGCTGATGGTACAGCAACTAATACATCGGCAATATTTGCCGCGCCCTGCTGTTTCCACTCTTTTGCAACTGCCTGCTTCATCAATTCATTATGTATTAAAAGATTCTTAATACAAAGCCTGGCCGTATAAATCAGGTGGGTATCGTATACGGGCATCTCTGGTCTTACTGCCAGTATAGCCTCAAGAGAGGTCATGCTAGGGTAATTTACCAGGTCTTCTATGGCGGCACGCGCTACATGCGGATCTTTATCTTTAACAGCATTTAATATAAGCTTGTAATTGTGTTCATTGGGTTTTTGCTCTAAAAGAATCCGCATGGTATGTAACCTTACCAATGGGTCCGCGTTTGCCGCTGATCGTTTTATTATTTTATCATTTAATGAATTTAAACGTTCTAATACCCATAATGCATGAATATACTTTAAAGAGCTTGTTGATTGTTTGTTAAGCAACGCCTTTAATGGTTCAACTGCCTGCATGCCAATACGATCTGAAAGCTGATCTGTCACCGTCATTCTAACAGAAATATTCTGCATATCAAGCGCTGATAGCAGTTCATCAATAGTTGCCGCGCTCCAATCTTTAATGGCATTATGCTGGCCTTTATAAGTGATCCGCCAGATTCTGCCACGGGTTTTATCCCGATGCGGGTCATCCAGAGGCACTTCGTAATGCCCTATTATGCTATTATAAAAATCAGCAATATATAAAGCGCCATCGGGGCCAAGCTTTACATCCACCGGGCGGAACCAGGGATCTTTGCTTTTCATAAAATCCGCTTCTCTTTTTCCTACAGGAGTAGAGCCTTTATTGATATATGAGTTTCTGTATATCCTGCTCGTTACTACATCTCCCATATAAAAATCACCACGATATTGTTCCGGGAATTGCACATCGTTATAATATGCTAATCCGGCAAGAGCGGTAGCTTCATTTTCAAGACGCTTCATATCAGGAGCGAAACCCATTCTGGTTGTCTTGCCAAAGCTAGGATAGTCGCCGCCCATTATAAGCTGATACAGAGGCGATGTATGACAATCTGTTGAATATAAGTAACCTCTTTCATCATAAGCTAAACCGAAAGGATTAACCCTGCCAAAAGTGGTTTGTTCAACACGGCTGCCATCCATACGAAACCTGAATGTGTTTCCTGACGTCATGCTAATGGAGTGCCCATCGCTACCAGAAGCTGTAGATTGGTTTGTAAATCCATGATCAGCATATATCCAGCCATCATATCCGCGTACAAAGTTGTTAACCATACCATGGGTATCCTTATGTCCAAACCCTGTCAATAGCGTTTTTTCCTTGTCAGCTATACCATCTCCGTTTAAATCGGTAAACCTGGTAACCGAAGGGATGCTATAAGCTATGGCACCATCATTTAAAGGCAGTATCCCTATCGGGATATTCAGTGTATCATTAAAATGAGTAAACTTGTCTGCCTTGCCATCATGATCCGTATCTTCCAAAATGGTCAAACGATCTTTACCCTTGTTTGGAGATTGGGCAGGGAATGGATATTCAAATGATTGTGTAACCCACATTCTTCCCCTGGCATCAAAAGCGATATTTATAGGCTTGCCAATATCCGGATCAGAAGCATATAGCTGTATCTCGAAGCCGGGAGGCAGTTTAAAGCCAAGGCGTTCTTCTTCGGGGGTACGCGCTGTTGTAGATCTTATATTATCGTTAAACAAAGGGCCGCTGTATTGGCTATCGTCATCTTCTTTGGCGACTTCAGCATCTTTAGCATTTGCGGCTACTATATCAGCCGGATTGCTCTGTTGCTGCATTTTATGAATTTTACAGCCTATTATTATTAAAAGGCATAATCCTAAAAATGTAGATAAACTTAAAATCTTCTTACTCATTTTTTTGTTTATTGATTGGTGGTTAATGGGGTATAAAAGAACAGCTAAACATTAAAGCTTCTTTCTTTGGTTGTTTTAATTTGATATATATTATAAATTATTTTTTAAAAATTGCAATCCTTTTATAGCAATATCTTCCTGCGAGGGTTCCAGCTTACGCCATATAGATGCTGCTTTTGCAATTACTTTAACATCAGTTGTAAATGATTCAATTACAATTTGTTTATCATAACCCAATTGATTAAGCGCGGCGCTGATTTTATCCCAATTGATATGATCCCCACCCGGCGTACCGCGGTCTGACCCGCAAGCGTGGAAATGGCCCAGTTTATCACCGGCACTCATAATTGCCTTATATGGATCTTTTTCTTCTATATTCATGTGAAAAGAATCCAGGTGCAGCAATAGTGCATCGCTATTAACATCCGCAATCATCTTTAGGCCCTGCTCGGCGGTATTAATAAAATCTGTTTCGTACCGGTTTAAAGGTTCAATAGCAAGTTTCACTCCTTTTTGTTCAGCATACGCTGCCAGCTTTTTTAAATTAGCGACCACTGCATCCCATTGAATTTTATAATCCTCTTCACTTACAGGCTCAGCCCGGCCCACAGAAGAATATAGAGGGCCAACAAGAATAGGGCAATCCAATACCGGCATTACGTCAATAACATCCTTTATATATTTGGCAGCTGTGTTTTGTTCTTCTTTTATTCCTCTGAGATCCCTACCGGGACCCATTGCAGCACAAATTGAACCACAAGTTAGGCCGTTTTTATCTAAGGCTCCTTTAATAAGTTTTGGATCTATATGTGACGCGTCTTCCAGTGCTATTTCTACTGAATCAAAACCCCATTTTTTAAACTTGGGGAATAATAAAATACTATCATTAGTAAATGGAGATGTAAATAAAAAGGTATTTATACCAAATTTCATTTTGAATTAGCTTATAAAAAGAGTGGTTTATATTGAAATGGTTAAGCCAAAGTTATTATTTTAATAATAAATAGTCATTTTAATATTATTGTAACTAATAAATTACATTATTTCTCTGTCTTAAAAATTGCGACCAGACGTAGGATGGCGTTCTTCATTTCCTCAACTTTATCATCCGGGATATATATGCCAAATACGTCTTTAGGGGTATTATTTACCCTTATATTTGTGTTAAAGTAGATATATAATTCTGAACGATTGTCGTTGTATCCAAACGCCCTGAAAGCATCCCAATGAATTTTATTGATGATGGTGGTTAGCCGTTTATTATCTATAGTTTGTTTTACCTGTTTGCAGGTTTCATCATCCAGATGCTGTAACACGATGAGATTATTGACCTTACTTATTGGATCTGATTCATAGATCCTTGTCTCCTCCCTAAACTTCAGAAGGTTATTGATAAAATCAATCGTTTCAGTCTTCGAGCGTTGGTACTGCGCGGATACCGAATGATAGACGACTATAACAATCAGAATGGATAACAAATACTTTTTCATCAAATAATATCTTTAGTACAATGGTGGCAACTTAGAGAAGAGGGTTAAGTCTGCCATCGCTATGATTTGTATAATTGTATGTTCATACAATTATACGTTTAGATTTATACGCGTTTTTTGCAGTTTAACTTGCCGTAATAAAAGATTGAATTGTGTATGAGTTTATTAGAACAAACATATAAAAAATCGAACATTCTATTAATTTTTACAATTGTATTAAGAATAAAAATTTGTAATTGATATGATTTGAATGTTGATCAAGCAAGTTGTATAAAGATCTATATGTATGTATTATGCTGATAACAGGAATGAAAACACTAACGATGCAGCAACAGGTTTATATTAACTTAAATTCACTCTTCGATGCATCGCATACAGGGACGCGTAAGCTGCAAGCTGACGGAAAGGGTTGGTTTTGAGGATTTTTATGATGATCTGTTTCTTTTAATTGAAAAAAATTAAATGTTTAGATAATGTGGCAGAAGATCAAAGCGATAATTATCCTAATCCATCGTTGAAATCATAATTTGTCCGCATCAATTGCGGTTTTTTCATTGGGTCAAAACAAGAATAGCTTAAACAATCAGGCTGTTATATTTTAATAGCCTGATTGTTTAAGCTTATTACGATTACTTATATAACTGAAACTCTGATACCTGCATTTTTGCATCGCCCCAATTTGAAGCGACTTTCCATCTATATTGAGAGAAGGGTTGCGGATTAGCTATTGAAAAGTAAAACAATTTCCAATACCGTTGCGCGTCAGTAGTGGCGCCCAGTGCTGTTTGCTGATCATAAAAGGTTTGGGTCATTAGCTGGGTATCTAAAATTGTCCAGTTTATACCATTATTCGATCCTTCAAAAGTCCATGATTTGGGATCTCTTTTGGGGAGATCGCCACAATTTCCAACGGCATACATTTTAACAACTATAGGTGATGCAAATCCGAATGTTGCAATGAACGGGTAAGTAAATGGTGTTGTAGTACCCATTAAAAACTTGGTGGATGTTGTATTACCATCAACCATTTTCGGGGAGTTTTCATTCAGATTACTCAAATTTTCATGGTTGGTGGTAAAGCTTGTTCTATTTACCGTTATATCTTGTGCAATGCCGCCGGGGGTAACCGTACGGCTAATTGTTGCAACCGAACCTTTTGTTGAGGTAATTTTTACCTTGACCGTATTAACAGAGTTTACTGCATAAGTTTTTAATGGAGCAGCCAACGCACTGGTAGTAGTAGGCCCCGCAGCACCAAAAAGACCCTGATCTATAAATGTCCACAAAACAGATGCAACAGGCGCCTTAACGGTTACACCAAACTGAAGCTGGTTAGCTGTACCTGTTTTTACAGCCGACATTTGCACTATACTATCCGGCTTAATAGTGATATCAACATATTTATGTGAAACATTACCTGTTGAAGAAACTGTTTTTAAATCAACTGTATAGGTGTATTTTTTAGTCGGATCGCCAGTATCCAGGTAGGTATGCGTAGGGTTTAGATCTGTTTTTAGCGTATCGTCTCCAAACCGCCATTCCAAACTGGTATGATTTTTTGCCAGGCTGCTAAACTTAAAAGTAAAGCCATCTGTAGGATCAGGCGTGATAGTGTAATCAGAAATAGGATTTACCGGCACATTTTCAACAGGAACTACCTGTCCGCTTTTTGAACAGGACATCATCGTCCCTATACAAAAAAGTAAGCCCATTGGCTGTAATAATTTTCTCATTGTATGTGTTTTGTTTTAAATTGGTTATAGGTTGCGTCAATTGGTTTGCACCGATAATTCAATATCCAGATACTATTACAAAGTTGTGTATAGTACAGTGCAAATTATTCGATTTTAGTGGTAGACCTAGCCTAAATCAAAAAAACATCGTACATAATAAACTATATATCAAATAGTTGCGTCTACAAAAATCAAAGAAAAATAGCTTGACCAGCCAGGGTTAAGAAATATTAAAATTATTTTTTTAAGCTCCAAAAAATAGTTGTTGAGGAATTAACCAATATATTTTAGAGGTTATTGATTTCATAGTCAGGATATAGAGGTTTTGGGTAAAAATCAAAAAAAATAACTCATAAACAACTAAATATCAAATAGTTGGTTTTTAAATATCAAAACAACCCATTTAAAATTTTGGCATTTTCAGTGGATTGAAAGTTATTAAAAATCCATAGAAAATGGCAATTAGTGAGCGCAACCGTTATTTAAGACACATTTGTTTCTAGGTCAACAAATTTTATGTCCATAATTACATCGTAAAAATCATTACCCTGTATAAGGGCCTTTGATTTAATTCGGTTCTTATAAGTATATATAGTGCTAATGGTAGTTTCTAGTATGTTAGCAATGGTTTGGCTATCTTTTATGCCTAACCGCATTAAAGCAAATACCCGCAGGTTGGTGTTTAATATTTCGTTGTCTTTTGGCCATATCTGGTCCTCGAGCTTCAACAATGAATTAAATGCGGTGATAAAGTTTGGGAACAGTTTAAGAAATATACTATCAAATGTGTAAAACAGATTTTCTCTTTCTTGCTTTATATCAATTTCTTTAGCCAATTGCAATAGCTCTTCATAGCTCTTTATTTTGAGCTTACGCTCGGTTTGCCTTTTAATCTTTTCGAGTTTTAAAATATAGCTTGATATGATATTAAAAAAATATCCTATATACTCCTCTTTAATATGTGTATCTTCTAAAAGCCTTTTGTTTATGTTATCAAGGTGTTGATACTTTTCTTGTACGACCGCCTCTCTTATCCTCACTTTTTTCAAACGCGAATAAACTATAAATGAAACAAATGCTATACCTATTAGCGCGGCACTAACAAGCCCTATCATAAAAGTTAAGGCTTGATTTTTTTCGATGGCAGTGTTTAATAGTTTTTTTGCAGCAACTTGTTCTAAAACAATTAACGTTTCTCCCTCATGCAGCTTGCTGCCATAGAACCGGGCCTGCTCAAGGGCTTCGTTTAATAAAAGCTCTGCATCAACCAGGTTTCCTTCTTTAAATAAGATATTGCCCAACGTAAATGAAGCAAGTGTTTGTTTTGTAGATGATTTGACATCGTAAATTGCAGCCAGTATTATCAATCTTCTCCTTTCGGGATCATTAACCAGGTGGCTCAGATCATATGCTGCCATTGCTCGTAGATGATAGTTAATAGTGTTATCACCCAGCACCCCATATAATAAACTAGTGGCTTGATTTTTCTTGCCTTGCAGGGTAAGTAGTTGAGAGTAGTATTTATTATACTCGTAAGTTCCTGGCTTATTTAAACGTACTGCCGAATCTAATGCCTTTATTGATTCTACCTGATTGGATGGCGAGTAAAACTCGTCTGTATTATAAGTAGCAAGGTTTCTAAGTGCCCTGTATTTTAAAGCATAATAACCTCGTTTAGTGCTATCAGGTAACATGTGTACATTAAGTCGGGCAATACAATCAAAAGTTTCTTTATACATACCCCACGATAGTTGAATGAGACCCAGCTTTATTTCACTTTCGTATTGTTTAGGCAGATCATGCAATTGTTTACTCGCCCCGAGTAACCGTACTATATAAACGTGCGCCGAATCGAATTGATAATTCTTATACTCCTCATGCAATTGATCAAATAAAGCATATTGAGCTCTAAAATCGTTTTTAGGGGTTATGGTCAGGGTTTGTTTAAGTTTATTTAATTGATGCTCCTTTTCACTGTCATAAATCTTCTTTTTTAAAATTTCAGATTTAAGTACATTTAAAAGGCTATCATCATTTTTTTGGCACTTAGCACTATTAAATAATAGAGCAAAAAATAATATGGACAATAAAACTTTCATAGCTCACAGGTTTAGATAGATTGGCTTAGGTTTATATCTGCAAGTTAATTCAAAAAACCAAAATTCTAGTATTTGATAATAAGTATTAAAATTCAATAAGAATTTAGGTCTTACAAATCTGCATGATATATCAAAAAGTACAAAAAAAAGAGTAAATTGTACTTACACCAAAGACTCATTTACAATAATTTTGGATAACCAATTGTATTCCAAATGAAAAATGAATTATCGGCGCAAGCTATTGCACAATACCGGCAAGACGGATTTTTAGTTGTTGAAGATTTTTTATCGGCTGATGAGCTGGCGTTTTGGCGCGAAGCGCTTAACGAAGCCATCGCCAAGCGAAACGGGAATAAACTGCCAGACAGAAAAGAAGTGTATGGTAAAGGCGATGACACCGATAAATCATATTACGACAACGTATTTGATCAGCTAATTAATCTTTGGCAGGATAATGAAAAAATGAAACAGATAATGTTGGATGAGCGCTTGGGTAAAATGGCGGCCCAATTATCCGGCTCGGACGGTATACGCATATGGCATGACCAGGCTTTAATTAAAAAACCATGGGCAAACCCAACATCATGGCATTTAGATACGCCGTACTGGTCGTTCAGCGATCGAAGAGCCTTGTCTATTTGGGTTGCGTTGGATGATGCTACTTATGAGAACGGCTGCTTGTTTTTTATTCCCGGCTCTTGCCATACAACTACGTTTGAGAATCCGGGTATTGGCAAAAACATGGGCGCTATATTTACTACATATCCTGAATTTAAAGCAAGCAAATCATTTGCCGCGCCCATGAAAGCCGGCAGTTGCTCTTTCCATAACGGCCTTACCATACATGGCGCACACCCTAATATGACACCCGGCTACCGGCGCGCAATGACCTGCGCCTATATGCCCGATGGCAATACCTTTAACGGCACACAAAATATTTTAAGTGATGAAGAAGTATCGCGTTTAAAAGTTGGCGACCTGTTAAATAATAACGAGCTTACACCATTGATCTACACAAGCATTTAACATTATGACCAAAAAAATCCTGCCTGGTCTTTTTATCCTATTGTTGCTTTTACAGCAGGTAAGCTTTTCATCCGCTATAAACAAAAACATAAGCCATAATCGTTCCACCAAAACAATTACCATAACCACGCCCGATAAAAGCCTGGCTATAGTAATAGATTATTCATCAGGTTGTATCATTAAACAGTTAAACATAAAAGGGAATAATACTTTATCCCCTTCGGGCATATATAGCGGTGTGCAAACTAAAAGCGCCACGTTTTCGTCTGGCGATCATATAAATAATGTACAAGTAATTGAGACAATCAATGGCGTTACGTTAAAAGGCATAAATTATGGTGATAGTACTATCGGCATTAAAGAAACCTGGGGCTTTAAACTGGATGGCAATAAAATAACATGGGATATTACCCGTGCATATAACCAGGATGACCAACTGGAAGATATATCTTTCCCAAAATGGAACTTTGCTGACCTCTCCGTTTGGAAAGGTGGTATTATTGATAATGGCGGGATGGTTTGGTGCAAATATCTAAAACAGGTAAATGATACCTACGGTGTACATACCGGCGGTGTGACTTTCTGGAACGCCAAATCGGGCAATGCGTTGAGTATTAATGCGAAAACGGATGATGACAATGCTATTGCCACTAAATACTCGCACAGTCCGAAGAATGAATTTACATGCACACAATTAGTAACCAGCACGCCTTTACAACAGCGATATAATTTAAGCAGATTTGTAGGTAGGCGGGCCAATGTATTTGCTCCTTTTGAGGTAAAGAAAGAAACAGTTACCGCACATTTTGTATTGCAGTATGTAAACTATTTTGTTAAATATTCAAGAGGTAAACTTACCGGCATTGATGCGGATGCCGTACGCGAATTGCTAAATACTACCGGGCGCTATGGCGTGGTAGACAATAATATTATAGGTGCAAACGGCTGGACAAGCAATTGGAAGTGCCTGCATGAGCCATTTTTCGCCCAGATTGGCTTGGCGGTGGATGATCAAAATTATACCCGCAACATGTCGTCAACGCTTAACCAGGAGCGCGATCAGGCCATGCTGCCTGACGGGCGCGTTTTATCGCGCTGGCATAATGTGCCGGGCGATGAGATACCAGGCACCTACAACGCTAAAACAGGCTATTATGAAACTGTTTGGGGGTATACGGTAGACTCGCAAACCGGGTACGTGATAAATGCCAGTGAGCAATTTGATATTACGGGCGATGTAGCCTGGCTCAGATCTCACCAAATAAGTTGTGAAAAAGCGCTCGACTGGTTGATTAAGCGCGATGCCAATAACAATGGCATATTTGAAATGGTAAACAACAATATTGCCGAACATAAAGCCAGCGACTGGATAGATGTTGTTTATGCCAGCTATGAAAACGCATTTGTTAACGCTCAAATGTATGAAGCCTTAAATCATTGGGCCGACTGTGAAAAGATAATGGGCAATCAACCAAAAGCGGCTTACTATTCGGCTATTGCATTGCGGCTTAAAACTGCTTTTAATAAACCGATTGAAAAAGGCGGATTTTGGTCGGCAGCTAAAAAGCAATATGTGTATTGGCGTGACAAAGATGGATCAATACATGGTGACAATTTGGTAACACCGGTAAACTTTGCAGCAATTGCTTTTGGTATATGCGATGACCCCAAACGGATAGCCTTGATACTCGACCAAATAGAACAACGAGTCAAAGCCGAGAATCTGTTCCATTGGCCGTTATGTTTTGATTCTTTTAAAAGAGAAGAAGTACAGGGGGGCAACTGGCCATTTCCGCGATATGAGAATGGTGATATATTCCCTACCTGGGGCTACCTGGGCATAAGGGCTTATGTAGGATACGACAAAAGTATCGCGCTAAAATATATCAATAACATTCTTGAACAGTATAAAAAAGATGGCTTATCATCGCAACGCTATAGCAGGGTTACGCAATTAGGGCAAGGCGATGATATACTGGCTGGGATATGTACTACCATAACGGCGCTTTACAGAGACATTTACGGTATTCGTCCAAAATGGAACAGGATGGGATTAGAACCCAACTTGAGTAGTAGCTTAAATGGAACCGAGTTTAATTACACCCTTCGCGACACAGTTTATCAGCTTAAATTAAGTGTGAATGATTATGTAATGCGTACCAATACTTTTTCGGTTAAAAGTAATGAAGCTTTTGGTGCATCCAGGGCAGGCAATAAATTAACCTACTATCATCATAACCAGGACAGTAATTTACTGCAGGTTAATGCTGCTTCAAACAAACTTATTGATACGGATATTAATGAGTGGGATGAAAAACAGATCTCATGGACGATTACGTCGCCCAATAAATATCAATTTACAGTTACGGGTTTGCAGCCGGGGTCGGTTCATCAGTTATGGGTGAACAATAAAGCACAGTCTGTAAAAGTAAAAGCTGATGGTTCTTGTTCCGTTTCAAAAGTTTGCTCCTCGATCACTAAATTTTTGATCAAATGGAAATAAAAATACTTAGTCCGCAGTGGGGGCATGAGCATTTGGATATGGCAACATTTCTTTCTAAAATTAAGAACGCGGGTTATGATGGCGTAGATACCTGGATACCATTGGATGCTAAGGATAAGCGAATGTTGTTTGATTATTTACAGCAGCATGAAATGCATATCGTAACCCACCAGCACCGTGCAGAGGGCAGTACATTTAAAGATTTCAAGTCCTCATTTATTAAAGAGCTTTATGAATGTGTGGAACCCGGCCCGCTACTCATCAATTCGCATACTGGCAAAGACTATTTCTCTTTAGAACAAAACCTGGAATTGGTGGATGCCGCTGCCGAGTTTTCCGCAAAAATGAGTATCGCGGTAGCGCATGAAACGCATAGAGGTCGTTTGGGCTACTCACCCCAAATCACTAACGAGGTTTTTAAACTGCGCCCAGATTTTAAAATAACTGCCGATCTATCGCATTGGGTATGCGTTACAGAAAGCATGCTGGAAAATTTTAAAGATATTGTTGACGAAGCTATAAACCGCAGTATACATATTCATGCACGAGTTGGGTTTGAAGAGGGACCGCAAGTGACAGACCCGGCGGCACCCGAGTGGAAGTATGCTTTAGATAATTTTCTTGCCTGGTGGGACAGCATAGTGGCAGCAAATGCAAAATCAGGCCGGGAGATACTACCAATTACAACCGAGTTTGGGCCAGAGCCATACATGCCAAAGGCACCCTATAGCGACAAGCCATTAGCCAATCTGTTTGCTATTAACTGTTTTATGAAGGATTTGCTTATTAAGCGGTATCATCAATACCGTTAATGCTTTCTTCGGTATTACGATAAGATCTGGGCGACACGCCGTTCTTTTTTTTAAATAGTTTAGAGAAATAAAACACCGACTCGAAACCGGTTTGATCTGCTATTTCATTAATATTTAACGCAGTGGTTGTTAGCAGATCTTTTGCCCGATTAAGCCGCAAGTTTAAATGATATTGATTTGGCGATTCGCCGGTGATCTGTTTAAACGCCTTGCGAAAAGAGGAATAGCCCATAGGCAGTTCTTTTGCCAGCCTTTCCATATCTAATGTATTTTCAAAAGACTCCTGGATAATGAATTTGGCCTTTGCTATTAATTTACCGACCGGATCATTATTGTATTCATGATGCTGGGTAATCTCGTTAATCAGCCCTAATATCCGCAAGGTAATGCCGGCAACTTGCTGTGGGTAGCCCGTCAATGAAGCCTGAACAGTTTCAATTAGCTCTCTAAAGAGAATCAATATATCCTTATTCAGGCCTACGTTAACAACAGGGCTTTGCTTATCAAAAAAGCCATTCTCCATTAGTTGTTTAACGTAAAATCCATTAAAGCCTACCCAATATTCTTCCCAGCCAGATTTTGGGTCAGGCTTGTAGCGGTGCCAAACGCCGGGGTAAAGAAAAAAGCAGGTACCGGCAACTATTTCTGATGGTTTTGTTAAGGCAGATCCGTAGACACCTTTCCCCTTCGAAATAAAAACAACATAAAAATCATTTAAAATGCGTCCCCTGTTCCAGGTTAGCTGATGACTTTGCGGATGCTCCTGGTTAGGGTAATTATCATTCGGCTCAATTTTAGAATATCCTGTGGTTGTAATATAAATGCCCCACCGTTCTTCGGTTGGCGTTACATTAAGATATTTAAAATAGTTTCGCAGCATTTTACGGCAGGCGATTATTTTTGAGCATCGCGTTCAGGCATTTTCAATACCAATGGCTTCTCTTTTCTTAGCATCTTCCCCGCCTCGCCAGTGAGCCATAAATAAGTATCGGATGGTTTACCGTCAAGATTGGTAAATGCGGTTCCGGTGCTGGCGGCAGGCACCGGCGGATTATCCGTAACTTTAAATATAGCAGTACCTTCGTTAACCTCATCAAACATAGCCACATAAATCATTGATGCACCTGCCGACATAGCGGTCGATAGCATTTGCCAGTAAAAACGTCCGCCTTCCCGCGGGATAGAACCTACAGGTTTTATATCATCCGGAAACTCATATCTACTCAAATTATGCCAGCTAAAACCCGGATATACGCAAGGTACGTAGTCGATCTTATTATCGCGGCACCATTTAATATCATCTATTACATCATCGCGATAGCGATCCATATCATTATGCAATAAAGGCGAATACCGTTGCACGCTCCACGGCAGTACAATATCACATTGCTTTATTATTTCATGCAGATAGGGGTCAGGCAGGCAATCGGCGCGCAGTGTGCGCCAGGAATTGGGTACACCAAGCATAACGGCACAACCACCATACACAGGATCATTCTTTAAAAAGTCTATTACCCTTTCTAAACCAATATTGCGTGTATTGTAGGATCTATCGGGAAAGCCTACACCCCAGATGGCCACAATTGGTTTACCGTTATGATGCAGGTAGGTTTTAGCGCCCTCCTGGTTAGTTACTTTAAGCTGATCTACCAGGTATTTCCAATCTTCAATAATTGATGAGCAATCCTCGCCTTTGGCGCTCAAGCCTGACAGATCATACATTACAGCAATAGCTCTTTTGTATTTTGAAGCTGCCTCAAACGCGTTTTTAATAATAGCTACCGACTCGCTATCATGTTTTTTATTTTTGGTTTCTCCAAAAAAACGTTGCATAAATACGCCGTCAACACCATATTGCTGCATCCATTTAAAATGCAGGTCGGTAGTGCTTTTATCTGCCGAACTAAAAAATCGGGCTGCTTGCCCATTAGTTAACTTAAAAGGTGTTTCGTAAGTTTTCTCGTATTCGGTTACATCAGGCCACATATCAAGGCCAGATCGTTGTTCATTACCGTAGGAATATCGGGTGGCCTTTGTGCCGTCACCGGCGGCCCTGAACCATCCTTGATAACCGGCCATTATTAATCCTTTATAAGATGGATATAAGGTGGTTTTATTGTGTCTGTTTTGGGCATTACTTATGTTTATCGCTAATATTAATAAGCACCCTAAAAGGGCTAATTTTAAATTTTTCATTATAGTACGGTTTATAAAGGTCGGCCAATGAAACTGATTGGACGCTACCAATATAAGCTAAAATTATACAACCTGTAAAGCTTAATTACAACCCGTTAATATAACTATCAACCAAATCATATTGTAAACTATACCAATTGGTCATAAAAGAGGTTTCGTCAGTAAGACTAGGGTCTACACTACCAGGCCATATTGATCTTTCGCGTGCAAATGCGTTTGTATTAACTAATATCTTTCTATAAGCTTCTATACGTGCACTTACCGTAGCTTTACTTAGCTGATTGGTTTTAAGCACATTCCATCGCGCCTTTATTAGTCCTTTAAAATTACCGACGTTTAGATTAAGCAAGCGATCTAAGAGATAGTTATCTGTGGTTCCAATAATCGTGTTATCTGTATGGATACCGGCCGCATTTCCTCCCATGGTGCTGTCCATATCCCAGGGCGAGTAAAAAAAGGCGTTTGCGCTGCGAGAATCATAAAAACTAAAAAAAGTGTTTTTATTATCATTGTCCGTCCCTCTGATAATATTAACAAAAATTAAAAAATCCACCATATTGTTAATATCTACCCTGCTTTTAATTTGATTGGTAAAGTCATCATCGGTTGCAGTTTTAATGAAGTTAACCTCATTGTATAAATATCCCCAATCTGGTGCCGGTGTATCTCCAAGATCCGGATACGCTAATTCCCAGCCACCCCAGGTTTTACTTAGATTGCTAAAAGCAGACACCCCTGTGAAATCGGTTTCATTGGTCCAGTTGTCGGCCTTGTACATATTGCCATATTGTTTCTTTATTTGTAGTTGCTTGCGGTCAAGCTTTTCGGTAAGGCAATAAACACCAAGGTATTTGTTATTTAAAAACACTTCGCTCATATATCCGCGGGTACCATTAAGTGCAGTTGGCTCATTGGCTATATAGGGTACATTATTAAAGCTGTTCCATATATCTGTACATAGCCTGTTACGCATACGGCCTCTGTCAATGTACATAGCATCCAATATCCAGCTATTATCATTACGCAGGCCGAGTAATGAAACATTGCTATCATTACCTGCCGCATCTACTATATGCACCGCATACGAAAGTTTAGGATAGCCGCGTGATGTAGCTCCTCTGATAGCAATATTAATATTAGATGATATTTGCAGTTTACTGTTTTGCGCCTGGTAATCTGGATCAACCAAATTGAATGAGGCTTTTACATCAGCGTCCTGGATAGTCCTATTTGTACTTAGCGTAACAATTGGCAATCCGGTAACAATAAGATTATAGGTTGTGACATCATTAAGGCTGCTAAGTGCCTTAATCTCTACCTGTTGATTGGTTTTAAGTTCATAGTTTACAGTTGCACCGTCTTTGGTACGTATATTATTAATTAATATAGCTTTGGCAGCGGTAGTATCAAAATTTATCGTATAGGTAGATAATGATGCTCCGATAGGTACAGGATAATAATACGCGTTAGTGATTGAGTCGTAAGCGCAATTGGCTCCATTAATCTTGAAATTAATTAATTGAGGCGTTGTTGATAATATGGGTACTTTAGGTTTATTTCCCACCCCGTTTGAATTGGGATTTGTATTTGATATTCCGGTATTATTTTTTTTGCAACCGATCACAACCATTGCAATCAGCAATCCATAAAATAAATAATGTTGTTTCATAAGGCGATATTGTTTGGTTAGGTGTAAAAAATGCGTATGGTTTTAAAAGAAAAATATATTTTTCTGATAGCCCAGGGCTTCAATATTTAATAAATTAAGGGGAGAATAATTAAATTATTGAAGTTTTTGCTTGTCGAACATTACTTTATTAAATAAGTCCGCAAAAAGAGATTATTATAAGCAATAGCTGTTGTGTTTATTTATTTACCGGCTGATAGGTATGACTCAAAACCGTTAAACTTTATTTCTGATCAGCACTTAATAATTGTGCTTCATCAGTGACAGGTAGTTTTATAATTAGGGTTATAAAATTAAAATATCAATACAAAAGTAAAATGTAATATGACTTAGCTAATTGTAACACAATAATGTTACTGTAACAATATAATATCTAATTAAATTTTATCTTAATAAATCTGGGGCGATATAAGTTTGGGTCCTTGCTTAGGTCTTTTAAAAACTCGGTCGAATTGATATTATATAGGATATTAATAATTCGCCTGGTTTTGACAGGCTGGGATGTGCCTTGGCATTATAAACCATATACGTTTTTTTGGCGAGGTCTTTACTACAATCCCATATCTTTATAGCAGGGCCAAATAGCCCATACCGGGTTTTTCCAATTCGTAAGCCTATATCTTTGGTCATGGTTCCTATCTGAAATATCAAAGCGTATCGTCCATCGGGTAATGAAGTAACGCTTAATTCATTAGAAACCCAATCGGCTACTTTCTCGGCTTTTTTAACATCATTAGTCCAGTTGTTTCCGTCCCAATAACTCCATTTGGCATAATGTTCAAAATCCTTTGGTACCACCCTGGCAACTAATAAATTTTTCCATTTGCCGATAACACTATATACGTAACATATCCATCCGGATTAGGGGCGCCGGCTTGTTTAGTATTTACATAAATACCTGCGCCGAATGAACCCCAATAACCCTGCTTATCGATCAAATAAAACGGCGTATCCATTTTCTGTTGCCTGGCATACGGCGGCTTATCCTCAGATGCTATCTTTATTAGCACGTTACCAACTTCCTTAAATCCAAAAGCGCCCGTGCCTGTATTTCTTATACGGTACCCCAAAATATAAATATTGTTATTCAATTCCTGGTTTACAAAACCATCACCCAGCCAGAAATAATCGTCCGCTTCCGTTTTAGGGGTTTGGGGGATAAATATCGATTTGGGTTTTCCTTCTTTATCTTTTGCCCAATAAAAATTCATTTTTCTACTATCTGCCTCATTACCATTTAAAACAGCTACAGAGTTGTGAATCATTTTAGAACCGGGCATCAGTACATTATCCCGAATATTGCCAATCATACTATCGCTAAACAAAAAAAGCACTTTGTCATTTACTGATGCTTGCTTGTGTTCTTTACCATTAAGTGGTATGGTAAAAATACCATCTCCTCCAAACCAGCCCGAGCTTCTATTAAGCAATGCTGTCCATTCAGGGGCTTTTGCAACCGTATATTTAATGTACTAAGATCTGTACTCGCTAAATGATGAATTACTTTTTGGGCCTATCCGGTTGTCCCAAAACATACAAGCAAAAAAGTTATTAGATGTTTCATTTCGTTGGTTTAGTTTAGTTGATACAGACAATGTAAGCATAGTAATAATTCAAGTAGTTTTATGAGATCCTTTAAACGCAAAAAAACCGGTTGCCAAAGCAACCGGTTTAACTATTTTTTAGATAAAACTGTTTTATCTGTATAATCTAAATTCTTCGATCTGGAAAGCAGAAGCAAATAAGCTTATAATTCTCCATCTGTACCAAATATATGGTGCTGGATTAGCAATTGGGAAATAGAAGAACCTTAAATACCTGGTTGAACTTTGTCCCAAATTGGTTAATTCTTGCGCGAAACCTACTGTACGTAGTATATGGTCTATCTGAGTCCAATCAGTACCATTATTAGTGTTTGATGCTTCAATTACCCATTCTTTTGGGTCACGAGTACTTTCTGAGTCATTACCATTTTCTATAGCGTAAAGTTTAACTACTACCGGTGCAGGAAACTGAAACGTTATGATCAATGGTTGTGGGAAAGCAGAGTAGTATCCAAACTTAGTATTAGGGTTACCGTCAACTAGTTTTGGAGCATTTTCATTAGTATTACCAGTGTTATCCAAAGTGTATTTGTAATCAATTCTTGATTGTGTAATATCTGTCGCAATACCCTCAGTAGTAACGTTACGGGTAATACTTACAACGGAACCTTTGTCTGTAGTTACTTTACAGGTAAAGCTGTTAAAAGTTCCTATACCGAAAGATTTTAATGGAGAAATTGCGGTGCTTGTGGTAGTTGTTGTTGTTCCGGTAGGGCTAACATCATTCCACGTCCATAAAACAGACGCAATGTTACCTTTTAGAGTTGGAGTAAACTTCAATTGATATAGAACGCCTGTTTTTACAGCATCTATTTTCAATACATCATCCGGAGCGATGTTGATATCAACATACTTATGCGACACATTTCCTGTTGTAGAAAAGGTTTTTAAATCAGTAGTGTACTTACCTGTTGCTAAGAACACGTGAGTTGGATTTGGATCGGTTTTTAAAGTATCGTCACCAAACCTCCACTCCAGTTTAGTGTAGTTTTTAGATAGGTTAGTGTATTTAAAGGTAAATCCGTCAGCCGGATCAGGCGTAATTGTATAATCCGATATCGGGTTAACAATTGCCACTTCGGGTATAACACTATTTGTTTTTTTAGAGCAGGAAAATACTGTCGTTAAGCAAAACAATATTGCCAGGGGTTTAAATAATTGTTTCATATCACTTATTTTTTAATAGTAATTCTCTTTATCTAGTTAAGTCTTGTAAAAATTACACCGCTATAATCATATTGCGCATTGTTCCAATACATTTTAAGGATATGGTAACCTGCTGTCAAGTTTAATGTCGAATAATTAGGCCGTTGATTTCTATAGTCGGTTGTATTACCAACAACTAATTGTGAGTTAATAAGCACGTTATCAATATATACGGAGTATGTCTTACCTGAACTAGGTGATCCAAGCATAGCATTCATTTGATAGGTACCTGTTTGTTCAACAAATATACTATAGGTTAGCCAATCGTTATTGCTGGTCCAACCAATAACAGATCTTGGTGAATAATCGGGGTTGGCACTTACCGCGTCGGGCACTCTCCAGTTTTGGTCGCCATTTTTAGTTCCATTAACAATGTGGAAACCAATACCTTCGCCGCCAAAGTCATAGTAAACAGCGTAGATAGGATCAGAAACAGCGCCTATTGCTCCTTTAACTAAAAACGGCGTACCATAATATGGCCTAAACGTATTTGGATTCAGCGTAACAAATACGGTACTAACTTTAGTTTTAGTAATTTGATATTTAGATGGATTTTTAAGGGTAATTGCTATTGTGGGTAAATTTATTGTAGGAGCCCCTGGAGAAGGTTGTAACACTAATAAGGAGGCAATTTTTGTTGTAAACGTTAATAACGCGCTATTAGTACCTGCTAATATCGTTACTGTAGGATTTGTAATAGAAATTTTTGAATCCGGATAAAGTACCGATTTAGGTAACTGGCCATTATTAATATATTTAGTTACACTATCCGGAGATGAAACTGCATCTACAGTAAATTGTGCTCCGGGAGCACCTTGCAAAACCACAGGTATACTAACATTAAGGCTTACAGACCCTGTAGTATAACTTGACGGATTTGAAGTAACATCAAATATTTTATTGGTAGTGCCAAATGATATTTCATGAATAGAATTTGCAGCCAATATATCAGCTGTTTTAACAACAAATATCATAGCCGATTTTCCGGTTGCAATTTTATTACCTTTTGTAGGAGCAGACATTTTAATTGCTGCGGCCAAATTACTACCGTAAGCCAACTCCATTGCAGAGCGACTAACTACTATGTTAAAATTAACTGAAGTAACACCTGCCGGTACAGTTATTTGTGGTAACACAGCGGCTGCACCCGTTGTAAATGCTACAGTTCCTGCCGGTAAAACGCCAGAGGATACTAAACTGGCAACAGTATCTGCATTTGAAGCTAAGTTAATAGTAAATGTACTGCTTGTTGCAGATGAAAAAGTAATTGTGGCAGGTACTGTCATATCTGCACCTGTTAAGGTATAAGAGCTGCCTGTACCAACTTCTGTTTTAGCGACCAAAGATGCCGAAACCTGAGTAGATGACGGTGGAACAATCACTTCACTTAATTTCTCATTCTTACATGATGAAGCAAAGAGAGCAAAAGCGCCTAAAAGGCCTACTTGCCAATGACTAAATAATTTTTTCATTTCGTTTGAAATTTTAATTAACAATATTTTTAAGTAAGACCCCCAACTTATATCCGGGGTCTTCCATGTTATTTTTTAGTTTGCTATCCAAACTTTACCATCTAAACTCCAGGTAGATTGGCGCGCTATGTTAAACCAACTCAATATCTGGGTAGGGATGTCTGAATTTTTTGGAACCAATAAAGCCAAGTTGCTGGCTACCGGCGAACAAATTAAGTCTTGAAATGGTTGCCATCTATAACCGTTGGTAGAGTTTTGACTAAGGGTAAGGTTAGCACCAATGGGGCCCTTATCTTTTATCACTGTGCCTGTGCCTTCATCCATTGGCCAATATCCAATCAAATAAGAAAAATAAGGGTGACTTACATCTATTGATTGATCGCAAGCATATTGTTTAGCAATGCCGTCAGGAAGTGCTACCTTAAATATTTTCAATTCTTTAAGCTCAACATCTATCTTACCAAATGTACTTCCAGAAGTTCCGCCATCCATTTCACCAGGCGTATATCCAAGGCGTAATACCGAGGCATTATCAAGATTAACATCTTTACGTCCAGTAGCGCCATTCCTGTTTAAATCATAAGGCGATGTGTAAGGAGCAGTTATTGAGTAACCTTGGTTAGTTAAACCTAAAACACCGTCAGTATAAAGTCTAACGTATGCATGCCCGTCAGGTTTTTTCTCAACTACTGCGGTTAAATCATGCCATGAATCGCCGGTGAAAGGCATACCCCTAAGTTCAACGCCTTGTTTAAAGCCGTTTATACCTGAAAGGAAGAATCTCCAGTCGTTTTGATACAAGCAGAAATCCCAGCCAGCGCCATTTGAATTGCCCCAACCTGTGGTTGGTGCAACTGAATTAGCATCAGTACCATTAGCATTACCGCGTTTACCCATAAATCCCGGCCATTGATAATAATAATCGCCTCTTGAAATGGTTACAGGGTTTACATGTTTCTTAATTTTAACAGAAATTGTGAAATCAGAGGTGTCACCAAAGTTAAAGTAAGGTGATAGCGCTGGGGAAGCTTGTGCAACACCTTGTTCAGGATATCCTAAAAATCTAACAGAGTTTCCTACGTATGCGTTACCCACAAATGGTTTACCAATAAATGTAGGATTGTAGCCTGCATTATAAATAATGGTAAATGTATTAGCAACAGGGTTGCTAAATACAGTTCTATCATTCTGAGCCTGCGTAATAGTAGCCGCACCACCTTTGTTAGAGGTTATAATGATCATCCAATTTTCTTTACTATAAGTAGCCCGTCCTTTAATTGCAGCTAAAATAGCTCCAACCTGTGTGTCAAATGTTCCTATTGCAGTTTTGTAAGCAGGGTTAACCGTAGCCGTATTATCAAAGCCTAAGGGCACTGAATTTCCGGCAGCTTCAATACCTGCAAATTCGCCAAGTATTAATGAGGCGGTATCTGTTGCCAAGAAACTAACCATTCTTGTTTTAACAGCATCGTCACTGGTAAAACTTTCTGAAACATCCATGCCACCGGTTAAATTTGTTTTAAACACAGTTGATGCAGAAAATGCAGCCATACGCATTGTTGGCCTAACAGACTTGATCCGTTGGAATATTGAAGGATAAGTCGCTAAAGCGTTACCTGCAAAATCTTCTGTTAAAACATTGTGTTTTTCTTTCTTCACACCAGTAATCATGTCTGCCCAATTAGCCGCATCAGTAGTATTAGTAGCATCGGCCAATGAGTTCCAGGTATAAATAGCATTAGGGATAAGTGTTTTAAGATTCGGGATATCCGCATCTCTTACTTGGGTACCTCGCGCACCATCTGCAATAATGTAAAGTACCTTTGGTGTTTTAAACACTGTTGCTGCATTAGGATTAGTAGGTGATGGTGGTACAACTTTATCGAAGCTATGATTACATGCTGCTAAAGTCAATACAAAAAGTGATACACCAAATAATTTGGCTTTAAAATTTTTCATATTATATATTTAATTTAATCGTTCGTTTATATGGTTATGCTATTGCAACACAATAACTTATAAATGGTTTTATATTAACGTTAAGGTAACAATTATTATTATTATTCTAATGTCACCCTAACTATATTATTTCTAATCTTGCCATCAAATGATGAGAAAGAACCCATAATTAATAAGGCACGTTTGTTATCAGCTGACCTGGTTTCATAAGTATCACCAATTAACCCTGTTAAATTACCAGTGGTATTATAGCCGTCTTGCAATGCACCTGTTTGGTTAATAATCGCAAAACCATTTCTGATCACTCCATCGTAAGATTTAAAATAACCGTTAAGTACTATTAATCCATCAGATAATATTTTAGCGTAGTATGGAATACCACCATCAAATACTTTTGGAGTAAAGCCCGCGTCTACAGAACCATCGTAATTTAGCTGCACCATATATTGGCTTGCTTTACCATTATAATTATTAAATGCTCCAACAGCAATGTATTTGTTTAACGTTGCATTATATTCTATCCTTATAATACTTGCATCTGTTCCGGAACCGGCATTAAATGTTTGGTCAATTGTACCATCAGTATTTAACCTGATAATATTTCCTGCAGTAACATTATCAAATTTAGTAAACTGACCATATACTAATATTTTTCCACTAGGATCTTGCAATGTATTTATCGGCCCATTAGCGCCCGGTAAGCTTTTACCTGGTAAGCCTTTGTAACCAACTGCAGCTTGATCAAATCTCCAGGTTCTATCCAGAGTTCCATCGTCATTTAAACGGGCAAGCTGACGAACGTCAACGCTATCAATAATGGTACTATCTTTGGCATTATAGCTATTTTGATCGTACCGGCGAGATACATAGTAGGTAAAGCCGCCTGAAATAATCATTTTGTTTGTTCCAACCGGATAGATGGCATGTATCCCGCCACCAGTTACACCACCATTAAAAGTAGGTACAAATCTCGTTTTTAATGTGTAGGTAGTTACCGCTGTAGTGTCAATTATTCCTGACGTTTGTATTTTTGCAATTTTACTAACACCACCACTTTGTTGCGCGTAACTGCTAAAGTCGCCAACTATGTAGTAGTAAGGGCCTACCTGAGCCATACTGTAAACATACGCGTCAGCACCTTTACCTGATAAGAAAGAGCGATCCCATGATCCATCAGCAAATGTCCTTACTATACGATTAGTACGCACAACTGTTCCCGCGTTGGCGTAATTCTGAAAGTTACCCATTAACATCAATTGTGTTGTTAATGGTATAGGGAATGCCTGTCTTACCGTATTATCTGCACCTACTATATTAACAAAAGTAGGGTCAATGTTTACCTTACCAATAACGGTAAAGATTGGTCCAAAAACAAGTTGTCCATCTACTACGAAAGCAGTAACACCTGTACTGGCTTTAGCCGGGACAATAACTTTAATTCCAGTTGCTGTAACTTCATCAATATGAGCCTCAGAACCATTGAACAAAAATTTCAACCTGCCCGCTTTAAAATAATCCACTAAGCCTGTAGCAGTAATACTTACCTGGATACCTGCGGCACCTGATGCCGGCACCGGTATTTGTTGCGGATCGGTAATAATACCTAAAGGCGCTTTTGCATTTGCGTATGGATCATTAAAAACAGTTGTTTGCTTTTTACAGCTACTGACAAGTAACCCAGCTAATACAATTAATAAACCAGTATATTTAAGTTTCATAATATTTAATTAAATTTCAAAAAATCTTATTGATATAATATTAAATTTTTTGTGTTTTATAATTTATCTGTTTAAAATAACTTCATTGTCAAATTCGTATGAGAAACCAAAGATATTCTGCATAGTTGCGTTTACAAAAAGTTCGCCGGTTAAGTTTGGATTTGAAGTGATGATAGTTGTTGTACCATCAGGATTTCTAATGCCAATTGAGAAACTAGCAACATAAACAGCTAAAGCATGAACAACCCCGTTGGTAGGTTGAATATCAGACGATGCTACAGCCGCAGAGCCATTATAATAAAACTGCGGATTAGACTGGTCTGTTATTGCAGCTATACATAATTGGCGATATCCCGCATATTTCACTGTGTTTGAAGTACCATATACTACACCTATATTAGCCAAATCACCATTGTAGCCATAATAATAGCCTCCCGGGTATAATGGCCTTAAGCTAAAATCTAATTGAGGATAATCTTTTAACAAAAATTTACCTTTAAAAACATATCTCATTAAGTACTTCCTCCAGGTTTGCTGTGGGATGTCAGATAATTGTTTGATAGTGTCTTTTTTCAAATCAAATAATTGTTGGTTTAATCCGCCCTGCAATGCTGCTATTTTGCCGTTAACTATACCTATTGTTCTTCTGATAGTCTCATCAGTTGGGGCAAAGAAAGTGATGTCTTCTTTAGAAAAAATATTTTCCATGCCCGCCAATTTTACAATCTGTGCAATGGTATCAAATTTAGGATTGGATTGCAGATACTGCATAACCGTTCCATTAAACTTTGGATTTGCAAGCCCGCCATCTTGATAATAATTATCTTTCGAACAAGAGGACACCGTTATGGCCAGTACTACTGAACAAACTATAGGTGTAATGTATTTTTTGATAGTATTTTTCATGTGCTTAATTAAATTATTCAATGCCAGTTCCTCTCCAGTATGCATTTAACGTCATAGATGGATTATTATTTAAAGCAGATTGGTCAATTGGCCATGTCCAGCCGCCTCTTGAAAATTTATCTGATGTAAGCGGGTTATCTGTGTACGTTTTGTTCATTATTCTTTTGGTACGAACCAAATCAAAGTAGTGGGTACCTTCGCCCATCAATTCTTTAGCACGCTCATAAAAAATAGCATCTTTTAAATTACTATCATTTGCTCCTCCCGGATAACGGACTGCGTTAGCCCTGGCTCTAACTACGTTAAGTACATCAATTGCGGGCTGGGTTTGTCCTAACTCTGCCAATGCTTCAGCGCGTAATAGAATAGCATCTGCATACCTCATAATCAAGAATGTATTATCAGGAATTGCAGTGTTATTCGGTTGACTGGCATCAATGAAAGTATTACCTGCAAATTTCTTCAATTGAAATGTCTCAGCGTTTTGATTATACGGATCATCAAGCCATATAATCAACCTGTCATCTTGTGTATCAGGGTACAGCTTTTTCATATAGTCGGATGTAAATACACAAGGGCTACTACGAAAATTATATTCAGGAAGCCTGTAAGGGAAGTGAATAAACGACTCCCCAAAAGGTGCTAAACTGAATACTTGTGATTGATTGGAACTGTAGTTTACTGTCGTGAATAACTCAAACAAACTTTCTTCAGAACGGCCTTTTGTAACTGTTGTCCATTGGCCCAGCGGAAGCAAGCGGAATGCCTGGCTATCCATTAATTCTTGTCCAAGTGCAGCTGTTTCTGTATAATAAGCAGTTTTATTAGCCGGATCAAATCCTGCATTCCACATATCCATGTTCATCAGCAGGCCAATTACCGCTCCTCTTGACGCTCTGACGCCTCTTAATGAAGGGTCGGTTATTGCTACAGGAAGATCATTTTTAGCTGGTTTTAAATCAGCAATACATTGCTTAACAACAGAAACCATATCTGTTCTTGCCAACGGATCTTTTTGGTAAGCTGCAGTATAGTATACTACATCACCATATAACCTAACCATTGTAAAATAGCAGTAGCAGCGTATAAATTTAGCCTCGGCAATATATCTGGCTGTTTGGTCTGCAGTTAACGACGGAATACCTCCTGTAAGCTTACTTATCAGAATATTAGCCGACTGTATTACCTGGTAATATGCAGTCCATGAAGTTAGGGTAACAAAGTTATAATAGTTAGGATAACCATTATAACTAAACGCAATAGCATTAAGTAAGTTACTACGGTCATTAACAGGTGAACCAGGTATTGCTTGAAAACCTGAAGTTGTACCAGAGAAAGCAACCGTTCTGGTATGTCCGCCAAGTAACCCGGCGTCATATCTAAATACCCTTTGTGTACCACCATTGGGGCCAGTACTTGGAATTACCTCTCCTGAGCGAAACTCGCCTGTTGCACCGGCCGTGTTAGTCTGCACATACTTATCAAATAGTTTACCATACATATCAGTAAGGTTACTTTCTATGTCATTTGCAGATTGGTAATAATTGTTTCCTGTAAGCTTATCAATAGGCGTAATGTCCAGGAATTTCTTGCAGCTATACTGTGACGCGACCATCACAAGTAATAACCAAATAATTAATTTTTTCATGTCTTATATTTTTAATTTAATTAAAATTGAACGTTAAATCCTAAAGTATAAGTACGTGGGTTAGGGTACGCTCCGTTAACATCCTTACCTAAGGCATTTACGTTTTCTACGTTAGGGCCTGAGTAAGGTGTAAACATTGCTACGTTACTTGCTGAAAAGTAAGTCCTTATTGAATTAAGGCCTATACGTTTAACAAAATCTTTAGGTACCATGTATGCTAAAGTAACCTGGTTAATTTTAAAATAACTACCATTTTCCTGGAATAATGTTTGCTCACCTCTAAAGTTTTGCATATAGATCTCATGAGCATAATTATATACGTTAGCATAAGTAGCAGTTGCATCGCCCGGGCCTTTCCATATACGAAGGTCGCTTGCAGTAGGTACAGAACTTGTTCCAAACGGATTACTAAGTTGTAATAAACGTTGAGCCAATGATCCATTTATAACCGAACGTATTGCAGTGTAGGAAGCATAAATATTCAATGAGAATGCTTTATAACCTATGTTATTACCGAAACCACCGGTAATTAGAGGCTGCGTATTACCAGATACTTGTCTATCTCTTACGTCAATTACATAATCATGGTTAGCATCCCATAGCCTTGCATCGCCACCCTGATAAGAATAAAGTGCGCTTGAAGTACTAAGGTTTCTAAGTCTTAAACCTGTAACAGGGTCAACCGGTACGTCAGCTGTTGTAGCGTAAACTCCCTGGTTAACAAACAAGTAGTTAGATAACGAGTTTCTTCCAACTCTTTTTGCGATAAACTGTCCGGTAATATCAAGAGCGGTTGCATTTGTAACATCTATATACTGTCCGTTGTATTGATCAGGTAATTTAACCAATACGTCATAGTTTAATGCACCGTTTACATTCATTGACCAGGTAATTTTACTGCCTTTACGCAATGGGCGTATAGTTAATGCTAACTCATAACCATAATCAGAAAGCGATGCATCATTACTTTGGTATAATCCAAACGCCAATGTATTTGATAATCCCGTTTGAAATAACTCGTTTGTTACAGCTTTATAATAAGTATCAAAGGTTGCATCAACTGTTCCGTTAAAAAATGCTGCGTCAAAACCAAAATTGTATTGAATTACATTTTTTGATTTTAAGTATGGATTTGGAATTTCATTAAAATCGATACCTACACGTGGTTGATTATTATAGAAACCGTTAGGATTGTATTGCCCATAAATATCAGTTAAAGTACCTACGGGATAAATATTTTGCCCGGCAGTTAACCTGATATCTGCAAAGTCTAACCATTTAGATGTGTTATTAGCAATCCAGTCTTCTTTGGTTACATTCCATTTAAAACCAATTGAAGGGTTTTTCGTGTAAGGGTTTGACTGACCGTTTGCTGAAGACCCGTCTACACGATAGGTTAAATCCAGAATATATTTCTTTTTATAGTCATACGTGAATGCGGCAGCAAATGCAGCAGTTTTCAAATTAGTAAAGGTACTTAAAACACCACCACCGGTAGTCAATCTTCCGTCATAACCGGTTGGTCCTTCATATTGATCGTTTGGACTACCGATAATACGGGTATAGCTGCCTTGCGTGTTTTTAACATAAATCTCACTAAAGACGTTTAAGAATAAGTTGTGCTGTCCTAGAGATTTTGTATAGGAAATGTTATTCCTGTTATATAATGTAGAAGTGTATTGATAATAATTATCTATTTGGGCGTATTGGCCGTTTGCACGAGCCGGTAAAAAGTTATCTGTATTGTCAATTATATAATCATAGTTTCCTGAAGTTGCTAAGTTTAAGCCAGGGAGAAGTTCGTAATTAGCACTCATGTTCGCGCTAACTTCTTTAGGTCCTGCACTTTGTCTTATATCCAGGGTTGATAATACATCACTAGTAGCCAAAAGGAATGATGGACCTGGTTGTAATGTAGATCTATTACCACTATCATTTACAATGTTTTGCAGCACGCCTGTACCACTACCTGTTCTTATTTTACCCAATGTGGCACGGATAGCACCAAAGAAACTTAATTTTGGGGATGGCCTAAATTGCATATTCATATCTAAGCTATAGTTTTCAAAACCTGTATTCTGTACCAGACCTGTTTGAGAATAATATTTCAAGTTGGTTTTATAGTTGAATTTATCATCACCACCGTCCATTTCAACGTTATGTGTAGTGTTGAATTTATCAGAATAGTAAATACCTTGCCAGTTAGTTGAATTATTATAAAAAGCATTCAAACTATCCGCCAAAAATGGTGTATTGGTAAGCAAATACTTATCATTAAATACACCATACTGGTTAATTTGTGCTATTTTAAAATTACGCTCTGCATCACCACCTAAGGTAGACCTCAGTTTTGGCACTTTAGATAAATAATAGTTTGATGTATAAATAACACGCGGTATCTTTGATTTACCTCTTACTGTTGTTATTAAGATTACACCATACGCGCCTCTTGAACCATACAATGCAGTAGCAGTTGCATCTTTCAAGATCTCCATACTTGCTATATCTTCCTGAGGAATTAAAGATAACGGACTTACACCCGAACCTTGTTGATCAAAACCATATTGAGCGGCTTGATCTGCGTCCAAAGGAATACCATCAATGATATATAATGGCGATGTTGCTTGTAAAAAGGTTTTATCACCAGTACCGGTTGTAGCAATAGTAGATAAACCACGTATGTTAACTGATCCACGTAAACCCGGAGCACCTGTGTTATTCTGAATATTCAGACCTGCAACTTTACCTTGCAATAATTGCTCAACATTACCAACAGGGTTATCCTGAACTTCTTTACCAGTAATGATATAAGAAGCTCCCGTTGTTTGATCCCGGCTACGTTTAACATATCCCCGGATTACCGTTTCATTAAGATTCTTGGTATCAGTTGCTAAATTTACATTTAACGTTACCTGACCAGGTTTAAGTTTAATAGTTTGTGTTACATAACCTTGGTAAGTAAATACAAGTGTTGACCCATCATCAACAACTACACTATATTTACCATTTACGTCAGCTTGTGTCAAACCCTTACCGCCTGATCCAATAGTTGTTGCTGCCATTGGCTCTTTTGTTACCGCATCTAAAATGGTACCTTTAACAGTTACCTTTTTAACTTGTGCTATCAAATTCTGGCATAGAAAAAAGCAACAGAAAAAAATTGACGGCCAAATAATTTGTTTTCTCATTGTATATTAGTTTTTAGTCATTAGGGTTTCTAATCGTTATCAAACTTAGGGTTGACGGTTTTAAAGTGGAATACGATTTCCCAATCACCCTTTTCAAAAATTTTAAAGTCCTGTCTGATAGTCCCGGTTTCATTTACGTTACCAAAACCAATACGCGAATAACTAAATTCTACGTGGGCTTGATTACCACCAGTAATGTTAGCTACTCCACCAGTTGTAAATTTGGTAGGTACGTTAGCTACGGGAATTGGATAAGCTACATTGTATTGCACATAAGTAGCAGTTGTATCGGGGCCCGGTAAACCCTTGCTGTTAAAGCCATGAACTTGATCTAACCACTTGGTAGTATTAAACTTACGAGGATTTATCGCAACCGAGTCTTTATCCAGGAATTTAAACCTCAACCTATGCCCGTTAGGGTCAGGTATACCGCCTGGTACATCAGTAAATTTCCTGATATAGACATATATAATACCTGTAGTTGCATTTCTGGGATCATTCATAAACGCATTCGTAGTCACACCTCTGATACCACTTACTGAGGCATAAATGTGCACCAATATATGGCCACCAGGAGTAGTGGTATTTGGTTTACCATTATAAGTGTTATAATCATCACTCGGCTCATAAGGCACATCTATATAGGGTGTAACTATTAGGTTTTTGATTGTCCTGGTACCACCGCTATTAGTTATTTTAACATCAAAATATCTTTGATTTTGAGGATAAACTACAGAATCGGCAGGTTTAATAAGATCCCTGGTCGCAGTATACCACCATATAAGATCTCCCGAGCCTCTAGTCTCTAATATCGGATGATTTTCTAAATGTCTTTTAGCTTCAATTTGGGCTAAACTGGTTTCTGTTCCGGTATATTCGTTATTCCAAACTAGTGTTGGCTTTTGCGTCAACATATCACTTGCATCCCGCCCATCACCGAAGTGTGGATTTTTAATCTCAAAAGTCATTGGGAACGTTGACCCTACAGGATTAAATATATAACTATATAAATAAGTCCTGCCCAATCTTGGGCTCCAAGATTTTGTATTATAATCAGCCTGTGTACTTAGGTAACTTTTCTCATCAGGCAGATTAAATATTTTTCTGCATCCCGAAAAAGCGATTACTGCTGCTAACAATACAAAAGCTTTATATTTTATTGTGTTTTGCATAACATTGTTTACTTTAAACATTTTACTTCCTAATTATTATTGTTGCCTATAGTTCATGGTCCACTCAGATATTTGGAAGAGCGCTTGTGGCGTACTGCCTGTACCCATATATAAAAATATTAATCTATAACCTGTATAAGCGGTGGTATTTGCAAAGTCAAATATTTTTGTTTGATAATTTGTGGTCCAATCCTGATCCTGACGAACATCAACTTGCGTCCAAACTGACGAGGGACTTGGGTTAGGGTCAAGTGTAGCTTCCATTCTCCAGGCCCTGGGGTCACGCTCTCTGTAACCTTTAGAGTCATTGGCTGTAGTCATGGTATAGCAATTTATAATCTTAGCCGGTCTGGGGATGTAATAGAATGTAGGATAACGGATTGGGTAACCAGAAATATTTGTATTACAAATAAACTTAGTTAAAACGCTATTGTCAAAAAGCTTTTTAAACACCTCGCCCGCGGATACCTGTCCGTCAGTATAAGGAAAACCGGCTGGCCATGTAACATATAAACTGTCCGTTTTCAAGTTAATTTGATTTGGCGGAGCTGGAACCAACGTCAACCTTGATACAAATTCATCAAATCCAAATACGTGATCTCCCTTTAACAGATGTACAATACCATTTTTAGTTTTAATATTTACTGATGAAGTTGTTGTTTTAGACCATTTAGCAACAAATAAGCTTCTTTTGGTATTTGCATATTCAATAACCTCAGAGCCACCGCTTTGAAATCCTTCCGCATCAGAAAATATACGCTGAGCGTGCATTGGGTATCCACCCCGCACACTATATACCATTTGCCCATCACCAATTGCAAAATCGTTTGCTACATATTGCTTCCTGATAATATATCTCGAAACAAGTGTATCTAAATGTGCACTATCGCGTTTAGCTTTAGCTTTAATAATGGCCGATCCTATAACATTTTTATCACCCGCAGCAATCTGGGTTAAATAAACCGGTCCTTGTCCTGCCGTTTTACGTATATCATTTAAGTTTTTTATTGCTATTTGAAAGCTAGCATTTGCTGGTGCAAATAAAGTAACATTGCTATCTGTTAATGTTGCTTTAATTCCCAACTTGTCAACCGCCAATAGTAATGAATCATAAATACCTGGTTTACTTTTTAAGTACTCGTAAGTGTTAAAACCTGTTGTATTCACAACTGGTGTACTATTGTAATAACCAAGCTCCTTTTTACAGCCCATCTGTAATATTAGTGTAGCAAAAAGCATTGCTACAAAACATTTTCCGAATAAAATTGATCTTTTCATGTCTTTTATCTCTTTCTTTATTACTTCCAATATGAATTCTGTGTTAACAAAGGGTTTTGCGCCAAGAGGTCGCGTGATATAGGCCAGTAAATGCCCCCAGAATTAATAAGCTGCATAAACTGAGGGTTGTTTTGTTTGATTTTTTCATATCTAACCCTATCATAGAAGTGGTGACCTTCTCCCATAAACTCTTTTTGACGTTCTTTAAATATAGCTTCTATAACAGGGCCATTCCTGGTAGCATCATAGGCTAGATAATCGTTAGCGCTAGCGTTTTGTATGCCTACTTGATCTATATTATATCTTAGTTGCCTAATTGTATTCAAGTCAATTATAGCAAGTGCTGTCTCACCCAATACAGCATAAGCTTCGGCACGCAATAGTGTAACATCTTCCAAACGGGTCAATAAAATTGTGCTGGAAAACAACCTGAAACTTGGGTCAATATCACCACCCATGATAACTTTTATTTTAGCAAAGATTGGATACTTACCAAGATAGTTGGCAAAGTAGCCACGACTAGTACCATTTTGTGAGTCTGTGTAGGTAGTACCAGTAGTATCAATTTGAAACCGTGCATCGTTTGGTTCTTTAAATATTGATAAAATAGAATCTTTAGGTACATAAATATCTGGTACGTTTTTGTTAACCACCGGTGCAGCTAATGTTAATGATTCAATATTACCTGTAAATGATGCATCCTGGTAATCCCAAACAAAACCGAAACCGAATAAATGGTTATCATTTAAATTATTAGTGTTTGTATAAAACAAGCCGCCAGGAGAAGTTAAAGTGCCTGTACCGGTATAACTCAACCCTCCTTTAGTGTTATAATCTGTCAATACAATTTTTGTATATCTAATTACGTCAACATATTTACCCTGCCATGCAGCTACATGTGCAAGCATAGAATAAGCGCCTAGTTTTGTAACTAAAGCACCACTCCATCTTGTGCGGCTTTGATTATAGTATAGCCCTGGTTGTTGTAAATCCTGGTTACTATATAAGTATGGCAGAACAAGAGCTGCAGTCTCCATTTCAGATTGCACATATACTAATACAGCGTTTTGATCTGTTCTGGGTCTGTTCTCAAAAGTTCCATCACGTGATGATAAAATCAGAGGCACATCGCCCCATATCCTTACCATATAAAAATAAGCAAAAGCTCTTAAAAACCTAACCTGTGCAACATCCACATTCATGTTATTTGGTGTGTATCTAGGGTCTTTAGCTTTCACTTCGCCAATACGCTCTAAAAATATATTAGCCGCATTTACAATAGCATAAAACCTTCTCCAGTTAGACAGTTGGTTTATTACCGGATAAGAGGCATTAAGGTTATTAGCAATAACAGCTTTTAAATCCTGACGGATAGGGCTGTCAAAATTACCCATACGCACATCGCCATATATCCAGTGGCCATTATTATCGGCAAGTGCAGCTCTTGTTAAGCCATACACGCCCATTATTCCGGCCCTGGCATCTTCTAACGTATTCCAATAGTTAGTCTCATTTACAACACGTGATGAATTAACATCAAGCGTTTTCTTACAACTATCAGCAATAAGAGTAAAAAAGATAAGACTCAGCAAAATTATTTTTTTCATTTCATCTCTAATTTAAACGGTATTCAATATTTTTTATCTACAGAATATGAATTACAAATCTATCTTAACTCCTAAAATGTATGTTCTCGGAATTTGCATGCCATAGCCAGTATCATAACCAGTGTAATCAACCAGCTCAGGATCTTGGCCTGTGTATTTAGTTAATGTGAATACATTATTTACACTTCCGTAAACATAGAATTTGTGAATATTAGAATGTTTCTTTTTCATCACGTCTGTTAAATCATATCCTAATGATAGAGTACGAAGTTTAATAAATGAAGCATTCTCTAAGAATAGATCCTGGTTAATTTGATAAGGAGCTACAGCGCTTGCCGGGTTATAGATAGGGTATTTTGAATAATCCCCTCTTTTTTCCCAGAAAGTAATCTCTTTTACAGAGTTAATGTCATTTAAGCCTTCACGGTTATAAAAATCAAACTTGTTAGCCATATCCTGATTCAATAACTGGCGACCAATATTGTAATAGAAATTTACACCTAATGTCCATTTCTTATAGCCAATATCGTTACTCCAACCACCTGCAACTACAGGTAAAGCATGTCCTTGCAAGGTTTTATCTGCGTTAGTGATTTGATTATCCCCATTCAAATCTTTCCATCTTGGATCGCCTGTTTTCAATATGATACCATTGTAGGTCATTTTTTTACCGGCAACTGTTGGTACTTCTGCGTCAGTATTATAAATACCTTGGTTTGTTAATAACCAATAGCTATCAACCGCTTTGCCTACTTGTAATAATTTATCACCAATCACTAGCTGAGATAAACCACCAGGCAATGCAGTTAAGGTGTTATGGTTTAAGTTAATATTTACGGTTGAAGTCCATGAGAATTTATTTTCGTGAGGGAAAATAACACCAGTAATAGTTGCATCAATACCAGTATTACGTATAGCCATACCGTTTTGAATAACAGAAGCATAACCATACTCGGCCGCCGACGGAACACCCAACAACATGTTTTTATCATGTTTGTAATATCCTTGTAAACTCAAGTATAAACGTTTGTTTAAAAACTCACCATCTATACCAAGGCTGGCTTGGTCTGTATACGCCCATTTTAAATTATAAGGCACATAACCAGCGCTGTATGGACGAGATAATGTAGCCAAACCATCATAGCCTGGTGTAATTAAGTTACCACTAAAGCCAACAAAGGCAGTGTATTGAGGGCCTTGAGCATAATTATCAAAGTTTTCATACCTACCCATTCTACCTATACTAGCATGTAAGCTAAGTTCAGATATACTGTTTTTGTTAGCAAATAAATCTTTTTTCAAATCCCAGCCAGCAGATAATACCGGTGAGTAGAACCAACGATTTGTTGGTTGTTGATTTGAAGAACCATCTGCTCTTAACAATAAAGAGAAGGTGTATTTATCTTTTAACAAATAATCTGCTTTACCATAGAATGATAATTGGTTATTCTGTGTTTTATCTAAAAACTTATAAATTAACTGGCTTTTATATACAATTGGTGTTAAATAGTTTGATTTGGTAGGATCAGAGTTTAACAAGTTTAACTTGATAAAATCATTACTCCCTTTATAGGCATAATCATAGGTGTACCTGTAAAAATCGTACTGTATAACGTTACCTAATGTAAAGTTGAACTTATGATCCTTATTTATTTGATAATCATAAGTAGCAACGTTATCTATAGTAGTACGCTCGTTATATCCAAAGTAGTTAGATGCATAGTTTGTAGTTTGCAATAACGTTCTTGGATAAAAAATATCACGATAGCCTTCATTGTAATCAATGTTATAAGTGGTAACAAATTTAAACTTACCTAAGTCTATACCAAATTTTGCATAACCATTAACCAGGTTGTTTTTGTTGTTGTCAAAACCACCATCAAATTGATCAAGATATAATTGATATTTGTCTTTATTAGGAGCCAATGGCGTGCTCAAATCAGGTATATAATTAACCTGAGCTAACCTGTCGCGTACGTTTCTGTTACGATCACGTAGTAAACGATCTGCGTTAACCATTGCGCTAAATGTAAACCACTCAAGCGGCTTCATATTCAGCAAGAAACGAGCGTTATAACGATCCATTTTAGTATTATCAGCAATGCCGCCACTCTTCGTGTCTCCTAATTGGAAACTAAAGTTAGCGCGCTCATCACCTCCACTTATACTTGCGTTTACACTATAAATTGCCTGGCTGCCATAATACAAATCATTCCAGTTAGATGGACCATAAAATGCATTATTTAATGAATCACTTAAAAACAAAGGATAAGTATCACTATTTGAGAAAGCCCCGGTTGCAGTATATTTATCAGAAAACTGTTTTCTGAAATTGTTTTCAAACCTACCGTTAACAGTAGTAACCGCGTTTGGTGTTACAACACCTGCGTAGCTATCAAAAGTAATTCTTCTTTTAGTAGTAGCACCTTTGCTTGTTAACACAATAACACCATTTGCGCCTTTAGGGCCGTAGATAGCTGTCGCATCTAAGCCTTTTAATACCTCGATCGACTCAATGTTGGCCATCTGAACAGTGGCCAGCGTATTAGTTGCGGTCCCTATCCTATCATATTTATACTGTTGGATATCAAACGCAAAAGGATGCTCTGCAACCAAAGGAACGCCATCTAATACAATTAGCGGCTGGGTTGCGTAAACTTCACGTGCGGATAATAATGGTTGTGATGTTCCATGTATAAACATGTTTTGAAGAGTTCCTGGTTCGCTGGTTGGCTCATTAACATAAACACCTGCCGCTTCTCCTTTTAAGTACTGTTGCAAGGAAATTGCCGGGAAGGTAGATAGTTTTTCAGGATTAACCATGTTGGTCTTAGACTCAAGTCTTTTCGCAATGGTTTTGTTAGGTGGCAAAATACTTACAGCCGAATCTTTTGCTGTGGTATCTACAGTTTTACGAGTGGTGTCTTGCCTCATTTTGAGAGCATGCTTTAGCCGGATGCCCCCTTTAATTTTGGTGTGGCTTGAGACACGTGCATACATAGCTGTATTGCCAAAGGAGTACGTAGTTGTACATAGCACGCCCAGGAAAGTTATAATTGCAATAATGCGCATAACAGATAATTAAGTATTAACTGATTAAAAAACTGTTTATTAATTGTTTGTTGTAATAGAGTATTTTAATACCGACGAATGGTTTCAATCCTTTTTAATAAAGACTGATAGATATATCGGAATTAAAATGTAAATCTTTTTAGCTTGCTTGGACTATTAAAATTTAGCTGAACTAAAATCTGTACTAACACCCGTTAGTCGATTATTCAGAAATTCATAGTAAGTAGTGCCGGGAGGATTCACTCCGAAGGGTTTTTGTAAATTTTTGATCATAGCTGGTTTATAATAGTAAATAAATTGATTGTAATTAGGGCAATAAAAATAAATTGGTCGTTATTCTAATTGGTTGTAGAACACCTTTCGCTTCTGCTAAGAGGATATTCACTTTGACAATGATACAAATAATAATTTAATATATTCCAAATAAATCTTAAAATTTTATTAAAAAAAGCTTAAAAAAACACAAAAACACAGTTTTTACGGCTATCCTATGGATTTGATATACTTAAATGAGTCGAAAAATAGCCCAGTCTCTATCATTCGATGACACATTTCTTACCTTAACACAAGTTCGATATAAGGATCCAGCATGACGGTATGCCCATCGGGGCTACCTATTTACAGAATACAATTAAGAATAAATTAAGAATAAATTAATACTTACATTATTACACAATATTAGGCCCCTCTGTATTCCGTCATACCACTAAATATCACTAAATACCAGGTATGCTTACTACTTTAGTAAAAAAGGTTGTCCACACTTATCACCAATAGTAAAATTCTTCTTACAACACTTTTATCTATCAATTAATTTATGTTTTTTTACTGTGTTAACTAAACCTATGGTGTACTTACTAGTCTATACTTAATATCTGTTAGTAACTACCTTATATAAACTAACCTAAAACCTAAATACAATGAAATTAAACAAACTCTCTATCAAGCTTGGATTATTCTGTTCGCTTTTGCTGCTCCTAGCTTTTATTCCAAAAGGCGATGACCCTATTGATAAACTAGTTGCTGCACTGCAAAAATGGACAGATAGCAATCCGCAAGAAAAAGTTTACCTGCACATGGACAAACCCTATTATGCACTGGGCGATACCATCTGGTTTAAAGGCTATATAACCATTGGCAGCAGGCACCAGCTTTCGGCGTTAAGCGGCGCATTAAATGTTGATCTGATCAGCGAAAAAGACTCTATTGTAAGATCAATAAAACTACCTATAATCTCTGGCATGGTAGTGGGTGAGTTTTCGCTGGGGGATGACTTAAAAGAAGGCAGTTATCGCATAAGGGCCTATACCAAATGGATGCGTAACGCCGGCGAGGATTATTTTTTTGATAAAACTTTTACCGTAGGCAGCCTGGTAAGTGATAATATTATCACCAAAGCCGACTACCAGTATAAAGACATAAACAATAAACCCGTTTTAACCGCTTTATTAAATTATACTGATGATGAAGGTAAAGCGCTTGGCGGCAGAGACGTAAAATACCAGATAGTTATTAATAACAAGGTAATTGGCACCCGTAATGTTAAAACTGATGCATTAGGCAGCCTTAGTATCAGCATTGAGAATGAGCACAATGTTAATTTAAGCGGAGCTTACATCCGGACCGTCTTACAGGGATCTGATAAATATCCTATAGTAAGAGAGTTCCCTATCAAGGCATCTTTATATCAAAGTGATGTGCAATTCTTTCCTGAAAGCGGCAACCTGGTTAATGGGATTTCTTCGCGTGTTGGATTTAAAGCTACAGGTGTGGACGGAACAGGTGCTACCGTTAAAGGCAAAATTGTTGATGATGCTAATAATGAAGTGGGCGAAATAGAAAGCATGCATGCGGGCATGGGGAGTTTCTTGTTAAGGCCCGAAGCAGGTAAAAACTATAAGGCACAAATAAGCTTTGCCGATGGTACAACAAAAACCATTGTCTTGCCTAAAGCGGCTGACGATGGTTTTGTATTAAGCGTTTACCAGCCTAATAAAGATAGTATCCTGGTAAGGATAGGAGCATCAGCTAAACAAGTGGCTGTTGCGCCAAGCATAAGCTTCATAGCACAATCAAGCGGCGAAACAATTGTTGCCTCGCCGGTAAAAATAGCAAGGGCCAGTACCTCTATATGGCTGGAGAAAAAACTGTTCCCTACGGGTATAGCCCAGTTCACTATTTTTAATAGTGCCGGCGAACCTTTAAATGAGCGCGTTGCATTTATAAGAAGTAACGATCTGATGCAGCTCAATCTTAAAACTGCCAAAAACACTTACAAGGGTAAAGAATCGGTATTAATATCTCTTGATGCGAAGGATAGTAAAGGCAAAGGTGTACCCGGCAATTTCTCGGTAGCTGTAATTGACCAAAGTAAAGTGCCTGTTGATGAAAATGTTGAAACTACAATATTTACAAATATTTTATTAACCTCTGATCTGAAAGGTTACATTGAAAAACCTAACTATTATTTCACCGCGGTATCTGAAGATGTGGATAAAGCACTGGACAATCTGATGCTAACACAAGGCTACCGCAGATTTGCCTGGAAAGAAATAACAACCGTTATGGCAAAACCAATGTTTGAGGCCGAGAGTCTGGGTGCTGTAATATCTGGCCGGGTGACAACACTTACAAACAAGCCAATGGCCAATGCAAACGTTTCAATGGTGTCATTAAAAGCTAACGTTGTTAAAAGCACTACAACCGATGCCGATGGGAAATTTAAGTTTGACGGGATACTATTGCTTGACAGTGTTAAGTTTGCCATACAAGCTAAAACCGAAAAAAACAGCGATCACGCCAAAATATTCATAGATACATTACCAAGACTCAAATTAAGCAAAAATAAAAACCTAGCAGATGTAAGCACCAATATTAACGCCACCTTAAAAGCTTATATTGATAATGGCAAAAAACTGGATGATATATATGAAAAAACAGGCCAGTTGGATAAGGTGCAACGGTTAAAAGAAGTAAGGATAAGGGCTCGCAAAGTTAAAGCTGATGCGAATATAACCCCACAAGGAATGTTTAAAGTACCCGAGGAGTCTGCAGATAGAGTTCTTACTATTGACAATCCCGAAAACTATATTACCCTGGCAATGGCCCTACAAGGCAGGTTACAAGGTATTAGCGTTCAACTTGACGACCACGGCCAATCATTCTTACAGGATATGCAGGACAGGACAACCCATGTCGGGCTTATTGTTGATGGCAGGAAGATTACAACCAGCGATGAAATATCAGAAATATTAGATGGCAGTATTTTGCCGGAAGATGTTGCCAAAATAGAGGTAGTAAGCACAAATATGGCAATGGTTAATTTTTTGGGCGCTAAATCTGTATTGATATTAACCAGATTAGGCACTTCGCGCAGACAATACAATCCAAACATTATCAATATATCGCCTAAAGGATTTAATAAAGTGCGCGAGTTTTATACACCAAAATACGACAATGCTGCAACTGCTGATAAAATAACAGATCTACGATCAACTATTTATTGGAACCCACGCGTAAAAACTGATGCGGACGGAAAAACCTCACTTGTTTTTTATAACGGCGATGGTCCGGGTAGTTATAAAGTTATTGTAGAAGGCATTAACGCCGCAGGCGAACTTGGAAGGCAGGTATATACTTATACGGTTCAATAAAACTTTATTAAGTCATACCCTAACAAAAAGGCCTGTAGATATAAAAATCTACAGGCCTTTTTGTTAGGGTATTTATTGCTCAATTCTGCCTTCTGTCCGCCATTATTGGTGTTGTCCACCAACAAAGTGTTCGAGGTAAAACTCTAATAATGTGCACAATTGATCATGCCAATACTAGTTAGTTTATCACGGGTCACAGGCAAATAGTGATTCAGGTGATTCACTATTTTGTGAATCACTTATCCTTTCGCTGGTACGCGCAATATCATTAAGCTAACAAATGTGGTTTAGCTTTATAGGTTTCCCATAAAAACTCGCCAAACAAAGTATTAGCCCAGGCAAACCATTTACGGCTAAAATGCTTGGCATCGTCTTTATGAAACGACTCGTGCATAAAGCCCGTACCGGCATTGCTGCTTTTTAACATGGCAATGCAGTGTTTAATTTCTGCATCACTGCTGCTTGTTAAGCCGCGCATAATTATACCCAACGGCCATATCATATCCTTACCCGCGTGCGGGCCGCCAATACCTTCGCCGGCTTTACCTTTAAAGAAGAACGGATTGTTTGACGACAACAACATTTTACGTGTATTTTGATAGATAGGATCAGTTTTAGGCATTGCATCTAAATACGGCAATCCTAATAGGCTAGGCACGTTGGCATCATCCATCAGGTTAAAGCTTCCGTAACCATTCACCTCGTAGGCGTATATTTTACCAAAGGTTTGGTGATTAATAACCGCATATTTCTTTAACGCCGCTTCAACCTCGGCCGCCAATGCACGAAGCTCGGCAGCTAAAGGGGCATCTTTTGATATTTTGCTAACCATCTCTGACGCTTGCTTTAAGCTAACTACCGCAAAGAAGTTTGATGGAATTAAATACATATAGATAGTAGCATCGTCACTTGGACGGAATGCCGAGCAAATCAATCCATTAGGTTTTACAGGGTAACCATAACCGTTCATTGGCACACCATCTGTAGCCCAGGCGGTTTTGCGCTGAAATCTGTAAGGGCCCTGGTTTGTTTTGCGTTGCTGCTCTTTAAATGTTTTTAAAGTAAGCGCTATTGCAGATTTCCATTTATCATCAAACGGCGTTGTATCACCGGTAAGTTGCCAGTATTTATGAGCCAGCCTGATTGGATAACATAACGAGTCTATCTCCCATTTCCTTTCGTGCAGGCCGGGTTGCATTTTGGTATCATCATGTGCCCACTCTCCTACCTTGTCAGGGTCATTATAAAACGCATTAGCGTACGGATCTTTTAGCACACATTTAGCCTGGTGATTAATAACCCCGGCTACAAGCTGCTGTAATTTTTTATCTTGTTTAATAAAGTGCAAATAAGGATATACCTGCGCGCTGCTATCGCGCAGCCACATAGCATCTATATCACCGGTAATAACATAAGTATCAGGCTTGCCATCTTTCTCGGTAAAGGTTACTGTAGTATCTAAAGTGTTAGGGAAACAGTTGTTAAACAACCAGGCCAACTCCTTGTCCTCTACGTTTTTGCTAAACTCTGTAATAGCATCCTCTATAGCCACACTACTAAAGTTTCTTTGCGTAACCCTAACGGCAGGATAACCCGCTTGTGCAAATGTAGGCAACTTGCTAAGCAACAAAGTTGTGCCTAATAAGCCGGTGTTTTTCATGAAAGTTCTTCTTTGCATATTATTTTAAGTTATAAGGCTGATAGTGCACCTATAGAATTACCATGCCTGTTTTTTACATAGCCATTGTAAGTATGCCATTTATCAGTCTCTATTTTAGTAGACTATGGTTTTATAATAATTATTGGTTTTTTTATTTTGACTTGACTTCAAAATCTTCCCAATACTAAAAACTTTAAACCACTTAAACAAATATGGGCTTAATATATTGCGAATAAATAATTGCTCGTATAGAGTATCTAAAAGGTACTGTTACTTATATGTCATCCCCTAACAGTGGCGCCAGTGTAAATATATGGGTACTTGTTATTTATTAAATGTTTACCCAATTTTTAATATTATATACTTTAGGTTTAAAACCGCCTTTTCTGCTTACATTTCCTTTGCCCTTTTGCCAATCGAGATTTAAAATATTAAAACTATCTTTTTCGAAATTAAATGTAGTTCCATCATCTTCAAAAAGCTCTGCAGTGTTCGGGTTCTTTCCATATACGTAACAAGTCACGTCAAAGATGGTATTCGGCAAAACAAACTCTACCGGCTTAGCCATGGGCAAAATGGTCCCTTCTTTAATAAATATTGGTATCTGCTCCAGGCCCGTAGTTACAGTATAAGTTTGCCCGCCTTCATACAGCTTATTGGTATTAAAATCATACCAATTACCTTTGGGTAAATACACTTTACGGCTTGATGCGCTATCTGATATAGGAGCTGCCAATACATTGTCACCAATCATATATTCATCCCAAACATTATAGGTGGCCTTATCTTCCGGATAGTCAACAACCAATGCCCTAAATGGCGGTACACCTTCGCGGTGGTATTTAGCAAATGCGGTATATAGATATGGAATAAAACTCATCCTGAAATTAAGCAATGTACGGATATGCGCCTCCGCTTCTTTAGCATTTGGCAATAGCTCGCCGCGGTTATTTTTATTTCGATCAAATTGCAGCCAGGGCGGGCTTTTTAAATACCAGCTGTTAAATACCGTTTGTGATGATAATATAGCTGTTTGCGAGCGGCGGCAAAGTTCTGTAATAGATGCCGACTCTCTAACCTCCGGCGACCATAATAAGCCCGAAAACCCTGCATTGCTGATCATCCTGATATATTCTTTGTGAACATAAGTATCACTATATAATGATACCGGGTATGATGAAGCAAAACCGTTTAAAGACCGTATGTTAAAATAAGATCGCTTATTGGCTTTTTTATAGATATTATACATGGTTTGGAAGTACAGCGTCCCAAACTGCTGGTGCATCTGCTCGCCGTCAATACCTGATGGGAATTGCGATAGTTCCGGGAATGCCCAAACAGCGCCGCCTTCTGTAAGGTTGGAGTTATCGCACTCATCCATTTTAAATGCCGAAACGCCATTGTCTACAAAGGTTTTTTTGTGGTAATCTGCAAATATGGTTGGGGCAGTTTTACCTGCGAAATCGGGCACGAGGCCATTCCATACTTTATAATCGCCGGCGCTACTGGCTAACGAACTATAAATAGGCGATGCAGGTGCAACATAAGCATGCTCCCATAAATTAAGCTTAATGCCCTGGGCTTTCATTTTGTCAATCAGCTCTTGCGGTGCCGGGAAGTTCTCCGGGTTCCAAACGTATGAGCAAGAATATGAAGCTGTTTGCCATTTAGGTTCTAACCCAAAAACATCGCAGGGGATATGGTTCTCTCTGAAATAGTTGGCCATATTGTAAACGTCCTGTTGTTTGCTATCAGCCTTCATTCGATATTGAACGCCCATGCCCCATATAGCAGGCATAGCACCGCCACCCGAGAATAAGTTATATCGCTGTAATGCGTTTTTAAGGGTGGGGCCGTTAAAAATGAACACGTCGCCACCTTTGGCACCGGGGATATCTACTATAACCTCGCCCGATTTGTTGTTGGTGTTTTTATAAAGGTCTTCAACTGATTGCGCAGACGAATTACCACTACCGGTATTAGCATTCACATCCCCCTTAACCTGTTTATGTGTGCCGCAATAGAACGTTGTATAGCGTGAAGTATTGATAAATATGCCATACCCTTTGGTTGATAAATAAAAGGTTGTTGGCGCATGCGTAAACCCCAGGTCGTTTAGCGGGTTATCGTTTACAATTGGTCGCCTTTTTAGTCCTCGCTGCCTGAATGAGTTCATTTGTAAGCCAAAGCCGTACAATTCTTCGGTATTACCTAATGGGATGTGCACAATGGCACCGCGTGGGGTTATTTCCACACGGATACTTTTAGGGTCGACACCCATATCAGTCGCCGGGAGCTGCTTCATGGCTTCAACCTTTGGTTTTTCTTGCAGGATGTTGTAGGGTGAGAACTTATCGACCTCACCCACCGTAACCCGCGTTACACCGGGGGCCATTTCCTGTACTTGTTGCGCCTTAGCGGTTAAGCCGAGGCAAACTATTAGGGCAATAATACTAATTGAATTACGAACCATTTTATTTTATAATTGGAGGCTGTAATTTACATGGATTGTCGCAATAAAAAGAATGATAATTTAAATCCTGAAAACTGTAAAAAACATAAAAAATCAGGACGATTTTTGGTTGATAAATTATTGATTTATATCATTTTACAAAAAACTGCCAATAGTTGCCATATATACCCTTTTAGTTGCCATTTATGCCTGTTTATTACCCATATAAGCACCAAAATTTGCAACTTTTTACCATACTTTATGCGTACTCATTGGTGCGTTAACCGCAACTGCCCCGCCGGTTAAAAAACTTAACTTAAAATGTGGTGACAAAGTAACGCCACCACTTTATCAGGCAAATGTTGCCGTACTTTGTAATGCCAGGCAAACGATAAGAATAATAAGTGCATTGCCGCATAAGCACATTAAAAGTCACGAGTACGCCGCTCTCAGGCCACCGCTGCATCGCGCCAGATCCGGATTACGATATTCATTTTACTTGATCCAGCTTTAATGTATTGAGGTTATGCCACGCTTCCGGCTGCTGTCCCTTTTAACTTTAACCGTTTATGATAGAAAATATACGAGCACGCCAATACGACAATTAATACCACCATAAATGCCCAGTCTTTAAAAGCAAAGCCCGAAGCATAAAAAGAATAGGTTGCGCCGATAAGATCAAACGTAAAACCCGCATAAGCCCATTCTTTAAGCCGCGGAAAACCTGGTGTAAGGATAGCTATTACGCCCAATATTTTTGCTACCGCTAAAAGATGTAATACATAAGGCCTGTACCCTATTGCTGTCATCATTTTTGCGCCATCGGGGTTTTCCATAAAGCTTGAGGCTGCCGAAAAAAGCATCATAGCCAGTATCAGCCCGGTTGAGATCCAGTAAATAATGTTGATTGTTGTCTTGTTCATGATAATTATGATTAGGTAATTTAATTGTTTAGTAGTAATGCATTAATAGGCCCGCATTTCCTGTTAGTCCGGATTTATAATCTCGGACTAACGGTAAGTTTTAAATATTGTGGATTTTCTTTGTCTAATATAACTGAATTTATAATAATACCCGCTTACTTATAACCTCTGTTAGCGGTAGTCGTTCTTATTTCTTCGTTAATTTGTATCTCAAATGTGTTGTCAAGTCTGATGATATTACTTCTACAATTTGAATATCATATTTGTCTTTGTCCATACCATCAAACAGCCGGATACCACTTCCTAAAAAAACGGGAGCAATGTGAATAAAAAATTCGTCTACAAGCCCTGCATTAAGATATTGTTGAATAGTATCCGCACCACCTTGTATCCTTATATCTTTTCCTTTGGCTGATTGTTTTGCTTTTTCTAATGCGCTTTGTATTCCGTCATTGATGAAATAAAAAGTTGTTGTCCCTTTTTGAACCCAGGGCTCGCGTTCTTCGTGTGTCAGCACATAAACATCCGCTTTGTATAGATCTTCTTTCCAATGGACTTCGCCTTCTTCAAACATTCGCTTCCCCATAATGTAAGACCCTGTTCCTGCAAACACATCATCAATTAACTTACTGTCTGCACCGTATTCTTCACCGCCTTCCATATTGATGTTTTTCCAAAATGCTTTTTGTTTAAACATCCACTTATGGAGTTGTCCTGAAACGCCGCCCATTGGGTTGTCTGGACTCCGGTTATCGCCTGCGAAAAAGCCATCCAATGATATCCCGCTGTCAAAGATAATTTTGCTCATAATTTTTATCTATTGTTCGTCAAAGTTAATTCTTGTCCCACCCAGTAAAGCGTCCACGGTTTACTAAATATTTCCGTAGCGGCGATAGCTAAATTAGACATAATGACCATATATTTCATAAATACAAACTTAAACACCAGGTACCAAAATTATCATGGTCAAAAAAGACAACATTTGGGGTGATTGAGGACAAAGCAAGGTTATACGGTCACCCGCCCGGTAAAGCGTCCACGCTTACTGAATGTTTTAATGAACGTGTACGTTCACTTTGTGTGATCGCGAGCGCAGACGCTCGCATTTTTACGCGTTAAAGCGTGGACGCTTTAACGGGTTATGGTTATCTATTTTTTCAAACTCTTCCAAATAACATCAAACACGTTGGTAGGCTGCACATCTTTCTGTACATCATCAGTTATTAAAACAGCCTTATATTCACCTTCTTGCGCTCGTTTGCAACGAGTGCTTAATATGGTCTTGCGATTGTATCGCATTGTAAATGCTAACCCACGTTAAGCACTCGTTGCAAACGAGCGCAAGTTAAACCCATACCGGGCGGTTATTTTTTCAAACTCTTCCAAATCACATCAAATACATCCGTAGGCAAAACATCCTTTTGTGCGTCATCCGTTATTAAAACAGCCTTGTATTCATCAGTAATATTGGTACGTCCGTGCGAGCCTTTAATCAGCGTGGCATCCAGCGGGATCACATCCATTACATACCTAAAGCCGGCCAGTTTGCGTAGTAACTTATAGGCCGCGCGGCCTTTGGAGGTCATGAACATTTCAACCGGGTCATAGCCTGGCTTTTTGTGGATATCAACACAGCGCGCATAGTCGGGCGCCACGGCATCATCCAGCCAGAAGTAATAGGTGAACCAGCTATCTTTATCAGCCACCACTACAATATCGCCAGAGCGCTCGTGGTTAATATGGTGTTTCTTTTGCTCTTCCTTATCCAGTATCAGCTCAATTCCCTTTACATTTTTAAGCAGGGCCTTTACCTTTTCGGCTACGGATGGGTCGTTGATATAAATATGCGCTATCTGGTGATCGGCCACTACAAAGGCTTTTGATGCTCCGGCATCCAGCAATTCCAGGCCGCGTTCTACCCGGATCTGCAACAAACCATTCTCGCGGAACAATCTATTTAAATGCACCGGGTTACTTACCGGGGCAATACCATATTCAGACAGGATAATGATCTCGGCATCCTTCTTTTTATAAAAGGTCACCAATTGCTCCACCACCGCGTCTATCTCATTCAGTTCCTTACTGATCTTTGAAAGATCGGGGCCAAACTTTTGCAGGCAATAATCAAGATGAGGTAAGTATATGGTTGTAAGCGTTGGGTTATGCAGATCATCATTAAGCATCGATGCATCGGCTATCCACTGGGTAGACTTAATATTGGCCCCAGGCCCCCAAAATTGAAATAATGGGAATTGACCCAGCTTATCTTGCAAAGTATCTCTTAACTCGCCGGGTTGCGAATAACAATCAGGCATTTTACGTCCATCAGCCAAATATTGCGGGCGCGGTGTTACCGAGTAATCGGCGGTCGAGTACATATTGTACCACCAAAACATATTGGCGCTGGTAAAGGCGGGGTCCTCTTTTTTGGCTTTATCCCAAATCTTATCGCCGTTAACCAGTTTGTTTGATTGTTTCCAAAATTTCACTTCAGAGTCTGCACGATCATACCAGCCGTTACCCACAATCCCGGTATCAGCAGGCCATTTGCCGGTAAGGTAGGTCGACTGCACCGATGTAGTAACCGCCGGCAAAACAGGCTCGATAGTAGTGATATGCCTATCGGCAATATATTTTTTTATAAACGGGGTATGCTCGCCTATTACAGATTTTGATAAGCCAACAACATCTATTACAACCGTTTTTTTCATGATAGCTTAGTTTTATAATTGGTCTATAACCCAGTTCAGCTCGCGTGCTATCGAATCATTTATGGGCAGTTTCTTAGCATCAGGCAAAACACCCCAGGTGTAGGTCTCTACCTCCAAATGGGCGGTAAATGCTTTATTTTTTTGGATATTTAATACCTCAATAATATCTGATTGTGTCGACTGCACCAAACCATATTCCTCGGTAAATATAGGCACATGAAAATGCGCCCGCCATTGTTCAACCAACGGGTTTTCAATATCGGCCAAAGCTTCCGGCAAGTCAGGATAACGCAGTAGTTTGCCATTTATTTCTTTAGCCACTACCTGGTGCAGATAGGTAGATTCGTCAAACCGGGCGAAAGCGTTTCTTATAGGCTCGCGCAGATCCACATCTTCAGGCAATACCGCATTTAGCGCCGCGCTGATCTGGATCTTACCTACTTTTAATCCTTTGGCTTCCAGCTCATCAACAACCTGCTGATGCGGCTCATACCCAATGGCAAAGTGGCAAACATCATAACATAAAGTAATATGCTGCTTTATTAATAGTTCGGCTTCATCCGCAGGCACCTTAAATTTTTGAACGATACGTTCCTTACCCATCGGCAATAAAACAGACTCATACCAGGTAATAAACTCTTCGCCAGTCTCTAAAACGCCATCCGGCTCGGGCTCAATATCCAGGTGCATATTTATGCCTTTGTCCTGGTTTATCTTTATTAACTCTTCGGCGATTGCTAAAATATTTGCTGTCGCGATTTTTTTGGCTTCCTGTAGTTTTTCATCGGTTTTATACCAATGCTTATAGCTTAATGGTGAGGTTGAGATACCGCCATCCATACCTTTTGGCAATAAATGGGCAAGGATATGGAACATCCGCAACGTGTAATCAACACGCAATTGGGTTGTCCAGTCGGGTGCATGTACCTGGTCTTTAACGGCGATATGATGAAACTCGCCATAAGGGAAACCATTCATGGTAAAAACGTAGGCATCATTCTCTGTGAGCCATTGTTTAAACTCGGCCAGGTTGCCGGGTTTATCCAGCTCAACGCTTGCTACGTTTGATAAACGCAGGCCGATACCCATTGATCTATCCGCAGAAACCTGCGACTTTATACTCGGAAAGTTTTGTTTTAAAGCAGCAAAATGCGATGGCCAGTTCTCGCCGGGATGGATATTGGTACAGTACGTTAAATGTCCGATAGCTAGTTGCATGGTTAAAACTCAAAATTAGGCAGTCATACAAGCGCGTGGGATTGTGCGATTCCTTCCCTTGGGAAGGAGGAGGAAGGGGTTTGACAAAGCGTATAAACCCCTCCCTGCCACAACGCAGTCCTACACACCCCTCCCGAGGGAGGGAATTGGTTATCTTTATTTACACCGCGCTCACCGCAGCGTATTCATTCTTCAAAATCTCGCTGGCTTTTTTAATAAGGGCCGCATCCATTTCATGCACCTCTACACCCTCGCCAATTTTATTAAGCAGCATAATGGTTAGTTCGCCGCCTAAGTGTTCTCTAAATTCTTGTAGTCCTATTAATATTGGGCTGTCGTTGCCTGTTATTTCTAATAGTGGGTGAGTGATCTCAAACCCAATCTTTTTTATCAGGTTAACAACCCGATGGGTTGCGTCAATATCTAATTTGCCTGATAGGTTGGAATAAACGGTATCTAAAGCTATACCCATTGCAACCGCCTCGCCATGTAAAACTTTAAAATTGGTTAGCTGCTCCAGCTTATGCGCGCTCCAATGCCCAAAATCCAACGGACGGGATGAGCCTTTCTCGAACGGATCAAGACCGGCTATATGGTTTAAATGCAGTTCGGCACAACGTTTTATTAAATATTTCATGGTATCCATATCGCGGGCCACCAGGGCAGACGCGTTATTTTCTAACCACTCAAAAAACGAAGCGTCTTTTATTAGCGATACTTTTATGGCCTCGGCAATGCCTGATCGATAATCACGGTCAGATAAGGTCAGCAAAAACTGGTCGTCATTAAAAACGGCTACCGGCGGCGCAAACGTGCCGAGGAAGTTTTTTTTGCCAAAGTAGTTAATGCTGTTTTTAACCCCCACGCCCGAGTCGTTTTGCGACAGTACGGTAGTTGGTATGCGGATATGTTTAACCCCACGATGCGAAACCGTGGCGGCATAACCTACCATATCCAACACCGAGCCGCCGCCAATGGCAGCAACATAGCTATGCCTGTCAATACTGTATTGATTAATAATATCCAGCAGCTTGCTAAAATGGCTTTCGTCATTTTTAACGGTTTCGCCGCCGGGCATTAATATAATTTCGGGGATCAATTGCGCGGCTTTATGGATAGCGAAATAGCGCCTTATTTTATCAGCCAGTTCGGGCTTAGCTTTAAGCACATCCTGATCTACCACAAACAGTATCTTTTTTAGCGAGGCTGATGTTGAATCGGCAACTAAAAAGTCATTGAAACCTTCATTGGTTAAATCAAAAATACCTGTGGTAAAAAAGACTTTGTACTCAAATTTTACACTAAACGATTGCTGTAAATATTCCATATCAAAAAGCGAATATCTAAAACATAAAATTAATATCGCCTATATATCCAAAATTTGACGAAAATATTGAGTTTGGATTAGAATGGAATTAGGGGGATGGTAAGGCGTGTGGCTTTCTGTCATTGCGAGCGAGGAACGAGCGCGGCAATGACAACAAGGAAGTAACGCAGCCTACGTTACCGCAAACATCTTCGCAAACCACATAGATACCGGCAATAAACAAGCAATAAATACAGCCACCCAAATAGCGCCGAATGCAGCGGCCCATGCGGCATCCATTAATATTAGCGAGATAACCCCGGCTTTTACAGCAAGACCGATATTTTTACCAATGGGATTTTTTATAGCGTTAATTAATGGCTTGTATATCATCCAAACAAAAGGCAAAACAAAAAAAATGGTTAGCCATTGCGCCTGGCGCAAAGCGAAGTAAAGAATAGCGCAGATAACCAAAGCATATAAGACACCACCGATATATAAATTACGTTTATTGCCGCCATGCACCTCGCCCTGGCTTATCATGGTGATAGAGAATATATAGGCGATAGGAACGACGGTCAGATAATAAAACTCGCTAATAGCCGGCACCACAATACTGATACCCAGCAGTAAATTTAACCCACGGCATAATCCCATATTTAGCGGACCAACGAAAGCATAATGTTTACTTACTTTATTATACAACAAGGCAAAAAACGCTATAGCTACTGCAATGGCACCGGCGTGGTTACTGTAGGAGAAAGCAAAACCAATACCCCAGATTAATAAAAACGCACCTAAATAGAATGCCTCTTTTTTACTGACCAACCCGCTGGGAATGGCACGTTCGGGTCGCTCTGCTTTGTCCAGTTCGGCATCAAAAACATCGTTAAAAACAATACCACCACCGTACAGGCCAATGGTTGACAGGCAAAGCAAAACAATGGGATAAAAGCTGTTTGCGTTAAAAGTTAAGTGATAAAAATAACCGGATATAGCTACGCCAGCCAGTACATCGGCAACCGAGGTTACAAGGTTTGCCGGGCGCATCAGCCTTAAATAAACGGTTAATTTATGTGCCATATTAGCTTATTATGATGGACGATTTATCAATACGCGGCTGTTGCCCGCCACGTAAAATGGTATTGCCTTCAAACTTCTGACTTTGATCTATAGCGCTTCCTGCGGATGCAAAGTCGGCCTCGTCTATTTGCCCGCTTTGCGCGAAAGCGGTGATAGCGTTGCGATAGGTGATCAACTCAATATCCGCCGCGCTGATACCACGAATTTTCATGAGGGCGGCAGTTTTTGGTACTGCCAGTGGATCGCTTATGCCCCAATCGGCAGCCGAGTTAACCATGATACGTTCTGAACCATATTGTTTGGCAATATCAACCATTCGCTCGTTTCCCATTTTGGTAAACGGATAGATGGTAAACGCCGCCCAAAAACCACGATCTAAAACCTCTTTTACGGTTTCTTCATTGTTATGATCTACAATAACTTTATACGGGTCAAGGCCATGCTCTATGGCAATGTCCATACTGCGTTTGGTACCGCCTTTTTTGTCGCGGTGCGGGGTATGGATCTGCACCGGCAGGCCCGACTCTTTAGCCAGTTCTAATTGTAAGCGATAGTATTTTTCTTCGGCAGGGGTTTGGTCGTCAAAACCTATTTCGCCAATGCCAACTACACCTTCTTTGTAGATAAACAACGGCAGTATCTCCATTACCTGCTCGGCCAAGGCTTCATTATTAGCTTCACGCGAGTTAAGGCCAATGGTGCAATAATGCTTAATACCAAATTGCGATGAGCGGAAACGCTCCCACCCTATCAAACTGCTATAATAATCTCTAAACGTATCAATACCCGTACGCGGCTGGCCCAGCCAAAAAGCAGGCTCTATCAGCGCGACTACGCCGGCATCGGCCATGGCCTGGTAATCGTCCGTGGTGCGCGATGTCATATGCACATGCGGGTCAAAAAACTTCATGCCCTTAATACCATCCAGGCTAACGGGCGGCGATAAGGGTTCAGACTTTACTTCTTCAAACGAATGGGTGCAACACATATCTTCCTTATTTTTATTACCGGGATAAACTATCCCAGTTTAAGTTCTTGTTTTCAATAGCTGTTACCAGCTCAGGGTATTTAGTTAACAACGCTATAGCGGGTTGATAGTTTGACTGCGAAATTGCCAATGCCCCGGCTTTTCTATCCACCAAATTACCCTCCTCAAATAGCCGTTTTATATCTTCAAAAAGTTTTTCGTCAATAAATTTACCAACTAATCTCCACAAATTTGGATTTACTTCGCGTTTTGCCGCCCAGCGTTCATGTATATAATCACTTATTATGTAAGCTAGTTCTTTGTTAGCACGGGTATCAATCCCTATTATTTTATTGATGTCTTTATCTGTAAAAAAAGCTTTTAGTACTAATTGGTTCCAGGCGCTTTGATCCAGGTTTTGGGCGGGGTATGGATTGTGATACATGATCGCTTCCAATACACTACCAATATTACTGCGGATACCTTCCGAACATCTTTTAACCCAGATCTCCGGGTAGGCTAATAATGGTAAGGTTGAATATAAGGCTACCAACTCCCCTATTTCGGCAGCTAAAAATAATGCCTCTATTACACGGAAGTATTCCTTTTGATCTGATGCATCTAAATTCAGCAACAGGTAGGCGCGGCCCAACCTATCTATGCTCCAACCATCTACAGAAAAACCGGGGATTATAGTATCTATCTGCTTCGACTGATGGGCAGTGATATTTATTATTGCCTTGCCCGTTTTTCGCGGCAGCAATACAAACGAAGTATTTAACGCTCGCTTCTCTTCCAGCCAGGCTAATACATCGCGAGTTGTATTGGCCTGTACAATAGCTTTTAATATCGACCTGATCTCGTCCACTTTATAATTAAACATGTATTGCTACCAAATAATCAATAACCAGCGCGGCAGATATGATGAGCAAACCAAAAAACTCGCGGGTGTTTTCAATGAAAGGCTTTTCGGCCTGCATGGTTTCAACCAGGCTGGGTTTGTTATATTTTACTATCCAATCGCGCACGCCATCTTTCTCGAAGAAAAGTTTAACAGCGTAGAGCAGGTAAAAGGTTGTCAACCCTACATATAGATTGGGGTAATACATGCCAAAACAAGCCAGGCCACAACAAGCGGCCACCGCCGCATATATGGGCACCCATAGGTACCAGTCTATGTCGTTTAAATTAAGGTAAGCAAATACCAAAAACGACAGGCAAAAAATAACATTAACAATTATAAAGATCATGGCTAATAATTTTTGTAAAGATACTATCAGGTTTAATGATGATATATGACCAATATCACAGTTTGTAAAATTACGGCACAAATATGTAATTGTGTTAATTTAATGCCAGTATTCTGTAAAAAAACAATTACCTATAAAGGTGAAGATTGAAAGATAAGAGGCTTTTGCTGCCTCGGATAACCCCGGATGACACCGCTGATACACTTCTATTTCTTTCTGCCGATCTTATACTTGACCAATTTACGGCGCATATACCGTTGCCTTTTGTTTTCAGCTTCGGCTATGGTTTCTACGGAAGGTTCATCATCTAAAATCTTAGGCACCGCAATGCGTTGCGAACTATATATGCCCGAGTTGCCGCTAAAAAAGTAAGCCGTAAAACAAGCCACGGCAAAAAACAAGGCATACTCACTGCCAAAAAGCTCTATACCCATTATGGTACATGCCAGCGGCGTATTGGTGGCCCCTGCAAATACAGCTATAAAACCTAATGCCGCAAATAAGCTTACCGGCGCGTTTAACACGGTTGACAGTGTATTACCTAAAGTCGACCCAATATAAAATAACGGTGTTACCTCGCCGCCTTTAAAGCCGGTGCCAAGGGTAATGGTGGTATAAATAGTTTTCCATAACCAGCTCCAGGCATCGGCACCGCCGGCGTTAAAGGCCGATGATATAGTTATTGCACCAGGATGTGGCGGCTTAACGCCTAAACCTAAATAATCGGGCTTGCCAATAATTATGGTTAACCCAATAACTATTAAGCCGCCGATAAAAGGGATCAACCATTTTTTAGCTATCAAACTATTAAAGCCTGTTTTAATACCATGAACCGCCTCGGCAAACAAATAGCTGGTTAAACCGAATATAATAGACGCCACAATTACTTTAGATAGCAGCAAAATATCCAATGGCAAATAGTTGGATAATATGTTATGCCCTGCGGGGACTATAGCGATATGATAAGTTTCATGATGTACACCCCAGGCCAGCACAGTTATATCGCCTACTATGGCGGCTACCAGACAGGGCACTAAAGCGGTGTACTGTATACGACCAATCGTTAACACCTCCATTGCAAAAATGGCCCCCGTTAAAGGTGTACCGAATACCGCCCCGAAACCTGCCGCAATACCTGCTGTAAGTATAACGCGTGTATCATCGGCATTTAGCCTGAACCATTTGCTAAACATTTGCGCAATACTACCGCCAATTTGCACGGCGGTTCCCTCGCGCCCAACCGAGCCGCCAAACAATTGGGTAACCACTGTCGATATCAAAATAAGCGGGGTCATGCTTTTTGGCACACCACCACCAGGATTATGGATCTCGTCCATGATCAGGTTATTGCCTTTAATGGCGGTTGTTCCCCATAATTTATAGGCGAAGTAAATAGCGATACCTGCTATGGGTAAAAAATAAATTATTTCGGGATGAGCAAACCTATAATCAATAGCCAGGTTAAGCAGCCATAAAAAAAGTGTCACCACACAACCAATAGCTGCTGCAATAGGCACGGTGATCAGCGTCCAGCGGACAAGATGTTTTAAGATGGTTAAATGGATAGAGTTAAAAGCTTTTTTTTTCATGATTATCCTACAAAAAAATAAGCGCGGCTACGCCACGGGTTAATTAGTTTTTGTAGGCGCCATCAGCTTTTTTAGGGCGGTTAAGTCGGAAGACACCATTTCCGTTTGTTGAAATCAAAGTTAGGGATTAAAATGAGATTATCAACTTGTATGGCGGCGATTACTCACCCGGTCTACTCCGCCTAAAGGCGGATGGACATTCTCTCTTCGCCTTTGGCGGAAAGAGGGTTTCTTTTCTATTATATAGCCCTCTTTCCGTTTAGCGAAGAGAGGGTCGATGAGTAAAGCGATGTCGGGGTGAGTCATCGCCGATAGAATTTTATTCCTCCAAACTATTTTGAAAACCAAACATTAAACCTTACAATTACATCACCCAAAAAACCTTAAACATGAAATACCTTATAGCCTTACTGATAACCTGCAGTTGCTTTATTGCAAAAGCGCAACTAAATTCAGATAAACTTGTTGGTACGTGGGAACTTACCGAAATATCTTATAAAGGCAATGCCATAGTGCCTCAATTACATGGTTATAAACGATACAAATCATATTCTCCAACGCATTTTACAGTTATTGAGGTTGACCTGGAAACCAATATTACCAAGACCAGCATATTTGGCACATATACTTTATCAGATAGTACTTATACAGAACATATACTACATGTAAACAGGGAAAACTCCAACATGATCGGTGGTAATTACCCGGCCATAGTTAAGTTTGACAGCGATGATGCTATGGCAATGGTGGGCAATGTTAATAATGTAAAAATAGACGAGCGCTGGAAAAAAGTTAAAGCAAATGAGTTTAATATTGGCGGTAAATAAATTTCAACTGCAATAAGTTAATGTTAGTCCGAATTTATATTCGGCGGTAAAGAAATATCAAATTTCAATCAGAGGCGTAGCCTCGCATCATATTATAGCCACGGATTTTAATCCGTTGAAAATTGAAACAAAAACGAGTCGAAGAACCGTAGGTTCGGCCCATATAGGTGGTGCCGGCAATAAGCAAAGCCACGTCCAAAAGATATGCATCGTACTTACGGTACTCATTACAGGTGGCTCATATTGGTCAACGGATTAAAATCCGTTGCTACAATATGTATTGAGCCGATCGCTCTTGCATGCAAAACGCTTTAAAAACGATGCACTATACCGCCTTCGGTATATAATACTTCTTTACCAATTTAGAAACCTTATGGCGTATATGGGTTGATATATTCTTTTCCCATTTTAAATTATAGGTGCCGTTCTCTTTTTCTAAAACGGTAAAATAATCTTTCAGAGCCCCGTTTATCTCGCTCGAGTTATCTATTTCTATTTGCGCAATTGCTTTATCAAATTCGTCCATGTTATTGGTTGGTTATATATTATTTAGATAGGTCTATAAAGGATGTTAATAAAATCCGAAATCGAATATTCAAAATCCGAAATAAATTACTGCACCGCCGTTTTAACCTTATATGCTTTAAGCGCTTTAATTATTACCTGTACAATTTCATATTGCCCGGCATCTGATGTCAGGTAATCTTCATCAGCAGGATTATTAATAAAGCCCGTCTCAATCATAACCGCGGGCATAGCGCTATGGGCCAATACCAATATCCCTTGCTCTTTTACGCCGATGGTTTGGCGGCCCTCTGTTTTAAATTGCTCGTTCAACAGATCGCCAAAAAGGATGCTTTGCTTGCGATATTTTTGCATGTAGGCATTTAACAATATACGGTTTACCGGGTCATTCTCATCATAGCTTTGATACTTGGTTTTATAATCCTTCTCGATCATGATAGACGAGTTCTCGCGGATAGCCTCTAACTGTTCTTTAACCCGATGAAAACCGTAAACCAGCATCATAGTCCCTTTTTGTTTATGATCGCTATAACCAGTGCCCTCGGGCGATGAATTACAATGTATAGAGATAAACAAGTTACCACTATGCTCATTCGCAATGGCCGATCGCCTGTCCAGGGGAATAAAAGTATCATCAGACCGGGTCATAACGGTATATATGTTTGGCATTTGATCCTGTATAGCTGCGCGCAGTTTCCTGGCAATAGATAAGGCTACCGTCTTTTCGTTGGAATGCAGGCCATGTGTACCGGGATCTTTCCCACCATGCCCGGCATCGATCACCACCGTTTTAAAACGGAACGTGCTACTTTGCGAAGTATCTTGTTTAGCAGTAAATGAGCTTAAAAATATAACTACGGCCAGCAAAAAGCTGTTTAGCATAATTAACTGTAATTTATTAAAAGGTTTATCCATTAACCGTTAGGGGTAGTATGTTATGATTCTTTATTAATACATTTTGGGCATAAGCCGGTAGCGCTAAAACTCAATTTCTCTAACTTAAAGCCGGCAGGCAATACTATTGGCGGCATATCCAGTTCGTCCAAACAATACACGTTTTTGCAACTGGTACAGTTAAAATGCAAATGCTCGTCATGATGATCGTGCTCATCACAATTATCAGAGCATAAGGCATAATTAGCTGTGCCGTTTAAATCAAATACTTTGTGGATAATACCCTTTTCTTCAAACGCACTCAATATCCTGTATAACGTAACACGGTCAACATCGCCAATAACGCTCTCCAGATCGGGTTGCGAGGTTGCCACTTTTTTGCCCGACAATAAAGACAATACCCTAAGCCTTTGCTCCGTGCGCTTTAGCTGGTGCTTTTTTAATAAATACTCAAAATGTTGATTAAAGATCATTTGATAACTAATTGATACAAAATTACTAAGAAATAGTGAGTTTTGCCTCACCCTCTTTCCGCCAAAGGCGAAGTGAGGGTAATCAAGCGAAATGATGATCGGGCGAGTCATCGCCGCTACCTAATGCCTCTTAGCGTGGCTATGCTTATGCGTTAAACGAAAAAACTGATCGCCGTTATTACATACGCCTACATATTTAAAGTTTATAAAATGGGCAAACGCAATGGTTAATCCGCCGGCAGGTACTACAATAGCTTCTATCCAGCCCTTCAAATATATATGCCCGGCAATAATCAGCACAAAGCCAAGCACAAGCAAAAACAAAGGGAGCGCCCGGCGGTGGGTACGGAAGTACGATAAAAATATAGACGATACACCAAGCAACAAGGCCAGTATGATCATGCTCCACTCAAACCACGGATTGGCTAAAAACCCCAGCCCGGCCAATGGCAAAAACGTAATTAATATAGGTATAATAGCACAATGTATGGCGCATAATGTTGATGCTGTCATGCCTATACTATCTAACCTCGAACCCGGTTTTTTGATTGCCATGCAGCAAATATAGCTTAATGCAACTTTATTGCGTTTTATTTTTTATAAAATTATACTTCGCTGACAGTATCTTTCGCCAAAAGAAAGAAATAGTTCGTCAAATTATTTTATTGTTATTGTAGCAAATGTTTGTGTAATATTGTTTGTATATTTCATTTTAATAAAACACTTTTGTTTTTTTTTTCGTTACAACATATAGGAATACAACCTTTTTTGAAATACTCCGTATAAACAATAATATATGAACCCTGATAGCAAACCAGTAAGTATTTTATTAGTTGATGATGATGAAATAAACAATTTCATTTCTATTAAACTGATAAAAAAGGCTGTTGACAATACAGCTATCTCCGCCTGTTTAAATGGAAAATTTGCGATAGAGGAATTGGTTGAGATACAAAAACACGACCCATCCTTATTACCCGACTTTATTTTATTGGACATAAACATGCCCATTATGAACGGCTGGGAGTTTTTAGATGAGTATAAACGCTTAAATATTGACCCACAAGGTAAAAGCAAGATCTACATTATATCATCATCGGTTTTCAGCAATGACATTAACAAAGCCAGATCATACCCGCTGGTAAAGAATTTTATATCTAAACCATTAAGCGTTGATAAAATAAAAGAGCTGTTTACGGCAAACTAATATTTGCCTGATACATATAAAATAGCGAGAGGTTTAAAAACCCCTCGCTATTTTTGTTTATACCGGTATGATCGTAAAATGATCGCCGTTATATGTAATGTTACCTACCGGGCTCGATTTTGCATGATAGAACAAACAGGTCCACCCTTCTGTAGCGGCTTTTTTGCCATATTCTTCGCGCAGGTCCATGGCCTTTTGGGGGTCGAAATCATATTTGGCTTTAAATCTCCGTATCAGTTGCTCGGGTTCCGGCAGTTCATCGCCACCAAAAAAACATTTGTCATCGCCATCGGCTATCCAAAAGACCTGGTGAAACTGGCAATGCCCGCCCGATAGCTCATATTTAATCCCCGGCTTAAACTCGCCCGATCCTTCTACATAAGTAATTTGTACTGAGCGTTGCAGCGACTCAAAGATCTCTTTATGATAGGATGATGATTTACCGCTGAAAGCAGTCTCCCACTCGCCGCGTTGTATGACGTGTTCCGCACCTGGGAAACTAGGCTCCAATTTACCATTGCGCTCAACCACCAATCCGCCCGAATGGTCATAATGTAAATGCGACATCAATACCAGCGTTACATCCTCCGGGTCGAAACCAACATTGCGGATATGCTGATGCAGAAAAAGCTCATCGCGGGTATCTTTATACCCCAGGCCACAATCAAATAAAATAAGGTCGGTTGACGTTTGTACCAGGAACGGATTAACATGTATGAATAGAGAACCGGGGCGATCGCGGAAATTATCAACAAGCGGATCAAAAGGAACAAATTTTTTAGAAGCATCTACCGAGTAAGAGCCTTCACCAAGTGGGAAAATTTTCATAATGATGTGGATGTGCGAATATACATATATGCAGATGTGCAAATTTAATCTGCACATTTGCACACCTGCATATCTTCACATTTTCTATATTTACTGTTTTAAGCAACAAAGATATGAATAAACGGTGGGCGATAAGGGAAGTACAGGCAATTGACGATATAAACCATTTGGCTACCGAGCTTAACATTGATCTCGTTTTAAGTACTTTGTTGTTGCATCGGAGCATAAAAAACTACGAGGAAGCTAAATATTTCTTCCGCCCTGATGAGCGCCATTTGCATGACCCTTTCCTGATGCAGGACATGGAGAAAGCTATCGAGCGTATTGAAGCCGCCATCGCCGCAGGCGAAAAAATAATGGTATATGGCGATTATGATGTAGACGGCACCACCGCCGTTGCTGTTGTTTACAGCTTTTTTAAAAACCATCATTTTAATATTGAATATTATATACCAGACCGTTATAAAGAGGGCTACGGCATATCTACCCAAGGTATTGACTATGCCAAAGAGCATGGATTTACACTCATCATAGCTTTAGATTGCGGTATAAAATCGGTTGATAAAATTGCTTATGCCAATAGTTTAGGAGTTGATTTTATTATTTGCGATCATCATACACCGGGCGATGAACTGCCTGCCGCTATAGCTGTGCTTGACCCTAAACGTGCCGATTGCCCATATCCGTTCAAAGAACTTTCAGGCTGCGGCATCGGCTTCAAATTGGCCCAGGCGTATGCCGAAAAGAACGGATTGCCGTTTGAAGATGTAAGCCGTTATATGGATCTGGTAGCTGTAAGTATTGCCTGCGATATTGTACCCATAGTTGGCGAGAACCGGGTGCTGGCTTATTTTGGTTTACAAAAATTAAATAATGACCCTTGCATCGGCCTTAAAATATTAATGGGCGTTGCGGGTAAAAGCATTAACTATACTATATCTGATATTGTTTTCCTATTGGGCCCGCGCATTAACGCCGCAGGCCGAATAGATGATGCCAAACACGCTGTTGAACTTTTAATAGCCTGCAATGATGAAGAAGCCCAGATAAAAGGCGATCTAATCAACATAAAAAATACCGAACGCAAGGGCCACGACCTGCAAATAACAGACGAAGCGCTGGGCATGATCAGTGAAAGTCAGATCTTGATTGACCGAAAATCGACCGTGGTATTTAATAAGGACTGGCACAAGGGGGTGATAGGCATTGTCGCTTCGCGATTAACAGAGAAATATTACCGGCCTACGGTGGTGCTTACGCAATCAAACGGGCATGTGGCAGGTTCGGCAAGGTCTGTTTTGGGGTATGATCTGTACGAGGCCCTTTGTGGCTGCAGCGATCTGCTGATACAATTTGGCGGGCATAAATACGCGGCCGGTTTAACCATGCATCCCGACAATGTTGATGCTTTTATTGATAAGTTTGAAGAAATAGTAAGCTCGACCATTACGGCCGAACAATTAATACAGCAAATACAAATTGATGCCGAACTGCGTTTAAACCAGATAGAACCTAAGTTTTTCAGGATATTGAACCAGTTTGCACCGTTCGGGCCAGAGAATATGGCACCGGTGTTCCTAACCAAAAATGTGTATGTTAGCGGCAACCCGGGTTTGGTAGGCCAAAATCATATAAAAATGACGGTAATGCAGGAAGGCTCGGCCTTATTTGATTGCATTGCCTTTGGCCAGGGCGAACAACTGGAACAAATAAAAAAAGACGTACCTTTTGATATTTGTTATAATATTGAAGAAAATATTTGGCGCGAAAGACGTACTATACAGTTGAATGTAAAAGGGATAAGGGTATAAGCCCTCCCAACCCTCCCCGGTAGGGAGGGCTTTAATAGCATCTTTATAATAAATAAAAAAGTCTCCCCTACCGGGGGAGATTTAGAGGGGGCTAAATGAATTTAAGAGCAGAAAATTTAGTAAAAAAATATAAGCAGCGCGCTGTTGTTAGTGATGTGTCATTCAACGTATCGCAGGGCGAAATTGTGGGATTGCTTGGGCCAAACGGCGCGGGTAAAACCACATCGTTTTATATGATTGTAGGGTTGATAAAACCTAACGAGGGCCATATATTTTTGGATGATGAAGAGATAACTGGCGACCCCATGTATCGCCGCGCGCAAAAAGGAATTGGCTATTTGGCGCAGAAGCTTCAGTGTTTCGGAAACTAACGGTCGAGGATAACATTAAAGCTATTTTGGAAATGGGTAAAACCACCAAGCTACAACAGGAAGAAAAACTGGAAACCCTGATAGATGAGTTTAGCCTGCATAAAGTGCGCCGTAATCGCGGCGACCTTTTATCAGGAGGCGAACGCCGCCGTACAGAAATTGCCCGCGCACTGGCCGCCGAGCCTAATTTTATTTTACTGGATGAGCCGTTTGCCGGGGTCGACCCGATAGCGGTAGAAGAGATACAAGCCATGGTAGCCAAACTACGCCACCGTAACATCGGCATATTAATAACAGACCACAACGTACAGGAAACACTGTCTATTACAGATCGTGCTTACTTGCTGTTTGAGGGTAAGATATTAGAGTCGGGCGTACCAGAGGTATTGGCCGAGAATGAGATGGTGCGTAAGGTATATTTGGGTGCCAACTTCGTACTAAAAAGAAAAACATTTGCTCAATAAAGCTAACCGCTTATGACAATTTTTAACTCTGTTTTTACCTGGTTCATGAAAAAGCGTATCCACCAGATAGAGCTTTTTATGAAATACCCCAACGAGGTGCAGGAAGAGTGGTTTGAACAATTGATATCAAGAGCAGAGAATACAGAATGGGGCAAAAAATACGGCTATAAAAGCATTACCAATCTTAGCGAGTTTCAAGAGCGCGTACCCATACAAACCTACGATACGCTTAAACCCTACATAGAGCGCATGATCCGCGGCGAGCAAAATGTGCTTTGGCCGTCAGAGATCAAGTGGTTTGCCAAATCGTCAGGCACTACCAGCGACAGGAGCAAGTTTATCCCCGTTAGCGAAGAATCATTAGCCGAATGTCACTTTAAAGGTGGTAAAGATCTATTGACCATCTATTTCAATAATCGACCTAATGCCAAAATGTTTACAGGGAAGATCTTAACGCTGGGCGGTAGCCACCAGGTTAGTCAGCTAAGTCCGGATACTTCTTTTGGTGATCTGTCGGCGGTTATTATGAAGAATTTGCCTTTGTGGGCCGAGTTCCACCGCACCCCGCACCTGGATATTGCCCTGTTGGAAGATTTTGAAGAGAAGATAGAAAAAATCGCCCATGCCACCCGCGATGTTAACGTAACCAGCTTAAGCGGCGTACCTACCTGGAACTTATTGCTTTGCAAACGCATCCTTGAAATAACCGGCAAAAACAATCTGCTGGAAGTTTGGCCCAATTTGGAGCTATATTTCCACGGCGCGGTTAACTTCACACCCTATCGCGAGCAGTTTAAAAAACTGATACCCAGCAATGACATGTATTACCTGGAGAACTACAACGCATCCGAAGGCTTCTTCGGCATACAGGACCAGATAGAAGGCGGCGAAATGTTGTTGATGTTGGACTACGGCATCTTCTACGAGTTTTTACCAACCGAAAACCTGCATGACGAAAACCCGCAAACATTAACGCTGGACGAGGTAGAGCTGGATAAAAACTACGCGCCCATCATCAGTACCAATGCCGGCTTATGGCGGTATTTAATTGGCGATACCATTCGCTTTACATCACTGGTGCCATACCGCATACAGGTTACCGGCCGCACCAAACATTTTATAAACGCCTTTGGCGAGGAGGTTATAATAGATAATGCCGAGCGCGCATTAGAAGAAGCCTGTAGCCAAACCGGAGCAATTATACGCGACTACACCGCTGCCCCAATTTATTTTAATGGCGATGAATGCGGCGCACATGAGTGGCTGATAGAGTTTGAGAAAAAACCCGCCGAGTTTGAGCGCTTTGTTGATATATTGGATCAAACCCTTCGCCGCATTAACTCTGATTACGATGCCAAACGTTTTAAAGACATGGCCCTGCGTCGCCCCATAGTACGCCGCGTACCCGAAGGCACATTCTTTAACTGGATGAAAGAAAAAGGCAAACTGGGCGGCCAGCATAAAGTACCACGCCTGGCTAATAACAGGGAGTATGTGGATGCTATTTTGAAGGTGGTGGAGTTGGTAATTAATTAGTGAATGAATTAAAATTAAATAATGAAGAAGAGCAGGTTACTTTTTCCTTGGCGATAATAGTCATACTTGTGATTGTAGTACGATGGAAGGGTTTGTTTTTTATGGATGTCTTTCATCTGTTCAACCAGGCGGGCGTACTACAATTTATCGCCACGGATGGCGATAAATATTTGTCGAGCCGATGGCTCTTAACTTTGGGAATAACGTTTTTCTGGGATTGTAAATTAGGACTAACATTCGAGATTTGACAGCTTTTAAAAAGTTGTCAAATCTCAGGCGCTATCACTATCTTGCATCATTATGACCACCAAACCATTTAACCGTCCCATACGTGTTTTAGTTGCCAAAGTTGGGCTTGACGGGCATGATCGTGGCGCGCGCATTATTGCTACTTCGCTGCGCGATGCGGGTATGGAGGTTATTTATACCGGCCTGCGTCAAACGCCCGAGATGGTGGTAAATACCGCTTTGCAGGAAGATGTGGATGCCATTGGGATTTCTATCCTGTCAGGTGCGCACATGACGGTTTTCCCCAAGATACTGGCTATCATTAAAGAAAAAAAAATGGATGATGTATTGGTTACCGGTGGTGGTATTATACCGGAGGAGGATATGACCACTTTAAAAAAACTGGGCGTTGGCGAACTTTTCCCACCGGGTACCAGTACGCATGATATTGTTAAGTATATAACTGATTGGGTGCATCAGCATCGTAACTTTTAACTTTGCGATATGGCTTATCAAAACCTTTTAGTTGACAATAAAGAGCGCGTATTATACATCACTATAAATCGCGAAAGCAAACTCAACGCTTTAAACGCAGCTACCCTTGGCGAATTACATACCGCTTTAACTAACGCTTTTGCTGATGAAACTGTTGGCGGCATTATTATAACCGGTGCCGGGCCAAAAGCTTTTGTAGCCGGTGCAGATATTGCCGAGTTTGCCGACCTGGATGTAGAAGGCGGTCGCAAACTAGCCGTTGATGGCCATACCAAAATTTTCGACCTGATTGAAAATGCAGGCAAACCAGTTATAGCCGCTATTAATGGTTTCGCCCTAGGCGGCGGATTGGAACTGGCTATGGCCTGTCATATCCGTATAGCTAGTGATAACGCCAAAATGGGATTGCCCGAAGTAAGTCTGGGGCTTATACCCGGCTATGGCGGTACGCAACGGCTAACCAATTTAGTAGGTAAGGGTAAAGCATTAGAAATGATAATGACTGCCGATATGATAACCGCTGCTGATGCTTATCAATCTGGATTGGTTAATCATGTTGTCACACCCGAAGAACTGATCCCAAAAGCGGAAGAGATTCTCCAAAAAATATTAAGCCGCGCACCTTTGGCTATTGCCGCGGCTATAAAAGCCGTTAATGCCGCCGGGCTAAATAACGGTAACGGCTATGAAACCGAGATAGCAGAATTTGCCAAATGTTTCGGTACTGATGACTTTAAAGAAGGCGTTTCTGCCTTTTTGGAGAAAAGGAAATCTGCCTTTAAAGGTAAATAAATATTGTTTTATTACATTCTCCTGACTAAAATACCCATATAGTCAAAAATTAAATCACTGTTAATCAATCGATTGAATAATCATGACATTTGGATGAAAAAAACTATTGGTTTTGTGCTGTTAATTTGTGCCGTGTTAAACAAACACACACAACAATTTAATAACATATAACCATGAAAAGTACATTAAAAATCACAGCACTTATTTTAGCATTAGCAGGTTTTACCCTAAGCACTAAAGCACAAACCAACCCTACATCTACCAAAACAACAACAAGCGGTATCCGCTACAGCATCGGTGTTGACGCCGGCATCCCTACAGGAAAAACATCTGATACCTATAAATGGAACCTGGGTGGTTCATTACAGGTAGATATACCGGTTGCCAGCCAATTATTTGTTACTGTTAACGCAGGTTACAACAATGTTTTTGGTAAAGACGTAACAGTAGGCGCAACAACAGTAAAAGCAACAGATATCCAGTTATTGCCTGCAAAAGCCGGATTAAAATTCTTCCCGGTAAATAATTTCTATATCCAGGGCGAAGCCGGTGCAGCATTTGTTTTAAACAAAACTAAAATTGGCGCAGACAACTCGACAGCGTTTATTTACGCGCCACAAATTGGTTACCAGTTTGCTTTAGGTGGCAGCAGTTACATTGATGCCGGCGTACGTTACGAAGCTACCAGCAAATTAGTAAGCACAAATAACGATAGCAAAGTAAACTTTGTTGGTTTACGTGTTGCTTACGGTTTCTAAACACTAATACTCACAACTACCTATAATGTAAAAGCGTCCCGAAAATTCGGGACGCTTTTTTTATGCTATAAAATTTAACATTTTTTTACATCAGTTTATAATGAGTTATTGAAAACGGATATTAGCTTTGCATCAATTAATAGTTATCTATAAATTACGGTAACTTATACGTTGTTAAAACCTCGTACGTTTTAACAACTTAATCCAGAAACATATAATATGAAATTTACCTTTAAAGCACTTATCTACTCATTCTTGTTTATATGCCTTGGTTCGGCTGCAAATGCACAAATAAATGTACCCGACAGTGTCAGGATAAGTATTGGTGCAGAACTGGCTTCAACCACTGGTACTGATTTTGGCACCGGTGTAAATACACCATCGGGGGGTACTGCCGCCTCGGCATATAATAATGGTGTTGGTATCTCATTACATGTTGATGTACCGGTAATATCGCAATTGTATATTACCGCTAGCGCGGGTTATATTACCTTCTTAACCAGCAAGGATGCCAGCTACAGCCAGCAGGCTGTAACAGGAAACAAACTTGCAAACTTTAATACCATACCTTTAAAACTGGGGGTAAAACTATTGCTTGGCAACCGTTTTTATGTACAGGCAGAGGCTGGTGAAACCATATTAGCCAATAAGGCGGCTGTTTATGCATTATATAACAACGCGTTTACATGGGCGCCGCAGTTGGGCCTGGTATTGCCGCTTAAAAAACGTCATACCTATATTGATGCAGGTATTCGTTATGAAAGCACACAAACCTTTTATAATAACACCAACGTTAATAGCTTTTGGGCGCTGCGTGTAGCTTATGCATTTAATTTATAGTTGCAGTAGTTGTCTATAATTTATCGCCTCAATTAATATCGCAAAAAAAACAGCAGCTAATCCCCCATTCGTTTATAAAAAATTACTGGAATTAGCATTTTTGTGTAACTTACCTCTCAATATGTTACCAGTTAACCTTAATTGCTGATATGAAAAAAATCCTCATCATAGATGATGAAGTAAACGTTGCATTATTATTATCTAAATTTTTAACACGCAACGGGTTTGATGTAACCACCGCATCAAGTGGTAATAGCGGGCTGGAACATCTGAAAAACGGAGAATTTGCCTTGGTGCTATGCGATTACCGGCTGGAAGATACCGATGGGCGTGAAATGCTGCGCAAAATAAAAACCCAATATCCAAAAACAGGCGTTATCATCATTACCGGCTACTCTGACATAAAAATGGCCGTTGAGTTGATAAAAATGGGCGCGTATGACTATATAAGCAAACCCCTGTACCCCGATGAAATATTAAATACCATAACCAAGGCTATTGAAACCCGCCAGGCATTGCTTGACGATGGCGCCTCGCCAGCACCGATTACTAAATCTAGCAAAAAGCAGGCGACAGATGGAATAGTAGTGGGTACCAGCCGAGCCTCAAAAGAACTTAGCAGACAGATAGAGCTGGTTGCCCCAACAAATTACAGCGTAATTATTTTGGGCGAAAGCGGATCTGGTAAAGAAGAGGTTGCCAAAAGTATACATTTACATAGCCCCCGCAGCAACCAGCCATTTATTGCTATGGATTGCGGATCGCTCACCAAAGAATTGGCCGCAAGCGAGTTCTTTGGGCATGAAAAAGGATCATTTACAGGTGCTTTCACTACCAAAATTGGTCATTTTGAAATGGCCAATGGCGGCACATTATTTTTAGATGAGGTTGGTAATCTATCATACGAGATACAAGCCGCTTTGTTAAGAACTGTACAGGAGCGTAAAGTAAAAAGAATAGGCAGTACCAAAGAAATTGATCTGGATGTGCGCATTATTGTGGCAACTAATGAGAACCTGGTAGATGCCATACAAAAGGGCCGTTTCCGCGAAGACCTTTACCATCGCTTTAATGAGTTTAGCATATACATGCCGCCTTTGCGCGAGCGTGGCGATGATATTATGCTGCTGGCCGAACATTTTTTACAAGCAGCCAACCTGGAGCTGCAACGCAATGTAACCCATTTTTCGCCCGAGGTAATAGATTGCTTTATAAATTATCGCTGGCCGGGAAATGTACGCGAATTAAAAAACATTGTTAAACGGGCGGCATTAATAAGCGAGGGTAGCGAAATAACTATAAAATCTCTGCCACTTGAAATATCAAACTATAAATTACCGGCATTTGATTACGGTCAGCAAAATAGTTTTAATCAGCCGCAGTATGAACAACGATCCGAAATAAAAGAGCCAAGACATGATTTGAAGAATGCTGCTTTGGAGGCCGAGTATGAAACCATTTTAAAAGTATTGCGCGAGGTTAATTTTAATAAAACCCGGGCTGCCGAGATATTAAACATCGACCGCAAAACACTTTATAATAAAATGAAGGCCATCAACCTGAAATAATACCATATGAGTGATAAAAAAGTTGATGAGGAAACCCTGCGCACACTACGGCATGATATAAAAAATCAGCTTTCAACTATCCACCTTGCGCTAGAAACCCTGCGCTACGAAATAACCGATCCTACTGAGGATTTTAATTTTTGCTTAGAAACCATTTTTAGCAGCGCCACAAAAATAAATGAGCTCTTAAAAGATCTCCAATAAAACTATTTGCTTCTTTTTTGTTTATAGTGGTACAACATACCATTGATAAATGTCTATTTTTGATTATAAGCAGCGTAATACAATTATACTGGTCAGCATTATTGTGCTGGGCTGTTTTATTTTATATGCGCTAAGCGGCCTGTTTAGCTCTGTATTGGGTGCCATTGTACTGTTCACCATCTTCAGGCCATTTTACCTGTACATGGTCGAAACAAAAGGATGGAACAGACCCATTGCTGCACTCATTATTATTTTCATATCGCTTGTTGTTATTGTTTTACCATTTACTGCCCTAAGCTTTATGGTAATTGGCAAAATATCAGAGATCAACACCAGCACTTTGCCTATACAAGAGTGGCTGGTAAAGATTGACACGTTTGCCGGCACAACCTTTAAACAACCCCACTTTGCCGAAAACACCCTGCAAAAGCTGGGCATTTATGCTACTGATCTTTTCCCCTCTTTATTAGGCAGTGCAGCCAATATCATAATAACCTTGTTGGTGCTGTACTTTCTACTATATTTTATGTTTGTGCAAATACGTGAGTTTGAAGCCGGATTATTAAAGTACGCGCCATTTAGGGAGCAGTATGCCATAAAATTTGCTGTGGCTTTACGTAATTCAACTTATTCGAACGTATTGGGCCAGGGCATAATTGCAGTTACCCAAGGTGCGTTGTTAGCCAATGGATTTTGGATATTTGGTATACCCGACCCTGTTTTCTGGGGAGTAATAGGTGCCTTTATTTCGTTTCTGCCGGTTGTGGGCGCCCCCACCTTATGTATACCGGCAAGTATTGTACTATTTGCTACAGATCATACCGTAAAAGGTATATTGCTATTAGCCTATGGTTTATTATTTATAGGTAATATTGATAATGTATTGCGCATGATTATTAATAAGCGCGTTGCAAATACGCATCCGTTAATATCTGTTATCGGTGTATTTATTGGTTTACCTTTATTTGGGATATTAGGATTGGTATTTGGACCATTATTGCTATCTTACTTCTTATTACTGATAGAGATATATGAAACCAACAGAATGGCGGCCGATAGGCTGGACCGGATACAATCCGGCGCAGATAGTTGACCTAAAGGCTGAACATTTTTGTGAACAATTAACAATTGATTTCTATTTAAAATTAATTTCTTACAGCTAAACATATACAAAATATTGGATTAACTATATTTGGCAAGATATTTAACCGTTATATAACTCAAATGTTCAACTTAAAAACTTATTTAATATGAATAGTAACACAAAAGTGGTTGTGGCCCTACTCGCTGGACTGGCGGCAGGCGCAGCGTTAGGAATTTTATTTGCACCGGATAAAGGCGACGAAACCCGTGATAAATTAGCAGAATCATTAAAAAACCTAGGCGACTCTATTAAAGAAACCGCGGCTGCCGAAATTGATAACCTGGTTGGTTTTAAAGACAAGGTAGTTGAGAATATCAAATCGAAAATTAAAGGCGCCGAAGAAGAATATCAGGACGATCTTGAACACGCATAAATTAGTTACGAGTTTTGAGTTTTGAGTGATGAGTTAAAAGACCATTCATTCAAAACTCATCACTCAAAACTCAAAACTCAAATGGAAGAAACCAAAAAAGAACCACAACCACCATTAATTGACCAGCTTAAAGAGTATGCCGAAATTCGCTTAAAACTGGCTAAATACAAGGCTGTTGATGGCGGCTCGACAATTTTTGCCGGCTTAATTGCTGATGTTGTTGTTGTAATGAGTATGGTGGCTGCTTTTGTGTTTGCCAGCTTTACACTGGCATTTTACCTGGCAGATGTGTTCCAATCGTATTGGGAAGGGTTTGGCTGTGTTGCCTTGCTTTACCTGTTAATTGCCATTGTTATTAAACTAAATAAAGCCGGAATTGAAAAACCAATTGCCAACGCATTTGTGAAAAAGATATTTAAAAACAAAAATAATGACTGATCTGCCTATCTATAGCCATACTGATCTAAGAAACGAAATATATCGCCTACAGGGATTAGAGCGCGAAAAAGGTGCTGCGTTAAAAGAACGCTTTAGCAGCCCAGGCGCCATATTTTCTACTTTTTTTTCATTATTTAAAGGTGGCGATCAGGTAGGTGATAAAGATGGCGGCATATTTCAACAGGACTTTTTTGGCGTTATATCACGGTTTATCATTCCGTTTACACTAAACAAAACGCTGTTCAGACATTCTAACTTCCTGGTAAAAGCGTTGGTTGGGCTGGTATCGCAAAAAGCTTCGCACTTTGTTTCAGAAGATTCTGTAGAAGGCGTTTGGGATAAAGCAAAAGGATTATTCGGCAAGGCTATGCACCTTTTTGATAAATCAAAGAAAAAGCCGGAAGTTCCCTCTTTTAGGAAGATAAAGAAGGATTAGTTTATTTCTATTTTAGGAAGAGGATAACTTGATAGCTTATTAACATTATCAATCTTATTTTCTTTAACTAATTTTATAAAAGTGGGAATATCGTCACCATATCCGCGTTTACTTATACCAAATAGCAATATTCCTTTGTGCCCTGCCTTATCGGTATAATTCGCATAGTGATAGACATTATGTTCAACCACATTCAGTTTATCTCCTTTGCCATCGCTTAATATAAAATCCAAAATATATTCGTTCAATTCGGTGTTTTCAAACTGCTCATAATTAACCACTACATCTGTTTTCTTTCGCGCGTCCAATTCTTTTTCTTTTAATTCAGCCAATTTCTTATTTGGCGCATCTGTAATATAAAAATCAATTACAAGCATTGCATTAAAATGGTCTGGCGATTCTCCGGATGGTATATATTCTTGTTTGTAATAGTGCTCATTAGGGTGATAACTTGCACTTAGTTTGAAATCAACTTTGTCAAAAGTTAAAGTTTCCGGGATTCCGTAGAAGTTTTTTACAGCATCGCTCTTTTTAATAGTAAATGCACTCAGGCCCAAAAACAGTATCGATAAAGAAAATAGCTTGTTCATTTGTATAAATTACAATCCCAAAAAATGATCAAACGTATCACTTCTAATACCTAGACGTAAAGTTTCCAACGGTATCGTATCAGCGGGGGCTATGTTGCCCAGGCTTACGTTTGCGCCTATCAGCTTAATAAACCAAACCTGTTGTGCTTTTTGCGGGGCCTCCCATATAATGTTTTGCTCGGGTATCTGGGTTAGTATTTCGTCAACCAGGCCTTGTCTAACCTCTCCCGAATCACGATAGATCCCTACATTACCACTTTCGCGCGCTTCGGCAATTACTTTCCATGAGCCAGCCTCCAATTCGGCCTTCATCAATTGTATCCATTTATAAGGGGCAAATATTTTTTGCACGTCTTTTGATCCTACTTCTGATATTACCGTAACCAGCTTAGACAACTTGCGGATGTACTCGCATTTCTCCTCATGGTCAATAGTAATAGAGCCGTCTGATACTTCGGCATGCTGCAGGTTATATTTATCAAGGAGTCGGCAGTAATCATCAAACTGGTCTCGTACGATCATCGCCTCAAACAAAGTACCACCAAAATAAACCGGTATACCAGCCTCCTGGTAAAGTGCTATTTTTTTATCGAGATTGGGCGTTACGTATGATGTAGCCCAACCCAGCTTTACAATATCAGTATAAGTACCTGCCACTTCCAAAAAATCTTCCACCTGCCTTAAACTAAGGCCCTTATCCATTACCATTGTTATACCACTATCACGTGGCTTTTCTGTGCGCTCGGGAAGATTATTGATTGTATAATTCATAAAAACAATTTTGGGTTGTATCAGGCGTAAAAGTCTAAAAAAAAAAGCTAAAACGGGAAACGTTTTAGCTTTTTTAACGATAAGTTAACCATTACTTACTATAACGGTTAATTATATCCAGTATCACTTTATTTTCCTGCAATTGCGGTAAATAATCAAATAATATGTAATGTTTTTCCGAGTCGGCTGCCAAGGCCAGCTCAAGGAAATTTAAGGCTTCGTTATACTCGCCTTTGGCAAACAAATAAGCCACCATGCGGTAATATAACTCTGCTGCGTCAGGATTGTTCTTTATCGCCTGCGACATGATCTCGATAGCGCCAACCAACCTTTGCTGCTCGTACAAAATGGACGAATAATCCAGCCAGGCATCAATATCCAGGGGGTTAAGGTCTACCACTTTCTCATAAGCTGCCTCCGATTCATCCATGTGGCCCAGCTTATATTCGGCATCGGCAATGGCAAACCAGTAATCTGCATTAGCTATGTCCAGATCAAGCGCTTTTTTATAAAAGTGCAGCGCCTCAAAATAACGTTCTTCAAAATCAAGTGTAACCCCTATGCCAAACCAGGCATCGGCCAGCTTAGGATCCATCTTAACCGATTTTTTGTAGAACGCCCGCGCGTCATCCATCTGCTCCAATTTCTCGTAACATTCGCCAATAGCGCAATACGTATCAGCGTTAGGCTGCTCATATTCAAATGTTTGGCGATAAACCTCAATAGCCTCGGCATATTTCTCTAAGTTAACCAGCGCGTTACCTTTATTAAAGTACGCTGATGCAAAGCTGTCTTTTATCAGGATGGCATAATCATACGCGTCTATCGCTTTTTCAAACAAGCTTAGCTTGGTAAAAGCGTTACCCAGGTTATACCATGCGGCATAGCTATAAGGCTCGGTATCTATATATTGCTGATAAAATTGTACGCTTTCTTCCTGGTTGTCCAGCACGTCATAGCAAAAAGCCAGCTCGTACAGGGCATCCTGGTTTTCCATGTTTTGCTTTAAGCATAGCTTTAAGTAAGTTATGGATGTTTCATAATCGCCCATATTCTGGTAAACATAGGCTATGTGTAATAATATCTCGTCTGTTTCCTCGGCAAGATCAAGCGCCTTTTCATAATTCTCTAAAGCCTCGGCATAGCGCTCCATGCTTTCATACATATTACCGCGGATAATATAGATATCCGCGTCTGATGCTTCAAGCATAGCTGCCTTATCCAAAGCCGCAAATGCCGCACCCGTATGATTGGTTACAGCTAGCAGCTGGGCTTGCTTAATTAAAAATACTGCGGCAAAAGGATGTTGATTAATAGCATACTCGGCTACCTGCAGGGCCTTGGCGGGGTCGTTTTTTTCGATGTAATAATCGATAATGTTCTCAAACGCCTGGGCATCAAAAAAGTACTGGTCATGATTCCTGATCATTTCCTCGTACCGCTCTACCGAAAATTTTGGATCTTCGGTAAAACCAAATTCAAATTCTTCTTCCATTAATTAGTGTTTCAGAACATTGGTTTAACAATCAATTTTTAGTTAGACTATTAAACTTTAGTTGTGTTTAAATTACAAGTAAAAGCACCTTTAAAGCAAATAAGTTTTCAACATACAAACATTTTTAACATCGCTATTTGCAACACCTTGATTATTAATACAAAGCGGTGGAGAGGGCAATGGGATGAGTGCTGATAATTGCCTGAAGGATTTTTTACCTTTATCATACAAAAGTAAACATAATGTAGGGGATTGTTGCCCTGGCTCCTAAAACCTTTACATATAGATAACATTTGCGGCAATTTATGAGGGAGAGTTGACGTTAAAGCCTCACCCCAGCCCCTCTCCAAAAGAGAGGGGGTTAAAAGCGATAATAAACTTTGCATCTAAGTCCTGTCCTTTGGAGAGGATTTAGGTGAGGCTAAGGCTTATTACTTTACGAATCACTATTTTTATAATATATTACACAAAAATTTATATACATGACTAATTTCCGGAATTACCTGTTCGGCTCCGCGCTATGCGGCTCTTTATTATTAAGCCTTAGTTTATCGGCACAAACCATGCCCGCACCGCAGGCCGATCTGCCAAAAAACTGGCACCTTATGGACCTGAAAGCCGATGGTTATTATGGTATAAGCCTAAATAATGCCTACCAGTTTTTAAAAGGCAAAAAAAGCAAAACCGTGCTGATAGCTACTATCGACAGTGGTATTGATACCACACAAACCGATTTAAAAAGCATCCTATGGGTAAACCCTAAAGAAATACCGGGCAACGGCATTGATGATGACCATAACGGTTATGTGGATGATGTACACGGCTGGGACTTTTTAGGCGGCCCCGCCGGTAAGGTTGATTATACCGAAACTACCGAAGAGGTAAGAGAGTACAATCGTTTAAAACCAAAATACGAAACTTTAACCACGGCACCTGCCGGCGGCGAAAAAGAATATGCTTACTGGTTAAAAGTAAAAACAACCCATGATGCTACGGTTGGAAAATCGAGCGCCGAATTGCAGCAAGTTGGCCCTATGATGAACGGGCTGATGGTTACCAGTGGGTACATTAAAAGAGAATTAAAATTAAGCCCATCGGCCACTTTTGCTAAAGCCGATGTGGAAAAGATACCTACCAGCACTAATGATACCATTACCCAAAGTAAAGGGTTATGGCTATCAATGTTTGAGCAGATTAACGGCGATAACGCAAAGGTTATAAAAGAGGTAGGCGAATACTTTGCCAAGCTAAACAATGATGTTAACCCAGATCTTACATCCCGTAAAACTATAGTTGGCGATAACCCTGATGTGCAGGATGGCAAGTCTTATGGTAACAATATATTAAAGATGCCCGATGCATCGCATGGTACCGGTGTTGCGGGCTTAATGGGCGCAGTGCGCGGTAATGGTTATGGTATTGACGGCGTAGCCGATAATGTACGCATTATGGCTATTAAAGCCGTACCTAACGGCGATGAGTATGATAAAGATATTGCTAACGCGATACGCTACGCGGTTGATAATGGCGCAAAAGTAGTTAACATGAGCTTTGGTAAAAAAATATCGCCGCATAAAGACTGGGTTGACGCGGCCTTTAAATACGCGGCATCAAAAGATGTGCTATTGGTACAGGCTTCAGGGAATGATAATTTGGATGTGGATGTTACCCCCGAGTTCCCGAATGATACATTCGCGGATGGATCAGTCACAGATGCGGATAACGTAATATCTGTAGGTGCATCAAGCGCTAAGCCGGATGAAAACCTTGCCGCTACATTTACCAATTACGGTAAAAAGAACGTTGATGTATTTGCACCGGGCGTAAAAGTAACGTCGATAGATAAAGATGCCGAAACCATGACCGAAGACGGCACCAGCTTTTCATCACCTATTACAGCAGGTATTGCCGCTTTATTATTGGAGTATTACCCAACATTAAGCGCTAAACAATTAAAACAGGTTATTCTGGCATCGGCTACGCCATTAACCGGCACCATGGTATTTAAACCAGGCAGCAAAACAGATAAAGTTGATTTTACAACCCTAAGCAAAACAGGCGGCATTATTAATGCTTATAAAGCGGTGCAATTGGCATCGAAGTTAAAGGGCGAAAGGAAATAGTATCCTAATAGAAAGATTTGACAACTTTTAAAAAGTTGTCAAATCTAAACCTGCCGTAGCCACCAACTGCAACTTAAACATTACATAATAGCGCAATTGCATTTAACACATTAGTGCTTATATTTGCGCTGCAAAAAACATCATTATTTAATTGATACGATGAGAGAAATACAATTCAGAGAAGCACTTCGCGAAGCAATGCAGGAAGAAATGCGCAACGATGACAGCATATACCTGATGGGCGAAGAGGTTGCCGAATATAACGGTGCCTACAAGGTTAGCCAGGGCATGTTGGACGAGTTTGGCGCAAAACGGGTTATAGATACCCCGATCTCTGAATTAGGCTTTGCCGGTATAGGTATAGGCTCGGCTATGAATGGTTTAAAACCAATCATCGAGTTCATGACGTTTAACTTCTCGTTAGTAGCTATTGACCAGGTGATAAACGGTGCTGCCAAGATCATGTCAATGAGCGGTGGCCAGTTTTCGGTGCCAATTGTATTTCGCGGCCCAACAGGTAACGCGGGTATGCTAAGCTCACAGCACAGCCAGTGTTTCGAGAACTGGTATGCAAATTGCCCGGGCTTAAAGGTAGTTGTACCATCAAACCCGGCAGATGCTAAAGGTTTATTAAAATCATGTATCATTGATCCCGATCCTTGTATTTTTATGGAGTCGGAGTTAATGTATGGCGATAAAGGCATGGTTCCTGATGAAACTTATTATATACCAATTGGTAAAGCTGCCGTAACCAAAGAAGGTACAGATATAACTTTAGTTGGTTTCGGTAAGATAATGAAGGTAGTTAACGCTGCCGCTGCCGAACTGGAAAAAGAAGGCATCAGCGCAGAGGTTATCGACTTACGTACCGTTCGCCCTATTGATTATGAAACTGTTATCAACTCGGTTAAAAAAACCAACCGTTTAGTATTGGTTGAAGAAAGCTGGCCATTAGGATCAATAGCTACCGAGATAGCATTTAAAGTACAGAAAGACGCGTTTGATTATTTAGACGCACCTATCCTGCGCATTATGGGTGGCGATGTTCCGTTGCCTTATGCACCAACGCTGATACAAGAGTACCTGCCAAACCCGGAGAAGGTTATTAAAGCAGTTAAAGAAGTAATGTACGTTACAAAATAATCCTCGTAGAGACACAATGCATTGCGTCTCATGTAATTGATATTTTAAAAGCCCACTATTTTAATAGCGGGCTTTTATGCAATATTGTGTACCAATTATTACCGATATGAATTTTAAACGAACAGCCGGCCTCCTCATCATCGCCCTGTTATTTAACAGCCTTATTACTTTTGCGCAAAAGCGTGATGTTAACCTGGTGTTTATTGGCAACAGCATAACTTACGGTGCCGGATTGCCTGATCGCAAAACGCAGGCACCGCCTGTTATCTGCGTTAATTACTTAAAGACACAATCAAACATCGGCGCGGTTGAGTTTTCAAACCAGGGTCATAGCGGTTATACTACTTTAGATTGGTTGCCGGGCACCAAAGCCCTCACACAAGCCGAAGACGCGGTAAAAGCGTTTACTAATCAGCAGGCAGAATTGATATTCTCTGTCAAGATAGGCACCAACGATAGCGCCATGAAAGGCCCACATGGTGCGCCTGTAGCGGTTGAGGATTATCGCACCAACCTGAAAACTATTATTGATCAGTTGTTGAAAGATTTTGCGGGTTGTAAAGTGGTAATTGAGCATCCTATCTGGTATAGTCCTAGTACTTATAACGGCTCTATGTATTTGCTGGAAGGCCTAACCCGCTTGCAAACTTATATTCCGGTAATTGATGAGTTGGTAAAAACTTACAAAACCACCAATCCCAAACAGGTTTACGTTGGCGATACTAAAGCCTTTAAATATTTCGAGAAAAACTATTTAACCGATTTGCAGCCGGAGCAAGGCAAGCAAGGCGTTTTTTACCTGCATCCCAATCCAACCGGAGCCATAGCGCTGGGCGAGTTTTGGGGTAAGGCCATCGCTAAGGTATTGAAGTAAAAAAACAAGGCTGTCATGCTGAGGCACTCGAAGCATGAGGGCAAAGGCCTTTACGCTCACCCTTCGAGTGCCGGGGTGACAGCCTTTTAATTACTGCACCAATAAATGTTTGTAACTTGCCCCGAAATATAACACTCCAAAATGGACGAATTCATAGTAAAAGACAGCAACGGCAATCAATTGCATGACGGCGACTCGGTAACGGTTATAAAAAGCTTAAAAGTAAAAGGCGGTGGCACCATCATAAAACAAGGCACCACTGTTAAAAAGATCCGCCTTACTGACGATCCGGATGAAGTTGATTGTAAGATAGATGGGATGAGTATTGTGTTGAGATCGGAGTTTTTGAGGAAAAAATAAGTTAGAGATTAGTTAAATCGTTAACCAACTAATGTCTAATTAACTAACCTCTAATTACTAAACTACATATTCCTTCTATACTGCCCTCCAACCTCATACAACGCGTGCGAAATCTGCCCGAGCGAGCAGCACTTACAGGCTTCCATCAGGCTTTCAAATATATTTTCGCCGGCTATGGCGGTGTGTTGCAGGTTCTTTAATAGCTGGGCTATCTTATCCTCATTCCGTTCCTGGAACGCATGCAATGTGCTTATTTGATATTGCTTTTCTTCTTCGGTTGCGCGTATCACTTCGGATGGTGTAATGGTTGGCGATCCATTTTTGTTGAGGAACGTATTTACACCGACTATCGGGTATTCGCCGTTATGTTTTAGCGTTTCATAGTACAGAGATTCTTCCTGTATCTTGCTGCGTTGGTACATGGTTTCCATGGCACCCAGTACCCCACCACGATCATTGATATTGTTAAACTCGGTCATTACCGCTTGCTCTACCAGGTCGGTTAGTTCTTCAATGATGAAAGCACCTTGTATCGGGTTCTCGTTTTTAGCAAGACCCAGCTCCCGATTAATAATTAACTGTATTGCCATCGCCCTGCGTACCGACTCTTCGGTAGGTGTGGTTATCGCCTCATCATAAGCATTGGTATGTAACGAATTACAATTATCATAAATAGCATACAAAGCTTGCAGCGTGGTACGGATATCATTAAAGTCAATCTCCTGCGCGTGGAGTGAACGCCCGCTGGTTTGGATATGGTATTTTAACTTTTGCGACCGGTCATTACCCTTATACTTATTCTTAATCGCTTTGGCCCAAATGCGCCTTGCCACACGGCCGATAACCGAATATTCGGGGTCTATACCATTAGAGAAAAAGAACGACAGGTTAGGCGCGAAATCATCAATATGCATCCCCCGGCTCAGGTAATACTCTAAATAGGTAAATCCGTTCGACAAAGTAAACGCCAGCTGCGTAACCGGGTTGGCCCCAGCCTCGGCAATATGGTAGCCCGATATAGATACCGAGTAAAAATTACGTACCTTTTCATTAATAAAATACTGCTGCATATCGCCCATCATGCGCAAGGCAAACTCGGTGCTAAATATGCAGGTGTTTTGCGCCTGGTCCTCCTTTAAAATATCCGCTTGCACTGTACCGCGCACGGTAGCAATGGCATAGGCTTTTATTTTTTGGTAGATGTCGGGCGGTAAAACCTGATCGCCGGTTAGGCCCAGAAGCATCAGGCCTAAGCCATCATTTCCCGCAGGTAATTCGCCGCCATTGTAAACTGGCCGCTTTAATACCCTATCTTCATAAACCTCTTTAAACTTGGCCTCAACCAAATGTTCCAGCTTATGTTCGGTAATATATTTCTCGCATTGCTGATCTATAGCCGCGTTCATAAAAAATCCAAGCAGCATAGGCGCAGGGCCATTAATAGTCATGGATACCGAAGTAGACGCATGGCATAGATCAAACCCCGAATACAGCTTCTTAGCATCATCCAGCGTAGCTATGCTAACTCCCGCATTGCCAATTTTGCCGTAGATATCGGGGCGAATATGCGGGTCCTCGCCATATAAAGTAACCGAATCAAACGCCGTACTTAACCGATGCGCCGGCTGCCCTAATGATACATAATGGAAACGCTTATTGGTACGCTCGGGGCCACCCTCGCCGGCAAACATCCGGGTTGGGTCCTCGCCCTCGCGTTTTAGCGGGAACACTCCTGCTGTATAGGGGAACTCGCCCGGCACATTCTCTGTTAACAGCCAACGCAAAATATCGCCCCAAGCCTCGTATTTAGGCAGGGCTATTTTAGGTATCTGCAATTGCGATAACGAGGTATAAAACAGCGGCTGTTTAATTTCCTTATCGCGCACTTTATAAATAAAATTCTCGGCTTTATACTTAATAACAGTATCGGGCCATTCGGCTAGCAGGCGTTTACAGTCAGGGTGTAATTGTTGTTCGAGGTGTTTAGCAATATCTGCAAGAGCCCCCCCTAAATCTCCCCCGGTAGGGGAGACTTTTAATTTGCCATCGTTTAAAGCTTTCCCTTCCTGGGAGGGTTGGGAGGGGCTGGCAATGCTTATCACACCCTTTACCTGCCATAATTGTTGTGCCAACTCGCACTGCACATTCACCCACTTAGTGTAGGCCTCGCTACTTTCGGTTATCTCTGCCAGGTAGCGGGTTCTTTGTGGTGGGATGATGTATATCTTCTCGGCCTCACTACCATTGCCTAAACTGGTTATGTCTTTCAGTTTAAATTCAATATCGGTTTTATCTGCTATTTTCTTAATCAGTGCGGCAAAAAGCGCGTTCATGCCGGGGTCATTAAACTGCGATGCCATGGTGCCATAAATCGGCAGGTCATCGTCTTTAGCATCAAATAATTTATGGTTGCGTTTGTATTGTTTGCGTACATCGCGGATAGCATCCAGCGCACCGCGTTTGTCGAATTTGTTAAGCGCCACCATATCGGCAAAATCAAGCATATCAATTTTTTCTAATTGAGAGGCCGCGCCAAATTCGGGTGTCATTACGTATAGCGATAGGTCGCAATAATCGGTTATCATGGTATCGCTTTGGCCTATACCTGACGTCTCAACAATGATCAGGTCATACCCCGCAACCTTACAAATATCAACCGACTCCTGCACATGCTTGCTTAACGCCAAATTAGCCTGGCGGGTAGCCAAACTCCGCATATAAATACGTGGGTTGTTGATAGAATTCATCCGTATCCTATCGCCCAATAAAGCCCCGCCTGTTTTGCGTTTGCTGGGGTCGACAGAGATGATAGCCATCGTATTATCCGTCTCCATTAAAAAACGGCGTACAATTTCATCAACCAATGATGATTTTCCGGATCCGCCGGTGCCGGTGATGCCGATAACGGGAATTTTTTTTACCTCACCTAAATCCTCTCCAAAGGAGAGGACCTGCCTGTCTGCTTCTCCCTCTCCTTTGGAGAGGGCCGGGTTGAGGCTAAAGCCCTCGTTCTCTGCCAATGTAATAAGCGAAGCTATTGCATGCGCGTCCTTTTCCGGCAGATGCTTTATCTCGCCATTAAGATGTGTAACGGTTTTAAAATCGCATTGGCGCAGCATATCATTTATCATGCCTTGCAAGCCCATAGTACGGCCATCGTCAGGCGAATATATTTTGCTGATGCCGTATGCCTGTAATTCCTCAATTTCATGTGGAAGAAATACACCACCGCCACCGCCAAATATTTTAATATGGCTAGCGCCGCGTTCGGCCAGCAGGTCATGCATATATTTAAAATACTCAACATGGCCGCCTTGATAGCTGGTTAGGGCTATGCCCTGTACATCTTCCTGTATGGCACAATTAACCACTTCATCAACACTGCGGTTATGACCCAGGTGTATTACCTCGGCACCACTGGCTTGCAATATGCGGCGCATTATATTTATGGTAGCGTCATGCCCGTCAAACAATGAAGCGGCGGTTACAAAACGTATTTTACTGACAGACTGATAGGCAACACTTTCCATAACATAGATTGGTTACACAAAAATAACAAAATTTAACACAGAAATATTATGCATGCATAATATTTGAGCGGTATTTTTCTTTGGGCTAAGCTCTTGCTATCAAGTATTTTTATTTATTTTTGATAGCTCCGTAACTGCCTTATGATCATTGTTAACAATACAGCGCTTAATTATGTTCGCGGGAAAGTAATCCGCAAGGCATTGCTGTTTTGTTTATTTTGTTTGATTTTTAATAGTGTTTGGGGGCAAGCGCCTAATATTAGTTATGCTTCGGGTCCGAAAGTTTATACGGTTAACACTGCTATAGCGCCATTACAGCCCGATAATACAGGTGGCGCTGTGCCTACAGGCTTTAATGGAAATGTAAGCACATTTGCCAGTAGCGGGTTTAACACTACAACGGCCGTTGCAACTGATGCCAATTATGTATATGTATGCGACTGGGGAAATAACCTTGTTAAGAAAGTAAGGCTTGGCAACAGGTGTTGTTTCTGTTGTTGCGGGTACAGGCGCGCAAGGTTCGGCTAACGGACCAGCCAGCGCAGCAACCTTTTATGAGCCTGATGGAATAGTTTTAGATGCTGCGGGTAATATTTATATAGGCGATCAAGGCAATAACCTGATCCGTAAAATTACGCCTACTGGTGTCGTTACTACCCTTGCGGGTACAGGCGCGCAAGGTTCGGCTAACGGACCTGCTAATGGAGCAAGTTTTTATAGTCCAAGGGGGCTGGCTATCGATCTATCAGGAAACATCTATGTTGCCGATCAGGCAAATAATTTAATAAGAAAAATTACACCGACGGGGGTAGTAACTACCGTTGGCGGTAACTCATTCAATTCTCCAACAGGGGTAGGGATAGATGTGGCAGGCATTTTGTATGTTGCAGATGCGGGTAGTAATAGTATTAAAAAGATAGCTACTAATGGCACTGTAACTACTTTTGCAACCGGGCTTAGTTTTCCTCGAGAGATCAGGATTAACAATGACGGCGACTGTTATGTAACTAATCAAAACACCAATTCAATAGTAAAAATATCACCGGCCGGGGTAGTGACCCCTGTCGCAAGTTCGGGTTTTAATAGCCCAATTGGTTTAGTACTTGACGGCCTTGGGAATTTATATATTGCTGATAGCGGTTCTAGTTCAGTAAAAAAAGTAGTGATAGCCAACTATACTATTGATAAATCGTTACCCACAGGTTTAGTGTTTGACAATAAAACAGGCATCATTAGTGGAACTCCAACCGCACCTTCGTCTGCCACCAATTATACCATTACTGCATATAATACTACAGGCAGCAGCAGTACAGTTGTAAACATTCAAGTAAATGCTGCTCCTGTTTTAAATGCCGCGCCTAATATTAGTTACCCCACCCCACAAGTTTATACGGTAAATACACCAATAACAACTTTGACCCCAACCAATAGTGGTGGGGCGGTACCTTCGTATGCATATGGGTCTGTTGGTGTATTTGCAGGCAACGGTACCGCAGGTAGCACTGATGCTACGGGTACGGCGGCAAGTTTTAACGCGCCGCAATCTATCGCTATTGATGCCACGGGCAATCTTTATGTGCCCGAGTACAATAATAAAATTATACGCAAAATAACCCCGGCGGGGGTTGTTACTACCTATGCCGGCGTGCTTTTTAGCCCTGGTAGTACAAATGGCCCGATGCTCTCGGCTACTTTTAACGGCCCAACATCTGTTGCGTTTGATAGTAGTGGCAACATGTTTGTAGCCGATTACCAGGGCGAAACCATACGCAAAATAACACCTGCCGGTATAGTAAGCACCTTTGCAGGGACCGGGATATTAGGATATTCAGATGGCCCAGGTACAACGGCAACCTTTAACCAGCCCTATGGTATAGCTATTGATAAAAATGATAATATTTACGTTGCCGAAGTCGGGAACCATACTATACGTAAAATAACACCTGCGGGTGTTGTAACAACGCTTGCCGGTAACGGCTTCGCAGGGCAGGCTAATGGTACTGGTTCATCAGCACAATTTTCAGGCCCCACCTATCTTACTACTGACGCCGCGGGCAACGTTTATGTATCAGACAGCGGCAATAACGCTATCCGTAAAATTACCCCCGGCGGTGTAGTAACCACTATTGCGGGTGTTTTACCTGGCGTGCCCCCGGCGTTATCAAACATAGGCATCCCCGGCGGGATAAGAATAACAGCCGCAGGCAACATATATTTTGCAAGTTTAAATAAGAACCAGATCTACGAGATCACATCAGCCGGTTCATTAGTGCTTATTGCCGGTAGCGGTGCAGTGGGTTCAGCAAACAGCTTTGGCGCTTCGGCAACATTTAATAGGCCGCAGGATATTGAATTTGACGCAACCGGTAATCTCTATGTAGCCGACCAATACAACTACCTGATAAGAACAGTAAACACAACAGGTTATACTATTGATAAAGCCTTGCCCGCCGGTTTAACTTTCGATGCCCGTACCGGCACTTTTGTTGGCACGCCAACCGTTACATCGCCACCTACCAACTATACGGTTACCGCTTATAACTTAGGTGGAGTAAGCACTACCGTGATAAACATTACTGTAAATGCAACGGCTGTAGTTAGCCCTCCTACTGTGGCTCCTGATATTACTTATACAACACCACCAATTTATACTACCAATACTGCTATAACCCCGTTATCGCCCACAAATAGAGGTGGCATAAGTACAAGTTATGCCATTGATAAAACTCTGCCCGCAGGTTTAATTTTTGATCCTACTACCGGAATAATTAGCGGTAAGCCAACAGCAACATCGCCGGTAATTAGCTATACCATTACTGCTTCTAATGTAGGGGGTAGCAGCACTAAGATTATAAATATCGAGGTAAAAAATCCTGGCACGCTTACACCATCATTAATTACATTCCCTATTCCGGTTGCCGGTGTGTCACAAGTTGGTGCTGATGGTGTTTTGGTAACAGGTGTTATAAGTAATAATACCGAATCACCCATTATATATACCAGCAGCAACCCCTCGATTGCCTATGTTGGTAGTGACGGATTAATACATGTCCTGGGCGGAGTCTCGGTTGATATTACCGCTTCGCAAAACGCTAGTACTAATTATACGGCTGCGGTGCCGATAACCCGTTCTTTTGTTTTTATGCAACGCGAGGATATTACATTCGCCAACATCTATACAAAAGGAATTTGCCAACCTGATTTCCCAGCAGGTGCAACAAGTTCAAATCCTAACATCCCAATTATTTATACCTCTTTTGACACAAGGGTTGCCACTGTTTCACCATCGGGCATAATTCATATTGTGGGTTCTGGCACAACCAGGATAACCGCTTCGCAGGCAGGAGATGCCCTACATTATGCAGCAATATCGCAATCACAATCTTTTACCATTACAGCCCCCATTAAACCAATAGTTGATGTTGTTACTAATAATTACTCTTATTGCCCAGATACCCCACAGCCTTTTAGTGCCATTGTTAGCAATTTAAGCCTATTAGGGCCTAACCCTGATTACCAATGGCAGGTAAATGGGCAAAACGTAGGCAGTAATAGCGATAAATATACCACTGTAGTTTCTATTACTGATATTATTAAATGCACAGTGACCAATCATCATATATGTGGCGATATAATCGGGATGGGCAGTACCTATAATATCCAACCATTACCCACTGCTAAATTAGCCGTACATGTTACCGCATCTAAAACCGGGCCCATTTGTAGCGGCACCTTCCTTACCTTTACCGCCCAACCAAATGATCTCGGCGTCAATCCCTCTTATCAATGGCAGGTAAATGGGGTAAGTGCAGGAAATAACAGCACAACATTTGGCACCAACAACTTAGTAAACGGCGATGTTGTTACCTGCGTTTTCACACACAGCAGTATGGCATGCCTGCCTAATCCTACAGTAACTTCAAACTCCGTTACGTTAAACATTGTTACCCCTGCAAATCCTGCACCTACGGTTAGTATTAGCCCATCTGTTAATCATGTATATGCGGGCACACCTATAACCTTTACGGCTACCGTACTTAGTGCTGTTGCAACTACCACTTACCAATGGAAGGTAAATGGTGCTAATGCGGGCACCAATAGCCCTACCTTTACGTCATCTGATTTTGCAAATAAGGATACGGTAACCTGCACTATTATAAGCGGTACCTGCGATGCACCGGCGATAAGCCCGGCTGTAACATTAATTATTTTGCCACCTTTTGTAATAAAACCGCCAAACACATTTACCCCTAATGGCGATGGCATAAACGATTTATGGAACATAATAGGTTTATCCGATTTTCCTAACTGCCTGGTAGCAGTATATAATCGTTACGGGTTAGAAGTTTTTAAATCAACAGGCTATAGCAAATCCTGGGATGGTTTATATAAAGCGAACTTACTCCCTACAGGTACTTATTATTATGTTATTGATCTTGATGGCAAAAAGCCTAAAGTAAGCGGATATGTTACTATAATAAGATAAATAATATCTTATTATATAACTCATTATCAGAAAAATAGCTGCTTTAAGGTTATAAAACACATTAAATGTTAATTACCATGCTAAGTGTGCAAAAGTATTATGTTAAAATATTAGTCTGCTAAATCTATAGAATATACATTTGTGTTAATTGTTATTATCGAGCTAAACCAATTGTTCTTTATGGTAATTTAATAAGTCAGTTAATACAAAGGGGAGAGCTATACAAGCCCTCTCTTTTTGTTTACAAGCCCCTCAATAACTTCCATATTTAGTAAACATCCTATCCATATTGGTGTTATAAAAATAAAACACCAAGCCATGATCGAGTCTAAAGACACCATACCAGCCGAAAAAGACGGCAAATATCAATTCCAGCTAAACTACTCGGGCCGCGAAGTACCTTGCATGGTAGAAAAAGAACAGCGAATGCTTCATGTTAAAATTGATGACAATCTGGAAGCCGAGCTAAAAATAAACAACAATGGCACTCTAACTCAAACAGGCGGTGCCCATATTCCGTATTCATGTATTGATTTTATAAAGAAACAGGTTTTGGGGCTGCATGTATAGGCAGCCCTCCCTTTCCGGGTAGGGTTTGGATGGGGCTGTTAACTTAACACCTCTTCCAATATCTCATGCGAATGCACATTGCCAAAACTTTCAATATGTAAAGCATAATATTCCAATAGCTTGGCTATTAAATAGCGGCGTTCATCGTTAGTTAATTTTAATGCAGCTAAATTTTCAAAATTGCATTGCAGCAGTTTGCCAAAGTTTTGGGTATGTGGCGGCGACAGGTACAAAACGCTATCAGGTTTATATTTAATAAAGACGCCGTTCTTTAAATCAAAATAGTCAGCTTCGTTTGCCTGGTACCTGTCGGGATAAAAACCCAGGTAACGGGTAAGCTGTATTAAAAACAAAAGATGGAAATTAGCTAACCCTACTGTTTGATGATCTAACCACTCGATAGCGTTAAAAACAAAATCAAACAGGTTTTCATCTGCCGATTGCTGGCGGATGGATTTATACAGCACCTCGTTTAAAAATAGTACCATGCTACTTTTTATTACATCGTAAGGGATGCTTTGTAAAACGGGCGATGTTTTTAATTCGGAAATCCGCTGTACGTTACCGGCCGCTTTATGATAGACCACCATATCAAGCAGGTGCAGTGGTTGCAGCATATTGCGGCTTATTTTGGCCCTAGGCTTTTTAACCCCGTTGATGATGTATGATTGCAAACCCAGCTTCTCTGTAAATACCTGAACGATGACACTGGTTTCGCCATAGTCGGTAGTTTTAAGTACTATGCCCCGGGTTTTATGCAGCATGGATTAACAAGAGCAGTTTGGGTAAGAAAATAATAGCACCGGTTATCAGGGCAAATAACGCGGCAATAACTACTGCACCTGCACCAATATCTTTAACATGGCCGGCAAGCTCGTTGTAATCGGGCGATACCAGGTCGACCAAAAACTCTAACGCGGTATTAAACAACTCGGCCATTAAAACTATGGCGATGCAGAGGATGATCCATTGCCACTCGTTTACCGAGATATGCAAGGCATAACCCATAAAAACTGCCAGCATAGACGCTACCAGGTGCACCCTAAAATTTAGCTGCGTTTTAGCAGCATAGCCTAATCCATTAAATGCATACCCAAAACTGCGGATGAGTTTTTTCATTGCATCAAATTTACTGAAAAGCCACGACTTGCAATCACACCGGTGTTAAGACTTTTGCCGGTAGTAAAAATTGCCGTTTTCCGGGTATTGGGCCTAATGCCGGTAGTAATTTGAGGCGCTTTTCTAGTATTAGACTTAATGCTGGTAGTAATTTTAACAATTTTTCGGGTATCAAAGCTCATGCCGGTAGTAATTTTTTCACATTAAAGACTAGTAATCAGCTCATTTAATAAAAATCAAAGAACTTTTATTAAATTTTTGGCGAAAATAAAATATCAATATTCGATTTGCTTTATTAAGCGTCAGATAATATCAGGATGCTACAATATACAAAAAAGTTGCCGGTTAAATGGTGGCGGTGATTTGAACTCCCTCTTTCCGCCGCAAGCGGTAAAGAGAATTTGTTTTTAATTATTTAACCAGTTCCACAATCGAATAAACCTCTACCCCCGGCACGCTAAACCTCGCAACCCCATTTACATAAGTAAAAGGTACATCTGTATTTGCCGGTTGTAATTTTATGGCGCGCGGTTTGGCGGTAGTTACAGAGATGTTTAGCTGATTGGTTATTGCAGGCAGTTTAAAATCAAGCTGGTTATTACTTAAAACATCAAAATGATCGTTCACATTTACCAAATGGATCAGGGTAGACTTGCCTTTGGTATTTATAGTAACATGAACTTTGGCTGATCCCGTAACGGTTACTTTAGGATCAGCGAACAACTTAGTCACGATCCCGGCAACAGCCAGGCGCAAAGTATCGTTGCCGGTTTTTAAGTATTTAAGCGATATATTATCATCAATACAAGCAATAGTACCTTTGCCATAAACATGGGCACGTACTGTTAACCCGGCTATGTTGTTTTTATCGGCCATGGTGTTATCAGGCAACATTTTGGTAAACAGGTGCCCATCGCCAATAGCTAAGACCTTGCCGCCTTGTTGTACATAATTTTCAACTTTAGTTATAAACTCCGGCGAAAGTTTTTTCCACTCCGTAATAACTAAGACCGGGTATTTAGATAATGAGTTTTGTAAATGATGTTCCTGTAATAATTGCACACTGTATTGCGAGTTTAGCAGCATAGCCAACATACCTTTAACATTGTTGTTGCCCCCCTGCCCGTTCTCAAATATGCCCGGCGACTCGTTATAATGCCCATCCTCTGATAACAATAGTGCCACCTGCGGTATGGGAGTGCTTTCATAGCAATAAGCCTTACGCTCACGGCAAAAGGCCGAAACTTCTGTCAGCATAGGTACTGTATTTAATTGCAACGAAGCGTCCCGGTTTTGGGGGATATAAACCTGGTAGCCGCCGCCTTGTGCTAATACCAGCGCGGCCTTTTGCTCTAATTGTAGTGCGCTTTTCCAGAAAAAGCCTTTACCGTTTTTATCATTCATAAATCCCCAGGCCATCAGATCCCATGGTTTGCCTTGCGGAGCCAGGGCGCGGGCTTCAAATTCTACATCAGGCACGGCATCGCTTACAAAATCACCGGACAGGTAATCAACCGGCGCGTCAACCTTACCCGGCATAAATGACGAGAATGACCAATTACTGGTGACGATCAGCTTGGGGTTAAATTTATGTACGGCGTTAATATAATGCGTTAAATATTGATGAAAAGAATAACGCGTAAATTGCTTGTACGCTGCCCAATCGGCATCCCTTCCCGAATGTGGAACCTGGTCTTTACCGCTATATTTCTTGTAAGCCGCTATCGCCGCAGGCGAATAATCATTTTGCAATGCCCAGCACTCGCCATCAACCCAAACACCGTTAATATGGTACTTACTGCTTAGCTCGTTTATCTGCGGAATAAAATAATCATCGGCATACTTGCCAAATATGGATGTAGCACCTTTATCCGGTTGGCCATTAGCATTTATACGCCCCCAATCGGGATGGTCCTTAACCGCTTGAGCATCCAACACTCCCGAGAAATGCGAAAATAAACCGATACCTCTTTTAGCGGTTTCGTCCCTAAAAATTCTTAACGGGTCCTGCACAATATCAGGCGCGGCCACGCCTACCGTGGTGGGGTAGCTTGATATACCGGGATGTCCCTTGGTATCTACCTGTATATAATCGGGCTTAACTTTGTCCAGTAGATCGCCTACGTCTTCGACCTTGAGGGTTTTGCCAATTCCGCGCGTATCCGGGTTGGCATGAAAATCAAAATGCACACCAAAAAAACGGTCGGTTGCTTTAAAATTATTGCTGTTTTGCGCCGATGCATAAAAAGGCAGGGCTATAAGTACCATTATATACCGGTAAAATTTATGTCGTATCATAGTGCTTGTAAAGACTTATTTGGCAATATAAATATATGAAAATTGGATAAAGTGACAAAGGCCTCCCCTCACTACCGTGTATATACATCTTGCAGGCAAAACCCCAGAGGGGTTTAAGGTCGGTAGAAATAAAAGTAAGCAATCATTATGTGCCGTAGGTACATTACTTGTACATCGAAAAGCCGACCAACCCGCTTGAATAAGATCCGTGCGTCAGATTTCGCACCTACGGAGCGAAAGGATAACTTTTAAACTATTTTCTACCGAGCTTTTGCTCCTAACGGAGCAAGTTCTAAAACCTCTGGTGAGGTTAATATATGTGTACACATAGTAGCTTTGCTGCGCGAAGAGAGGATTTTGTCGTTTTAGTATCATACGCTATAATTTCATCCTCAAAATATATGCTTTTTCATACTAAATTCCGTACTTTTGCAACCTCTAAAATTTGAGGTGTAATAGGCTAATGTACAAGGAATATAAGCAATTAAATTTATCGCAAACGGGTAAAGACGTACTGGAGTTTTGGAAAGAGAATAACATCTTCGAAAAAAGCATCAGCAGCCGCCCTGCCGATAACCCATATACATTTTATGAGGGCCCGCCAAGTGCTAATGGCATGCCCGGCATCCATCACGTAATGGCCCGCGCCATTAAGGATATTTTTTGCCGCTACAAGACGCTTAAAGGCTATCAGGTTAAACGCAAAGGTGGCTGGGACACTCACGGCCTGCCTATTGAGCTAGCTGTTGAGAAGGCCTTAGGAATAACCAAAGACGACATCGGCAAAAAGATCACCGTAAAAGAATATAATGATGCCTGCCGCAAAGAGGTAATGCGCTATACCGATATCTGGAACGACCTTACCGAAAAGATGGGCTACTGGGTCGACTTGGAGCACCCTTATGTTACTTACGAAAACAAATACATTGAATCGCTTTGGTGGATATTGAAACAATTGCATGCCAAAGGATTTTTATATAAAGGTTATACCATACAGCCATACTCGCCAAAATCGGGTACCGGACTAAGCTCGCACGAGTTGAACCAGCCGGGCACTTATAAAATGGTGAAGGATACCACCATAACTGCGCAGTTTAAAGTTAAACGGGATAAGGATTCGGAGTTTTTATATAGTGACATCAATACTGATCTGTTTATATTAGCCTGGACCACCACCCCGTGGACCTTGCCATCAAACAGCGCGCTAGCAGTTGGTGAAAAGATTAGCTACGTTAAAATAGCAACTTTTAATCCTTATACTTTCGAGCCTATCACGGTAGTATTGGCTAAGGATCTGGTTGCTAAATTATTTAAAGCAGATGGCGAAAACACTTCGTTTGCCGATTATAAAGCCGGCGATAAACTAATCCCATGGGCAATAAAAGGAACTTTTAAGGGGTCCGAATTAGTTGGATTGCATTATGAGCAATTGATGCCTTATGTAACTAATAGCGACTTGGAGGAAAACGGTTTCCGTGTTATTGCAGGCGATTTTGTTACTACCGAGGATGGTACGGGTATAGTACATATTGCACCAACGTTTGGCGCGGATGACTTTAGAGCAGCTAAAGAAGCAGGCGTACCTGCCGTAATGGTGAAGGACGAAGCAGGAAAAGACGTACCGTTAGTTAATAAGCAAGGTAAGTTTGTTGATGAAGTAACAGATTTTGCAGGCTACTACGTTAAAGAAGAATATTACAGCGATGCTGAACGCGCAGTTGATGGTTTTAAACCAACGGACGTACTCATCTCCATAAAATTAAAAACCGAGAACAAAGCGTTCGATGTTAAGAAATACGAACACAGCTATCCACACTCTTGGCGCAGTGATGAGCCTATTTTATATTATCCGTTAGATAGTTGGTTCATCAAAACCACCGCCGTTAAGGATAAAATGGTAGAGCTGAACAAAACCATCAACTGGAAACCAGAATCGACCGGAACGGGCCGCTTTGGTAACTGGCTGGAGAATTTGGTGGATTGGAACCTGTCGCGCTCACGCTATTGGGGTACACCACTACCTATCTGGCGCGAGGAAGATGGCGGCGAGGAACTTTGCATCGGCTCGATTGCTGACCTGAATACCGAGATCCAAAAATCTATCGCCGTAGGCTTAATGCCCAAAGGTTTTGTGCTGGAAGATATGCATAGGCCTTACGTGGATGATGTGATATTGGTATCATCAACAGGCAAGCCAATGTACCGCGAGTTGGATTTGATTGACGTTTGGTTTGATAGCGGCGCCATGCCTTACGCGCAATGGCATTTCCCGTTCGAGAATAAAGAAGAATTTAAAAACTCCTACCCGGCTGATTTTATAGCCGAAGGTGTCGACCAAACCCGTGGCTGGTTCTTTACGCTGCATGCCATAGCCGTTATGCTAAGCGAGGCTAGTGATGAGATAAAAGAGATCAATGCCGAGGTTGGCAATAAAGGTGTAGCGTTTAAAAACGTCATATCAAACGGTTTGGTGCTGGATAAAAACGGCAACAAAATGTCTAAACGTTTAGGCAATGGCGTTGATCCGTTTGCTACCATTGAGCAGTTTGGCGCCGATGCGCCACGCTGGTACATGATAAGCAATGCCGCGCCATGGGATAATTTGAAATTTAATGTTGATGGCATAGATGAGGTTCGCCGGAAATTCTTCGGTACGCTTTATAATACCTATACATTCTTTGTGATGTATGCCAATATTGATAAGTTTAAATACAGCGAAGCTGAAATAGTCATAAATGATCGCCCGGAAATTGACCAGTGGATCATATCGCTATTAAATACCCTGACCAAAGAGGTTGACGATTTTTATGCTGATTTTGAGCCTACCAAAGCGGCCCGGGCTATACAGGATTTTGTCGATATTAATTTAAGTAACTGGTTTGTTAGGTTAAGCCGCCGCCGTTTCTGGAAATCAGACAACTCGGCTGATAAGCTTTCTGCATATCAAACGTTATATACCTGCTTAACTACGGTAGCTAAGCTGATGTCGCCTATCGCGCCGTTCTTTGCAGAGCGTTTATATACCGATCTGAATAGCATCACCAAAAAAGAGGCATTTGAATCAGTGCATTTGGCTTATTTCCCCGAGTATAACCAAGCTTTGGTAAATGCCAGGCTGGAAGAGCGTATGCAAATGGCGCAGGATATATCGTCATTAGTATTATCGCTGCGTAAAAAGGTGGGTATTAATGTTAGGCAGCCATTAAGTAAAATATTATTGCCGATACTGGATAAAGGCTTTAAAAACCAGGTTGACCAGATTAAAGAGCTGATACTGTCCGAAACCAATATCAAGGATATAGAGTATATTACCGACACTGCCGGCTTTATAAAAAAGAAGATCAAACCAAACTTTAAAGCATTAGGCGCCAAAGTGGGTAAGGATATGAAGGTTGTGGCAGAAGTGATAAATAATTTTACACAGGAAGATATAGCTGAGTTGGAAGAAAAAGGAGAAATCCCGATACTTGATACTAAGTATTTGATACTCCCGGCTGACGTTGAAATTATTGCAGAAGATGTCCCCGGATGGCAGGTAGCAAATTTAGGCAAACTAACCGTGGCTTTAGATGTTACCCTTACCGAAGAGTTGAAGGAGGAGGGAATATCCCGCGAATTGATAAACCGTATACAGAATCTGCGCAAAAGCAAGGGATTTGAAGTAACCGACAGAATAACTGTCAGGCTTACAGATCATTCATTTATTAGCCGTGCCCTAAATAATAATTTATCATATATTTGCGCCGAAATTTTAGCTGACAGCATTGTGCTTGATAATCAGTTAAATGAAGGTGAAACAGCTACTATTGAAGATAACGAAATAATTATTGCTATTAATAAAGTATAAATGAAAGTAGAAAACGAAAAGACCAGATATAGTGATTCTGAGTTGAAAGAATTTAAAGATCTATTATTAGATAAATTAGCAAGCGCTAAAGAAGAGTTAAATGCCTTGGCAACTTCTTTAAGTTCGCCAAATGCTAACGGTACCGATGACACTGCAGGTACTTATAAAACACTGGAAGATGGATCGGCAACTTTAGAGAAAGAGCAGATCAATCAACTGGCTGCACGTCAGAAAAAATTTATTGAGCAATTAGAAGCCGCTTTAGTGCGTATTGAAAATAAAACTTACGGTATTTGCCGCGAGAGTGGTAAACTAATACCTAAAGAGCGTTTGCGTGCAGTACCGCACACTACGATGACCATGGAAGCTAAATTAAAGCAATAAATGAAGGCTGTTTATACCAAACCTTTTTTAACCGCTTTACTAATTATCATTGCCGATCAGCTCATTAAAATATGGGTTAAGTTCCATATGTACCAGGGCGAGGAAATTAAATTCCTGGGCGACCGTGGCATGCTGCACTATACCGAAAACAACGGCATGGCCTTCGGCATGGAACTTGGTGGCGATTGGGGCAAACTGGCTTTAACGCTGTTCCGCATTGTTGCGGTAATAGCTATAGGGTACGGCATTGTTTATTTAATTAAGCATAAATACCATCGCGGCTTAATAATGAATGGCGCGCTGATATTGGCAGGCGCTATTGGTAATATTATTGACTCTACGTTTTATGGTGTGGTTTATCATTATGCGCCCTTGTTTCATGGCCGTGTTATAGATATGTTTTATTTCCCGCTAATATCAGGCGTGTTCCCTAACTGGGTACCGGTTTGGGGCGGGCAGGATTACATGTTTTTCCGCCCGGTATTTAACCTGGCCGATGCATCTATATCAATAGGTGTTATCCTGATACTGATCTTCCAGAAACACTATTTTAAACAGGAAGTGCCGGAACAAAGCGCTCCCAACAACGAAATGGTGGAAGAATAACCCATTTTTCTATATAAAATACATAGAGCCGCGTTAAGCGGCTTTTTTGTGTGTATTGCTTTTATTTTTTAGCGACAACCAAACACAACTATCTTAATTATTGCAATTGGCAATATATTATTTTACATAATATGGATAATTGCATATAAATTACCCGCCCTATCGCACACAAACCAAATCAACTGTCCTTTATTTATGATATTTATATATAAATCGGCTTAAAAAAATTACATTTTATAATTTATTGCGGTTTTTTTATTAATTTTTATAGGATAATTAAAACATATTACTACTTTAGCAAAAGCAATCGATCAAATCATAGCGTTCTTTATAGTTTTTTAACATTTTGTTAAATAATTACGCGCCAAACCGGCACTTAATTCATTTCAACTCAATTTATTTAACCTTCAAACTATGATTGTCAAAAATTTCATTCAACAACCCTCATCGGGTCTGTTATTTGGTGCAGTGCCATCGGTACTATCATCCTCATCCGGACATTTTCATGTATTGGCATTTGATGCCGGCCAACGCCGCGAGCATCTGTTTTTGCTATATCTGCAATCATAGTTTCTCTAACCAGCATTTTAATTAATCACTTTAACAATTTTCAACATGAAAAAATTTGTACCATTTGGCATCCTTATTATTGTAGTGGCCCTCGCGTTCGCGTTTCCGGGCGCTGTAGTAGCACCAGCTGCAAAAACACCTATAGACAAAGCCGACACAGCCTGGTTGCTGATATCAACAGCTTTGGTATTATTAATGACACCCGGACTGGCGTTTTTTTACGGCGGCATGGTTCAAAAAAAGAATGTGATCTCTACCATGCTGCAGAGTTTTGTTTGTATGGGCTTGATCACTATTATCTGGGTAGTATTTGGCTTTAGCCTTGCCTTTGGCGAGGACGTTGGCGGCTGGGGGTTGATAGGCAACCCTAAATCATTTTTTATGATGCAAAATACGCTGGGCGTACCATGGGGCACTATCCCGGTTATCTTGTTTGCTATGTTCCAGTTAAAATTCGCGGTAATTACACCGGCGTTAATAACAGGAGCATTTGCAGAGCGTATCCGCTTTAACTCATATTTGATATTCATCACCTTATTTATAGTATTTATATACGCGCCGCTTGCCCACGCAACCTGGCATCCCGAAGGTTTCTTCTTTAAAATGGGTGTATTGGATTTTGCAGGCGGTACAGTTGTACACATGTCTGCAGGTTGGGCTGCTTTGGCTTCGGCATTATACCTTAAAAAACGTAATGAGATACCAGCGTCACACACACCAGCACGTATCAGCTACGTAATATTAGGTACAGGTTTACTATGGTTCGGTTGGTTTGGTTTCAATGCAGGATCTGCATTAGGCGCCAACGAATTAGCTTCAACAGCTTTGGCTACTACAACTACTGCATCAGCCGCGGCTGCCATTGCCTGGGTATTTTTTGATATCCTGCGTGGTAAAAAGCCATCAGCTATGGGCGCATGTATAGGCGCAGTTGTAGGTTTGGTAGCCATAACACCGGCGGCAGGTTTCGTAACAGTATCAAGCTCATTAATAGTAGGTATAGTTGCAGCAGTAGTTAGTAACCTGGTAGTGATCTGGAGAAGCAAAACCAATATTGATGATACATTGGACGTATTCCCTTGCCACGGTGTTGGGGGCATGGCGGGTATGTTATTAACAGGCGTATTTGCTACCAAAAGCGTTAACAGCGCAGGTGCAGACGGCTTATTTTATGGCGAAACCGCTTTATTTGTTAAACACTTGATAGCATTGGTTGCTGTATCTGCTTTCGCATTTATAGGTGCATTTATCCTGTTAAAAGTAACAGATATGATAAGCCCGTTACGTGTAACACCTGCAGAAGAGCTGTTGGGCCTTGACGTTAGTCAGCACGATGAAGAACTTTAATAGCATTCAATTACAACAGCGGTTACGATTTGTAACCGCTGTTAATTTCTAATTACAAAGAAGATAAAAAAGAAGATCGTTAACGGTTAAAATCAAATAGTTTTCTTATTTTTATCATATAGAATAACGTTTTAATGAAATTGAAGATAGGCCATTTCTTAAAATTATCATTTGCACTATTGCTTTGCTGCGCGTTCTTTATCAGCAAGGGCAAATCGCATGCGCTTGCCTATCAAAACAATCAGCATACCACTTTATCAAAAGCATTTCATACCCCAAATGTACCGGTTAACCCGTTTATTAAGTTCAACCTTATCGGCGGCAACCAGGAAGCTATACGCCTGGTTCATAAAATTACCAACCCGGTATTTGCAGCTTATCTTATCCCGCAAAGCGCAACTAACTGTATAAAGTATTTTAATTTTTTCTCCGGATATAACGATCACAGATACACGCTTCAAAACGCAGATTTTCTGTTTCCCTTCCACGTTTTTTGGTAGCAACCAAAAGGTATCTGTTACTTAGCTAAATAATAATCAATTACCTGTTATTGATTAATAGCCCTTTGCTGTTTTCGCACATGGGTATAGCTTTTTCTTTCAGATATCATCTCAATCTTCCTGTTGCTTTTATAGCAGTTATGGTACCCAATAATACATGCAAGCCTCTTGTACGTCTTTATTTGGCCAGCTTTACAAGCGCACACCTTTAGATTTGATTGATTGCTACAACAATACTAAATACACGTGCATAAATTTGTAAGCCAGCCTCCTGATGATCGCGACACCATCAGTTAATAAAGATTTCACTATAGCAGGAAAGGCTGGTTCCAGGGGGATCAGCCTTTAATTAAACTTACCCGGTACCGTAGCCAGTAAACACAGGTATAAAAATAAATTATATTTCGCTTTTTAGAAGATTTGCTGTGAAATAAACAGCGTTGCTAAACTGCGCGTAATAAAGAGTTTTAATCGTTTGTTGTTGATCGGTTAAATGTGAGAGCCTGCATCCTGTAATTACAGGAGCAGGCTTTTTTATTTCACATTTGTATCATTATGGCTTCACCTGTTCGGGCGGCCTGCGTTCCTGCTGGCGCTGTGGTGGCGGTTGAACCTGCTTTTGTTGCTGTTGCTGGGCTCTTTGTTGTTGTTGAGCCTGTTGCTGCTGCTGGCGTTGCGCTTGTTGTGCCTGTTGCGCTTGCTGTTGTTGGGCTTGCTGAGCTTGCTGTTGCTGTTGAGCCTGTTGCTGCTGCTGACGTTGCCCTTGTTGTGCCTGTTGCGCTTGCTGCTGTTGGGCTTGCTGTTGTTGACGTTGCCCTTGTTGCTGAGCTTGCTGCTGTTGTGCCTGTTGGTCGCGTTGAGCACGCTGCTGATCTCTTTGCGCTTGTTGTGCTTGCTGCTGTTGAGCCTGTTGTTGCTGACGTTGTACTTGCGGAGCCTGTTGAGCTTGTTGTTGTTGTTGCGCTTGTTGCCTTTCCTGCTCGCGCAATACACGCTGCTGACCATTTACAGCTCTTTGTTGCTGTTGTTGTATGGTATTGCCTGTACGTTGCTGATCCAGTTGCTGTTGCACCTGCTCGCTCTGGCCTAACTGTATCTGTTGTTGCTGTTGCTGCATTTGCTGCCTGCGTCCCTGGCGCAGGTTACGTTGCTGATCATTTAAAGCCTGTTGCTTTTGTTGCAGATCATTCCCCGTTTGTTGTGGAGGCTGTTGCTGCTGTTGTGCCTGCCCTCTTTGCCGTTGTACCTGTTGTGCCTGATTTTGTTGTACGGTCTGATTCTGCTGCTGAACTTGTTGTTGCCTTTGCTGCTCGCGTTGCACTCGTTGTTGTACTTGCGCGTCATTACCATTTTGTTGATTTGGCGGTGTTACATTAGGGCGATTCTCCGGGCGTCCGCGTCTTTGAGTCGGTGTAGATGGCGCGCTTGCAGCAGGTTGTCCCGGCTGAGGGGTATTAGTTTGGTTACCCCTTTGTTCCGGACGATTACCTTGCTGACCCCCACCTGGATTGTTACCCGGGCGACGGTTTACACGCACTACATTGTTGTTATCATTTGTATTACGGGCAACAGTAGCCAATTTTGCAGCATTGGCAGGGTTAAACCCGGCCGCACCGCCTGGCCCACGGTGTGCAATCCCCTGGTTAGGGTTTTGCTGTTTGTAAGCATTTGCATCAACTACCCGTGCAGGCTTAGCATCAGGCGTACGCCTAACTGTCGGCCTGAATATATTTACCGTTTGGTTTTGTACGCTAATAACACCTGGCCTTGACGCATTACTAACACCATATACAGGCGGGCGACGATGCGTATAGCGCTCTATATCCGCAGCCCCGGGACCGGCAATATAACTGCGGCCCCCATTTACATAGGTATTATTAATAATGGTTGTCCTATTAATAATATTCACTGCCCTTGATTGCGGCACATAATAATTATAAACATTCGGGCGATTAATATATGCCTCGGGCGCAAAGGCCCAATAATTATTAGGCACACGATAGCCCCTGCCAAACGACAGGCTGATACTTATGCCCGGCATCAACGGCGCCCAGCCATAATAACCGCCGCCATGGCGCCAGCTAACCCATGCAGGTGCCCACTCATAACCCGGTATCCATTCCCAGCCATAATAATCGTCATAGCGCCAGCGGCCATAGTGGAAGGTTGCCCATCCCCACGGATAATCTGACACCCAGGTATTACCATATCTTGTTAGAACCCAATGGCCCTGTGTGCCATAAGGCCTAAAGTCTTCCTGTACATCGGGTACCCAAACATCGCCATATTGCGGGTCGTTTACCCAGGTACCGTAAGGTTGTAATTCATCATAAAAGTCTTGTTCAGATATATACTCATTCTGCGCCATACTTTTACGCGGAGCGGCTACTATCAGCAACAATGCCAACAGGCTAACACCCCATATTTTATTTAATATTTTCATGATCTAAACGTTTTTTTGAATACAGGCTTTAGGTGCGGACTTTATTTTTTGGACAGTATAAAGTATAAAACGTTTAGTACGCTAATTGTTTTAAATAAAGTTATCGCGTTATTGGGCTTTCTTATTCTCGGCGTTAATTGTATCCTTTAAAACCTCAATAACCGGGTTAAGGCCTTCGGCGAAATATTTTTCGTTCATCTCGGGCGTGATTCTAATATCAGGCATGAGGCCCTTGCCCTGATCGCTTTTTATGTTTATGGCGTATGTCCAAAACAAAGGTAAATGAAGTTTTAAATGCGTGTTAGGTAAGGTAACATCTACTAATATCCCGCCATCACAGCCGGCTGCCCCGCCACCGGTTTCCTCACCAATAATTACACAATCCCGTTGTTGCTTTACCGCAGCGGCAAACAATGCTGCGGCCGAAAACGTGCCGCCGTTTATTAATAAATAAACATTACCCTTAAAGCCGCCTATGCGGGTGTACTGTATTGCATCTTCATTATAAATAGACCTGTATAGCTGATGGTCGATCTTCTCCATATCCTGCAACGTTGTTGTGCCTTTTGCTGTATTATCTGCCAGGTATTTAAAAAAGCCGGAATTTACATAACTTTCATTGGCAAGAGTGAATTTAAAATCCTTTGTCATAAAGTATTGCATAAGGTCAGTGGCGATCATGTCTTTGCCGCCAAGGTTATTGCGCAAATCAATTACCAGGTTTTTAACATTATGCCGTTTTATATCTTTAAATAACTGCCGGTGCAATGCAAAATATTCTTTTTGATAAACAAAATTAGGGATACGTAAAAATGCGGTTGAGGGCATATCATCAGGATAAGTAACGGTAGGCAGCCTTTCTGCAACTGCAAAATGTGGTGTAAGCTTTGTGGCTTTAAACAGCTTGGTTTTTATGGCGCCTTTATATTTAAAGGTAATTAAAAACTGATCCTGATCGCCGTGTAATAAATTGTAAAGTTGGTTAAAAGTGTACTCAATATTAAAGTCTTTAAAACTGGTACTATAACCATCACCTGATACAAAATCTTGTATCTGTTTTAAAATAGATGTGCCATATTCATTATTTATAACCAGGATCTCGCTGCCCGATTTTAATAGCGAATCGGCTTTTATATGATTTTTGACATATAACCTGTTGTTTTCGGTATAAACGGTAAATGGCAATAAAAGATGAGGCGATGTATACTGTTGCCTACTGGTTTCGTTTGAAAGCGACACGTGCGTATGGCCCGATCTTATTTTAACTACCATTGTTTGAAGCACTTTCCAGTACTCCAACTCATTCATCGGGTGGTCAAGTTTAGCCAGCGCCTGGTTAAAATAGAAATCAATAGTATCCTTAAACTCGTAACGATAAAGGCTTGGGTGAGCTTTTTCTAAAGCAGTCTTGAAAAAAACAAAATCTGATTTTAGTTGATTAATCGGATAATATTTATTTAAATTGCTTTTTACTGTGTCTTGCGCTTTACAAACAAGGCTAAATGATGCGATAAGAAATAATATATAAAGGCGTTTCATAGGCGACTTAAATATATAAACTTAGCACTTATATATAACCTACTTTTATTTGAATATTTTTACATTTGATTTTTATACCATAATACAATGAGCACAGCAGTAAATATCCCTCGCCTCGATCTTAATAAATATACTAACGGTACAGCGGCAGAGCGCAAACAATTTTCGGATGATATTGGCAAAGCTTTTAACGAAACGGGGTTTGTTACCATAACCAATCACGGTTTAAGCAAAGGGCTAATTGACGAACTATACGCACAGGTTAAAGCTCTTTTTGCATTGCCCGACAGCGTAAAATCAAGCTATGAAATAGCCGAGCTTGCCGGCCAGCGTGGCTATACCGGCAAAGGCAAAGAAACTGCCAAAGGGTTTAAAACACCCGATCTGAAAGAGTTTTGGCAAATAGGCCAAACGGTTACTGATGACGCGGTATTGAAAGAAGAATACCCGGCTAACCTGGTAGTAAAAGAACTGCCTGCCTTTAACACAACAACATTAGATATATACAGCAAACTGGAAGAAACCGGCAAACATTTATTACGCGCTATTGCCGTATACCTTGGCCTTGATGAGCATTATTTTGATAACAAGGTGCATAACGGTAATTCTATATTGCGTACCCTGCATTATTTCCCTATCGAAGACCCGGATTCTGTACCTGCTGATGCAGTACGTGCCGGAGCGCATGAGGATATTAACCTGATAACTTTATTAATCGGTGCCAGTGCCGATGGTTTAGAAGTACTTACCCGTGACGGCAGCTGGTTTGCTGTTAAAGCGCATGGCGAAGACCTGGTAGTTAATGTAGGCGACATGTTGCAGCGTTTAACCAACAACAAATTAAAATCAACTACGCACCGTGTGGTTAACCCGCCGCGCGAACTGATGAAAAATTCGCGTTACTCGGTACCGTTTTTCTTACACCCGGTATCAGATATGGATCTGACATCTTTACCATCAACTGTTAATGCCGACCATCCTAAGCTGTATACAGACATCACCGCAGGCGAATACCTGGATGAGCGTTTGCGCGAAATTGGATTGAAAAAATAGTTGGCAGTTATTAGTTTGCAGTTGGCAAACTAATAAACACCCGTCATCGCGAGCGTAGCGTGGCAATCTCTACACGATAGGCCGTTCGCATACCTAGTGCAGAGATTGCCACACTGGTATCTCGTTCGCAATGACGGTTTTGTTATTTTATGGCAATTTGCTAAAATCAATTTGCGGATGTGGTTTATCCGTTAGTGCTTTTGTTAGTGGGGTGCGCAACGGCGTGAAATCATTAAAGAAACCGCCATTGCGCAGATAAAACTTATCATTTTGCACACCACCGGCATAGTCTTTACGGTAGTTGATGGTCGCGGTTGCATCACCGGTAAAAAGCGCGTCATTTAACGGGTACCATTTTCCCTGGGTATCAACTATCCATTGGTTGCCAAAAAACACTTTGCGGGTTTGGTTACCATAAGCAGGGTCAAAGTTCTCTAAGAACGAGTGCAGCCCTTTTAAATAATCGCCTGATTTTGGTCGTTTAAAACTGGCTACTAATTGCCAGTTAATTTCATCAGCAGTTTTAAAGTAAGCCGTATATATGGTTGTTTTTGTGGCGAGATTTGCCTGGGCATGCATTAAAAAGCAGTAGGTTTTACCGGCTACCCACGGGTAGTTCATATAGCTTTGCCCGCCCGAGCCTTCGTTACCAAACTCGCCGGTATGTACATTAGCACCTTTTTTAAGCAGTTTAATTTTTAAACTATCCGGTATGCTTTTAGGGTCGTCAGTCTGGAATGGGCTCCATACAGAAAACAAAACATGCCGTGTATCCGGCGAGTTTACCTGCATCCCAAAATACCCCCCGGTAAAACCATCTGCCATAAAATAAGATCCAATAACGTCATTACCAACAGGTACGGTTACTTCATTATAATACCATTCTGTAGTATTCTTAACATTAGCCGGGACCGTATAATTTAAATGCACTGATGGGCCTCTATGTCCCCAGTAAAAATAATTACCGTGGTTATCCTTCACATAAGCGGCACCATCTTTAACAGCAGTGCCAATAACTATCAAATCTTCTACATCGGCAAATACCTTCCCGGTTTTAGCCAGGCCGCGCAGTTCTAACTTGATATAGCCCGCTTCGTCAACATTTGCCTCGCCAAAAAAAACAACTTCGGTATTGGTGTTAGATACCTCCCTGGTTAACGTATTATTTAAAAAGCTGACACTTATTTTGCTTTTACCATCGGGCACATGCAGTTTCAAGGCTATATCTAAACTGCCTTTTTTTTCGGGCCGCAGGTAAATGCTGATCACATCATCGCTTGCAGTCCAATTGCTTAAACCCGTATCATCAATTACAGCCCTCGATCCCGGATTAACCCAGGCATTACCACCCAGCGGAACAACAACAGCGGCGGTATCGACCCTGTTTTGCATAGCAAATGCATTAAACAGGCAACCTATTGACAGTACCGCTGTAAAAAATATCTTACTCATGAAATTATTGAAATTTATATCTGCTAACTGCCACTACAGTTTGCCGTCCATTTCGGCCTTAATAGCTCTTAAAAATTCGGCAGGGTGTTGTGAACCTATGATGTAAACCAACCCGTCCCTATCAGTTAGGTGGATAGCGTCTTTACCGGCAGCGAAAAAACGGATGGTACCTTTAGTATGCAGGTTATATACAGGGTTGTTAAATAAGTACCGACTATATGGAGCTATTTCGGCTTTAACAATGCTGTTCAAGTCTATTTTAACCAGGCGGGTTGTCCAAAGGCCGTTTAGCAAAATGCTTTTATTCTCCACACGAGTCTTAAAATGCACCAGGAAACCCATGATAATAGAAATGATCAAAATAGCAAAGCCAACTACGGCCAACAGATCGCCATTCGAATCGCCAACGGCTGTAAAAGCATAGGCGGCAAAACAAAATATAGCCAATACCAAACGGATGGAAAGCGGGATAAACTCGCGGCCCAGGTATTGTTTTTCGGTGTAAACTATTTTTTCGCTCATTTTACTTTATACAATTCGAATATAGTTACTTTTTTGGTGTTTTTAGATACTTTATAACGATCGTCCAACCGATAGCCGCCTATCCAAATAATTTCATCATTACCGTTTATTAACAAAGGGATCTCGCTTTTTTGGTGCAATGGTATTTTTTGGCCAATGAAATAATCGCTTAGCTTTTTATGGGTTTTCATCCCCAACGGGCAAAAACTATCGCTTTGCTGCCAGCCACGCACGTTTAACGGATAAACCAATTTATCCGCATCAACAGAAACAGCCAGTGGATTATCTTTTATAATGAGTGGCGTATCATCATGCAATACGGTTAGTTTATAGTTGCCATAATTGATGCTATGATCGGCAGCATCAATACTTATAGCTTCATATATTACTTTATTTTTTGGCGTAATGATGAGCTTATCCCTATCCAATATCAGCTTAAAATTAGTAGCCTCAAACACTTTGCCCGAGTGTTTATTTAATACCGAGATCAGATCATCAATAGCAGTTTCATTAAAGCCAAACTCCTGCAATAGTTTAAACAGCAGTAGCTGTTGGGGGTTTAGGGCTTTAATGGCATCTAGCTTTAAAATAATATCATCACCCTCATAAACAAACAGCTCTTTTTTTAATTCGGCAAGGCGAACTTCCAATAACGTTTCCAGATCCCTGAAGTGTTTCAGGTTGTTTTCGAAGGTGCTTTCAAGCGATGGATTAAGCTCTTGTAGCTTGGGGATAACCTCATGCCGTAATTTATTGCGCGCATATTTTACAGATGCGTTGGAGCTGTCTTCCACATACTGATAATTGTTTTCGGCAATTAGTTTCTGTATCTCATCCCTATTTAAAAACAATAGCGGGCGCGCCAATGATCCATTTTTAGGCAAAATACCATGCAGCCCGGCGATACCTGTACCCCGCACCAGGTTTAACAATATTGTTTCAATTGCATCGTTTTGGTGGTGCGCAAGCGCAATGGCGGTGTAGTTATGTTGTTGTTTTATTTGCTCGAACCATGCATAACGTAAATCGCGCGCGGCCATCTGGATAGATATTTTTTTATCAGATGCGTACTGTTCGGTATCAAAATTGATGGCATGAAAAGGCACATTATTTTGATGGGCCAATTGCCTGCAAAATTCCTGGTCTGCGTTGGCTTCAGTGCCCCGCAATTGGAAATTACAGTGCGCAATAGCAAAATTATACCCTGATGATTTTAATAAATGAACCATTAATACTGAATCCATGCCGCCGCTTACCGCGGCCAAAACGGTACCGTCACGTTCAAACAGGCCGTTTTGTTCAATAAAATCGGTAAATTTTTTATCCGGGAGCATCATCAAAATTATTAATTTAATAACCCCAACAAAAAACTAATTTTGCAGTAGTGAATAAATACGTTTTAAGTTTATTGTTTTTACTGGCGGCAGCGTCTGTTTGGGGCCAAAGCAAATCAAAGGTTAACCTGGTTAGCTCTACTACCATGCAGGCTATACCGGGGCCAAATGGCAACCGGATAATTAAAGTACAAAACGGCGTATTCAGGCAGGATTACTCTACTCTAACATCAGACAGCGCCTACTTTTACCCCGACCTTAACATGGTTGATGCCTTTAGCCATGTGGTAATTAACCAGGGCGATACGGTACATATTTATGCCGACAAGTTAAACTACAACGGCAATACCAAAATAGCCATATTAACCAACCACGTTAAAATGGTTGATAAAGACGCGGTGTTAACTACCGATAACCTCACTTACAACACCGCCACCCGTATAGGCACGTATGTAGATGGCGGCAAGCTGGTAAATAAAGACAACGTACTTACCAGTAAAAACGGCTATTACTTTGCGTTTACACGCGATGCCTATTTTAGATACGATGTGGTATGTACCACCCCGGATGCTGTTATTAAAACAGACACCATGCGCTACAACTCGGGCACGCGTATAAATTATTTTTACGGGCCAACCATTATAACAGGCAAGGATAAGGACAATTTATATACAGAGAACGGCACTTATAATACAGTATTAAAGCAAGCACGTTTCGGGAAAAAGAACTTGTATACGCAGGGCACCAAATCGCTTAAAGGCGACAGCTTATTTTATGACAGAAATAAAGGTTATGGCCGCGCGGTTAAGCATGTTACCTTTAATGACTCAGAACAGCGAATAACCTTGAAGGGCGACCTGGGCGAATACTTTAAAGTAAACGAACTGGCCGTAATGACCCAAAACGCTTACATGATATTTGTAACCGAGGACAGCACGGCTGTAAAAGCGGCGGGTAAAAAAACGACAGACTCCTTACTCAACAAACCAACTGCCGATTCATTGCTGAAAAAAGCGAAGGTATCCAGTACAGATAATTTGGTTAAAAAAATGGCCGCCATTGGCAACGCAGGCATCGATAAAAAACTAACCCTACAGGCTATAAAAGATTCTGTCACTAAAAAGCTACCTGCCAATGCCAAACTAATAGAAGCAGCTAAAACTACTGCCCTAAAGAATTTGACGGATACTACTATAAAAAAAGCCATAACCAGCGGTAAGCTCCCGGCATCAACAACAAATGCAAATGCCAAAATAATAGAAGCAGCAAAAAGCGCCGCCTTAAAAAACTTGACGGATCCAAGTACAAAAAAAGCCCTATCCGGCGGAAAGCTACCGGCATCAACACCAAAGCCCAATATAAAAAGCGCCGTTAAGGCTGTTACCAAACAGGTGGCGCAGCAAAGTAATACCCAAACGGTGTTCCCCAAAAAGGTTATCCCTACGTTTACCCCGGTGTATAAGTATGCTGATACTATAAGAGCGGTAGCTAAAGCCCGGCCCAACATACGTTATGATTCGCTGTTTCTGGTAGCCGATACCTTAACAACCCAAATGGTAACGTACAAAGAGTTTAAAATTATAAAGCAAAAACAATACGATATAACACATAGGGATACCTCCATCCACATAGTTAAAAAGGCCGCGCCAATTGTTTATAAAAAATCACCAAAATTTATTTTACTGGAACCAATGGAATGGCCTGTTGATACCAGCTTTATACGCCGTGAGTATTTTGGCAAACCAAAGCCACCGGCACCAAAGGCAATGGCTAAAATAACAAAAGCAAGCGGTCCTAAAAAAACAGCGCAAGATTCGCTTAAAGAAAAACAGAAAGCAGACTCGCTTGCTTTACTTGCACCCAAAGAGTTAAGTGATACGACACGTATCAGGATGGTTAGGGGTTATAATCACGCCAAAATATACAAATCGGACTTGCAGGCTAAAGCCGACTCTATGTTTTACAGCAGCAGCGACTCTACCATACGCATGTATACTAACCCCATGATCTGGACGCAAGGTTCGCAACTATCGGGCGATACCGTAAACCTACAGATGAAGAATAAAAAGCTGGATAACCTTGATATGTTCCCCGCAGCTTTTATTGTGAACCTGGAAAAGAACGACTCGACCCATTATAACCAGGCCGGGGGCAAACGAATGCATGGTACATTTAAAAATGGTAAGCTAAGCTCGTTCGTTATTATTGGCAACGCGCAAACCATTTACTTTAAACGCGATACGGTTAAAAACATAGTGACCGATATGACAAAAACGTTTAGTGGTAAGGCACGTTTTGAATTTGACAAAGGCGAATTATCAAGTAACAGCTTTGCTGATAAATATGAGGGCCATGGGTTTCCAATAGGCAAAGTGAAGGAGGATGATAAAATACTGAAAGGCTTTATCTGGAAACCAAAAGACAGGCCTATATCAAAAGAGTCTATTTTATCGGCTTATAAAAACAAGCCGGGTATTACAAAAACCACTACTAAAGGGGGCAAAGCTACCGGTAAAACAGGCAAGCCGGGTATATCAAAACCGGGGGATATTAAATTAGGCAAAGATAGCCTTGACAATAAACAGTCCGATTTAAAAATGGGCAAGGGCAGTATTAACAACAAACCGGCCAATATTAAACTACATAAGGACACTGTTACCACCTTGCCTGCCGGTATAAAGGCACGCAAGGATAGTGTTGTTAAAAGAGATACTAATTTAATGAGGAAGTCGATAATTTTAAAGCAGTAGTAAAAAAATACTTAATATACGAATGTCATTTCGAACCGAGGAACGAGGGAGAAATCTTTACAAGCGATCTGTAGCAAGACGTTTAAGATTTCTCACTACGTTTCGAAATGACAGCTTTTTTATCTTGAGAAGCTATAAGCCTTTCAAAAACTCAATCAATTTCTCTACTGCTATTGCTCTATGGCTGATGGCATTCTTTTCGGCAAGGGTCATTTCGGCAAAGGTTATGTCGTAGCCAACTGGCTGAAAGATAGGGTCATATCCAAAGCCTGCGGTACCGCTTAATTCGCGGCGGATAGTGCCTTCGACCGTGCCTTCAAAAAAGTGTTCTTCGCCATTCCAAACCAAAGAGATCACGGTACGGAAACGCGCTTTGCGATTAGTTGTATCTGCCATATTTTGCAACACCTTAGCCATATTAGCTGCATGATTACCGTGCTCGCCGGCATAACGGGCCGAGTAAACGCCAGGTTCGCCGTTTAGGGTATCTATCTCTAAACCACTGTCATCTCCAAAGCAATTAACGTGGTATTTATTATAAATATAATGGCTTTTTATAGACGCGTTCTCCCTGAATGTAGTACCGGTTTCGGCAATATCATCATGGCAATTAATATCGTTAAGGCTTAGTAGTTTTATTCGGCCCGCCAGTTTCGCGGCAACTTCTTCCAGTTTATGGGCATTATTAGTTGCAAATACTAATTGCTGCATGTTACAGGTTTTTCATTTGCTCCCAAAACGCCTTTTTATTATCTACACTGCTCATCATCTCATCAAAACTAAAGCTGTATAAAGCAGTTAAATCAGGCAACTGTTTAGTTTGATTAAGCGCTATTACCCCCATGTTTGCAGGCTGGGCATCTTTGCCCAGTATCAATAGTTTTTGGGGATTAAAATGAGTCACTAATTCATCCAGTGCGGTGACTGTAGCTTTAGCCAGGTTTAGTATAGCAACATCGTCTATATCATACTCTTTGCGTTTAAGGATATTTTGTAGCGCGGTTAAATGCTCATCAGCAATAAATTCATGCTGCGGATAGTGCGTTATTATTAAAAACTGCTTTTTGTTTTTACCCAGATAATTAAATACTATTGCCGGCGTTTCTGCAACGGGCTCGGTAATTGGGGTTGTGTTTGCAATTTCGACAACCGGTTCGGGTTGGGTTTCTGCAATGGGTTGGGTAACTGTTTGGCTTGCAAATGCTTTATCGCCTTGCAGCAAATAAATATCATCCTGTAGTATAAACCTTAACGCGGCGGGGTTGTCTGCTCTCACTTTAACAAATTTTAACCAAAAATAGTTAAACTGTTTGAAGCTTTATTGGCATATTCGCATAATTATAAAACCGCTTATATTAAAAGGCCGTGTTTTGCAGTTATAATTAATAAATTTTACCGAAATTCGGACGTTTTTGCAGGTACCGATCTGCAGTATATTTAAATAGGATTAATGAGAAAGTTTGGGATAGTAGTTTTAAGTGTGTTTTTGTTTTCATCCGCCGCTAACGCGCAGCGGATAATGTTAGATAAAATTATAGCCGTTATAGGTAACAGTGTTATTTTACAATCGGATATTGAGTTATTAAATGCCCAATACCTGATACAAAATGTGCATCCGGATAAATGTATGTTAACCCAGGGGTTAATTACGCAAAAATTGCTGGTACAACAAGCTGCCATTGATAGTATAGATGTAAAAGAAGACGATATACAAAATGAAATTGACCGCCGTATGCGCGGCATGTCACAACGTGCCGGTGGCCAGGATAAATTGGAGCAATTTTTAGGTCGCTCATTACTGCAATATAAAGAAGAGATACATGGTGATGTAAGAGAAATGATGCTTGCCGAAAAGATGAAGGGGCATATCACCGAAAAATTAAATATCACCCCGCAAGATGTTAGAGATTATTTTAACAAAATGCCTAAGGACAGTTTACCTACTTTTAACAAGGAGGTTGAGGTTGCCGAAATTGTTTTTCAGCCAAAGCTTAATAAGGACGAAAAAGACGTTTATCGCCAAAAAGCACAAGACTTACTTGACAGGATAAAAAAAGGCGAAGACTTTGCCACACTTGCTACCGCTTATTCACAAGATCCAGGATCGGCACCACAAGGTGGCGACGTAGGTTTTGCAGACCGTAATACTTTTGTTAAAGAGTTTACCGGCTGGGCCTTTAGGCTAAAGGCCGGTGAATATTCGCCCGTTTTTGAATCGCCGGATTATGGGTTCTTTTTCTTACAGGTGTTAGAGCGCCGTGGCGAGCAGGTGCATGTGCGCCATATTTTAATTACGCCGCCAATTACCGCGTCAAGTTTGGACAGGGCAAAAGGCAAGGCCGATACGGTTTATAATCTGATCATAAAAAACCAAAAGGTTGATTTCTTTTCGAGCGCGGCTGCTTTTTATTCGGATAGTAAAGAAACCAAATACAACGGCGGTATGATCCTGAACCCCGAAGGTGAAACACGTTCAACCTATATCCCGACAGATAAACTAGACCCGCAAATTGCAGTTGTGGTTGATACCATGAAAGCAGGCGGCGTATCAAAACCTGTTTTGTTTACCGACCAAAGAGGCCTAAAAAGCTACCGGGTATTTTATTTAAAATCTGTAACCAACGCGCATAAAGCCAACCTTGACCAGGATTTCCCTAAAATAAAAGCATTTGCTACCGAGGATAAAACTAACCGCACCGTAAGCCAGTGGTTTGCTAAAAAGCGAAAAGAAACTTTTATTAAAATAGACCCACAATACCAGGCTTGCTCTGTGTTAAAAGATTGGGCAACACCAACTACAAGCGCCCAGGTTAAACCTTAAAACACTATGCAGCACAAATCCGATGTAGAAGCAGCAGATGCTTTAAAGCAGGCTTATCAGCAAATACGCAAAGAAATAAGCAATGTTATTGTTGGGCAGGATGAAGTGGTGAAATTTGTGCTGATATCCATTTTTAGTAATGGGCACTGTTTATTGGTTGGTGTGCCGGGATTGGCAAAAACCTTGCTGGTGCAAACCGTATCGCAGGTGCTGGACCTTGATTTTAATCGCATACAGTTTACCCCAGATCTGATGCCGTCAGACATTATCGGGTCTGAGATATTGGGCGAGGATAGAAGCTTTAAGTTTATCCCCGGCCCTGTTTTCTCCAATATTATTTTGGCTGATGAGATTAACCGTACTCCGCCGAAAACGCAGGCCGCTCTTTTAGAAGCAATGCAGGAAAAATCGGTTACCGCAGCAGGTGTTACCCACAAACTGGCACAACCGTTTTTTGTTTTGGCTACCCAAAACCCTATCGAGCAGGAAGGCACTTATCCTTTGCCTGAAGCACAGTTAGATCGTTTTATGTTTAAGGTATCATTAAACTACCCATCGTTCCAGGAAGAGCTGCAAATAGTTAAAAACACTACCAGCACCACGCAACAAAGTGTAAGTAAAATATTAAATGCCGAGCAGATCATTTATTTCCAGCAATTGGTAAGAAATATCCCGGTTGCTGATAATGTATTAGAGTATGCGGTAAAACTGGTTGCTAAAACCCGCCCCGATAGCGAATTTGCAGCACCACAAGTAAAACGCTTATTAAACTGGGGGGCAGGCCCACGGGCATCGCAGTTTTTAATACTAGGTGCTAAGTGCCACGCGGTTATTAATGGCAAGTACTCGCCTGATATTGAAGATGTACAGGCAGTTGCCAAACCTATATTAAGCCACCGAATTGTACGCAGCTACCATGCCGAGGCCGAAGGGTTATCTACAGATGATATTATAGCACAGTTGTTCTAAAGATTGGTGATTAAAGATTAGTCCTGTCCATCGGTTAATAATTTTACCTATAAACAAAGAAGGCTTACCATAACGGCAAGCCTTCTTTGTTTATATCGTTACAGACAGTCAACTAATCTTTAATCTTCAATCACCTATCTTTAACAACCTAATTCTCAATAGCCGAAAAAACTTCCAACAAAATATTCCATTTATGAGTGGCATCAAGCTCCCAAATACGCACGTAATTAAAGTTACTTACGATGTTGCCTTTTTTGATGCGTGCACGGCCATAGGTATAAGCCAGGTCATTACTAGTTGATCGGCCACCGCTAATGTTTTCGGCAGATATGCTGATGGCTTCGTTATTTAAAAACTTTAATATTTTGTCGGTACCGGTCATTGGGTCAAAACCCGGGAAGTAATAGCGACCCTCGGGGCTTAAAAACTCTTTATAAGCACCTAATGATGATAGTGTTAACCCTTGGTTTAACATTTTATCAGTAGCCAGTATAATATTTTTGCCATTAAATGGGTCTTTGTTTATTACAGGTTTTTTAGCCGCATCAGGTTCTTTAAAATCAACAGTAGCCTCCTTTTCCATTTCAGGATGTTGTATGCCAAGGTCAATTAGTAATTTCAATTTCCCATCAGCGTCCGACCGCCATACAGAAACATAATCACCATAAACTTTATCATCATCGCTTTTGCCATTAGCGTAAACATAAGGGCCGGCGGTAAAAGCCAGGTCTCCATTGTATGATATACGGGCAAACTTTGGTGTCCATTGCAGGGTGCCGGGTTGCTTTTCAACATTGGCATAAAAATCTGTTATTTTAACAACTTTGGGCCTGAATATAATGCCTTCATCATCGGCAACGGCCAAAAAACCGGCTTTAATACCTTTGCGGGCAACTAGCTTACCAAAGTTATCCTCGGCTTCAATCACTTTACTAACCGTTGCCGGTGTTTGCGCTACAGCTATTGCTGTGTAGCACATAAAGGAGATGGCAGCCAATGTTATTTTTTTCATTTTTGTTCTATTTTAGGCGATTTGATGATTTAATATTTACCCGGTTTGTACGAACCAAGTATCTGCTTTTATTTTTTAAATAACGTTAAATACTGAATTAAATTTTACTCCAGTTAGTTCCTTCTTTGCTATCCTTTAGCTGGAACCCGATGTTTTGTAAGCCATCTCTTATCTTATCAGAGGTAGCATAATCCTTATTAGTCTTCGCCTCATTACGCAACGCGACTACCAGGTTCATAATTTTAGGCAGGTCATCATTATCAGCCTGTTCATTTTTTAACCCCGAAACATCAAACACAAAAGTGGTAATGATGTTTTTTAAAATTTCCAGATTAGCAGTATCCAGTTTCATTTTACCATCATGCACCGAGTTAATAATGCGTGTTGCTTCAAACAATTCGGCTATTAATACGGGGCTATTAAAATCATCATTCATGGCATCATAGCAACGCTGCATTAATGGTGCAAGCTCAACATCTGTACTGCCCGATGCTTTTAAACCATCTAATAACGTTACCGCGTTCATTAATCGTTTAAACCCCTTGTCTGATGCTTCCATGGCCTCGTTGCCAAAATCAAGGGTACTGCGATAGTGTGCCTGCAGCATAAAAAAGCGCACGGACATAGGGCTGTATCCCCTGTCCAATATAGAATGCTCACCGGTAAAAAGCTCGTGTGGTAAAAAGCTGTTACCTAATGATTTTGACATTTTTTGCCCGTTAACCGTCAGCATATTGGTATGTATCCAGTAGGTAGCCGGGTTTTTACCACAGCAGGCCACATTTTGTGCTATCTCGTTAGTATGGTGTGTCGGCATCAAATCAATACCCCCGCCATGTATATCAAACTGGCCGCCCAAATATTTATGGCTCATGGCCGAGCACTCTAAATGCCATCCCGGGAAACCAACGCTCCATGGCGATGGCCATTTCATTAAATGTTCTGGCTTGGCTTTTATCCAAAGGGCAAAATCAAGCGGACCGCGTTTATCATCCTGCCCGCCTAAGTTGCGGGTATTAGTTAACAGGTCTTCCAGTTTGCGGCCGTTTAATACGCCATAATCCTGGGTGCTGTTATATTTTTCAACATCGAAATAAATGGAACCGTCCACTTCGTAAGCATAACCTTTCTCCAATATTATTTTTACCAGTTCTATCTGCTCAATAATATGGCCGGTAGCAGTTGGCTCAATACTGGGTGGCAAGGTGTTAAATATTTGCAGCACATCATGAAAACCAACCGTGTACTTTTGTACAATTTCCATTGGTTCCAACTGGGCTAATTTTGCTTTTTTTGATATTTTATCTTCGCCCTGGTCACCGTTATCACCTTCTAAATGCCCTGCATCGGTAATATTACGTACATAGCGCACCTTATAACCAATTTTGGTAAGGTACCTAAACATTAAATCGAATGATATATAAGTGCGGCAGTTGCCTAAATGCACGTCGCTATAAACAGTAGGTCCGCAAACATACATGCCTACATGTGGCGCGTTAAGCGGCTTAAATTCTTCTTTTTTACGTGTTAAAGTATTATAAACAAACAAATTTTGTTGCATGGTGGCAAACTTACGATTTTAGGTTGAATGGTGATAAAGTGAATGGCTGATTAAGTTAATTGAGTGAATGGTTTTATATTAAAATGACTGACATTGGTTGATTGAGTGAATGGTATTAAGCGTTCATGGCCTGTTGCACCGTGGTGCAGCGTGCGCTTCAACATAGTCTGGCCACCATTTTCCACTTCCCTTATCTTAATACCAGGTCAACACATACCGGGTAATGGTCTGATAATTTTTTTTCGATAATTTTATAACCGGTCACATTAAATTGCTGCGAGGTCATAATATAATCTATCTGGTAATTAGGGAAATCGCCATTATAAGTTCGGCCTAAACCAAACCCTCTTTCACGAAACGCGTTTTTTAACCCTACGGCCATTTGATTCACAGCGTATGACGAAGGCGTATCATTAAAATCGCCTGCTATAATATAGGGATACGGACATTGGCTTGCGTGTTTTTTTATGATAGCAACCTGCTCACTGCGTTTTATAAAGGCCCTTTTTAGTTTGCCGCCCAACCTTTTTGTCGATGATAGATCTGTTTTACCGCTTTTTGTTACAGTGTCTATATACCGGTAATCTTCCGGTTCAAAATTAATGGATTGCAGGTGCACGCTATATACCCTAAAAACATGCTCATTCTTTTTAATATCGATATATAAGCATTGGTTACCGCTATATAGCGGCGAAAGTTGTATTAATCCTTTGGTTATAATAGGGAATTTTGAAAAAATCGCTATGCCCGTTTTTTCATCATTATTGCCAGAGAAATTTTCTACATAATAATTGTCTGACCCAATGATTTTCTTTATAGAATCAACCATGTCATACTGCCCTCGCTTGCGGGTATAAAACTCCTGCATGCCAATAACATCCGGTTGTTGGGTGGCTATAATCTCTAATATTTCGTGTTTGGTTGATATATCTTTGTTTGATCCATATTTTTTAAAACTATGCACATTATAGGTCATCATTCGGACAGCGTTTTCGGCTTGCGATTTGACCATATTGCGGTCGCCAATATGAAAGCCGATGTTGTTTTGTAATATGTTAATGCCGCAAAGTATCCCTAAAACAGATATCAGTATCAGCCATTTTTTGCGAAACGCCCAATAAGCAATCATAATTAGATTACCTAGCAGTATAGGGGGGTATGCCAAGCCGAAAAAGGCGATTGTCCAGCGTTTCTGTGGATCAGTGATTGGGGCCAGGTAACTAATAAGCAAAGCCAGGCATAAACCACAGTTTATACATAAAAATACCTTATCAATAAAGGGTAATTTTTGCTTTGCCTTCATTTTTTGCTGGCCCGAAATAAAGTTTCTTTTTCCTGCTTGCTCAGGTTATCATATCCCGTTGTCGAAATTTTATCTAATATACGATCTACCTCTTCCTGCCGCGGCGTACCCGATGAGGGTTTGTCACGATTGGTTGACGCTACCTTTAATTTAGATTTTCTTTTAAACATATTAGCTATAAAAGCTATCATATCGTGGCCTTTTTGCAATTGCCTTACATAAGTAAAACCGAATAATGCGCCTCCCAAATGTGCTATCTCGCCCCCCGCGTTTGCTCCTGTAATACCAAAAAAGCCCATGGCAACATAAAATACAGCTATCCATTTTAGCCGGATGGATACTACTCCAAACAGCATTATGGTATGGTCTGGCGCAATGGTTGCAGCGCCCGCAATTACTGCCATTACAGCGGCCGATGCACCAACAACTGAAGTTACCAATAAAGCGCCACTTTGGTTAAAAAACGGGAAAATATTGTAAACAGCTAAAAACAAAACCGCGCCCGATAATCCTCCTAGTAAATATAAGCCTAAAGTGCGTTTGGTACCCAGGTAATCTTCAAATATCTGTCCCATCCAATATAACCAGAGCATATTAAACAAGATGTGAAAAATACCCGCATGCATAAACATGTAAGTAAGCGGTGTCCAAAAACGAACGGCTAGTTTAGGCAGATAAGCGGGCAGCGAGAGGTATTCCTTACTAAAAGCATCAATGATACTCGTACGGAATACTAACTGCTCAAATATCGACAGGACACTGATAACCAAAAAAACAAAAACATTAATGCCTATGAGCAAGTATAATTTACTACCCGAATAGAACATCTTGTTATTAATATTTTGCCAAAAAGTCATAGTCTCTTATATAAAATCTCGCGGGCCTTGTAAGCGCCAGGCTTTTACCAGGATAAAGCCCAAAATGGCTCCGCCCAAGTGCGCAAAGTGTGCCACGTTATCGCCGCCGAGCTGGCCGATACCTAATGAAAGCTCAATTAAAACATATACCGGTATAATATATTTTGCTTTAACCGGTACAGGTATAAACATGATCATTAACTCGGCATTTGGGTAAAGCATACCAAAGGCAATTAGTACTCCAAATATTGCGCCTGACGCGCCAACCATAGTACCGTGATATATATCAAATAGTTTTTGCGCCTGACTGCCGTAGATCAAGTAAGAAGAGTCCAACTCGGGTGAAGCAATACTTATATGCCCGGTTATAGCGTGCACTTCAAATGCCTGTACAAACATTTGCAATACCAACGCGCCTATGCCGCAAATAAAGTAAAAGGCCAGGAAACGTTTCGATCCCATAACATATTCAACAATACCCCCAAAGGAGTAAAGCGCGAACATATTAAAGATAATATGCATCCAGCCACCATGCATAAACATATAGGTAATGGGCTGCCAGGGCTTAAATAATGGCGAATTAAAATAATATACGCCAAACAATGCGCCTACCGGGTCATTTGCGCCATCGGCAAAACCATGACTATAATAAAGGGACGGCAGGAAACATAAAATATTTATAATTAACAGGTTTTTTACAACCGGCGGAAGGTTTGCGAAGGGGGATTGCATAGATGCTTAAATATAATTCAATTTATCGGGTTATTTTTCAAACCGCTCTAATAATTCATTTAGTGTAAAGGTACTAATTACAGGCTTGCCATTAAGGGCAAGGTTTGGCATTTGGCAGGCAAAAAGCTGGTCGGTTAATAAGTTCATCTCTTCTGATGATAGCTTTGTACCGGCTTTTATGGCCGCGTTACGCGCCAATGACCGGGCCAGATTATCGCGCTTGTCCAGCTTTAATATGGCCAGGTTGTTTTTAAATCCTTCCAGCAAACGCTCTAATAACTCGTGTTCGCCCACATTATTTAGGTCGGCAGGTATACCTTCAACCACTACGGTATTTTTACCAAACTCACGCAGGTCAAAACCCAGCGCGCGTATATCAGGCATCAACTCACGTAATAACTCAAAATCACTACTGTTTAGTGTAAGCGATTGCGGGAATAAACTCTGTTGGCTCACACCCGAGTGGTTTTGCAGCTGTTGTAAAAAACGTTCATACAAAATACGCTCATGCGCGGCCTGTTGACTGATCAGCATAAACCCTGACTTAATCTGCGACATGATGAACCGGTTATGGATCTGGAAAAACTGCCTGTCGGTTGATTTGGCTATCTCCTGCTCATTAACGGCCAGAGTTTCTTCAACGTGTATCTGCTGCTGCGTGGTAGTATCCCGTTTACTTATTTCATACAAAGTATCCCAGTTTTTAGGGATGGGATTACTACGGCTACCACCGCCACTATCCCGTAAAAAAGGAATTTCCCTATCCGTCTTCTTATCAGTAAACGGATTAAAATCAGGATTAAACTGTATAACCGGCGCTACTATCTGGTCGAACGGTGTTGGAGTTATCAGGTGTTCAATGCTGTTCTCCTGGTCAAAGTCAAGGCTTGGCGTAATGTTATATCGCCCCAAAGAACGCTTAACCGCCGAGCGTATGATCGCATAAATAGCTTTCTCGTCCTGGTATTTTATCTCGGTTTTGGTTGGATGTACGTTAATATCAATTTTTGACGGATCAATGTCAATAAACAATACATACAGCGGGTAAGTATCATCAGGCAGTAGCTCCTCAAAAGCTGTTAATACCGCATGGTTTAAATACGGATCCTTAATAAACCTGCTGTTTACAAAAAAGAATTGCTCGCCACGGGTGCGTTTGGCAAACTCGGGCTTGCCTACAAATCCGCGCAGGTTAATAATGGTGGTATCCTCCTCAACCGGTACCAGGCGCTGGTTATAGTTATTACCAAACAGGTGGATAACGCGCTGTTTTAACGTGGTTGATGGTAAATGATAAACCTCCTGCCCGTCATGATGCAAGGTAAAAAACACTTCGGGATGGGCCAATGACACCCGTTGAAACTCGTCAATAATATGGCGCATCTCTACCGGGTTACTTTTTAAAAAGTTACGGCGCGCCGGTATATTATAAAATAAGTTTTTAACGCATATGGACGTGCCCGCATTAGCGGCGCAAGCTTCCTGCTTTAATACTTCAGATGCTTCAATAAATATTTGGGTACCCAACTCATCTTCATGGCGGCGGGTTTTTAATTCGACTTGCGCGATAGCCGCGATAGATGCCATTGCCTCGCCCCTGAAACCCATGGTGCGGATAGCAAAAAGATCTTCGGCTTTTTTAATTTTTGACGTAGCATGGCGCTCAAAGCTCATGCGGGCATCGGTACCGCTCATGCCGCAGCCATTATCAATAACCTGTATTAATGATTTGCCGGCATCCTTAACAATCAACTGTATCTTATCTGCCCCGGCATCAATAGCATTCTCTATCAGTTCTTTTACTGCGGATGCGGGTCGCTGTACTACTTCGCCTGCGGCGATCTGGTTAGCTACTGAGTCCGGTAAAAGCTGAATTATATCTGACATTTATAAAATTTCCCTTCAATTTCGTTTTCGATGCTAAATTAAATATTTGATGGCATAACTTTATCATCTGATAGTTGTATATACTTTAAAGTGTAATATATTTATACCACACATCACCTTTATGAGAAAAATATGGCCCATCCTGCTGCTTTTTGTAGCAGCCTGCAAGCAAAAAGAGTACAATGCCGATCTTCTGGTAAAAAACGCAGTAGTATATACCGTGGACAGCGCGTTTACCACCGCCAACGCGTTTGTAGTTGATGCAGGTAAAATTGTTGCCGTAGGCGATGCCGCTACATTAGAAAATGAATACCTTGCCCATGAGGTTATTGATGCAGGGGGCAAAGCTATATATCCCGGTTTTATTGATGCCCATGCCCATTTTTATGAATATGGATTGGGCCTGCAAGAAGTAAATTTAAAAGCGCTTAAAAGTTGGGATGCCGTTATTGATACCGTAAAAGCATTTGCCGAACATAACACCGATGGCTGGGTTATTGGCAACGGCTGGGACCAAAACTTATGGGCCGGCAAGAAATTTCCGGATAAGGCAAAGTTGGACGCGCTGTTCCCGGTAAGGCCGGTAATATTGCACCGGGTTGATGGCCATGCGGTTATTGCCAACCAGGCCGCGCTAAATATCGCGGGTATTAAACCGGGACAAAAAATTGCCGGAGGCGAAATTGAAACCATAAACGGCAAATTAACCGGTGTACTGGTTGATAATGCCGTTGGTATTGTAACCCGTAAAATACCCGACCCAAGCGAGCAACTCACACAAAATGCGTTTTTAAGCGCGCAAACCAATTGCTTTGCCGTAGGCTTAACCACAGTTGATGATTGCGGCCTGCCCTATACCATGGTTAATACCATTGCCGAGTTGCAACACAAAGGCGCTTTAAAAATGCGGTTATATGTGCTACTGTCTGATAAACCCGAAAATTACGAATACCTGTTTAAACGGGGCGTATATAAAACTCCCAGCCTTAATGTACGCGGGTTTAAAGTTTATGCTGATGGGGCCTTAGGATCGCGTGGGGCCTGTTTATTACAACCCTATACCGACCAAAAAAACTGGAGCGGCTTTTTGTTAAGCAGCCAAAAGCATTTTGAAGAAGTAGCTAAAAAAATTGCCGATAAAGGTTTCCAGATGTGTACCCATGCCATTGGCGACTCGGCCAACAGGGTGATGCTTAAAGTTTATGCCGCTGTATTAAAAGGCAAAAATGATCGCCGCTGGCGTATTGAACATTCGCAGATGGTAGCTCCTGAGGATATTAATATGTTTGGTCAATACAGCATTATTCCATCGGTACAACCTACGCATGCTACGTCTGATATGTATTGGGCTGGGCAAAGGTTAGGAAGCCAGCGGTTAAAATCGGCCTACGCCTACAAACAATTGATGGAACAAAATGGCTGGATACCTTTGGGGACAGATTTCCCGGTAGAGAACATTAGCCCTATTTATACTTTTTACGCCGCTGTGGTGCGTAAGGACCAAAAAGGATTCCCGGCCAATGGCTTCCAGATGGAAAACGCGTTAAGTCGTACTGAAGCATTAAAAGGCATGACCATTTGGGCGGCTAAAGCTAATTTCGAAGAAAAAGAAAAAGGCAGCATTGAGGTTGGCAAATATGCTGACTTTGTAATAACAGATCAGGACCTGATGAAAGCCAGCGCAAGCGCTCTACCCAAAGTAAACGTATTAAAAACCTATATAAACGGAGAGAAAGTATATGAACGAAAATAAGCCGAATTGCTTGCTTATAATTTTATTGGCATTTACCTTATTCAATTCTGCATGTGCGCAAAACTCCGGTCAGATTTATTTAAGAGAACAAAAACTGGTTGAAAAATCAACCGTATTGTTAAATAACAACAACTCGCTAATCCCGCTACGTAATGTTGGCAATCTTAAAATTGCCAGTGTACATTTATCAAACCAATTTGCCTCCGGCTTTGATAGCCTGCTGAATAAATATGCCCAAGTGCAATCTTTTAGCGTAGCTGGATATACTGGTAAACAAAACATAATTCATCTTACTAACGATCTTAAATTATACAATACTATCATTGTTCAGCTTACCGAGGCTGATCTGGATAATAACCAGCTGATTAAATTCATTACCGATAACCAGCAGCAAAGAAATTTGATTATAGCCTATTTTGGTAAAGGAGCCGCGTTAGACAAGTTAAATGAGGTTAACGCCCCCATTGTTTATTCGGACCGGACATCATTAATAGCCGCTTACTTTAGTGCGCAGGCTATATTCGGCGGTGTAGCTATCACCCAAAAAATAGCTAGTAGTATTACCCAACGCTACAGGTTTGGCTCGGGATTTTTAACCGAAAAGACCCGGCTGGAATATACCGTACCCGAGGCGGTAGGCATTAACGCTAACAACCTGCAGGACATTGATAAGATAGCCAAAGAGGCCATGTCAGAACACGCCACACCCGGCTGCGTGGTATTGGTGGCAAAGGACGGCAAGGTTATATTTAATAAAGCCTATGGCTATCATACCTATGCCCCTGATCTGCCGGATAAAATTACCGACATTTTTGATGTGGCATCCATGACCAAAATATCTGCCACTACTATCGCGGCAATGCAGTTGAAAGAGGAAGGGAAGCTAAATATTGATTCTACTCTAAGATATTATTGGCCGGTTACCCGCAATACCAACAAAGCCAATTTACAAATACGAGAAATATTGCTGCACCAGGCAGGGCTGATACCCGATATACCGACTTTCGACAAAATAAAACCTGCGGACCATAGCGCCGATTCGTCAGCCGATTACCCTATTAAAGTTAACAATGGCTACTATTTACGTAAGGATTATTATAAAGACATTATGCTGCCGGCCATGCTTAACTCGCCGCTTAAAACGCGCGGGCAATATGTGTATAGCGATTTGAGCATGATATTTATGCAGCAAGTTATAGAAAACATCCTAGCTACGTCGCTTAACACTTATGTACAGCAACAGTTTTATAACAGGCTGAGCATGCAAACCGCAGGGTTTTTACCGCTTTACAGATTTTCGTTTACGCAGATCGTGCCATCGGAGGATGATGAGGTTTATCGCCATTCGGAGTTGGTGGGGTATGTAAATGACCCTACAGCCGCGTTAATGGGCGGCGTTGCCGGCCATGCAGGGCTGTTTGCCAGCGCTAATGACCTGGCTATACTGTACCAAATGCTGCTAAACAAAGGCCGCTACGGCGGCGACCAATTTTTCAAACCCGAAACGGTTGATCTGTTTACATCCAAACAATCTCCGGTAAGCCGCAGGGGCCTGGGTTTTGACCGTTGGGACCCGCTTACCGATCGTAAATATCCATCAGAACTGGCATCGCCTGATACTTATGGCCATACCGGTTACACGGGCACTTGTGTTTGGGTTGATCCTAAATATAACCTGGTGTACATATTTTTATCAAACCGCACCTATCCTAAAGCAAGCAGCAAACTGGGCAGTTTAAGCATCAGGCCGAGGATACAGGATGTGGTTTATAAAGCGATAGCGAAAGGGATGTGATGATGTCGGATGTTCGATGTTCGGATTTCGGATGTTCGATATCTCATTAATATTACAAAATGTAAACACTATTCCCGTAAATTGCTGTTAAACTTGCAGTATTAATTATCACAACAGATTTCAACGTTAATGAAGATCGGAATAGTTTGTTACCCAACCTTCGGTGGTAGCGGGGTTGTAGCCACAGAATTAGGCAAGGCCCTTGCCGATAATGGTCACCAGGTTCATTTTATAACCTATAATCAACCCGCCCGATTGGATTTCTTTTCAGAAAACCTGTTTTACCACGAGGTATCTGTATCTAAATATCCATTGTTTGATTACCCGCCGTATGAGTTGGCCCTGGCCAGCCGTTTAGTTGATGTGGTACTATTTGAAAAACTAGATATTTTGCACGTACACTATGCTATTCCGCATGCTTCAGCGGCGTTTATGGCAAAGCAAATATTGCAAACCTACGGCATTTATATCCCGGTTGTAACTACCTTACACGGTACCGATATTACACTGGTTGGTAAAGATCGCACCTATAAACCGGTTGTTACTTTTTCTATAAATAAATCAGACGGTGTTACCGCCGTATCTGAAAGTTTAAGGAAAGATACTTACGAGTTTTTTGAGATAGAGAACGAGATCAGGGTTATCCCAAACTTTATAGATCTTAACCGTTTTAACCTACAGGCTAAAGACCATTTTAAACGAGCGATTGCTCCCGAAGGTGAAAAAATACTAATACATACTTCCAATTTCCGCAAGGTTAAACGCACCGAAGATGTGGTACGCATCTTTGCCAAGATCCGCGAGAAGATACCATCTAAACTATTAATGGTGGGCGATGGTGGCGAGCGTAGCGATTGCGAGCAATTATGCCGCGATCTGGGCGTGGGCGATGATACCCGCTTTTTAGGAAAACAGGATGCTATAGAAGAAATACTTTCCGTATCAGACTTATTCCTGATGCCATCACAATCTGAAAGTTTTGGATTGGCTGCATTAGAGGCAATGGCTTGCAAAGTACCGGTAATAAGTTCGAACGCGGGTGGATTGCCCGAACTGAACATTGACGGTGTAACCGGCTTTTTAAAAGATATTGGCGATATACAAGGCATGGCCGATAGCGCTATCTATATTTTAGAGGATGAGGCCCGCCTGGTTACCTTTAAAGAAAACGCCCTTGCACGCGCCAAAGAGTTCGATCTGGCTAAGATATTACCAATATATGAGAGCTATTATATTGAGGTAATAGCCAAAACACGGACACAAGCGGCAAGCTGCGCAAAAGCGTAGGTGTATATATACACCACCAACCCGGATGATAGGCTATAACCAGAGAGCGGTAAATAAAGTCAGAAAGTTTTTTTAATATTGGATATGCATACAGCAAATCCATCAGCGATAATACAACCACCGTACCTTAAAAAAGGCGATAAGATTGCCATAACCTGCCCGGCTAAGAAATTGCCTAAACCCATGACGGATGCAATTACGCTTTTACAATCATGGGGACTTGAAGTTGTTTTGGGCGAAACCATTGAGGCCAGCTACCATCAGTTTGCAGGCGATGATGATTTACGTGCCCGCGATATGCAGCGTTTTGTTAATGATGACAGCATTAAAGCAATTATTGCCGCCCGCGGTGGTTACGGTACTATACGGATGATAGACAAGGTAGATTTTAGCCTCCTCGCGCAAAATCCTAAATGGTTGGTGGGCTTTAGTGATATCACGTTATTACATGCCCATTTGCTTAGCAATTATAATCTACAAACCATCCACGGCCAAATGCCGGTGAATATACCCGATGCATCGACAAAGTCCCTACAAACGCTTAAAAACGCCTTGTTTGGCTATGAAATAACTTACCATTGTAAATCACATGGTTTAAACCGGGCCGGCCAAAGTGCCGGTATTTTAATTGGTGGCAATTTAAGCCTGCTTATTGCATCGTTAGGGTCGGTATCTGACTTTAATTATGATGGCAAAATATTGTTTATTGAGGATGTAGGCGAATACTTATATGCCATAGATCGCATGATACGCACGTTAGACAGGGCCGGCAAACTAAAAAAGCTGACCGGGCTAATAGTTGGCGGCTTTACCGAAGTAAAAGATAATGATATACCCTTTGGGCAAACGGTAGAAGAAATTGTTATGGATGTGGTAAAAAACTATGGCTATCCTGTTTGCTTTGATTTCCCGGCGGGGCATGTGCCAGATAACCGGGCGTTGGTGTTGGGTAAAACTTTGAATATGACCGTTGAGACGGATGGTGCCGTAATAAGTTATTTATAAAAAAAATTATCGATATTTTTCGCTTCTAAAAGATAACGAAAGGCCGCTCAATTCGGTTCTGCACAAAAAAATTGGCATAAAAAAAGGCCGCCTAAATTAGGCGGCCTTTTATATTTAAAGAGTTTTAAATCTTTTGCAAGGTGATAGTACCACTACCATAAGAACTAGCACCTGCAGTGTGTGCAAGCCTAACTCCTACTCTAAGCTGGCAGGGTAATACCTGGTTATCTACACTACCCACAACACTTACTGCCGAAAATGTAGTTAGTGTGCCACTAATCGAATAATCACCATATACCTGTTTGGCAACAGAGGTTTTATTTGTTGCGGGGTCAATCGCAATTATTATTGGTACAGCATTAGCATCATTATTGTATTTAAAAGAAAGGTGCGTAGCATCAATAATGTGCACCGGGATAGAACTGCCTAAAGCGTAATCCTGCCAACCATCGGCTATAACTTTGTATGGAACATCTGTTCCAACAGCGCCGTAATCTGTCATGTGGAAACCGCAAAGGCAACCGTAAGTGATGGTTGGGGTTGAACCTATAAGGGCTGCTACACCAGGATTGGTTTGGCTGCCTATTGTAGAAAACGCAGGAAAAACTTTACCGTCTGCAGTAGTAATATTAGCACCAATGGTGTAAGAATCACCTAAAACAGTTACCACGTTACCAAAAAGCGCTTGCAGCTGCGCACCTGTAACACTCACGGTAGCAGGAAATGTAGTTACATTTGCTTGCAGCGTTTGTACGTTAGTTGTAATTCCGTTTTTAATAACTACGATATCTATTTTAGCTGGCTTTACATCGTCTGGAAAATACGAACTAACCGTGAATTTTCCGGCAAATGCAGCAGGTGCATCGCTTTTTATTACCTGGTCAGCAGTTGCATCAACTGTAAGCTGGGGTAGTGGAACCCTTTCTACACCCACTAACTTGGGGTTATCACTTTTACGGCATGATATCATTAATACCATTGCAGTAAGTGAATATATTAGTATTTTTTTCATATCAATTTATATTTAAATGTATTTATAACTTTTATGGTAACCAGAAAGGTTTAAAGGTTGACAGATCTGTTTTTTGTGCAGGCGCGCTCGAGTTACCATTCAATTCATCCTGTGGCCAAGGGTAGGTAAGCGGGAACTTTTTAGGTTGCGAAACTGTTACAGCAAGCTGTACCGGCTGGCTTGGGTTACCACCAACAGGTGGCTGTACCTTACCGCCCGGTGCCATGGCAGGGTTATTCGGGTCAAAAATTACAGGGAAACCTGTCCTTCTGTAATCTGTGTATGCGTCAACCGCAAAGCCAAAGCTCGAGATCCATTTCTGGGTCATGATCTGCTCGAGTTGTTGAGCCGGATTAGCATCGTATGCTGCCATTACTTTGTTTACGTAAGTAGTAGTTGCAGCTGCACCAACTAATGCCGGAACAGTTTGTGCTGTTGGTTTAACATACGTAGTAATTACATAATCAACTTGTTTCATTGATTCATTTATTGCAGCTAGTAACGTAGCCCTGGCATCGCCGGTAATTACACCGGTATTTATTAACTCTGCTTTCATATACAATACATCAGCATAAGTAATAAAACGATCTGGTGCAGCGCCTGTTCCGCTTCCGTTGACTGCTGTACCGCCTACGCCATCGTCATATTTTCCACCCGCAGGGTATATACCCTCCATCGACATATAATTTTGTTGCGATTGGCCTGCATTAGGGCCGGTTGAACCAAAATAGATAGATAAGAACTTGCCATCCCTATACTCACTAGGGTTAGGTGTAACAGTTGTTGTCTTGGCTAATTGCTGATAGATATAATAAGGGATACGCGGATCGGTAATACCTGTATAGATATTTGGATTGTATCCTTTTAAAATTTCATAAAACCATGGACTTATGTTAGTAGTACGCTGAGAAGCAAAGTATTGCGAATAAGCAGAGTTACGGTCATCAGTAGCAGCGTTAGGGCCATGTGGCAATAAAAAGCTTTCTGCAGTAGTACTTATCAGTTTATTAGCTGTTATTAACGCGTTAACATCAGCGGTAACATTGGTCACTTTTCTTTGTTGCAAAAGCATTTTTAGTTTAATGGTATTCGCGGCTTTTTCCCACTTAGCAGTGCTGCCTCCGTAGATCAGATCATCAGTACCAGGCTTGTTAACGTTAGTAGCGGTAGTACCGGTAACATCAGCTATGCCTTTATTAAGCAAGGTGATTAACTGCGGATAAATATCCTTACCCAGGTCAAACTTTGGGTTGGTTATGCCATCAGAAACAAGTTTGTTAACCTGGCTATATGGCACATCGCCATACACATCTACTAATATGCTGTAAGCGTAAGCTTTAAGTATCTCGCCAATACCGGCATATTGCAGGTTACCATTTTTGGTACCCTCAGCAATAAGGAAATCTGCATTGGTAAGTACATTAGTGTAAAACCCACCCCAGCCAACGTCATTGCCGGTTAAGCCATATCCATTAGGGGTTTCACGTACGGTTATACGGTGCATATAAACCTCCAAACCATACGACAGGCCGCTTTGATTAACAGCACTCGCTAAATTTCTTTCAATGCCTGTAAGCAAGTGCCCTTCTGACACTGCTGTTGGGGCATACGGATTGGTATTAATATCCAATGTCTTCTTGCACGATGTCATCAGTACAAGTGCAGGAATTATATATTTTAATTTACGTATCATATCTTTATTTTTATTAGAACGTTAGAGTAAGGTTAAATCCATAGCGTTTAACTGTGGGCGCCGTAGAAAGTTCTATACCTTGGTTGTTTCCGTCGCCAAAAGTGCTGGTCTCAGGGTCAAAATTAGTTCCTTTAGGTACATTAGGCGCAAAGAACCAAAGGTTACGGCCTGTTAAGCTAAAACGAACTGAACCAAAAGGTGATTTTTTTATCAGGCTTTTAGGAAGGTTATAGCCAAGGCTTACCTCTCTTAACCTGTAAACAGTACCATCATAAATGGCCATTTCCTGAGGACCGTTTGTGGCAAAACTATTACCAAAATATAAATCGTTGGAAGCTACGCGGGTTGTGTTTTGTATTTTGTTTCCGCTTGCATCCAATAGTGATTTATACGTGTTTGCATCGCCATAAACACCCGGTAATACCCAGGTAGTTTGCCTGTCTTCGGTGATTTTAGCTACACCACGTCCTAACTCGTTTACGATAGTTGTTGAGTAAACAGAACCGCCTTGGGTATAATCAATCAAAGCAGACAAAGTGATACCCTTAACAGTTACGGTGTTGGTTACACCCAACTTGTACTTAGGGTTTGGATTACCGATATAAGCAGGATCTTTAGCAGTAATTAAAAGGCCGGTAGATTTTTCTATCAAGAAATTACCCTGATCGTCACGTGCGGCAACAGAACCCCTGAAGTAACCATAAGGCATCCCTGGTTCGGCGTATCCTAAGTAACCAAGAGGAAAGCTTTTTAAACCTGCTATTAAGCTGGTAACAGTGTTCTTATTGTTAGTTAACGCTGCACTAATTGTCCATGTAACAGAGCGTGAAACAACCGGTTTAACAGTTAACTGAACCTCGATACCTTTGTTATTGATACTACCAAGGTTGGTATAGTAACTTGAATAACCGGTACTGGTTGGAGTTGTAATTGGATAAATCAGGTTAGTTGAGTTTTTATTATAGTAAGTGAAATCTAAGTTGATTCTTTGTTGGAAGAAGCTTAACTCAGTACCTAACTCTACCTCTTTAGTAAACTCTGGTTTCAAATTAGGATCATATGCTCTTGAACTGATACCTAAAGATGGTAACCCTAAATAATTAGAATTATAACCAAAAGAAGCGGTCAGGTTATAAGGATCAGCATCCCTACCTACTTTTGCCCAGCTTGCCCTTAACTTACCGTAATCCAATACGTTGCTCTTAATTCCCAAGGCATCTGTAAATATAAATGTACCTGATATTGCTGGGTAAAAATAGCTTCGGTTAGAAACCGGCAATGTTGATGACCAGTCGTTACGGCCGGTAGCGGTAATAAACGCGTAGTCTTTGTAACCAATAGTTGCCTCAGCAAATACACCCAAAATTCTTCTTCTTGAATAGCTATCCTCGCCGATTAATTTTTGTACTGTATTTGCTAACGTGTAATAACCACGTTCTACAAATTGATTACCAACATTCGTTAAGTCGGTAACTGTACGCTGGTTAAAGTTAGCTCCCAATAAACCATTCAGGGTAAAATCACCTTGAATTTTTGGATGCAGGTTCAACAGGAATGTTGATTCAATTTCCTGTTTACGGTAAGCGTCTACCACTAAACTGCCTAATCCACCGGCAGCCCTTGAACTAATTTCAGTGATCTGACGGCGATTATTTATAAATGTGTTAGTACCTAACGCGTACGAAGCGTTTAACCATTTGGTAATATCATAATCTAACTTCATGTTAGCGATAAAACGCTCGGCGTTAGTAGTATTGGTGTTATACTTTGCAGACCATATTGGGTTATCAAACTGGCCGGCACCTGCATAAATAATACTGTTACCTTTTTTATCTTGATATGGTAAGGTCAAATCCCAGTTACGGCCTAACAACAAAGTACGTGAGAATAATGATGGCGCACCGCTTTGTGTTTCACCAAAATCACCACCCACCTGATCTGTACTGGCATAACTTAAGTTACCATGTACAGTTAAACCATTGGCCAGTTTTGAACTACCACCTACAGATATATTTGAACGTTTAAAGTTTTGGTTGATCATGTAACCATTTTGGTTTAACTGGGAAGCAGTTAAAACAAAAGAGTTTTTTTCGTCACCGCCGTTAATGCTAACAGAGTTTTCATAAACGCTACCGTTTTTAAACAGGTTTTTTATGTTATCCGGTTGTGCAACATAAGGCACTGTACCATTAGGAAATAATTCAGGGTAAGCAGCAAGATAAGCAGACCATGCCGGTATAGTTTTAGTAGAACCACCAAATGCAGGGCCCCATGAACCATTTGATTCTGAGTAGTTACCAAATGAACCTGTACCATAGCTATTTTGCACATCAGGCAAGGCAGCGATCTTCTCTATAGAAGCAGAGCTTTTCAGAACAACCTCTAAACCTTTTTTGCTTCTTGATGCGCTACCGCTTTTAGTAGTTATCAAAATTACACCGTTTGATGCACGTGAACCATATAATGCAGCAGCACCAGAACCTTTTAACACCTGCACATCGGCAATGTCGTTAGGGTCAATGTTTCCAATACCACTACCGTAAGCACCACCACCTGTTGTCTGGCTGGAGGTAACTACGATATCATTACTGTATGGCACACCATCAACCACGATAAGTGGTTGAGAATCTCCACTGAATGACGTATTACCACGTATCTGGATACGTGTTGAAGCGCCGGGGGTACCTTCTGATGAACGAATATCAACACCTGCTACTTTACCTTCCATTGCTTTTAACAAATCGGGCTCAGATACCTGGGTAATTTGATCGTTGGTAACTTTACCAATGCTTGAACCAAGAGAGCGGGCCTCTCTTTTAACACCAAAAGATGTTACCACAACCTCGTTCAACTGTCTGTTGTCCTGAGCAAGGGATACATTAATGACATTTTTGCCCGCAACAGAAACCTCTTGCGATAAATAAGAAATGAAAGAGAATACAAGTGTTGAGCCAGCCGGCGCACTTATAGAGAATTTACCATTCACATCGGTTGGCACTCCAACACCTGTGCCTTTGATTTTTACTGTTACTCCCGGAATGGGTAGGCCGTCATCTTTGGCGGTAACCGTACCAGTAACAGTACGGTTTTGTGCAAATACTTGTGTTACGCATAACACCAGGAAACACAAACTTACTAGTAGAAGTTTTTTCATGTTTGTTAATAATAAGATCAGTTAATAGTTAATTAATTATAAAAGTAATGTTCCGCTATCAAATTCACAAATTAAATCAAACAAAAAACAAACTTTTTTTTTCGAAAAGTGCATTTTTCTTTAAAATAAAAATATTTTTAGTACTATGTATTGCATAATACAGTTTAAAACATATATCTTTGCAATATGATTACTGAAAATACACAAACCCAAATGCGTAAGGGTATACTGGAGTACTGTATACTCTCTATCATCGCCCGCGATGAAACCTACGCGTCTGATATAATTGCCGAGCTTAAAAAGGCACAACTACTTGTGGTTGAGGGTACTTTATATCCATTATTAACCCGTTTAAAAAACAACGGCTTGCTAACTTATAACTGGGTCGAGTCCACATCAGGCCCGCCACGCAAGTATTACGCGCTATCTGACGAGGGCCAAAAAACGCTTGAGCAACTGGACAGAACGTGGCAGGAACTATCATTTGCCGTACAAACAGCAATCGGAAAAAAGAAATAACCCAAACCGTTAAAAAAATTATATCATGAACAAAACAATCATTATAAACATAAACGGCATCGTTTTTCATATTGAAGAGGATGCTTACGAGATGTTAAAAAATTATATGACGGATGTAAAACGTCATTTCCTGAACTCGGCCGACAGCCATGAGATCACCACGGATATTGAAAACCGCATTGCCGAGATGTTCTCTGAAATGTTAGTCAACGAGAACAAACAGGTTATTGTTGAGCAGGATGTTAAACATGTTGTTGAGCAAATGGGTACAGTTGAGGATTTTGAAAATGCCGAGCAGGATGCACCCTCAGCACAGCAAAATAGCTATGCGTATGGCAATAGCGGCTCGCGCACATTATTCCGCGATCCGGACGATCACCTACTGGGTGGAGTTTGCGCGGGCCTGGGTAATTACTTTGATATACAAACCATTTGGGTGCGGTTGCTATTTGCGATAGCGATAGTATTTTTTGGCACAGGCTTTTTCCTATATGTTATATTGTGGATAGTAATACCTAAAGCTATTACTCGTGCCGACCGCATGGCCATGAAGGGCGAGAAGCTAAACCTGCAGGGATTTAAAAACAATTTCGAAGAAGAATTAAGCGCTGTACGCAGCCATTTAACCAATCTGCAGGACGAAGCAAAACCATTGATCTATAAACTTAGAGATTTTATAAGCGAGTTCTTTTTTCATCTGGGCAAGTTTATTAAAGGCATGGGTAAAGTATTTGTTAAAGTGTTTGGTATATTAATATTGCTTACCTGCCTGGGCTTTGGTATATTCTTAATTGTTTGCCTGGCTATGATAACCCTGTGGGCTGATACGCATAACCACCTGTTTCCTTTTGGGTTAATGGTTAATCAATACGCCAATTATATATACTTCTCTGGCTTTGTGGTGGCATTTATACCGTTGCTGGCTATTTTCCTGCTAACATTAAAGGCTATATTTAATACGCGTACTTTAGATAAGTCTATAGGCTCGGTAATATTTGTGGGATGGTTGTTTGCCGTTGGTGTGCTGGTATTTTACGGGTCGAAGATTGCAGCTGGTTTTAGGTCGTCAGCTAGCTTTAACCAAACCATTGCCTTATCTACTCCATCAAAAAACACTTACTACTTAAAACTGAATGACGTAAAATACTTTACGCATGATGATAGCCTGCGTTTAAACATGCAAGCAAACTTTAAAAACATTGTGATCACTAACGATAATGATTTTGATGATTTTGAACGAAACAACTTATCTATCCACATAGAAAAGAGCGATGTTAGCCAACCGGTATTGGTTGAAACCATACGTGCTAAAGGCAGCCATTATGAAGACGCTTTATTAAATGCACGTAATACCAAATACATATTTACACAGCAAGATTCTGTTTTAAAATTTGATCGCTACTTACAACGCTTGCCGGGTAACTCATGGCATGACCAGGAGATCGAGGTTACGTTAAAAGTGCCATTAAACTCAATTGTAATAATTGATAACAGGCTGAGCGATTTTGTAAGAGACGGCATTGATATATATCGTTGTAAAGAAAAAAACAAAATGCCCGATGCGACATCGGCACCATTTATAATGACAACCAATGGTTTGGAGTGCAAAGTTGATACGCTTGTTACCGCTGCACCGAAACCGGATAGTACCAAAACATTAAAAGTAAAATAGTGAAGGCGTTTGCTATATATCTGAGGTATATAAGTCTGCTGCTTTGCGGCGGGCTTATATTAACCTTGTATGTAAATCTTCGCCAACCCAACACGACCGTAAATAATATCCCAGTAAAAACTGTGGTCCACAACAGGTTTAATAAAGCTATCCCCTTCTCTTTTTACAATGACGTCGTAGTTATTTTAGTGCCTGCATTAAAAAGTTAAAATAGTTTGTAACCTTCCTGCGGGTTTTCGCATCTTATATAAAAAACATTTGCCACTGCCCAAAAACTATTGCTATGACAAACACTAACCTGCCACAAGCCGGTTAACAAACATCAAAAACTTAATTAACTATTTAAAAAGAACGAAACCTCTTTTACGGGATTGTTATTGCCCAAAACTTTATACGACATGAAAACAACTATTACTAAAATATATTATACACTGTTGCTTACCCTGATTAGTTTAAGCGCCACGCTTGCGCAAAGCACAACAAAAGTATCAGGCAAATTGGTAAACGATCAAGGCGCCGTAATAGACTATGCCACCGTGAGCTTATTAAAAGCAAAAGATTCGACCGTGGTTAAAGGCACCTTAACCAATGATGCCGGCGTTTACACTTTCGACAATATTAAACCCGGCGACTATATTGTAAAAGCCACCAACGTAGGCTATACAAAAACCGCCAGCGCTGTAATTAACTTAACTGCAGATAATGGCGGCATTAGTATCCCTGCCCTGGTAATGCACACCAATGTAAAAAATCTAAACGCGGTTAATATTCTTTCGACCAAACCTTTAATAGAACGTAAAATAGACCGCACGGTTATGAATGTGGAGAACAGCATCCTTGCCGCAGGTAACTCTGCTTTGGAGATCCTGGAAAGAGCTCCTGGCGTGAGTGTTGACAAAGACGATAACATAAGTCTTAAAGGCAAGCAAGGCGTAACCGTAATGATAAATGATAAATTAACTTACTTGTCATCAACTCAGTTAGCTACTTTACTTCGCTCAACAGATGGTACTACTATACAATCTATAGAGATCATTACCAATCCGTCTGCTAAATATGACGCGGCAGGTAACTCGGGCATTATCAATATCAGGTTAAAAAAGAATAAACAAAGCGGCACCAACGGCAGTATTAATGCAGGTGTAAGCCGCAGTAAAAACAACAAGGACAACCTGAGCTTAAACATCAATCATAAAGAAGGCAACCTTAATTTGTTTGGCACTTTTAGCCATGGGGATATCCCACGCTACCGCGGTATGAACCTTGACCGGGTAACCATCGATAGCACAGGCAAAAAAACCTATTTTAACCAGGCTACACAAATGCCACAGGTAAACCATTATAATAGCTATAATGCAGGTGCCGATCTGGACCTTACCAGTAACCATACTATTGGCGTGGTAGTAAGCGGGTATTCGACCACCGAGCATGATGGCAATTTTAATAGTACCAATATTAGTGCACAGCGTGGCACGGTTGATTCTTCGCTATACACCGCATCAACCATTAATCAATCTTATAAAAATATAGCTGTAAATCTAAACGATCGTTTAAAGCTGGACACCTTAGGGCAGGCTTTAAGTTTTGATTTGGATTATTCTAAATTTAACAATAACACCAACGCTGATTATAATACCGATTATTTTACAGCAAACGGCAGCATCCAACATGCCCCGCAATTGCTGCGCAACCAAACACCTTCGGTTATAGACATACGCAGCGGCAAGGTTGATTACACCAAACCACTAAATAAAAGCATGAAGCTGGAAGCCGGTGCAAAGCTTAGCCGTGTTAAAACAGACAATGACTTGCAGGCGCAAAAAGCCGTGGGCGGTGTTTATGTAAATGATACCAGCCGTACCAATCGGTTTGTATACACCGAAAAAATTAATGCGGCGTATGTAAACCTTAATAAAGAGTACACCAACGGATCGGTACAATTGGGCCTGCGGACAGAGTATACACAATCAAACGGTAAACTGATTGGCAGCACACCGGTTGACCGTAGTTACTTTGATTTTTTTCCGAGCGTTTTTATAAATCAAAACTTTGGCAAAAAGAATGAACTAGGACTGTCTTACAGTCGCCGTATTGATCGCCCTCAATATGATAATTTAAATCCGTTTGTGTATTACCTTGATCCATATACCTATAGTAAAGGTAACTCATTCTTAAAACCACAATACACCAACAACTTCGAGCTTAATTACACTTATAATAAAACCATTACAGTTACCTTGGGCTATGCCAGAACTACCGATGCTATAACAGAGATCATTTTAACTCAGGGCAATAAATCATTCCAAACCAATGATAACCTACAGGTGCAAAATAATTACAGCATTAACATTTACTCTCCATACACCATTACCAGCTGGTGGAACGGTAATTTTAACTTTAACGGGTTTTACCTGGGCTTTAAATCGAACAATATAAATGGTGGCAATATTGATAACGGCCAAAAGGCATTCGTTTTCAGGACCACCCAGTACTTATTATTCAGCGGGTTCAAGGGCGAAATTACCGGCGATTATCACTCATCATTAACTTATGGTATATATGAGATATTTCCACGTTATGGTATAAGCGCCGCGGTTGGCCGTTCATTTGCCAACAAAAAATTCAATGTCAAATTAGGGGTTGATGATATTTTTAATATGCGCCGTAATGATATTGACAGCCATTTACTAGGTAACGATTTTTCTATCCGCCAAAAAAGCGATACCCGTCTGGTAAAATTAAACTTTACCTACAATTTTGGCAACTCAACAATTAAAAAACGCGACCACCGTACCGGCGCCGAAGACGAAGCCGGCAGAGTAAGCGGGAATGGGAACTAAATAAGTTGGCAGTTAATAGTTTGCAGTTGGCAAGGTTTTCTGTTTAGCCAACTGCAAACTATCTACTGCAAACTGCTTACTGCACCATAAACACCGCGTTACCAAACATTAGCTTTCCGTTTTCCCAGAAACTGCGGAACAATGGGTCATCAACTATATAAACTACCGAGCCGCGGCCCATAGATTGTACGCCCAATAGCAGGCCGTCTTTAATTTTGTTTTTACTTTTCGCGCCTACAAAACCGGCAACATAGCCATCTTTTTTAACGGTGCCAACGTTCCAACCGCCATCACCTAAAAGCGAATACACATCTTCACTTAGTTTAAGTGTATAGTAATAGTCGGGATAGCCGAATCCTAGTGGATGGGTATTATCCAGTGTCATTTTATAAATAGCGCCCGGAACGGTGGTTTTAATAAAATCGCGGACACGATCTCCATATAATTTTACTGATGGCTTATCTTTTACCGTATCTGCATCTTTCCTTTTAATATCGAACCCTTTTTTGCCGGCCAGTTGCGCAACCGCGTCCTGCAAAACAATTAGCTTACCACCATCTTTTACCCAGCCTTGCAATTTGTCTGACGGGAAATCATCATAATTACCGTCCGGGAAAATGATCTCATCAAAGTCGCCCAGCTTTGCGTGGTTAAGGTTTTTATAATTAACCAGTGTAACCGGGTAACCAATCTGCTGCTCAAAAAAGTGCCATATCTCGCCCATCGCTTCCGAATTTACACCTTCGCCGCTAACCAGCATTACTTTTGGCGGATGTATAAAATGGATGGAGCCCGATCCCAAATCAACGCCCTTATCTACAAAACCTGTTGTTAGCGGGGTAATTTCCACACCGATCTCATTAGCGGCGCCACGCACACTATCATCAAATTTAGCATCGACATTACCGGCCCTGGTTATAATTAATGACCCGGCACCAAACTGCTTGCCAGCGGCTTCAAACGGCGCTTCGGCATATCTAACCTTTAAATTCTTTTTTAGCAACTCGCTTAAAAACTTAACATCATTTACTGATTGCCAGGGTGCAACATAAGCATACGCATGTGGCGTGGTTTGAGCCGGCGGCGGCGCTAACGTTACATCAACTATTTGTTGGCCAGCCCCTTGCTTTACAGCTTCTTTTAGGCCATATGCCCGTAAGCCATAAGCGTAAGGTAATGACCAGGCGGTAATATCATAGGTGTTCGAGTCGGCAACAAAAGTTTTAGGCTCCAGCAGCACATTTAGCAATACCGATTTTGGCTGATAAGCACTTATGGTAATATCACGGCTGTCAATATCAAATTGTTCTGTCTTGCCTTTAAAATAACTGTAGCCTGTGGCTGTGCTTTTTACACCTAATCTATATTGGATACCGTTTTTGCGTAATAATCTGGTAAGGGCCTGCATTCTATAGTCATTATCATTTTTAATAACATAGCCCCGGTATTCGCCGGTTGGGTTGGTACGGCTGTTATCAAAATACTTTTTAAATTCCTCAACCGCTTTTGCGGCGTTGGCCGATGCGGTTTCGATAGTGCTTAAACTATTAGAATGATGATGTGCAATCCGGTCTTTCAAAGTCAATACATCGCCCATGCGGGTAGTAATTGCCAGGCCTGCGCCAATACCACCCTGTTCGTATGTCATGCCGATAGAACCGTTATAAATAGGATAGGTATCGCCGTACGATGGATAAAGCAAATCAAACTCCTCCTTGGTAAAATACAGCCAGCCATTTTGATCAAAATACTTGGCGTTGTTTTTCCCTATAGTAGTCTGAAACTCTTTTTGCCATTTGGTAATGTCTTTATGAAAAGGCTCGGCAGCCGGAGCAAAATAATACGGATCATTATAGCCCTGCTCATGGAAATCAACATGTACCTGTGGCAACCACGAGTTATATAAGCCTACCCGTGCCTGCGTTTCTTTTTGTGTTTGCCATGCCCAGTCGCGGTTCAGATCAAAATAATAATGGTTTACCCTGCCGCCCGGCCATGGCTCAATATGCTCGCGTGCTGATGGGTTAGGATCTGGCGCGGCTCCCTTCATCGAATTATAAAAATTTACGTAACGCTCATGCCCGTCAGGGTTTAAGCAGGGATCAATAACCACAATTGTATTTGCCAGCCAGGCTTTGGTACGGTTATTAGCCGGATCAACCATATCAAACAAAGTTTGCATAGCCGCCTCAATTGATGATGGCTCGTTACCATGTACATTATAGCTTAACCAAACTATTACCGGGGTGTTTAAATTAATGGCCGCGGTGGCATTATCGCCTAAACCTGCAAGGCTTAAATTATTTTTACGGATTTCTTCCAATCTACCAATGTTTGCATCGGATGCGATAAACATAGCCATCAGCGGACGGCCCTCATTAGTGGTGCCATATTGTACCAGCTTTACATTTTTTGATAATGTGGCTACATATTTAAAATATTCGGCAACCCGGTGTTGATAGGTAAATTGGGTACCCAACTCGTAGCCCAGGAACTCTGAAGGCGATTGGATTTTTTGGGCAAAGGATGCCATAGCAAAACATAACCCAATAAACAGTAATGGTAACTTTTTCGACATATAGAGTGAAGGTAATAATTTTTACGATTATCCTCACTCCCTGCCTCTTTCATTATTACCGGTATTGGGCGTTTAACGGGTAGTAATTTTTGCTATTTATCGGGTATCAAGCTTTTTGCCGGTAGTAAAAAACAAGGTTTATCGGGCATTGAGCATAATGCCGGTAGTAATTTTTGCTATTTATCGGGCATTAGCTGTAATACCGATAGTAATATTTTTAGTTAACTAGTTGTAAAAGAACGATTTAAAGAATTTAATCACTCATGCCTCAAATGCAATTGCACCCTCGCATTGTGCAGAATTTGCAGATGATCTTGCCAGGCGATCATATACAAATATACGAAATTTGGAAATCAATAACTAGTGCCCCCTTATGAAAGCGGATACAACAGTAATTAGGGAGGCATAATTAGCAAAAAATTCTTAAATCGGTTCATCCAAAATCTGCACATTTGCATATCTTCATATCAGCACATTAACACACCACATGACACCCAACCAGGCCCTGCAAAAATATTTTGGATACAGCGAGTTCAGGCATGAGCAGGAAGCCATTATAGAACATGTTTTAAGTGGCGGGGATGTAATGGCGTTAATGCCAACAGGTGGCGGTAAATCACTATGCTATCAACTGCCTGCCGTACTATTAAATGGACTAACCATAGTTATATCGCCATTAATTGCGTTAATGAAGGACCAGGTGGATAGCCTGAACGTAGCAGGCATACCGGCAGCGTTTTTAAACTCATCACAAAGCCCGGATGAACAAAGCCGCATCATTACCAAACTCAATAGCAATCATATTAAGCTTTTATACCTGGCTCCCGAACGTTTGTTTGGATCAGGCAATAAGCTGGTTGATTTTCTAAGATCCTTGCCAGTACCCGTTGCACAAATAGCAATTGACGAAGCGCATTGTATATCGCATTGGGGCCATGATTTTAGGCCCGAGTATTTAATGCTGGCTGGATTAAAGGACCATTTCCCCAACATCCCGGTTATAGCCCTTACCGCTACTGCTGATAAGTTGACGCAGAAGGATATACTTGAAAAGCTAAATCTTAAAAATCCGCAGATCTTCATATCATCTTTTAACCGGGCCAATATAACTTATCGGGTTAATCCCAAAAGAAACAGCTTTGACCAGTTACTTGATTTTTTGGAGGATAGAAAAGACGAGTCGGGTATTATATATTGTTTGTCGCGCAAATCGGTTGAGGCCTTGGCTATTGATCTGAAAGCGCAAGGTTACTCGGCAGAGGCTTATCATGCCGGTTTGGACAATGCCCTAAAAGCTAAGAACCAGGAGGCATTTTTGCGTGATGATGTAAAGATCATCGTAGCGACTATCGCTTTCGGTATGGGTATCAATAAATCAAACGTGCGGTACGTGGTACACATGGATATGCCTAAAAACATTGAAGGCTATTACCAGGAAACCGGTCGCGCCGGGCGTGATGCGTTAGAATCGTCCGCGCTGTTGTTTTATTCGCCGGGCGATGCGATCAAACTAAAAAGCTTTGTAAGCATTGATGGTGACTCAGAGCAAACGCAGATCATGCTGAGCAAGCTCAATGATATGGCGAAGTATTGCCAGTTACCTACTTGTCGCCGTAAATATTTACTGAATTATTTTGATGAACAAGCGCCGGACCATTGCGGATCATGCGATGTTTGTTTGAGCGAGATCACTAAGTTTGATGGGACGTTGATAGCACAGAAAGCCCTATCGGCTGTATTTAGGCTGAAAGAGCGTTTCGGCAGCACTTACGTGATAGATTTTTTACGCGGATCAAAAAATGAAAAGATCCGTGAGGAACATAAAGAGCTAAAAACCTACGGCGTAGGCAAAGACCTAAGCAAAGCCGACTGGCAGCGCTACCTGCGCGAGTTGGTGGCCCTTGGCTACCTGCAATTTACCGAAACAGAATACCCGGTATTACAACTAACCACCAAAAGCCAGGCCGTTTTAAAAGGGTTGGAAAAAGTTGATCTGATAGCCACACAAACACTTGAAGAGCGACACACCGAAGCCCTGCCATTTGAAAACGATTTACTAAGCATATTAAAAAACACCCGCCGGGATATTGCCTTGCAGGAAAACGTGCCGGCCTATATCATCGTATCAGACGCTACGTTGATGGAAATTGCCACCTACCTGCCGCAGAGTTTAGATGAGCTGCGGTTTATATCAGGTTTTGGCGATGTTAAGCTGGCGCGATATGGCCGCGAATTTTTAGAGCCGGTTAAAGCTTATGCGCACGAGCGTGGCTTAAATTCAAAGATCGCCCAGAAAAGTAAAAAGCGTGAGCGCAAAGCTAAAACCGAACGCATAAGCACACCACGCGCCAGTGATACCCGCCGGGTAAGTTTAGAGCTTTATCAAAAAGATAAAACCATAGCCGAGATAGCCGCCGAGCGAGGACTTTCAGTATCGACAGTGGAAAGCCATTTGAGTCATTTCGTGCAATCGGGTGAGTTGGATGTTTCGGAGATGGTGCTACCTGATAAGATGCCCGCCATACAAGATGCAATTGAAAGTTACGGTGCCGATAGGTTAGCGCCTTTAAAGGAAATACTAGGTGCTGATTTTACTTATGGCGAAATAAAAGCTGTATTGGGTTGGATTAATAGAAATGAATAACTTTACCATATGTAACTTTGTACTGTACCTATGTACACCTGAATACACTTTAATGGCATGACAACTACGGAACAACTATATCAACACTACCTGCAACACCCGGTTATCACTACCGATACCCGTAAAATAGCCCCGGGCAGTTTATTCTTCGCCCTTAAAGGTGCTCAATTTGATGCCAACACCTTTGCCAAGCAAGCATTGGAAGCAGGCGCGGCGTATACGGTAATTGATAACCCCGATTATAAGCACAATAATCAGTGTTTATTGGTTGCCGATGTGCTAACCACCTTGCAAGACCTGGCGCGTTATCATCGTAAACAATTAACCATCCCGGTTATTGGCCTTACCGGCACTAATGGCAAAACCACTACTAAAGAGTTAATTAACTCCGTATTATCGCAACATTTTAATACGCTGGCTACGCAGGGCAATTTGAATAACCATATCGGTGTACCATTAACTATTTTAAGTATCAATGCATCGCACCAAATGGCGGTTATTGAAATGGGCGCCAATCATATAAAAGAGATCGAACTGCTTTGCAGCATTGCACAACCAACGCATGGGTTAATTACTAATGTAGGCAAGGCGCATCTGGAAGGGTTCGGTAGTATTGAAGGAGTGAAGATCGCAAAAGGCGAGTTATATGATTTCTTGAGCCGGGATAGCGGGGTCGCTTTTATAAATAGCAATAGTTCTGTTTTAATGGATATGGCGGCTGCACGCAAGTTTGCTACTCCGCCTGTTTTTTATGGGGATGCTATTGACGATTTAGTAAGTGGCGAGATAACAGAAAACGCGCCGTTACTTTCTTTGGATTGGACCAATAACAGTTCGGGCGAAAGCTACAGCGTTAAAACCCAATTAACCGGTGCTTATAACCTGGATAATATATTAGCGGCTATCTGTATGGGCGTTTATTTTAAAATGCCGGTTACCAAGATCAATGCGGGTATTGAGGGTTATCAACCTAAAAATAACCGTTCGCAAATTGTGCAGACGGCTACAAATACTTTGATATGCGATTATTATAACGCCAACCCCAGTAGTATGATGGTAGCTATCGACAACATCGGTAAAATAACCGCCACCCGTAAAATCTTAATCCTGGGCGATATGTTTGAAATGGGTACTGAGGCTGCTGCCGAACATAAAGCTGTTATAGAAAAAGCGTTGGTTACAGAAGTTGATGAGCGGATATTTATCGGCAAAGAATTTTTGAGGCAAAAGGTAAAAGGTGAAAGGCAAAAGATATTTTTTTACGAAACAGCCGAAGATGCTATGATCGCGTTAAAGGCTCATCCTATAAGAAATTCAACTATACTGATTAAAGGGTCGAGGGGTATGGCCTTGGAGCGGTTGGTGGAGTTGCTTTAACTATTATATAAGTAGTAGCGCTAATGGCCGCTAAGAATGCAGCCCTTTTTCATGAGTGAGTTTGAGTAATTGGGTGGGTATGGTAACGGTGGGCTTTGTTATTTATCGCTTCGTTATATAATCATCCGAGTCAGCGGCATTCGGACAGCGACTCGTTTTAACACTACAGACACCCGGTTGCTTTTGATCACGGAAAGGATTTTGATGAAGCCAGATCAGCCCTGTTTTGTTTCACCCTCGCGTTAAACAAACATCCTTTTATTTCTGTGTATAAGCGTCAGGGGGTATCGGTGTTTTCTTGAATGCCTTTACAAGAGCTATAATGTTTAAAACAAAAAAGGGCTAAAGCCTAAGCCCCCACCCTTTTATATATTTTATGTCGATTAATTATTAGTTGCCCGGCGCGTCAGTTGGGGTACCTACAATTTTAAATACTTTGTCGCCATTGCTATCAATCGCATCCTGGAAATAATACCCTTCCTGCGATACATAGTATTTTTGGTGGTTAAGTCTTATTACCTTGCAGCCTTCCGGCAGGTTATCTACCAAGTCGCCAACTTGTGGCAGGTCATCTTGTGCGGTGCCAACATCGGCAGTGTTTAACTCGCCGTCTTTACCTGCAATCTGGTAAACTAATGTACCGTCATCCTTGGTAATTGGCTGGTAATAAACACCATTTAACTCATAGTATTGCATGCCGTTAATAGCAATTGCCTGTGCTTTTGCGGGTAATTTATTAATGATTGCACCAAGAGGAGGCTCAACTACACTATAGGTATTGTCTTGTTGTTGTCTGTAATACAAACCATCGCTATAATAGTATTGGTCTGACCCAAAATAAAACGGATAATATCCGTAAGGTAAAACACTTAAGCTAAAGCCCAATTGAGGTCTGTAATAAGTGCCGTAATAACCACGGTTATTATAATAAAAACCACGCGGCCTTACTGTAATACGGTTTCTGCCATATTCTAAACCAGGATAGCTTCGGTAACCATCGCTACGGTATGAATCACCATATCCTTTTGGCGTATAGGTATTATTTCTTTGCCCTATACCTGGGTAACGGCGGGTACCGTTAGGGTTAGCAGGCCTGAAAACCTGTTCCTGCTGGTGTTCCTGTCCGCGGGGCGAAAAAGTAGTAGACCCTCCTGCTGCATTGGTACCTCTTTGACTGCCAAAGCCATTGCTTTGTTGTTGCTGCTGCGGGTTGCTGCGCTGCATTTGAGGTTGTTGCTGCTGTTGTGGCGGGTTGCTGCGCTGAACTTGCGGTTGTTGCTGCTGCTGTGGCGGGCTACTGCGCTGAACTTGCGGTTGTTGCTGCTGTTGTGGCGGATTACTGCGCTGAACTTGCGGCTGTTGCTGCGCCGGTTGCGGAGCAGGGCGCTGTGGTGCAGGCGCTGCCGGAGGTGGGGTTGACCCTCCTCCCGAAGTCTTAGTATCGGCATGCTCGCCGCCTCTTTGTGCGTGAGCCGGAAGTGCCAGGCCCAGGCATATCAGTGCGCCTAAAGCAATTCCAATTACGTTATTATATATCTTTTTCATGTTTTTGGTTAATATTTCATCAGCATTAATAGTGCCGATTACTACTTTTTAGACTTATAAAATTGCAAACGGTTTAATTAGCACAATATATAACGTTTATACTTAAATTCAAGTATAATAATAGATGTATTTAGGGGTAAAAGGTTACAGTATTTCTGCAATAAATATTAGCGGCGCATTAAATTCGAGACTAAAAAAGCCATCGGAAATTGTTTTAAACTCGTTATCGCCTGTTTTTTCCAATCCGCTTGCTTTAAGGTTATTTGCTGGTGATAATATTTTAATGCGTTCGCCCCCAGGTTTCCATTTATTAAAACCCGAGTTGATCGCATATATTTTTTGCTGATCATAAAACATCACCAGGTTTATTTTGTCGGCAAAAGGCAGATAATTATTTAGCTCAAATTCATCGGTCACTATATTAACCGCCGGGTAGCCTTGTGCTATTAAATAATTTAAGGCGGCAGTAATTATGGTGTTATCGCCAACGGGTAAATGTTTAATGTCTGATTGAAGGTCTTCGCCGGCATCATCGGTTAATACCCAGTCTATCTTAATGCCAAACGCGTTTAGCTGCTCGGCAATAAAAGGCGTGGTTATTAAAGTTGGGCTCCACTCTAATAATTGGCCCAAATGCTCATCCTCAAAGTTATCCAAGCCTAGTACCAATAAGGCCGGCTCCTGTTTTTCGCGAACAATGTGGTGAGAGGACATGGGGTTAGTGATTAGTTGTAATGCTTGTCAATATATTTTTCTGTAAATTTCTTTAAAGGCCCGACTTGGGTCTAGTGCTAAATTAATCGCAGCCGATACCGCAATGCCATAAACACCCGTTTCCAATAGCGGTTCAACATCTGCCAGTTGTATGCCGCCTACGGCGATGACCGGTATATTTATTAGGTGCCGTTGTAATTGCCGGTATCCTTCAAAACCTAGCAATGGCTTATCATTGGGTTTGGTATTGGTATGTGCAAATGGGCCGTATCCGCAATAATCAACCACGCCGGTAGTTTGGGTTGTCAGTAGACGTTTGACGTTCGTTGCTGATGCACCCAGCGTTTTATCTTCGCCTATCTGATTACGGATAGCGACAAAATCAGCTTCAAAGTCTTCTATATGTACGCCTTGCGCGTCTACCTTATCCAGTAAATGATAATGGTTAGTGAGGATTAATGTAGTGCCCCAATCATCGCAGATGCCGGCAATTTGATTGATCTCAATAATCAGCTCGTCATCATTTTTAGTAAAGCAGCGATACTGCAGCCAGTTTGCCCCGGCCTCGCAGGCAATTTGTGCCTGCTCAATATGGGTGCGATTGGGCAGGTCTTGTGTTAGGTAATGAAATTTAGATATATATTTTTTCACGCGTGGGCTATAAAACCAGCTTCGAAATTAAGCAATGGAAACGCTAAATCTAAGGCTGTAGCTTTAAATCTTTTAACAGGCATTCTTCCAACACTACGCGTTCGCTTTTATTGCCTTTATATTCCCATTTAATAAGGCGGATATAGCTATCGGCAATTTCAATGCCGGTTATATCGCCATCATCAAAGCAACAACAGCCACTGTTAAAGTAAGTATCTAAATAACCCTTAAAATCGGGTGGACGCGATTCTTTTAAATGCAGCTTATCAATTTTTGCCTGTAATTGCGCGGCCTTATCGCCGGTAGCGGCCGACAGTTTTTCATAAAGCGCCTCCAACTCGGTTAACGAGCGGAACACCGGCTGGTGCGTATGCCCGGTGATTAATAAGGTGTTTTTTCGCTTCGAGCTCCAATCATACATCAAACGGTTATGATCTGTCTTTAACTGGTCGTTATTTGCCGGGGTGTTTGGGTTAATACGAAGGTAGGATTGAAACGGTGCCCAAATATCAGACACAAACCATTTGCTGAACCAGTTGCCATCGCTTTGCAAGTCGCCCTGGTGGCCGTGGGTTAGGTAAATGTTTAGTTTTTTATGGTCGATAATAGTTTGCAAGATAGCGCCCTCATATATTTTTACTTTCTGCCCGTAAATTTGCATCAGGCTTATGGCAGCAAGCGGGTCATTATCCCAATACAGATCATGGTTGCCAAATATTTTGATAAATGCATCTCGGGTTAAAAATTTCTTCTCGGCCTCAAATGTGTTTTTATTATGCCTTTTGATGGTTAAGAAAATGTTTTCCCAAAGTTCCTCACTATCGCCCAGGTTGATATAAAGAAACCTCTTATGGTTATAATGATCTAAAGCCGCCAAATAGTTTTTGGCGGCTTTGGCAAAAATATCAGAGCCATCGCGTGCGCCTTTATGCTGATCTGATAAAATAATAAAACGGTCTTTTGCCGCATCGAACTCAATTACCTGCCCCCGTTCGCCGGGGTTAGTAGTGATATTTTGGTAAAGATCGCTTAGCGCCTTATCCACCTGCGTTTTATCAGGCCTTGAAGAAAGCCTGTTAGCCAAATCTATAACAGGTTTGGTTAACAGGCGTTGAAGTAGTTTGCGCATGTGATCAATTACATTTGGATAGCATTTCTGTTTTAAATTTGCGTAATTAATTACTTGTCTTTCTTATTAGCCAATGAGAAAACCAGTTTAAGCGAAAACCCGCTTATTGTTTTGTTATAAAATAATTTATCATCATTGGGATCCAAAGCGTTGTAAACTGTATTAGCATTGCTGGGTACAGGAAGGTTTTCATAAGATTTAATGACATAATCCCGCAACTGGCGCTTTTGAGTAATGTCATAAAACAAGGCAACTTGTAAATTCTCACTAAGGAAATATCCTAACCCCAATCCCCCGTCAATGCTTTTGTTAAAAGCCACATCAGACGTTACGTTAATCAAATTTAAAGAAATATTGACTGACATCCGGTCCAGGAGGTCGGCAGGCGCCTTAGCGACCCCCTTGGTAGTGTTTTGTTTAAATAATTGGTTGCCATCATCAACAAATATCTTACCCAGTTTAACCATAACTACTGATGAAATTACAAAAGCATTTTTGCTTAGTTCTTGTGCTTTCAAATTATAATTCCCATCGGTAGTTAATGAATAATCGTACACTTTGTTGAACGTATGGCTATAACCGGCGCCAAAACCAAATGTTACCTTGTTGAGGTCGGCTTGTTGACAGAAAGCCGCTTTGGTAAACAGCATACATAATAATAGCATTGTTTTTTTCATGATACTTAGTATTAATTTGATAAGGATTGATTTTTAACTTCCCGATTGCAGGAATGACCTGTTTTGTACAAACATGCTGCCCTCTATTTGAGGCTGTTGTTCATACCGTTGTTGACGTAGGGTATTATTCACATTCTCGACAATTTTATTGAGGGGTTTACTCAAGCCTTGTGCTTTTTTTAACTCCAGCAGTAAAAAATAGGATAGCGCGCCGTTTGCGCGTGCATTAAAGGTCGCATCAGCTGATGTTTGATCTGATTTGCAGCCGGATACAAGGGCTACATTCAAGCTCTCGGCGGCGTTTTTAAATCCCATTGTTGAGACCTTTTTTGATATCGCCGTGTTTATCCGCCATTGGATGTCCGCAGGTGGGATGATTGTTTTAATTTTGATTTCTGGTAATAAAAACTCCCTGCTTAAATCGGCCGAATGGCAAGAATCTGATACCCAAACAAACTCAACCCCGGCAGGTACCGCCGAAAATATCCTGTGAAAGTCTTTATCCCTGATTGCATGCTGGTCGGTCCAGTCAAAGTCGACAGGACAAATTGCTTCGTCCAATCCGTCTACCTCGCCTTGTGGGTTCCGGGTAGGTAGTTGTACACCATGGCCACTGTAATAAAACAAAACCCTGTCGCCGCTTTGTACTCCGGTTAACAACCATCCCAACCTTTCAATAATAGCATCAGTTGTAGCCCGCTCATTAACCAATAACCTGATATTGTCATTGCCAAAGCTTAGTTTATCAACAAGAAAGCCGGCCATGTCAACAATATCATTAACGCAACCATTTAATGGTGCTGTAGGGTATTTATTAATACCCACTAATAACGCCCTGTCCATGGTTTACTTGAATTTAATGATGTAATACACGTATGCGTTTTTAGGCCTGGTTTCGCTGCCGCCATAGTTAGCGGTGGTTATTTGCATTGGCCCATAATTAACGTTGCCTCCGCCGTCCACAGAGTTTGGACCTATAGAATTATCCATAAAATTATGTGCGGGGTTTACAGCGTGATTATGACTTGCCACTTGGTCCGGCTGTTTAGAGCCTACCGCGTTGCCGCCATTGCCAGAGCTGTTTAGGTCCGGCCTTGATTTGTCTCTAACGCCTGCCTCGAGGTCAATGCCAGAATCGTCAGAAACTCCTCTTAAAAACAAGCCTTGCAAACCTGGCAGCGCAAACTTGTTTGCTCCATCGCCACCCCATGTGTCGCCAATGGCGTTAAATAACGCTGCATATTGTGGTAACGTTCTGTCAAGCAAAGCACCATTGCAATAAATCCAATTGGTTGGAATTTTGTCTTTAGGCCCAGCGAATGCTACTATAGCACCTATCGGGCAATCAAATAGTTGGTCCATTTTGAGTTCTTTTTTATGGTCTGATTAACTACATATTTGTTTAGAAACAGCATCCCCGGCGGCTATTACAATGCCAATGGCGCCTTTTGCTATGGGGTTTTTAATTAGGTTCTGTAAAATCACAAGGCCGCTTTTTACGCTGGGCCAGATGCTGCAGAATTCGGTTTGTGCTTTGGCGGTATCTACCAACGATATGTCGCCGCGATTGTCAATAATGTCTTTAGTGTTCATGATAAGTTGTGCCTACTCTAAACCGTTTTCGGCGTAACCGGATGCCATCACTATTGATAGCACAACCCAAAATTGAATAAAGCGCACAGCCGGCGCAATGTGGGTTAAACGGTAATGATACAGGTTTTTAACACAGTAAATACCGTGAAAACACGGGGTGGTTACCAATAATTGTGTTGTACTTTAGCCCTAATTAATTTATTGTTAACCCAAAACCCCACATCATGAAAAAACTAGGACTATTTATTATTTGCTTTGTTTTATTAGGAGGTAAAACAAAGGTGCACGGCCAGGGCATATCGTTAAATGGCATACCACAAGACGAGGCCAAAGAGATGGTCGATTTTTATCAGCAAAATCGCGGGCAGGACACTGGCCCCACCCGGCAAAGTATGTGGTTTGATGCAGCAACGTTTAAACGCATTGTTGACTTATTGTTAAAGGAGAAGGCCGACCCAAGGCACAGCGCGGACCCAACTGATGGCATGCGGATTTATTTTGCCAGTAATTTGGGTGTCGGCCCGGGTCGGTTAAGAAACACGATAATAATGATGCCAACCAGGAAAGCAGGGCCCAACACCGCTGTTATCTCAGGTAGCTTTCATCATGATTACTTTGACCATGATCCGGCTGATGTGGCCATATTGGCTGCATCAAAAGAGAAATTGTATACAAAGAGGTTTTACAGAAGAGGAGAACAGTTATATAATCATAATAGAAGACCCGAGCCCCCATGTACCGATCCGGGCCCGCATTATATAGACAGGAACAAGGCCGAACAAATGGTGCAAAAATTTGGTTGGGACACTATGACAACCAACAGTGAATGGTTTGACCTTGATCTGTTAGAAGATTTTGTTAACGACCCGCACCCGCATGACGGGATACGGCTTTACTTTGCGAAACATGGCCCCACTGACCCTGATATAAACAAACAGGAGGTTAAAAATAAAGAAGCATTTATATGGGTGCCGACACAATCGCACGGTATACCGTTATTTAAAACCCATAAAGATTATTTTGATTGCGGCACAGCCAGGAAAGCTTTAGCAAAATTTAGGCCTTTAGTGATCGCCGGCCCGGGCGGGCAAGATAATGGCGAACTTTGCCCGAGCAATTGTGACCCCAATCCGCCTATGGGGCAATAATAAATATCATTATTACTACTAATAAACTATGCCAAACTTTTTCACCGTAAGTATCGTAGCCGAAGTTATTTGCTTCCTGGTAGCTGTAATATGCTTATTAAGAGCCCGGAGCCTGGTATGGCGCAGTATGGTGTTGTACCTGTTGCTAACCTGTGTTAACGAAATTGCAGGGAAATATATTGGAAAGCGATACCATAATAATCAGTGGCTTTATAATATTTTTATTTTTTTTGAAGCCGGCTTCACTTTTACGATGTTGGCAAATCTCCTTGGTAAATATGTTAATTGCAAACCCATTATTATTCCCGGGTTTGCAATTTTCATTGTTTCACATATATATGGACTTATAAATCCAGGGTTTTTATCGTATGACTATGTTACCTGCGTAATAATGTCTGCAATGTTTGTTTTGTATAGTTTATATTATTATTATTTACTACTTAAAGATGACCTGTATGTTGATCTGAAATACTCGCCCGAGTTTTGGTGGGTAGCGGGCACCTTACTTTTTTATTTTGGAGATACGGGCTGCAATATTTTTTCTAAACAGTTAGAAACAATAACGATAGGCCCTAACAAAGGTCACCTAACTTATCTTATATTTAAGGTGCTCAATATTATTTTATATGGCTGCTGGAGCTATGCTTTTATCTGCAAAAAATGGTTAACAACAACTTCGGAAGTTTAATTATACTAACCACGCTAATTTTTTTACTGGCGCCAACCTTCATTATTATTTATATCAGCGTTTATAACCGGCGCAAAAAGAAACATATTGATGAAAAAGCTCAAATGAAATTATCGTTCGAGTCTGAATTGCTTAAAACTCAGATAGAAATACAGGAACAAACCCTGAGCCATATCAGCCAGGAAATACATGACAATATAACCCAGGTGCTATCTTTTGTAAAACTTAACCTGGCTCTAACCGACAACATGCCCGATATGGAGAAGCGGTCAAAAATTAAAGAAAGCCGGGAATTGATAGCTCAAACCATAAATGATCTGCGCGACCTGTCGAAAAGCTTAAGCTTTGAATATATCCGCACCATTGGTTTTGTTAAAACAGTTGAAATTGAGATTGAAAGAATTAACAAAAGCGGTATTATAGCTGCAGGGTTATCTGTTGAAGGGGCTGTTTATGATCTAGGCGAACAGCGCGAACTGTTAATTTTCAGAATATTTCAAGAGGCTATTAACAACGTATTAAAACACTCGGCCGCTAAACATTTGAAAATCAGCTTGCAATATTCGGCTCAATTATTTAATTTAACCGTCGAAGATGACGGAATAGGGTTTTTGGCCACGCAATTGCAGGAGCAAGTCGGCTTGGGGTTAAAAAACATGGAGAATAGGGCAACTTTAATTGGTGGAACTGTAATTGTTGACAGTTGGCCGGGTAAAGGTTGTTGTGTTAAAATTAGCCTAAAAACCTTTACAAATTTAAGCGCAGATGGAACCCATCCAGATAGCATTGGTTGATGATCACCGCCTTTTTAGAAGCGGAATAGCATCGCTTATTAATAAATTCTCTCAATATAAAATACTTTTTGAAGCCGCCGATGGGGACGAGCTGATGCAAAAACTTACCCCTAAATTAAAGCCCCATATTGTATTATTAGATATTAATATGCCCAAAATGGATGGTATTGCCACAGCGCGATGGATCCGCAGTAATTATCCCGATGTACATATTATTATACTATCTATGTTTGAAGATGCCGAAAAGGTATTAGCAATGGTTAAAATAGGCGTTAAAGGATATCTATTAAAGGATGCCGAGCCCGAGGAGTTTGAACAAGCTCTGGATAAAGTTTCAAATAACGAAACCTATTACCCAACATTTGTAACCCGGCATTTAATTAATAATTTTAATAAACAAACAGAGGCTATAAAGCTAAATACCCGGGAACTGGAGTTTTTAAAACTGTCGGGCACCGAACTTACCTACAAAGAAATAGCCGACCAAATGTGTATAAGCGTGCGTACTGTTGATGGTTATCGGGACCAGCTATTTGAAAAATTACAAATAAAAAGCCGCGTTGGCTTGGTTTTATATGCCATAAAAAATAACCTGATAGAATTGTAATTTGCTAATATTTTTAGCAAATTTGTATTATGGCATATCAGGATAATCCGGAGTTTTTTAAGGGGCGTGGAGCGCAGGTTAATACCGACAACAAATTTTTAAAGCGCAAATATGTATTAGATCATATTGAGGGGTTGGATGAACCGTTGCTTGAAAATAGCGCCACGCAATTGTTTGAAGAAACGCCCAAGAAAATAGTAAGCGAATCGAACAGCCCAGATTTGAGCCACATGTACTCCATTAACCCTTACCAGGGATGCGAGCATGGCTGTATTTATTGTTACGCACGTAATACGCACGAATATTATGGCTTTAGCGCAGGATTGGATTTCGAGCGCAAAATAATTGTAAAACGTAACGCGCCCGAATTGCTGGAGAAATATTTTAATAAGCGAAACTATCAGCCGGTATCTATTCTGTTATCGGGCAACACCGATTGCTACCAGCCTATAGAGCGGCGGTTAAAAATAACCCGTGGCCTGCTGCAGGTTTTTCTGCAATACAAAAACCCGGTAAGTATTATCACCAAAAATAATGTCATCATCCGGGACCTGGATATAATAACGGAGTTGGCAAAATTGAATTTGGTACACGTTAATATATCAATCACTTCGTTAAACGAGTCGCTGCGGCAAAAACTAGAGCCGCGCACAGTTACGGCTAATGGACGATTAGCTGTTATTCAGAAACTATCAGAAAAAGGGGTACCGGTTAGGGTAATGGTTGCGCCGATAATTCCGGGGTTGAATAGTAATGAGATCCCTGATATTATCAAGGCATCGGCAGATAGAGGCGCATTGGGTGCCGGATTTACCATTGTGCGCCTGAATGGTAGTATCGGCGAGATCTTTACCGATTGGGTACATAAAGCCTACCCGGATCGTGCCGAAAAAGTTTTAAATATGATACGGGCCTGCCATGATGGTAATTTAAACGATAGCGAGTTTGGCCGCCGTATGCGCGGCGAAGGGCCGGTGGCGCAATCGATCCATCAGCTATATCGAATGGCTTGTACGCGGTTTCTATCGGGCCGCGAAATGCCGCCGCATGATTATACTTTGTTTACACCAAAGGGCGGGAAGCAGACGAGTATGTTTTAGTTAATTATCAGACTTAAGTTTAAAAAACTTCGACTTCTATGATCTTCAACTACCGCTCCAGCTTAGCCACTCTTGTAGGTGTATCCTGCCCCGAAACTATTGTACGAGAACTTAACGCGATAGCTTTTATTGTAGAGGTGATATTAACCGGGTCTAACGAGCTAAATTCGTCTTTAACGGTATGATACAGTTTATCGTTATCAATCTGGTCGGTTGATATGGTATGTGCAGGCACACCTACTCTTGCCAATGAAGCATTGTCGCTTCGATAAAATAAATTCTGATCTGTATACGGATCGGGATAAAATTTAAAGGCGGTACCCTCCAGGTTCTTTTGCAGTATCGGCCCAAAGTCTGACCGCTCGAAGCCTGTTATTAAAGCCGAGTTTGGCCCCCATTTAGCTTCCTTGCCAATCATCTCGATATTAAACATGGCCACTACTTTTTCAGGCGCAACCGTTTTAGCAAAGTACGTTGAGCCGTACTCGCCTATTTCCTCTGCAGTAAATGCAACAAATATTAAAGTACGGGCATTATTGTTTAGCCGTTTAAAATACTTAGCCAGTGTGATCACGGCTGTAGTGCCCGATGCGTCATCATCGGCACCATTGGCAATACTATCGCCCTGCATCATATTGGCATCTTTAAGTATACCCAAATGATCATAATGGCCAGAGAATATTACAAATTCATCAGGCTTGGTTTTACCAGGGATTATACCGGCTACATTAAACAACGGTAACTCATCGCGTTTAACTTCATCGCTAATATTAAAAGATTTTACAGCATCGTATTTACCCAAAACCAAAACCATCGGTGGCGCTATGGGTGCATCTTTAAAGGCTGTGCCGCCATTAATATAACGTTGCAGCTGTTTAAAAAACTCTTCGAATTTTGGGTCGACTATTACCAGGGTGCTTTTGCCCCTGGTAAAATATTTACGATATTCTTGCCTGAAATCCATATCCGGCGTCACAGTCGCAACCTCGGCATCGGCCATATTACTCCAATTAAATGAAGCCTTAGACACTATGGCATAATTACTCGCCGGGATACTTTCGCCGTTTATGCTAACCGCGCTTTTTACCGGTGTAGATTTTATCATGGTGAAGTTTTGGCGAAAGCCCGGGTTCCCCTCCATTGGTTTTAGTCCGATGGTTTTATACTCGTTCTCTATAAATTTCGCGGCCTTTTCTATACCCGGTGTAAAGGTGCCCCTGCCTTCCATATCATCGGCAGATAGCGTTTTTATTATGCGCTCTACATCATTTTGTTGTATCAACCGGTCAATATCCTGCGCGAAGCCGTAGGTTGATGTGACTATTAATGCAATTACTGTAACAAACTTTTTCATGGTTATTTTGCTTTTGATGATAGCCAGTTGTTTCTGAATGTGGTTTGATCTGCGGTTAATTGGCTGCCGGCTTTTTCGGCAGTTACAACCTCAAGGTACGGGTTTTCTTCCAGCGTAACTATTGTGGTATGCGCCCCGGTGCGGTTCTTATAATCAACAGTGATCTTGTCGCCGGGTTTTTTATCGGCAATTACTTTAGCAAATAAGGCGGCATCGGTTAGGTCTTGTCCATTGGCCTTTAACAGCACATCGCCGGCATCAATACCAGCTTTATAAAAAGGCGTACCCTGTACTGTATTTGCTATAATGGCATAACCGGCTCCCGGCATAGCAATAGCCTGTCCGGAGCGGCCACGTATAGTCTGCGTTGGCAAGCCCGACCATACTTTACCCGGTGCGACTTTGCGTAAAATAAAACCTGCTTTTGCTAACAAGGATTCGTAGTTGTTTTTGTCTAAGCCATAAATGTATTGGTTAAAAAAGCTGTCGGCAAATTTGGGGTTCTTGGTTAGTTTAGCCAGGTCGGTTTGCAGATCGGCCACTGTGTAGGGTTTCATTACTTTGCCACGTGCCAGCCAAACGGTGCGCATATAATCATCGAGTGTTAAATTAAACTCGCTGCGTAAACGCAGATCAAGTGCTAATGCTATTGCTCCGCCGTAGTAATAATAGCTTAAAAAGTTGTTGCCATAATTTGCAGGATCAATAGATACACCCGCATCCGTATAAACAGATTTCCGGCTCATCTCAACCGCCGGATAATGTGCAGCGCCGGGAGTATTTAAAACAGAATTTACCAGTCCGCCTACAACCCGGGTATATTCTTCGGGCGTATGGAACCCGGCACGAACCAATAACAACTCGCCGTAATATTGGGTAAAGCCTTCGGCAAACCAAAGTTCATTACTCATGTTGGCATGGGTAAAGTTAAAAGGCTCTAATGATTTTGGGCGGATACGTTTAACGTTCCAGCTATGGAAATACTCGTGCGAGAAAGTGCTTAACAGGTCTACTTCATTACCCGCAACCTTATCTGCAGCATCAACAATACAGGTAGAGTTTCGATGCTCCATGCCGTCACCGGCGTTGGTTGGGTATACGTCATCTAAAAAAGTGTATTCGCCATAATCATAGGTTGGCAGCTCGCCGAATACCGCTTTTTCTTCCAGTACTACTTTTTGCACCATTTTGCCGAAGTTGTCAATAACACCCTGATCATCAGTAGAGTGAATGGTCAGGTTAATGCGTTCTTTTTTACCATCGGTATTAAGCACATCCCAACTGGTTTCTTTAAATGCCGAAAGCTCGGTAGGGCTATCCATCATATACTGCATATCAGGCGCCGAATAGATGTTTGATCCCTCGTGCTTTAATTGAGTGGCAACTTTCCAGCCATATTTATCAAGATCGTCAAACTCAAACTTTAACGGTCTTTTATCTGCTCCCTCCACCCACATAAAAGCGGCGGGCATATTCAGGTGGGCGTGGCTTGGGTCAATGCTGGCGTATGTGCCGTCTGTCCAATTGGCAAATAAAGTGTAGCTTACTTTTACTACATCGCCATGGTCTTTAACTTCATATATATCGCCTTCTATTTGCTTTACTTCAAGCGGAGAGCCGTCTACATTGGCTGCTTTTACATTGTAAACATTTTTACCAAACTCGTGCGTGGCATACCGGCCAGCAGAAGACCGGCTCATGCGCAAACGTATAAAGCCGGGAACCTGCGATATAGTCATTGTAATTTCGGCCTCGTGATGCACCGCATTAGGGAACGATATTGCGTAATAAATGGGTTTGATTGCTGTTTGCGCTGATGAAGCACCTGCAATTAATACAGCAAGGGAAAAGAGTAGAAATATTTTTTTCATCGTATTAGTGAATTGTGCTCAAAATACGATTAAATATAAATAATAGCAAAAGAGGGCTTTGGAGATAAAGGTGAGTTAATCAGCGCGCCGTTGACTCACCCGGTCTTTGCTTCGCTCGACCACCCTCTCTTCGCCTTTGACGGAAAGAGGGTTATTCGATTTTAGTTACCCTCTTTCCGCACAGCGAAGAGAGGGTCGACAAGCGTAGCGATGTCGGGGTGAGTAACCGCCCACCTAATCATACCTATGCCTGTCCCTATCGTTATCCGACCGGTTGGTAAGTGTATTTTTTCGCCGCTTTATGTCTTCGTTTACATGATCTTTATAAACGGAGTCTATAACCGTTATATCGCGCTCTTTATCCCGCTCGGCATAGTACACATTTGCTTCGTGGGTTTTGGCCATAGCTACGTCATAAGGCCCTTTGGGCGACATCAGCTTTACAAACACCGGCAAACATTCAAACAGGATGAACAGATAACCAATAAACGATATAGCCAGGTAAGTATCCAGGTCGCGGGTGCCGTTTTCATTATAGGTTAGTTGGCCAAGGGCCCAGTTACGGTCGGCAAAGCCTGCTATTTTTGCAAGGCTATCTAATTGAGTGCTGCTAAACATTTTTACAGCGTTAACGCCCTCATACTCTTTGCGCCGGCTTAAATAATCGTCCATTTTTTCAGCATCGCCGGTAACCAATTTTAACCGGTCCTCCTTTTCCTGTAAAATGGTTTGCTTTTGTTTAGCGTAAGTACCATATCCTACTATGCCTGATGTTTGACTGCTTTTTTCGCCAAACACCTCTTCATTCAACTGGCTGCGTGATCGGTTAATGTCTTTTTCCAGCGAGTCTTTTTCTTTTTTCAGTTCGGTGTTTTTTGCCAGTTCCTGGGTGTATTTTTCGTTGTACGTTTTTTGCAGGGTATCTATTTTACTATGCTGGCCCTTTAGGTAGGCGGTTTTTAGTTTTTGGCGAATCTCTTTATCAAAAACCTTTAACTCCAGCGGGCGCGATATTACTATCCCAATCATTATGGCCAATAAGATCCGTGGCGACGCTTGTATGATCTGCTGATTGGTGGTACCCTCTTTATTAATACTGGATACTATATAACGGTCCATGTTAAAAATGGCGGTTCCCCATAGCAAGCCAAACAGAATGGCAAAACCTACAGCGAAAGCATCTCCATTAAAAACAAAATACATGGCGTAACCGCCCGATAGTGAAGCAAATAGCGCCGTAAAGAATATGGTAGCGCCAATACCTACATATTTATTATGCTCAATAGGATACTTTTTTAAGGTATCAACGTGTGCGCCCGAACAAAACCAAAAAAACCGGGTAACTTTATCCATTTATTATACTCTAAATATGGTAAACATATATGAAACGCACTTGAGCCCCGATTGTTACAAAATAAGGACGTAATTATTTATACATAACAACTACATTTGATCTGTAAAAACAATTTATAATACCATGCAAGAAATAACCGTACAAGAACTTAAAGAAAAATTAGATAGCGGCGAAGATTTCCAACTGATCGATGTGAGGGAAGATTTTGAATACGAAACATCAAATATTGGCGGCCTGTTAATACCGTTAGGCGGCATTCTAATTGAAGCCGATAAAGTAAGCAAAGATAAACCGGTTGTGGTAATGTGCCGCAGCGGTAAACGCAGCGCGGCAGCAATTATGCAATTAGAGCAATTGGGTTATACTAACCTGTCGAACCTGCAAGGCGGTATATTAGCCTGGGCTGCCGAGATTGACCCCGATCTTTCAGTATATTAAACCATGGGCAAAAAAATAGCATTAAGCTCGTTTTATACCTTCTGCATATTTTTTTGTTTGATATTGGGATACCTGGGTATAACCGGTAAACGATATGATTTTATAATGGCGGCCACCTTTGGCGGCACCATCTTCGTCATACTAAAAATAAAGTTGATGAAAGAAATACGTAATACGCTTAAACCTTAACTCAAATAAATATATGCTCTTTTTAATTTTAGGTGTCATTGTACTTGTAGCAGGTACCGTGCTTAAACGTTCGCCAGAACCGGGTAGTCGCTTTGGCGGTACGGTAACCATTGTTGGCGGTGTTATATTAGCGTTGGGCTTAGCCTCGTCTATGTTTAAACAGATAGAATTTGGTACCGTTGGTGTGCAATCACTTTTTGGCAAGGTGCAGGACAATGTTTTGGAAAGTGGGTTACATGTTATCAATCCACTGGTGCAGGTTACAACCTTTAGCGTACAGACAGAAAATTATACCATGAGCGCCAAGAGCAACGAAGGCCCTGTTGAGGGTGACGATGCTATTCGAGTGTTATCGTCTGACGGATTAGAAGTTACTATTGATCTATCGGTACTTTATAAAGTTATCCCATCAAAAGCGCCATTTATATTGCAAAATATTGGTAATGACTATGTAAATAAAATTGTTCGCCCTGTAACCAGGACCGCTATACGAGATAACGCGGTTAGTTATGCCGCAGTTGATCTGTATTCTACCAAACGCCAGGAGTTTCAATTTAAGATCAATAAAACCATTACCGACAATTTTGCTAAGAACGGTCTAGATGTTCAGCAAATATTAGTACGTAATATTACTTTGCCGGCCACTGTTCGCGCCAGCATCGAGTCAAAAATACAAGCCGAGCAGGAATCGCAAAAAATGCAATTTGTGCTAGCTAAAGCACGCCAGGAAGCAGATGTTAAGCGTGTAGAAGCACAGGGTATTGCTGATTATCAGAAGATCCTGTCAACCGGATTGTCTGACAAACAATTACAATACGAATATATCCGCGCTCAAAAAGATATCGCGCTATCGCCAAATACCAAGATCATTATTATGGGTGGCGGTAAAGGTGGCAATCCGATTATGTTGAGTGATAAGTAGAAGCGCACGAATTTTCAAATTGAGGCAAGCAGTTGCGCCTGTTATTTTGTCAGTGCTTTCATCCCGTTTATACATCGGAATACTTTTTGAAATACCCATTCTAAAAAGATAAACATTCATTTTAAGATATATAGATATGGGATCAGCATGGTTATTAATGATAGTAATTGCTGTTGTAAGCTTAATTGTGCAATGGCGTTTTAAAAGTAAATTTAAACAATATTCAGAGATCGGTTTATTGTCCGGCTTATCGGGCCAGGAGGTTGCCGAGAAAATGCTGCGCGATAATGGCATTTATGATGTAAAGGTAATATCCGTAGAAGGGCAGCTAACAGATCATTACAATCCCGAAACAAAAACGGTAAACCTAAGTCCGGATGTGTTTTATAGCCGTAGTGTAGCCTCGGCCGCAGTAGCGGCACACGAGTGCGGGCACGCCGTGCAAAATGCCACGGGTTATAGCTGGTTAAGCTTACGGACCACATTGGTACCGGTAACCAATGCAGCATCAACCCTGGTACAATTTACTTTGTTTATTGGTGTGATGCTGTTGTTTTTTGCACATAGCCCAATAGTATTAGCTGTAGGCGTTGCCGGTTTGGCCATTGTTACCCTGTTTGCTTTTATTACGCTGCCTGTAGAGTTTGATGCAAGTAACCGTGCCCTGACCTGGTTAAACAACAATTACACCGTTATGCAAACCCGCGAAGAACACGAGCAGGCCAAAGATGCCCTATGGTGGGCCGCTATGACTTATGTGGTTGCCGCCTTAGGCTCATTAGCGGCATTGTTGTATTATGCTTCGATGTTAACGAATAGGAGGAATTAAACGCTAAGAGTCTCGTACCCCAGCCCCCCTAAAGGGGGAGCTTTTGAAACGCTTAAACAAAAAAAGGAAGGCCTCAGTTAAACATAACTGAGGCCTTTTATATTATAATCTATAAACCCTGCGTTCTTACTCCCCTTCAGGGCGGTGGTTAATTCATTCTATACGGCGCTACCAAATAAAACTCTGGTATTTGTACATCAAAAACGGCGTTATCCATCAGGCGCATCATTTGGTATTCGCCTTTCATGCTGCCCATATCTGTTTTAAGGTTACAGCCTGATACATACTCGTGCGAGCTGCCCGGCTCAATTACCGGCTGCAGGCCAACCACACCTTCGCCCTCTACTTCGCGTTTGGCTCCGTTCGAATCAAAGATATGCCAATGACGGCTCATCAGGCGTACAGCATAGCTGCCCATGTTCTCTATATTAACTTTATAGGCAAACATAAAATGATCGTTTGCCGGGTTTGAATATTCCGGCTGGTAAATGGTTTCTACCGAAACCTTAACTCCTTCAGTTATAAAAGTAACCATTAGATAAGTATCGTTTAATTCAACTATAAAACCATCAACTCAAAAATTAAGCCATATTAATGGCATAATTTTAAGCAATATATATTTTTTTATATAAAGCGAAAAAACTAAAATGTTAAATCTCTACAGTAGATACGGAATTATCGAACCTTGGGTTGTGTTCAATCTCCTGTAAAATGTCTTCCAACTCCTCAAAAGTACCGGCCGTAACCAGTTTCATGCGGTATTCTTTAAAGTTATCAATCCCCTTAAAATAGTTACCATAATGCCTGCGCATCTCAAAAACGCCGGTTTTAGGGCCTTTCCATTCTATTGATTTTACCAGGTGGGTACGGCAGGCATCAATACGCTCGGCAAAGGTTGGTTTGTCCAGGTGCTCACCTGTTTTAAAATAATGTTTAATTTCTCTGAAGATCCACGGATAGCCAATAGCCGCCCTGCCAATCATCATGCCATCTACGCCATATTCCATGCGCCAGGCTGCCGCTTTTTCAGGCGAGTCGATATCGCCATTACCAAAAATGGGTATCTCTATCTGCGGATTTTTCTTGATCTCGCGTATCAAAGACCAATCTGCCGATCCCTTATACATTTGCGCACGGGTACGGCCATGTATGGTTAGGGCTTTTATGCCTACATCCTGCAAACGCATGGCAACTTCTTGTACGTTCTTGGTATTATCGTCCCAGCCTAAGCGGGTTTTTACAGTTACAGGTAAGTGCGTAGCCTCTACAACCGCTTTGGTCATGGCTACCATTTTATCAATATCCTGCAATAAACTTGCGCCCGCGCCACGGCAAGCCACGTTTTTTACCGGGCAGCCATAGTTAATATCGATCAAATCCGGGCCTGCTTGCGATGAGATCTCTGACGCTTCGCGCATGTGCTCAATATCACTGCCGAATATCTGTATACCAATAGGGCGTTCGTACTCAAAAATGTCCAGTTTTTTACGGCTCTTGGCGGCATCACGAATCAATCCTTCGGACGAGATAAACTCGGTGTACATCATATCCGCGCCATGCTGTTTGCATACGTAACGGAAAGGCGGATCGCTCACATCTTCCATCGGTGCCAACAGCAGCGGGAATTCTCCTAAATCAATATTTCCTATTTGTACAGACATGGCTTATCTTTAAGCGCTACAAAAATACAATTTTTAAGCCAAATGACATTAACCACTAATAAACACTATCACCCGTCCCTACAATTTGTAATTTTTATTGCTATAACTATAGGTGTTATTGGCGTGGGTTATTTAATTGGGTCCGCTGCCGTTATTGCCATATATGGGGTTGACGCATTAATGGATATTGCCCGGCTTAACCTGGCCAACCCCGTTACAGCTAATGCTTTGTGGCTACTGCAAATTGTAAGTACAACCATACCAATTATAGCGGCATCATTTATTTTCGCCATTTGGGTGATGAAAGATCCGCAGCAATATATAAGGCCCTCGTTTAAATTTCCGCCCTTGCTATGGGTTATTGTTTTTTGTGTAATGGTTATATCTACCCCATTAATTGAGTGTTTGAGCAATTTTAATCAAAAAATGGTATTGCCACATTTTTTAGATGGATTGCAAAGATGGATGCGCGAAACCGAGAACCAGGCCGAAAAGCTTACCGCCGTTTTATTACAAATGAAAACCATTAGCAGCATGATATTTAAATTGCTGGTGGTTGGCCTGCTTACCGCTATTGTTGAAGAGTTTATGTTTAGAGGATGTATACAAACCATTTTTACCAAATGGACAAACAACGCGCATGCCGCTGTATGGATAACCGCGGCATTATTCAGCGCTTTCCATATGGAGTTTTTTGGCTTTTTACCTCGGATGTTTTTGGGTGTACTATTTGGCTATTTTGTGGTTTGGAGTGGCAGTGTATGGCCTGCGGTATGGGCGCATTTTATTAATAATGGCACCGCCGTTATTGTAAGTTACCTGTATCAAAATAAAATGATAAAGGTAAACCCTGATGATCAGCATATATTTAATTATGGCAGCTACCTTTTTAGCCTGATAATTGTTTTATTTTTGTTGTATCTGTACCGTATTATAGCAACGGGCAAACAAAAAATGCCCATATTATAAAATGGAGAAGAACTGGATCAAGATTTTTGCTTCGACTGATTTTTACCAATCAGAAATTGTAAAACAGGTGCTGTGCGAGCACCAGATTGATGCGGTATTATTAAATAAACAAGCTTCATCACACCGCGATTTTGGCGATGTTGAGGTTTATATACACCAACAGGATTTTAGTAACGCTATTGAACTAATGATCCTGAACCAAATTTAAAGTATGAGGATACGCGCTATAACGGGCTTCTTTTTTATTATTGTGATGCTCGCCTCCGTTTTACTGGATCATTATGTATTCGGGGTGTTTTATTTACTGTTAAGCGGCTTTGCTTTGTGGGAGTTTTATGGCTTGATAAACCAAGCCGGCGTTAAACCCGATAAACTAACCGGACTTTTAAACGGCGCTTTCATTTATATCGTATTTGCGTTGGTTACTTATGATGCTGATTATCATAAACTATTATTCTTGCTGCCAATTACATTAAGCGCCGTATTTATACAGGAGTTATTTAAAAAACACGCCTCGCCCTTTACCAATATTGCTTACACTTATTTAGGGTTGATATTTACTATCATACCTTTTACCTTTTTCCATGCGCTGGCTTACGTTGGCGGTACGTTCAACTTCCATTTCCCGATGGTGTTTTTATTGCTGCTTTGGGCCAATGATACCGGGGCGTATTTGGTAGGCAGTAAATTTGGAAGGACCAAGCTATTTGAGCGCCATTCGCCAAAAAAAACCTGGGAGGGCTTGATCGGTGGAATATTGATCACAGCATTAGCAGCTTATATCATCAGCTTATATTATACTGATATTGCTTTAGAGCATTGGATATGGATAGGCATACTTATCAGTTGCTTTGGTACTACCGGCGATCTGATAGAATCTATGTTTAAACGCAGCATTGATGTTAAAGACTCGGGCGGTATATTGCCGGGCCATGGCGGCCTGCTTGATAGGTTTGACGGATTATTAATTGCCGCGCCAATTGTATATGCTTACCTATACTTCATTACAAATGCTTAATTTTGCCGTATGAAAAAAATGAGTTTCCATAAAGAGGGATATACCTCACTTGCACTTTGCATCTTATTCATCTTTGTTTTAAACGCCGCTATTCAGTTTTATTTACCCGAATATACTTTTGTAAGATGGTTAGGTTATATCCTGTCATTCGCCCTGTTTGTAATAATTGTACAGTTCTTCAGGAACCCATTATTTGATATCACCCAAGATGATAAAGTAGTGCTTTGCCCGGCAGACGGCAAAGTGGTAGTAATTGAAGAAACCACCGAAACCGAATATCTAAAAGATAAACGCATACAGATCTCTGTTTTCATGTCGCCTATAAACGTGCATGTTAACCGTAACCCAATAAGTGGCGTGGTTAAATATTTTAAATATCACCCCGGTAAATATTTGGTAGCCTGGCACCCAAAATCATCAACCGAAAATGAGCGTACCACCGTTGTTACCGAAAACAGTGCGGGCACACCAGTACTATTCAGGCAAATTGCAGGTGCTTTGGCCCGCCGTATTGTTTGGTATGTAAAAGAAGGTGACAAGGTTGAGCAAGGTGATCAATTCGGGTTCATTAAATTTGGCTCAAGGGTTGATTTGTTTTTACCACTAGGTTCAAAAATAAACGTAGAAATTGGCGAGGTTGTAAAAGGCGGTGTTACCGTTATAGCAGAGCTTCCGGCTTAATAACAACAAGCATCAAAACATAAAAAGGGACCTGATATATCAGGTCCCTTTTATTTTGCTCTAACCAGCAATAAATATTTTATTACCACCAACGCTGGTTATTAACCGGTTCTTCTTTAGCTTTTTGTGGTGCGGCCGCGGCCAGTGTTGGTTGTGCAGCTACTATGTCCGGTTTAACTTCCCGTTTGGTAATAGCGGCAACCAGACCCGGCTCAATTTTTTGTTCTACAACAATATCGTTGGCATCGCTTGCCTTGTTTAAAGCAGTCAGCTCTTTGTTTAATTTAGTAGTAAGATAATCGTCAGTCGAGAATTTAGTTCTGTTCCACTGCTCGGTAAGCGCTTCAATATCTTCGCCAACGGTTATATAGCCATTAATTACAGCTCCCGGCTCAATATTTACTGTTGCCGATTGTATATTACCCCTAACCACCGCATTACTTCTAATATCCAGCAGATCTAATGATAGGATGTCGCCATTTACAACACCGGTAACGGTGCAGGTTTTTGAGGTGATATTACCCGTAAGTACACCATGTTGCTCAATAACAACTTTTTCGGCACAAAATAAATTGCCGGCAAGGTGCTCATCCAGTATGATCAACTCATCAGAAAAATAATCATGGCCTTCACAAACAAGGTCCTTGATATTACTGATAGAGTCAGTTACTGTCGGAGTTTCTTTTTTAAAAAGGCTTAACATGGGGTATTAGTTAGTACTATATTATTATTGGTCGTTACTGAAACGGGTTACAACGGTTGTTGCATTGCCGATATCAATACCGATCGATGATCTTTCTAAACCACCTGACACACGTAATGAGTTTAAGGCATAACCTTTACTCGCTAACGTAGCCGGGTCGCTTACAACTTCTAATTGTACTATCTCGCCAAACTCGGCTTTAAAGCAATCTACCAGATCCTGGTAGTACATACCACCACCACACAGGTAAACTTTATTGGTTTTCATCAAGTTTTTATCAGTAATAACGTTCCTTAAATTAGGCGATATTACCTCATTATAATATGATCTTAAAGCGGCCTTGCGGATTTCTCTGACATCAATATTCTTTCTGTTAATAAACAAATAACCTTTCTGGAAGGCATCATCTAATGCATTAATGGTGCGCATCTCCAGGTAATGGCTCTTCTGCAGCTCATTGGCCATGTAGTTAATAGCATAACGTAAGCCGTGTGTGCTTATCATACTTTGCTCAACCACGCCCGAGTCCATGCTTAACACAGATTCAAACGTTCCAAAGCCGCAGCTTAGTATAAAGAAACTGCCTTTTGCTGCTTCTTCGCCTTTACGCAAAGCTATAGAGCAAGCAACTATCTCTGGGATCACATCAACATTTTTTACATCAAGTATTGACGTTCTTTTACCATTACCACCAAAAGTTGACGCATCATACTCAACTATATGTGTCTTTTTTAATTCCTCAATTGCCACATCTTTATAAATGCGGTAAGTAGCATAAGGGAAACCTGTAGTAATTGTTACCGGTTGCTCAACATCATCAGTAACCAATAACATGGCTGCCTTTATTAATAATTGATAATCCAGGTCTTCCGGAGATGAATTAAGCAGTTTATGAGGTGAAAGGCCTTCGTTTAAAGCTAAATTACCACAAATGTACCATTGGTTGTTGTGGAAAACCTTCAAGCCGTTTAACAGGTCTGAAGATGTGTTATTTAACGCTGAATTATTGTTTTCAATTAAACTGGAAAAAGATTGAGATAGTAACATGCTGTTGTTTTAGGTTAAAGATGCTGTATGATATACTAAATTCTAAGTTAAATTTTTCAGTTGCCGGATTTATACAATTTTGTAGTGGAAATCAACCCATTATAAAACCCAGGTTCACCAAATTTATAAAATTAAGCTATAAAAAAAAATAATATACGGTTTTTACTGCTTGCTTGTTACAATGATACCTAATTCTTTTATCCACAAGGCAAAAAAAAACCTTCCTGGTTTATCCGGGAAGGCTTTTTATAAGTATTGTTGTAATTATACTCTTTTTGATTTGATACGAGCTGCTTTACCAGTAAGGGCACGCAGGTAGTAAAGTTTAGAGCGACGTACTTTACCGTGGCTGTTAACTTCTACTTTATCAATATTCGGCGAGTTGGCAGGGAATATACGCTCAACACCAATTCCATTTGAAACTTTACGTACGGTAAATGTTTCAGACACACCAACACTGTTACGTTGGATAACTACACCCTGATAAACCTGGATACGCTCCTTGGTTCCTTCTTTAATTTTATAATGTACGCTTACAGTATCACCCGCTTTAAATGACGGAAACTTGTTAACTGTTACTGTTTGCTCTTCTACAAATTTTACTAAATCCATGATTTTAAGCTCTAAACGCGATTTTTAAACCGTAAAAATCGGATTGCAATTATAGGGATTATTTTTGATAATAAAAAGTCTGTTTTAAAAAATTAACAAATTCTTTTTTATTAACAAAACAGCTTCAAATTATTCGTCGTCGCGCCGATGAATTTGTGGCCTTGATTCGGTAAAATAAGCGATGATAGTATAAACCAATCCTATTAGTAAAAGGTTAAATACAAAATTGATAAGCGTATCACTATTTGAGTGCGATCGGCTGTCGATATCAATAAAAGTATATACAGCGTAAGCCGCGGCCAATACTAATATAACCCATCCTACTATCGATGCCGGCCAATAAATAAACCCCTTGCGTGTAAACCAGTTTAATTTCATGATGCTTAATTGCTAATTGATATATTTTGAACCATAGTAAAACTTATAAAAACGCCTATAATTAAAAGGCTTATTAGTATAAGCAGTATGTTTAAAAACTTAATTTTTATGGTGATGTTAAACTCCTTTACTTTGTTTACACCGTTAAATTGAAAATGAGTTATAGCCAGGCTATTAACAACGATAGCAATAATTGGCAGCACAAACAATACAACAGGCGCCATAAAATCAAACCCGGGGGTTTTATTCAAACTGGTTATCAGCTGGAAAAGAGCCCCAAACCAGGTTGTATGTACGTGGAAATAATAATACATGCATACACATAGTAAAAAATAGCAGGGCACAACTATTAGCCATACACCTAAAGTAGCAGATCGCCCCGCGTTCATGATGGCCATCTTCACCATTTGCTGGTGTTTTGCCGGGTCAACCTGCGGCACTTGTAAACTTTCCATTTGCTTTAAAAATTCGTCCTTATCTTTCATGTTAACTATATCTATAATGCCAAAACTTGTTTTGGTTGCAGTGTTAAAGCATATTACGCAATTTTTCCAACCCGCGGGATATCAATGACTTTACCGTGCCTTCATTTTTAGCCAATATCAGCCCCATTTCATTTATTGATTTTTGTTCGAAATACCGCAGGGCTATAACCTCCTGGTACTTAACATCCAGCTTAAGCAGGTTTAACCTTATTAAATTATAATCGTTATGGGCCTTCAGCTCATGTTCCATTATTTCGCGCTCGTTATCCGTTTGCTGGTGCAGCAGTTTTTCCATTTGCGGGTTTTCCAACAATTCTTGCAATGATTGTGGCAAATATTTACTGCTGCGATAATATTGGTTAAGCTCATTAGTAGCAATTCGGTATAACCAGGACGACAACCCTATACCCCGCCATTGAAAGCCCCCTATTTTTAAAAATGCTTTCAGAAATGTTTCGGCCGCGATATCTTTAGACAGGTCGTAATCGCCGGTACGCCGCATAATGTAGCCAAACAAGGGTTTATACCAAATATCAAACACCTCGCTAAAAGCCGCGGGGTTTTGATGGCACTGCTCAACAAGGGTTCGTTCCTGTTCGGGGGTCATGGTTGCTATAGTATAATGCAGTTATTGCATTTACGTTGCAACCTAAATGTACAAAAGTTTAATGGGTGTGCCTGAAAGACGTGAAGTATGCGTCTCTACATAATGTCCGGGCGTCTTTGCTTTGTCCGTTCTACCGCCTGCTCAAAGCGCCATTTTTCTATTTCGGGGGTGTTGCCGCTTAATAGTATATCGGGCACCCTATGGCCGTTCCAGTCGGCTGGGCGGGTATATACCGGGGCATCCAGCAGGCCGTCCTGGAAAGAGTCAGAAAGAGCCGATGTTTCATCAGACAATACACCGGGAATTAATCGCACTACTGCGTCAACCACAATAGCCGCAGGCAATTCGCCGCCCGATAACACATAATCGCCAACCGAGATCTCGCGGGTAACAAATATATCGCGGATGCGCTGGTCAATGCCTTTATAATGCCCGCAAAGTATAATAATGTTTTTTTTGATGGATAGCTGGTTAGCCATAGACTGATTAAGCGTTTCCCCATCAGGTGACATAAAGATCACCTCATCATACTCACGGTCGGCTTTTAAGGCTTCAATACATTTGGCAAATGGCTCAATGGTCATTACCATGCCACTGCCGCCGCCGTAAGGATAATCATCAACGCTTTTTTGTTTACCGGTCGAGTAATCGCGCAGGTTATGGACGTGTATTTCGGCAATGCCTTTTTTTTGCGCACGCTGCAAAATAGAGTGAGCAAAAGGGCTTTCTAACAAACCGGGCAATACAGTGATGATATCAAAACGCATAGCGCAAAGATAGTTTTTTTGTTAGAGTCAGGAATTAAGAGTCAAGATCAAGACAAAAAGCCTCTTAATTCTTGACTCTAACCTTTTAATTCTTCTTTCTATCCCTTCCAATCAGGCGATGCAGGTATGTGGCATTGTATTACCCAATGGTGGCCAAAAAGGTCTTTCAATTCGCCCTGGCGGTAGCCGTATTCGTAATCGGTTACCGGCGAAATAATGGTAGCGCCGGCTGCAATAGCCTGGTTGAATACGCCATGAACATCGGCAGTAAATAAACCAATAGTTACCGTACTGGTATTAAATATTTCGGGGCTTACCTTTGCAGGGCTTTTCGGCATCATTTCATGCAAGTGGAATATGGCACCGTCTATCATAAATTCGGCTACGTGCATTGTTCCATCATCATTATTCAGTCGCCAGTTTTCAACTGCGCCAAAGGCTTTTTTGTAAAAATCAATATTGGTTACACCCCTTTTGATGGTAAGCAAGGGCGCAAAGGCTGTTTTAGTTTCCATTTTACATTGTATAAATTAACAATCTATGTCTTTTCTCCCCCTTTAGGGGGCCGCGGAGCTAATCTCCCTCCTCTAAAATAAATATTTCCTCAACAGGTTTACCAAATACACGTGCAATTTTTAGCGCCAGTACTGTTGACGGCACATACCGGTTACTCTCTATAGTATTAATGGTTTGACGGGATACACCTATCAGGCCAGCGAGATCTGCCTGGGTTATGTTTTTTATGGCGCGCTCTACGCGGATGTTGGTTTTCATATCGCGTCGTCTTTTATTAACCTATTGTTACGATACATTTTCCACCTAAACAGCAGGATAAAAACCATCAGCGGTAACCATAAATTCATTCGAAGGATATCTATAGCATCATAGCCCTTGGTAAACGTAAGGCTGATTATCAGTAATAAATAATTAAAACATATAGCCCATTTCAATGACTCGAGCCTTAGTTGCGAGATTTGTTCATCTTCTATCTTTTCTTTAGAAAAAGCTATCATTAGTAAACCTATTACCATCGACAATGCAGTGGAGATATAGAAAATATGCTGCCCGCTAAAAAGGCTTGGGTCATTGTTATCAAATTGTACATGCATCATTTTTTTAACGATGTATATAGGCAGGTGGGCAAGAAACAATACTATGCCCAGGTACTTACACCAATATGGAAATAAAAAACGTTCTTTCATGCTAAGCTATTTTTAAAGTCACGGTTAATAGAATAAATTTTCCAGCGGAAGCGGATAATAAAAAACAGAAGCGGCGTAATGATATTAAATATCATTACCGAAAGGAATTTCCAGTCATACAGAAACACGATGCATAGGATAAATAATCCATAATTAACATACACGGCCCATTGCAAAGAATCAAGTCGTAATTGAGCCAGCTGCTCGTCTTCAATTTTTTCTTTAGAAAAGCCAATAAACAGTAAACCGAGAATGATACCGACCTGAAGAATGTCATTATAGATCATTCGCACCCAAACATCGTGAGGGATGGGATTAAGATTGCCCAGAAAGGTAGAATTAAAGATGCCGCCGGTTTGATAATTGTGGATACCGCAAATTATGGTAATAACAACTAATAGCATTATCCCAATCAGTCGGAATTGGTGCGGAAATAAAAAGCGTGTTTTCATATTTGTAAAGTTTAATTTACCAAATGTAAAACAAACTTTACAAATGTCAAGCATGCTTGACAAAATGTTTTTTTATACCCTTTTCTGGGGGCTAGGGGATTAATCCAAATAAATATCCAGCAACCCTTCCGGCAAATCAACGGTTACAATTTCTTTCACTATATCAATTGCCACTATAATTTCTTCATTAAGCGGGAAAAGCACTTCACAGTTTTTGTAGGTTACCGCGGCAATTAGTTGTTGGGGGTATTCATGTATTGCGGTTATTTTACCCAACTCCCCTTCATTTTCATCAACAGCGGTAAAATCTATCAGATCCTTTAGCGTAAAGTCGCTTTTTTTCTTTTTAGGTTTTAGTTTATTGGGCAGGTAAACGTCTTTTTTTACCAGGGGTGACGCTTTCTCAATAGTGTCAACATCTTCCAGGTATATGTAAGCCTGGCCGTTTTGATGGTATTTAACCGACTCTACAAAAAATGGGATCAGCTTGCCGGCTATCTCCACAAATATGGCGTTGAAGTCTATATTGTCCAAGCCGTCAAAATCTACATACATTTGTATTTCGCCTTTAAGTCCTTTGGTTTTTAATATACTACCTATGCGGAAACAATCTTCAATTTTCATTATAAATGCGTTTAAATAACAATGGCGAAGAACCTATCGGTTGCTTCGCCATTATATAAGTTTTTTGTAGCTAAATTACTCAGCGCTATCAGCTTTTGCAGCCGGAACTTCTGTTTCAGCAGCAGGTGCTTCTTCAGTAGCGGCTTCAGCAACTGGTACTTCTTCAACTTCTGCTTCAGCGGTTGGAGTTTCTTCAACTTCAGCAACTGGTACTTCTTCAACTTCTGCTTCAGCGGTTGGAGTTTCTTCAACTTCGGCAACCGGTGCTTCTTCTTCAACTTCTTCAGCAGGAGGAGTGTATTTTGCAGCAATCGCGGCAGCTTTATCTTCCTTCTTCTTAGCTTCAGCAACTAACGCAGCTTTGCGGGCTGTATCTTTAGCTGTATTTAAGTCTGATTTTTTACCGGTGATCTTACCATCTTTTTGATCTAACCATTCAGCAAATTTTGCTGCAGCCTGATCTTCGGTTAAAGCACCTTTTTTTACACCGCCTTGTAAGTGTTTTTTATACATAACACCCTTGTAAGCAAGTATAGCACGACAAGTATCTGTTGGTTGTGCACCATCATTAACCCAGTTAAGAGTTTTGTCGAAGTTAATGTCAATAGTTGCAGGGTTTGTGTTTGGGTTATATGAACCCAAACGCTCAATAAAGCGTCCGTCACGCGGAGCACGAGCGTCTGCTACTACAATGTAATAAAAAGGTTTACCCTTTTTACCATGTCTTTGCAATCTGATTTTAGTTGCCATGTTTGTTTTTAAATTATGTGTTCAACATTCCCCCGGAGTTTATTTCAGCGGGGACGCAAAGGTAGCAATTATATTTACAATAAAAAAACAAACTTCAAAATGAGGTTATTAGGCCCAAATAGGCGAAATTTGCCGCCATGAATAGGTTAAGTATTGCAATAGATATGGACGAGGTTATTGCCGACCCCATTGACAAGTTTATAACCATTTATCAGCAAGAACACGGATATAATTACACCCTTGAGCAAATGCATGGCAAGGAGTTTAGAGAATTGCTGCCGCCCGAACTGGACCATACCCTGCGCGAATACATTAATCGCAAAGGTTTTTTCAGGGATTTGAAAGTAATAGCCGATAGCCGCGAGGTTATTGAAGAGTTAACTAAAAAGTACGATGTATTTATTGTATCAGCAGCAACAGAGTTCCCTAACTCGTTAGAAGATAAGCAGGCCTGGCTGGGCGATCATTTCCCTTTTATATCATGGACCAATATTATGTTTTGCGGCTACAAGATTGTGAATACGGATATCATGATAGATGACCGCACCAAAAACTTTACCCGTTTTAATGGCCGTAAACTTTTGTACACATCGCCACATAACTTACTATTAACCGGGTACGAACGTGTAAATAGCTGGAAGGAAGTAGCTGAGAAGTTATTGTAGAGTTAAGTAGTGAGTTTTGAGTTAAATTACTTACTCAAAACTCATCACCATAACTCAAAACTGTTATAAAGAAAGCATTTCAACAATACGTATAAACTCCGCATTAACATCATGATGATGTTTAACTGATTGACCTAGCGGAGTAAATACAATGTCATTATGAATAAGGCCTACCATTTCGCCGGTATGGCCTGCCATTAATGCCTCAACAGCTGCCACGCCCAAACGGCTGGCTAATACCCTATCCATACAAGTTGGTTTACCGCCGCGCTGGATGTGGCCTAATACAGATACACGGGTATCGTAATGCGGATAGCGCTCCATTATGGCACGGCCAATCTCGAAAGCACCGCCCGGTTCGTCACCTTCGGCAACCATTACAATTTTGGATGTTTTGTCTTTGCGGCCTCTTTCTAACCTGTCAAATAAAGCATTCAAATCAGACTTGGTTTCGGGCACCATAATAGCTTCGGCACCTACACCCATGCCGGTACGTAAGGCAATCATGCCCGAGTCGCGGCCCATTACCTCAACAATAAACAGCCTGTCGTGCGATTCGGCTGTTTCTCGTATCTTATCTACAGCTTCAATTACCGTATTGATAGCGGTATCATAACCTATGGTAAAATCAGACCCGCGCAAGTCATTATCTATTGTACATGGCACAGCTATAACAGCAATATCCGGATATTCTTCATTAAATTCTTTAACTCCGATTATAGTACCGTTACCACCAAGAGCAACTAATGCTTGTATATCATTTTTTTTAAGCTGCTCATACGCCAGCTTGCGGCCTTCGGGGCTTTTAAACTGTTCGCTTCGCCCGGTTTTTAACATGGTACCACCACGCTGTATAATATTTGATACCGATTTTGTACCCATTGGGATGATCTCCCCATTGATCATTCCCTCAAATCCATGGCGGATACCCGCAACTTCAATATTATAAAATATAGCTGAACGTACAACCGCCCTAATCGCGGCATTCATTCCTGGAGAGTCACTACCGGACGTAAAAAGTCCTATTTTTTTTATCGGGGTCATTGTAATTTACTGGCAGATGTTTCTATTCTGTTCGCGGCAAATTTTTTAATCAGCTTGCCGTTTGCGCCGCAAATTTACATTATTTTTTGCCTTGTTGTGTGTTTTTATAGGCTGTAATTCCACTATCTAAAAACTTTAAATAGCTATTTACATCATAATCAGCGGGCGAAGGAGGGATTGTTTTGCCGTTTTTGTCTGCAAGCATATTACCGTCACTATCCAGCAATACATAAAATGGCTGCGAGTTAGCGTTAAACCGCGAAGCTTCCAGGTCGCTCCATTTACCACCCAAAGTGGTTATCTTTTTTCCGCTGTAGGTTGATGTAAAGTAATCGGCAGGATCAAGCGCCGCTTTGTCATCAACCACTAACTGTAATAATACATAATCGTTTTTTAACCGCTTAAACACTTCGGGGTCAGACCATACATTAGCCTCCATTTTGCGACAGTTAACGCAGTTAAAACCGGTAAAATCTATCATTATAGGTTTATGCAATTCTTTTGATACCTGCAAAGCCTGCTTATAATCATACCACGCATCCAGCCCGCGTGTTTTAATGCGGGTGTAGTTGTCCGCATATTTTTTTACAAAGGATGATTGTTTGATTGCCGCTCCGTTTGAGTTATTGCCACCGCCTGGGATTTGCGAAAGATCAAAATCCTGCGTAGCCATAGGCGGCAAAAACGCGCTGATTGATTTTAATGGCGCTCCCCATAAACCCGGTATCATATAAAACACAAATGCGAATACTATTACCGATAAAAAGAAACGCGGTACAGAAACATAATCCGTAGCACTATCATGCGAAAACCTGATCTTGCCTAAAAGGTAAAGACCCAATAATACGCCCAGCGCTATCCATAGCGATAAGAATATCTCGCGGTCAAACCAGTTCCAATGGTAAGCCAGATCTACATTTGATAAAAACTTTAAAGCGAAAGCTATTTCCAAAAAACCCAATACAACCTTTACTGTATTTAACCATCCGCCCGATTTTGGCAGTGATTTTAAAGCCGAAGGGAATAATGCGAAAACAGTAAACGGCAATGCCAGCGCCAATGAAAATCCAAACATGCCAACTGCCGGGGCAAGCCTGTCGCCTTTTGATGCGGCATCAACCAATAAAGTGCCAATAATAGGGCCGGTGCATGAAAAAGATACCACCACCAGGGTAGCCGCCATGAAGAAAATGCCTGCAATACCACCTTTATCAGAGTTTTGATCGAGCTTGTTACCTAATGACGCGGGTAAGGTAATTTCAAAAGCCCCCAAAAACGATATGCCAAACACCACCAACAGCAGGAAGAAGAAGATATTAAATATGCCGTTTGTTGCCAGCTCGTTCAAAGCAGACGAGCCAAATACAGCGGATATTAAAACCCCTAAAGCAACGTATATAACGATGATCGACAAGCCGTAAATCAACGAATCTCTTATCCCTTTTGCCCGACTACCTGCTTTCTTGGTAAAAAAGCTAACTGTTAATGGCAATAATGGATAAATACACGGCATTATAACCGCCAGAAAACCCCCAACAAAACCGGCTATAAAAATATCCCAAAGGGTTTTTGGTTTTTCTGCGGCAGGAGCCGATATGGTTGCTTTTGCTTTCTCAACAGCTGCCTGTTGTGCCTTTTTGCGCATAGCAATACTATCAGCAGCCGTGGGTATGCTGGTGAAAGTTACACCGCTAGTATCCCCTTGCGCTTTAGCCGTATTTATCCCGACAGTAAAAAACGTCATCGCCACAAGCGACATTAATAATATGGCTTTGGTGAAAAAGCTTTTAGCGGCTGTTATCATATAATTATTTACCTAACGGGATAGAGAAACTCACATCATCAGGCGGCAGGCATTTCATGTCATTACAGGTCATGTACTCCAATTGGCCTTTAATAGCCGTAACCTTTGGCGATTTTAATTTAATTTTTTGTTGAAAAACAACCTCGTTCTCAAAATAGCTTACGTCCATATTAAACGCTTTTTCAAACTTGGTTCTCGGTTTGGGCTCGCTGGGTTTGCCAACCAATGTGTAATCTTTTGATTTAGCAAAAGTGAACGATGTTTTAATAGGCCCGCCATCTTTAACATTCATAGAGTATATATGCCATCCGCCGGCTATTGATGCTTTTAAGAAAACGGTTACTTCGGTAGCGCTTGTCTTTTTAGCAGCATAGGCCCATTTAACCGGAGCCACAATTTGCGCGTATGCGCCGGTAGTAATAATTATTGCGGCAACTATGGCCAATAATTTTTTCATAACTATTTGTTGTTTAAAAATTCTATTTCTTTTAGGTTGTATGTTGTTTCTTTATTATTACTATCTACCACCAATAAACCATTTTCTTTTACACCGGTAATTGTACCGTTAAACTCCGTCCCGGCGGCCTTAAAACGTTTATTTTGTTTAAACCAATATAGTCGGTTTAAATAGGTATTCCTTACAAAATCTATTTTACCCGCTTTTAAGTTAAGGTAATATGCCTCGATGTTGTTGCAAATCTCTGCTAATATAAAACGTAAATCGTAATCCTTCTGTAATATCTGTTTTACAGAAGTAGCATTGCTTGCGCCATCCGGAAAAATTTCCTGGTTAATATTGAGCCCTATACCAATTATGGCACTTTTTATTTGCTGGCCCTGCAATAAGTTCTCAATTAACATTCCCCCTAATTTTTTATCGCCATAATAAATATCATTAGGCCATTTTATTTTAAGCTGATCGCCCAATATCGGACATAATGCATCATAAACGCCCAAACTTACGGCGCGTGTAAGATCAAACTGATCTGCAACGGCCAAAAATGTTGGTTTTAATAATATGCTAAAAGTAAGGTTTTTACCGGGCTCACTGTGCCATTGGTTGTTTTGCTGGCCCCGGCCGGCAAATTGTGTTTCTGCCATAATGACCGTTCCCTCTGGTACTGGCTTAGAATTTGACAATATGTTTTTAAGGAAATTGTTGGTAGAGTCAACTTCTTTTAATGTCAGTAAATTTTGTCCAACAAATAATCCTGAAAATATGTTATTTTGCAATGTTATAATAATGCTAAACTCAAAAACGTTCAAAGTTCAAAACTAATTCTTTTTGATGGTAAAAAATAAAGCGATAAATGAATCAGCTTACATTTCTGAATTAGCCATACATGGCATACAGGAAAAAAAGGGTAACGACATTGTCAGGTTAGACCTTCGTAATCTACATAGTTCGGTGACAGACTACTTTGTGATATGTCATGCAGACTCGGCCACACAGGTTAAAGCAATTGCTAACAGTATTGAGGAAGAAGTATACAAAGCGCTAAAACAAGACCCCTGGCGCAAAGAGGGCCTTGAATATGGCGAATGGATATTATTAGATTATATTAATGTAGTGATACATGTTTTTCGCACAGATAAGCGCGAGTATTATGGCGTAGAGGAGCTATGGGGCGATGCCGAGATTAAAAGTTATAAAAGCGCTTAATCACGCAGTAATAACTTATAAGTGTTAGTTGTAAGTGAGATTTTAAATAGAGATGGAAGATAAAAAATTGGATAAACCAAAACCGATACGTAAAATACCTAATAAAAGGATAACACCTAAACCCCCGAAATTTAATTTTATGTGGTTATATGCTGTTGCTATAGCTACATTTATTGGTGTAGCATACTTTTCTGGCAGTAACGGCGGCACTTTGATTGATTTTAGACGGTTTGAAACAGAAATGCTTAAACCGGGTGATGTTGATTATGTTGAGGCCTATAAAAACGGCGATTATTTAGTTGCCGAAGTACACATTAAAAAAGACAGCTTAAAAAAACCACAATATGCCGAGGTTGTTAAAGCACAGCATTCTTTTGGTGTTACCGGTAATGAAGCCCAGTTTACTTTTACTGATGCATCATATGAAAGCTTAAAAAAATCTATTGATGACGCGCAAAAGGATGTGCCTGATGCAAAAAAGGTAAGCGTCAAATATGTACCGCATGACAGCCTTTTATCAAACGGCCTGGTACAAAGCGTTATCATGATCATCTTATTTGCCGGTGTGCTAATGTTTATTATGCGCCGCATGAGTGGTGGCGCAGGTGGCGGCCCTGGCGGCCAGATATTTAATATCGGCAAATCAAAAGCTACCTTGTTTGATAAAGAAGCGCAGGTATCTGTAACCTTTAATGATGTTGCCGGTTTGGAAGAAGCCAAGCAAGAGGTTATGGAAATTGTTGATTTCTTGAAAAACCCTAAAAAATATACTAACCTGGGTGGTAAAATACCTAAAGGCGCTTTATTGGTAGGTTCGCCGGGTACGGGTAAAACCTTATTGGCTAAAGCTGTTGCAGGCGAGGCCCAAGTGCCTTTCTTCTCACTATCAGGATCTGATTTTGTGGAGATGTTTGTGGGTGTGGGTGCATCACGCGTACGTGATCTGTTCCGTCAGGCAAAAGACAAAGCGCCATGTATTATTTTTATTGATGAGATTGATGCCATTGGCCGCGCCCGTGGTAAAAACAATATCGTAGGCGGTAATGATGAGCGTGAAAACACATTGAACCAGTTATTGGTAGAGATGGATGGTTTCGGTACAGATTCCGGTATTATTATACTGGCAGCGACTAACCGTCCTGACGTACTGGACTCGGCATTATTGCGTCCGGGACGTTTTGACAGACAAGTATCCATAGATAAACCTGATTTGATTGGCCGCGAACAAATATTTAAAGTACACTTAAAACCGGTTAAGCTGGCTGAGGGTGTTGACGCTAAAAAACTATCGGCACAAACTCCGGGATTTGCCGGTGCAGAAATAGCCAACGTTTGTAATGAGGCCGCATTGATTGCCGCCCGTAAAAACAAAGAGGCTGTTGATATGCAGGATTTCCAGGATGCTATCGACCGTGTAATTGGTGGATTAGAGAAAAAGAACAAGATCATATCTCCCGAAGAAAAACGCATTGTGGCTTACCACGAAGCGGGTCATGCTATTGCAGGCTGGTTTTTGGAGCATGCTGATCCGTTGGTTAAGGTATCTATCGTTCCGCGTGGCGTTGCCGCGTTGGGTTACGCGCAATACCTGCCTAAAGAGCAGTTTTTATATACCATTGAGCAGTTAGAAGATGGTATGTGTATGACCATGGGTGGCCGTGTTGCCGAGGATATTACTTTTGGTAAGATCTCAACCGGTGCGCAAAACGATTTGGAGCGCATAACCAAACTATCATACGCCATGGTTACTATTTATGGTATGAATGAAAAAGTTGGTAACGTATCATTTAATGATACGCAGGGCGAATACCAGTTTAACAAACCATACTCTGAGAAAACATCAGAGCTAATTGATAACGAAGTGCGCAACCAAATAAACGCGGTTTATGCACGTACCAAGCAACTGCTGTTGGATAAACAAGAAGGCTTAATTAAATTGGCTGACAAGTTGTTGGAGAAAGAGATATTGTTCCAGTCTGATCTGGAAGAAATATTGGGTAAGCGCCCATTCGAGCATCGTACTACTTATGATGAGTTTGTAAACGGTGTACCTGAGTCAAACCAGGAGCCTGCAGCACAAGCATTATCGCACGAGGGTGTTGCGGACCACTCAGGAACATTCGAAAGAAATCCAGAAGAAAAAGAAGCCAGTTCGGGCGAATAAATTACAACAACCGAAAGTCCTTAGCTAAAAGTTTTTTAACTCAACGCTAAGGACTTTTTAATTTTATGCTATTTTTGACGCAAAGCTCGAAACCCAACAATGAAAAACATTACCACATCTAAAGAAAAGCTGCTAAAAAAGGTACGCCAGGCATTGCTGGAGAAAAGGGATAACCCATACCCTAACCTGGAGAACACGCCACTGTATCCGCCCGCGCCCGAAAATTTGGATTTAATGTTTGCCGAAGAATTTATGGCCGTGCAGGGACAGTTTGCTTTTTGTGAGGATGAAGTACAATTTATTGAAACCTTATTAGAACTAGCCGAGCAGCGCAACTGGCGCAAAATATATTGCTGGGAACCTACGCTGCAAGAAATTCTTTCCCGATATGAATACCCTTTCTTTGAAACCGACAAAGACTTTGAGCAAGCCGAAGTTGGCCTTACCCTTTGCGAGGCGCTTATTGCACGTAATGGCAGTATTATGCTATCAAACGCCAGCGCAGCCGGCCGCAGGCTAAGTATTTATCCCGGTGTGCACATTGTGCTGGCTTATACCTCGCAATTAGTTCCTGATCTGAAAGATGGCTTTGCATTGATAAAGAAAAAATACGGCACTAATATTCCATCCATGATATCAAACGTAACCGGCCCAAGCCGTACAGCCGATATTGAGAAAACACTGGTTTTAGGTGCACACGGGCCTAAAGAGTTGTTTGTGTTTTTGTTGGAGGGATAATCCATCTCATTTACTATTTGTCTCTACTGACGGTTTTGCAATAATTTACTAGTGTCTCCTAAAGACCCGGAGGATGCCTATGTAATTAATTCTTTAAAAAATCACTACTTTTAAGTGCGATGAAAAAACTGATTCTCATTTTAAGCTGTATCATAGCTATACAAACCGCTAGTGCTCAAACTACCGATCCTGACAATGCCACATTAGCCCTGGCAAATCTTAAACAAATGCAAGCTCAGCTTTTGCATGCTCCTACAACTACTGGCTCGGCTAAAATTAAGCAAATAGACCAAATGCTAAAGCTTGGGGTATGGGACAAGGCCTTGCAATTAATAAATACCGGAGGCCCTACACCGCCCTACAAGCTTTTAAAAGCAGATTATTTGATACTACACAATGAATACTTTGATGCAGAGAATTTGGTAACCAACGTACTAAAAAGCGAGCCCAACAATATAAAAGCCTTACAGCTTAAAGCCACTTTGCAGATACAAGCCTGGAAACTCCCTGAAGCTATTATCACTTGTAAAAAAATATTAAAAACTAACCCCAACTCCGAGGCAACAGAATTGATAATGGGCCGGGCCACGCTTTTACAAAAAAGATATCCTGAAAGCCTTGCCATCGCCAAAAAGATAGAAAAACAAAATGCTGCAAGCGCCGGTGCGTATCAATTAGAGGCTGATGTTTATTTCTGGGATCAGCACCCTGAGCAAGCAGAGGCTCCGCTGAAAAAATCATTGGCTATTGATCCTTATAATGCCGATGCGCGCTTTAGCTACGGTTATGCCATTTGGCGCAGGGTTGATGCTACGCAGTTAAATGCCATGGCGGCACAATGGGAAGTAGCATTGGCTGTTAATCCTCTGCACTTTGCAACCAACTGGCATTGGGGTAACGGCCATACAAATCTGACTTATGCCGATTATGCGCAGAAAGATGACGATGAAGTAAGAGGCGCTCTTGAAAAAGCCGATGCGCTATTCAGCTCCAATAAAATAAACGAAGCTATTTATTATACCCGTACTGTACAGCAAAAATATCCAACATCTGTACTGCCATTAATGTATCGCGGCTCATTTTATTACAGTGCTTTTGATATGAACCGAAAGTTGAGGTTAGACTCGGCTGAGCATATTTTTAGCCAGATATTGCTGCTCAAAAAGCATTATGGCCCGGCCCATAATGGATTGTCGGCGGTGATTAAGTCTAAACGTATCCCTTACCTGTCTATTTATGATTCGGTAACCCGTGTGCTGCAAAATGTAAAGATCACCGACATGAAAAACTTCGAGCAGGTTTTTCCGGACATATCTTATTATCCGGGCAATTTGGCAAAGGCTATGGTTTGGAATCAAATGTATGCCGCGGTGGTTTACTTTCCATTCCTGTCTAAACAAAGGCAATCATTCCGGGTGTCGCCATTACATATCGATCTGGCAATAACTATGCATTCGCCCAGCTTTAGGTACATGACCACGTTTGATAACCGCCAGTGGATGGATATAAGGGGCGTAGGCAGCGGCTGCGCGGATATGGAATATGTAGAGCGAGGCGCTTATGAAGAGCGCAACGTTATACTGCATGAGTACACTCATCTTTATCACGCTGCCGTATTAACCGATGAGGAGGCCCGGCAGGTTAGAGCCCATTATTATAAAGCTATGGCCGAGCACAGAACGTTGGATTATTACTCGCAGAATAACGAGTCGGAGTATTTTGCGCAAACTTACCCGGCCTATTTTGAGCCGGTAAAAGTGCATCCGCTCGATTTTAAATCGATGAATACAACCAACGATCTTAAAACCAAAGATCCCGGTATGTACGCGTTTATTGACAAGCTGGTTAAAAAGCAACGAGCTTATTTAGCAGGCGATAAAAGCGCGATGGCTGATAACTGGGCGCAGGTATATTTAAATCTTGGTGGAACAAGAAGAGGCGGCGCATCAACCAGAACATCGGCTTATTTGGACACCTCATTGATGTATGACAGCAAATACCTGCCAACTTACCTGGCTTATTCCAGGCTAAAATCGGCACAGAAAGATTTTACCGCCTCGGCACAATGGCTGGACAAGGCCGAAGCTATAAACCCTAAATATGCGCCTATTTATGTAGCTCATGCCGATTTGGTATTAGCTCGCTATAATGCCAAACTAATAGATCAACCTACATCGGTAAGTCAGCAAGCAATGTTTTTAAATAAAGCTTATAAGTTAGAGGATGATTATCAGGAACTGGCCGCGATCAATGCACAACTACGCGAAATGTATCGCCGCAACGGGCAAATTGCCAATGCAATTGTAGCCGCCGAGGAATATGTAAAAAATGGTGCCACCGTTTCTACTTATTTAAGGGATCAGCGCGATGACGCTGCCGCTTTTGTGGCCTCGCTTAAATCAGAATTAGGCTATGCCGAGCCGATTGCTATACTGCAACACCTTGTAGAGCAAAAGCCGCAGAACTTTGAATACAGGGCCCTATACGCCGATGCACTGGCAGCAAACAAACAATACGATAAAGCGATTGTCACCCTGCAACAGGCTCAACGCATTTTAAAAGCCAGTGGTAATGGTCGTGCCGGGTTCGACCTGCAAATTGCTGAATTTTATAATGAACTGGGCCAAAAAGATTCGGTTGCTAAATACCAGGTGCCGGCAACGCCTAATATGGGTTTTGGCGGCGGAAGAAATGGCCGTGGTAGCGACAACGGATTACGGAACATCCGTTTACTGGCCGCGACCGGCAACACCGCAAAAGCTGCCGAAACACTAAAAGGATTCCCGGTAAATGGAGATAACGCATATTCAAGTGAATATGCGTACACGCAAGGCAAAATACAAGAAACTACTGATCCGGCATTAGCGGCAGCCAGCTATGAAACTGCTATAAAGTACAATCCTTACCTATTTAAGGCATACCCTTGGTTAATTAGTTATTATAATAAAAACGGGCAAGCGGCCAAAAGCCAGGCGCTTAAAAGCAACCTGCAATCATTAACTATACAGCCGGGGCCGGGGATTGGGATGTAATGGTTGTTGGTTTTTTTGATAAGGTCGCGTTTTAAATCACTTGCGAGTCTTTTAAGCAATTGCTATATAAATGTTACGATAGCTTAGCTATGGCTGCTTTTTGTTTAGCGCATCTTTTTATACTTTTAGGCAGCCAATTTATTTGGCTGAACTGATCTCTTAAAAAAACGCTTATCCAATTCGCATGAAGAAAATTTACTTATCCGTTCTGTTCCTATTATTATTGCTGCAAGTTAAAGCGCAAGCGCCTGTTGCAGCACCCGCGCCCGCTAAAGGCAATTACCAACTGGCTTCTAAATTTAACGCCGATAAATTGCGTAAAATGGTTTTCTCGCAGGTGGTAGATCCGCATTGGTTAAAATTGACCAATCGGTTTTGGTATGTGTATGAAACCAGCGAGATAAAAAGCTGGTACATCGTTGATCCCGCTACGAGGAAAAAAACAAAAATGTTTGATAATGACAGGTTGGCTGCCGAAATAACGCTGATTGTAAAGGACCCTTTTGATGCCCAACACCTGCCTATAGAGAATTTAAAGTTCACTAATAACGAGAAATCGATACAGTTTGAACTGAAGAGCACTATTGATGTGGTGAAAAAAGACCGCAAGGATAAAAAGGCTGCCGACTCGCTGGAGAAGAAAACCTTTTATTTTACTTATGATCTGCAGAACAATAAGCTGGCCGAGTTGAAGGATTTTAATAAAGTTAAACCAAAGCCTATCTGGGCATCTATAGCACCTGATAGTTCGGCAATTGTGTTCTCTAAAAACTTTAACCTGTATTGGATGGATAAAGACAACTACAAAAAAGCAGTAAAGGACGAGACTGATACCACCATTGTAGATCATCAGTTAACTAAAGACGGCATTGAGTTTTATGCCTACGGCAGCGGCCGTGGCGATGATGAGTCAATTACAGATAAAGGAGCCAACAAAAAAAGGCGCCCGGCTGGTGTGTTATGGTCGCCCGACTCGAAATATTTTGTGATGGAGCGTAACGACCAACGCAAAGTTAAAGACCTTTGGGTAATAAATAGCATTGCCGAACCACGCCCAACCCTGCAAACCTACAAATACCTTATGCCTGGCGAGAAAGAAACCTCAACCAGCGAAATGTTGCTATTTGATTTTAGCACTAAGACGTTTAAGAAATTAAATGTCGCTTTATTTAAGGATCAATCGATAGGTGCATGGCAGGCCCCTGCCTTAGCCAAAAATCGTGACGATGAGTTTAAGCCCAGCGTATGGCTGGGTACGGCGGATAAATTCTATTTCTACCGCATTGGCCGCGACTTGAAGAAGCTGGACATCTGCAACGTAGATATACACACGGGCAAAGTAAACATACAGGCTGATGAACGGATGAATACTTATGTAGAGATATCAACCCCCGGCCTTATAAACGGCGGCAAAGAACTAATTGAATGGAGCGAACGAGATGGCTGGGCACATTTTTATTTATATGATGATGCCGGTAAAATGAAGAACCGCATTACTTCTGGGTCTTTCCACTGTGATGATATTGTGCGGATAGACGAGAAGAACCGCGTGTTGTACTTTACGGCATCTGGGCGCGAGCCGGGCGAAAGCCCCTACTATGTGCACCTTTATCGTGTTAACCTGGATGGTAGCGGCCTTAAACTGCTAAACCCGGGCAACTTTAACCATACCAGCAATATAAATGATGGGCCAAGTTATTTTGTAGATAACTATTCAAGAGTAAACGCAGGGCCAAAATCGGCTTTGTATGATAATGCAGGTTATAAAATAATGGACCTTGAAACTGCCGACTTATCAAGATTAATGGCGACAGGTTACAAGTTTCCTGAGCCATTTAAAATTAAGGCTGATGATGGTATTACCGATTTGTACGGGGTAATGTACAAGCCCTATGATTTTGATGCGACTAAGAAATACCCTATCATAGAATACGTTTATCCGGGCCCCCAAACAGAAGCGGTAAACTCCGGCTTTAGCGTAAGCGCAGCCAGCATGAACTATGTTGACCGCCTGGCGCAACTGGGCTTTATTGTAGTGAGCGTGGGTAACCGCGGTGGCAGTCCGGAGCGCTCTAAATGGTACCATAACTTCGGCTATGGCAACCTGCGCGATTATGGCCTGGCCGACAAGAAAGCAGCAGTTGAGCAATTAGCAGACCGTTTTAACTTTATTGATATTACCAAAGTTGGTATTACCGGCCACTCTGGTGGTGGCTTTATGAGTGCTGCTGCGATGTTTGTATATCCTGATTTTTATAAAGTGGCCGTGTCCGAATCGGGCAACCACGATAACGCGGTATATAACAGCTGGTGGAGCGAAAAGCACAATGGTATAAAAGAAGTAATTACCGCCAAAGGTGATACCACATTCCAATACACCATTGATAAAAACCCGGACATCGCCAAAAACCTTAAAGGTAACTTGATGCTATCAACTGGTGATATTGATAACAACGTAAACCCGGCTAACAGTATCCGTGTAATTAACGCGCTGATAAAAGCCAACAAGCGTTTTGAGTATGTATTACTACCGGGCCAGCGCCATGCCTACGGCGATATGTCCGAATACTTTTTTTGGCGCAAGGCTGATTATTTTGTACAGCATTTACTAGGCGATTATTCGCAACCTGTAGATATTTTAGAAATGACCCGAGAGGTTGAAATGAACGGAAAGAAAAGATAAATCAAACCCGAGGCACAAGGAGACGCAAAGCATTGCGTCTCCTTGTGCCTCCGTTACAAAATTTATTAATTTTACTACGACATATTTTTATTACCTGCCGGATGCCGAACAAATTACTCATCATCATACCCTGTTATAATGAGCAGGCATCGTTGCCGGCATTGTTGGCAGAATTGGATGGGGTGATTATTCCGGGATATGATATAACCGTGATTGTAGTTAATGATTGCTCAACCGACAACACACTTGCTGTTGCAAAACAACATAAAGTAAAAGTGATAGATCTACCCATTAACCTGGGCATAGGTGGCGCCGTGCAAAGCGGATTGCTGTATGCATTGCAATATAACTTCGACCTTGCCGTACAAATGGATGGAGATGGACAGCATCCGCCTAAAGAATTATTAAAATTAATAACCTGTTATGAAGCTACCGGTGCTAACCTGGTTATTGGCTCGAGGTTTATTGAGAAGGAGGGTTTTCAATCATCATCTACTCGCCGACTGGGGATAGGATATTTCCATTGGCTAAATAAGGCATTTACCGGGATGCATATTTTTGACAGCACGTCGGGTTTCCGTTTATTTGATAAAAAAGCGATTGAACTGGCAGCGATTGATTACCCGGACGAATACCCTGAACCTGAATCACTGGTATATTTCTCAAAAGCCGGTTTAAGTATAAAAGAAACTCCGGTTGTTATGGCCAACCGATTGAGTGGTCAATCATCTATCAGAAATTTTGCTTCTTTGTATTATTGTATAAAAGTTACCATCGCTATGCTATTTTCCGCAATACGTAAACCCCAATAACTATGGCCCGCATACAGATCATTACTATTATTACCAGCTTACTGTTCCTGCTTTATATTTCAAGGCTGATCATTAAAAGCAAACTGCGTGAGGAGTATGCCATAGTATGGTGCGTATGCACATTCATACTGGTTATATTTTCTTTTTGGCGAGGTGGACTTGAGGTGATGTCAAAACTCTTTGGGGTTTACGAAGCCCCTAACCTGGTATTTACCGCCTGCATTTTTGCCATATTGGTTTATTTACTGCACCTAAGCGTAGTAGCATCAAAACTGCATAAACAAAACAAACAAATGGCGCAGGATATAGCGTTGTTGAAGGCGAAGGTATATAACGAAAAAGTTAATCCTTAACCGCGTCCACAATCAAAGACGTATAGCCTAATTTACCGGCTTGGTTACGTGGGTCATATCTACGTGAGCGGTGAATCATACCACTATCGAGTGTCCAATCGGTATAGTTAAATTTTCCGTTTTCGTCCCAATATTCTAATAACTCAACCCTAAAGCCAGCTTTCTCCAGGCGGCTTTTCATTACATCATAGGTGTACAGTATTTTATGGTCATCGGCACCAACGCCGGTACCGCCAACACGCACCCATTCTATGTATTCTTTATCTGGATTATTACCATCGGGCACCGCAATTCTTAATGTGCCGCCTTTTTGCAAGTAATCATAACAGTTTTGGTTGGATAAGAAAGTCTCTTCGTCAGGTATGTGCTCCCAAACATGTTCGGCCAGTATATTGGTTAGGCGGTTATCGCCAAACAGGCGTTGCCAGTCTGATGCTTTGCTGGCATCCAGAGCATCATATTCAGACAGTATCCATTCTTTTGCCAGTTTAATTTTTGATGAGCCTATGGTTAGCTTTCGTTTTTTTAAGACATAAAAGTTAAACCAGATCTCTAAAGACCCTTTTATTCTCATTAAAATATGCTTTATCATACGGGATACTATTTTTCTATCAGCTACAAATTGCAGCTTCAATTATAGGCATTTTTCTCCCCCTTTTGAAACGCAAAAAGCTCCTTTTTACAGGAGTCTGTTTTGTCACTAAAAATTACTGTAGCCTGTAATGAAAATGTTGTTAACCATTAGTATATTTGTTACACAAGCATTAACCATTCGCTTTATTTCCTGATGTGTAAACAGACTCAAAAGCGTTGCTTTTTTATAGGTATATGCCTCATAATTTCCTTCCAAGCTTGTAACAACACCAATTCTCCGTTAATTAATAAGCAATCGACAAGTAAAACCGCCGCCGAAATTAAAAAACTGATAACTACCGGCAAGCGCGTTGAAACTATTAATAATGACTCTTTACAAATAGTTGCAAAAAGGCTTTATCAACTACAAAAACAAACCGGCGATAATACAGCGCTGGTATATGCCGAGCTATTTGAAGCCAACTATTATTGGCAGGCTGCAAATCATAAAGAAGCCATGCAGCTAAGCATGAAATGCCTGGCTGATGCTGAAAAATATAATGTGCGCCCGGCCAAAATTCAAATACAGGGCACTATAGCTAATCTGCATAAAGAAACAAATAATTACCCTATGGCTTTTAAGGCCGCTGATAATGGGTTAAATATGTCAATTGCTGATAAGGATACCGCGCACATCATTGCTTATTTGGGCCTAAAGGCCATGTTTACACGCGGAGTTAGCCTAAATAATCATCAGCCTGGTACTGATAAAAGCATTGACCTTAACCTGGCTGCTTTAAAAATAGCCGAGTCGAGCCCTAAGTACGAACGGTTGCGCATACGCTTTTACGATAATATTTGCCAGTACTATAAAGATCAGCGCGATTTTGAGAAAGCTTATTATTATGGTAACAAGGGGGTTGAGTTGGCTACTAAATACAATCAGCAGCGCTCTTTAACATACGCATATTCATGGCTTGGCCAGGCTAATTATTTCCAGGGGCATACTGCAAAAGGTATTGAATTATTAAATAAGGCGTTACAAATAGCAGGCGATTTGAAAGAACCATATCGGGTAATGGAAATACACGGGCATATATATGATTGTTATATCGCTACCAAAGATTATAAGAATGCCTTAACATATTATACCCGCATGCGTAGCATGCGCGACTCATTAAAGGTACTTGATAATGTAAAACAAATAAGCGAGCTACAGCTAAAATATGAAACCGCGCAAAAAGACAAGCAAATAACCAGTCTTAATGCAAAAGCCAAATTTCAAACCCTTGAGCGCAATGCTTTTATTGTAGTATTTATTTTATTGGTGGCCATTGCTGTTTTGCTATACATTAAAGAAAGGAAACGAAAAGATCTTTTAGTATCAGAAAAACAATTGCTTAATGAGGAATTGAAAAACGCTGAATTGGAGTTACTTTATTTTACGGATAATCTTAAACAAAAAAACGAGATAATAGAAGAATTTAGGGCCGAGATCGAACATCTGCAATTGCAACATATTGCCGCATCAGATATGGAGAACCTGGAAAACCTGGTAAAGGCCCATATAATGACCGATGAAAATTGGGACAGTTTTAAAAAGTTATTTGCAAAGGTGCATACCGGTTTCTTCACTACCCTGAAACAAAAGTTCCCAAATCTTACTACTACCGATGCACGCATACTATCGCTTATTAAGTTGCAGCTTAGCAATTATGAAATGGCTAATATGCTGGGGATAACGATTGAAGGGATAAAAAAATCCAAGCAACGCCTGCGTAAAAAAATGGAACTTAACAAGGACGAAAATATAGAAAACATTGTAGGGTCTATATAAAAAGGCCTGCGTTTTATTAGATGTCCACCTTTGTTTTTTCATTTTATGGCTAAACACAACATGCTGTCCTTTGTGTTTTACAACCTGCCGCTCTATTTATTTGTCCATTATTTGTCCACATGCAAAATGGATCAAAATCTTTTTAATGCCTTAGTTTTACATAATAGTTAAGCAGCGTAAGCGTTTTATAACCTTATTCAGCATTATCGCGTCTCACACTAAGTAAATTTTAGCAGTATTAGCATGTTTAAACTAAACATTTTTATTGTAGAAGACTCGCCAATAATAGCGGCTGCGCTTAAGCAGTTGGTTGTTAAGCTGGGGCATGCAGTGGTTGGTGTTTCAGAGTCGTATGAAGATGCTGTATTGCAGTTAGAAGGCAAAGATATCGATATTGTTATAACCGATATTATGCTGAGCGGCCAAAAAAGTGGGATTGACCTGGGTGCTTATATTAAAAAGTATTTAAATATTCCGGTTATCTATCAATCATCAATTACAGATACCGTAATTGTTTGCGATGCCATGCGTACAGAGCCCATTGCCTATTTGGTTAAACCTGTAAGACGTGTTGAGTTATCAACCGCCCTTATGAGCGTAGAGGCCGCCTAAATATTACTTAACTACTTCAGCTAATATTTCTACAGACATATCTATCCCATTTACAATATGGGTTGCCTGCTCATAAAACTCTTCACGCTCAGCTAGTTTAACAGCAATAAATGCTACCAATGCATCCCCATGCAAACCTTGAATTAAGGGGCGTGTCGTTTTGCCTTTATCTAGTCGTTCGGCCAAAGTTTTAGGCGATAGTTTTATATACAAGGTTTGCCCGTTAGCATTCATCCACTCCATATTATCAAAAAAGCAGGGCAGCCCGCCACCTGTTGATACTACGACACTCTCGGGGTAGTCGGTTTCTTTTAATATAGACGACTCCAATTGCCGGAAAGCATCTTGTCCATGCGCTTCAAAATATTCGGCAATGGTCATGCCCACCTTGGCCTCCAGTATATGGTCAAGATCTATAAACTCGTAGCCCAGGTGGTTAGCCAGCTTGCGGCTCCAGGTGGTTTTGCCGCAGCCCATAAATCCTATAAAAAATAGCTTCATTGTAATTTTACTCTTGGGTCTATCCAAACATAAACAACATCAACCAAAATATTTATCACCACAAAAATAAAAGCGATAAATAAAATAGAGCCCATCACTACCGGGAAGTCCGACATTTCCAACGCGTTAACCGTTGTTTTGCCCAACCCATTGTAACCAAACACATACTCCACAAAAAAAGAGCCCGCCAGCAAAGATGCAAACCAGGTAGCAATAGCAGTTATAACCGGGTTAAGCGCGTTCTTTAATGCGTGGCGATATATGATCGTGTTATTATTTAATCCTTTAGCTTTAGCGGTGCGGATATAATCCTGGCCCAAAACATCCAGCATGGCATTGCGGGTAAGCTGCACAATAATAGCAAGCGGCCTAAACCCCAGGGTAACCATGGGTAATATTAAATTCTTCCAGGTTATTACCTCGCCTTTAAACGGATCATAGCTATATAAACTGCCGGACATATTAAGGCCCGTATACTTACTCAACACAAACCCAAATATCCAGGCAATGATGATTCCTGCAAAAAAGGAGGGTGCCGAGATACCCAAAGTTGAAAATGCTAGTGCCGAGCGGTCTATCCAGGTATCTTTATGTATAGCACTTATAATACCTAAAAACACACCAATAACAATAGCAAACAGCATAGCCGTTGTAGCCAATATCAAGGTGTTAGGTACCACTTCCAACAAAAGCGAAACAACATCTTTGCTGGTTTGATAAGATCGCCTTAAATAGGGCCATTTTAAGGCAACTACCTTGGCTGATGATATAGCAAACAGCGGGATATAGTGATAGCGTAACCGTTCTACAGGCGTATTTAAATGAATACCTATAGCCGATAGATCATTCATATAATAAGCAAACTGAACAGGTATGGGTTTATCCAGCCCAAACTCTTTGCGTATGGTTTGCAGCGACTGCACATCAGCACGCTGGCCTTGCGTCATACGGGCAGGGTCAACAGGTAAAATATTGAACAGAAAAAAAACCACTACCACAATACCCAGCATTACTGCCGAGCCATAAAAAAATTTACGAATGAGGTAGTTGATCATTGTTTCTGCAAGTATTCTTTTACCAAATGGTCGTAATCAGGCACGGTATGGTAATGCCATTTATTAATAATAGTGCCGTTTTTAAGTAAGATGATACCGGGGTTTGACCGCACCATTGATTTTAGCGGAACACCGTCAGCATAAAATATCTCGCTTATTAAATGGTATTGCTTTGCAAAAGCCGCCGCGTCTGCCGGCGAAGCCGACGTAAGCAATATGGTACGCATATTAAAACTTGCCGTTAAATTAGCGGCCAATGCGTTTAAACGGTTTATAGCCGCGCCATCGGTTTTCTTTAGATCATACGCTACTATCCAAAGGCTGTAAAACGGATTGCCGAGCAATTCTGTTGTATAATCATTACGTTGTGCATCTTGTATAGAAAGGTCGCGTATTTTAGGCTCAAAACCTTTTTTAATCAGTTTGCTTTCCGGGGTACCTTGTATCTCCCAGTTATTGTCTTTCCAGATACCGGTTTTAAGGTATTCTTTATCAGTCATTGACCGGGTTTCGCCTGTCTTTTTATTTTTTAAGTTGTAAGTCGACTCAAACTCATCTGGCACGGCACCCGGCGGGGTTTTCATTTCGTCCGGGATATTAGCGCCAACTTTATACGGCAAAAAATCAACTATAGGTAAAAAGCTATATGTATAAAACCCAAAACCTACCGATAGCACTATAGAAATAATAAATAAACGTTCGCCGGTTTTAGGGCCAAATATTGGCTTTATGTTTTCTTTGTTTTTAAATATTACTATAATCAACAGCAGCAATACCAAATCTTTACTGAATGATTGCCATGGTGTTAACGGAATAGCATCGCCAAAGCAGCCACAGGTTTGCACCACTTTAAAAAACGCCGAGTAGAATGTTAAAAAGGCAAAGAAGATAATAATCAGCAATAAGCCCCAGGCTACCTTTTTAGCACGAACGCCTATAAGCAAAGCAAAACCCAATATCATTTCCATAGCGCAAAGCAAAATGGCAAAGCAAAGCGCCAACTCGTTTAAAAAGGTTATATGGAAAACCTCGAAGTATTCTTCTAATTTATAGGAGAAGCCCAGCGGATCATTAGCTTTGATCAGGCCTGAGAAGATAAACAGCAAGCCTACAGCGATCCGGCAGAACCACAATAATCCATTCTTCATTGTACGCCCAATTTGATCAACGCAAATACCGAGTAATTTAAAATATCCTGATAGTTAGCCTTTATTCCTTCGGATGCAAGGGTAAGGCCCTTATTGTCTTCAATTTGTTTAACCCGCAACAGCTTCATTAATATCAGATCAGTTAATGAGCTTATGCGCATATCGCGCCAGGCTTCGCCGTAGTCATGGTTTTTGGCAAACATCAGCTCTTTTGTTTCTTTAACCTTGTCGTCAAATAAGCGGCCCACATGGTCGGGTGCAAGCTCAACCGGGGTTTCGGCGGTACACTCCAGCTGCATCATGGCAATAACGCAATAGTTAACTATGCCAATATATTCGCCGGTAATATCCTCACCTACTTTTGAGATCTGTTTTTCTTCGAGCGTACGTATCCGCTGCGCTTTAATAAATATTTGGTCGGTTATAGACTCTAAACGCAATATGCGCCAGGCGGTACCATAATCATGCGTTTTTTTCATGAAAAGGCCTTTGCAGATATTAATTACGGCTTCGTATTCGGCTGATGTATTGTTCAAGATATTCTTTTTACAGTTATATGAATAATAATATAACCCTAAAGACCTCCGGCCTTCGGCCTTGCTTGCGTCATGGGAAAGGGGTTGTATTAGTCAAATCAAAAGTTTAAAGATATAAGCTAACTTTACAACGTTTAAACTTGAAATTGCTATTACAACCAGTGGCTAAAGATACATTTTTTCATAAAAAGACTACGCTAAACGTAGCGGGTAAACTCATAGATTTATCCACACCAAAAGTAATGGGCATAATTAACCTTACGCCCGATTCTTTTTATGCCGATAGCCGTCAACCCTCTATAGCAGATGCCTTACAGCAAGCCGAAAAAATGCTGGCCGATGGCGCTACGTTTCTTGATCTGGGCGCTTATTCATCGCGCCCCGGCGCTGACGATATTTCTGTACAGGAAGAAATGGACCGGCTGTTGCCAGTTGTTGAGGCTATTGTTACTAAGCTCCCTGGTGCTATTTTATCAATCGATACCTTTCGCGCGCAAGTTGCCGAGGCGGCTATAAAAGCGGGGGCACATATTATTAATGATATATCAGGCGGGCAATTAGATGCGGATATGTTTACTACTATGGCCCGTTTAAACGCGCCTTACATACTGATGCACATGAAAGGCAACCCTAAAACCATGAATAGCCTTGCCAATTATGAGGATGTGTTTAATGAGGTGCTCGACTATTTTGTTGACTACTATAACCAGCTTAAACAATTAGGGATAAATGATGTAATTATTGATCCCGGTTTTGGGTTTGCCAAAAAGCCGGTACATGGTTATGCGTTATTAAACAGGTTGGATGAGTTTAACCGGTTAGGCTTACCTATACTGGCAGGTGTATCACGCAAAAAAATGATCTATAGTTTACTGGGCGGTACTGCTGCCGATGCTTTAAATGGCACTACGGTTTTAAACACCATCGCCCTTACTAAGGGCGCTAATATATTGAGGGTACATGATGTTAAAGAAGCTGTTGAGGTTGTGAAGATCTGGGAGGTTGTGAATACCTGATTGTGCTTGTTTCACGAAATAGTAAAACAAGTTTTGAGTTAACTAATTGATAAATAGCCTTTTGTAAAAACGAGATGAAACAAAATGAAACAACCTAAACGTCAGTAACTTTACGTGTACTAGTTAGTTTATTTATTGATAATCAATCTCTTGTATTTTGTTCGGCTTTAGGGGTGTGAAACAGCTAAAAATAAAACAGATGAAACAACTTTTTTAGCCTAAATCTTAAACTCGTACTGCAAAAAACAGGTGCTGACAAAATAGCGCCACCATCATTTATATACAAACACCGTATCTTCACAGATATCATAAATAGCGCCCAATTAATAGTAAAACATGCCTTCAATAGTTGTAAAAACTTGATGACAATAAAGGCTGCACTAAAAAATAGATCAACTTTATAAAATGAAAAAGCAAAGTGTGTATAAATTAATGTTGGTTGCGGCCCTAACAGCAACCGGGTTAATATCCTGGACAAACAAGCCTGTGCCAAAGAAAGTAGCAGCAGATCGCCCCAATATTATTATTATTTTAACGGATGATATGGGTTTTAGCGATGTCGCTTGTTTCGGCGGCAACTTTGTACCTACACCCAATATAGATCGCATTGCCCAAAACGGGCGCAAGTTTACGCAGTACTATAGCGCCGCGCCAATATGCTCACCATCGCGTGTGGGCATGTTAACCGGCATGAACCCGGCACGTTGGAACTTCTCTACTTATTTAGATAACCGGCAACACAATAAAAATGCCGAGCAGGCCGATTTCCTTGATCCGTCCGCACCATCAATCGCGCGCATATTTAAAAACGCGGGGTATGCAACCGGGCATTTCGGCAAGTGGCACATGGGTGGTGGCCGCGATGTAAAAAATGCGCCGGGATTTGAAAACTATGGCATTGATGAGCATAACAGCACCTATGAGAGCCCCGACCCTGATCCTCTGCTTACCGCTACCAACTGGATCTGGTCTGACAAAGACAGCATTAAAAGATGGGATCGCACTAAATACTTTGTTGATAAAACTTTAGCTTTTATGCAAAAGCATAAGGGCCAGCCTTGTTTTGTAAATTTTTGGCCCGATGATGTGCATACGCCCTGGGTGCCACGAAAAGAAACCGAATACACCGGCAAATATCCTATGAACCCCGAAGAAGAGGCCGCCTTTAAATTGGTATTAAAAGAATACGATGTGCAAATAGGCCGCCTATTGGATGGCTTGAAAACTATGGGGCTTGATAAAAACACCATCGTAATTTTTACCAGCGATAATGGTCCGCTGCCAAGTTTTAGGGGAAGCCGGGCTATGGGATTAAGAGGGTCTAAACTATCGTTATATGAAGGTGGTACGCGTATGCCATTTATTATACAGTGGCCGGGCCACGTACCGGCCGGAACGATTGATGAAACTTCTGAACTAAGCTCGACCGATCTACTACCAACTCTTACCAAATTTGCAGGCGTCAGTTTACCTGTAGGTTATAAAGGCGATGGCATGGACCGGGGCGCGGCATTACTAGGCAAACCATCGTTAAGAGGCAAAGATCTGTTTTGGGAGTATGGCCGCAATGCTACCGGCTTTGCTTATCCAAGGCCGATAGATAAAAGCCCTAATTTAGCTGTCAGATCAGGCGAGTGGAAGCTGTTAATGAATAATGATGGCAGCGATATACAGCTATACAACATCCTTAAAGACAGAAAAGAAACAACCAACGAGGCAGCTAACGAGCCTCAAAAGGTAGCCCAATTAAAAGAAAAACTAATGGCCTGGTGGTTAACCATGCCACGTTTAAAATAAATGTTATGATGATGATGATATTTAACAAACGACACGTTATAAAAGGCGTAATGATCTCGACAGTACTTTTAGGTGCAGGCGCTTTACTGGCATTAAAGCCATCGCCTGCCAAACCTATAAAACAAAAGGATAAGCGTCCTAACATCGTATTTATCATGGCTGATGATCTGACCATGACCGATATTGGCCCCTTTGGCAGCACCCAGGTGCATACCCCTAATATGGACCGCCTGGCCCGCGAAGGTGTTTGTCTGGATAATATGTTTAATATGGTACCCGTATGCTCGCCAACCCGGCAATCGCTTTTAACCGGATTAGGCCCGGTACGCAACGGCGCGTATCCTAACCATACCATGATCTATAAGGGCATAAAAACATTGCCGGTATATTTAAAACAACTGGGTTATAACGCGGCTATTATAGGTAAAAGGCATTACGCCCCAGACGAATCATACCCGTTTGACTTTTTGGGCGGCCGCGATGAAGACAACGGCTCTGGTATAGATATTGATTTGAGCAAGGCTGACGAGTGGGTAAAAAAATCAACCGACAAACCTTTCTATTTAATGTTTACCAGCAATCAGCCGCATGAGCCTTATACCCGCGGTAACCAATCGGCCTATGATCCGGAAAAAGTAAAACTGGGCCCCAACATGGTTGATACCAAACTTACCCGCAGGCGCATGGCAAAATACTTTGCCGAGATAACCTATTTGGATAGTTTGATAGGCGTTTGTTTAGACATTGTTAAACGCACCGGCCAGGAAAACAATACCATCATCATGTTCGCTACAGAACAGGGCAACTCGTTCCCTTTCTCCAAATGGACTTTGTATGATCAGGGCCTGCATTCAGGCTTTATAGCCAAATGGCCCGGAAGGATCCAGCCGGGTACCCGCAACCCGGCCATGCTGGAGTATATTGACATTACACCTACACTGATAGATATTGCAGGCGGCGATCCCACTAAAATAAACACCGGGTCAAAAGACGGAAACGGTAACATGGGGTTTGACGGTGTCAGCTTTAAAAAGGTATTATTAGGGCAGCAAACACATGTGCGCGATTATGTTTTTGCCGAGGAAACCACGCGCGGCATTATTCAAGGTAGTGATGCTTATGCTATCCGGTCGGCAAGGAGCAAGCAGTTTTTGTATATCCACAATTTAAATTTTACCGAAAAGTTTAAGAACACGGTAGTTAGGATGCCGTTTTTTAAAGAGTGGCAGGAGGCCAACGCGGCTCGTTCTAATTATTACCAGGTGCGCCCCGAGGAAGAATTGTATGACGTGGTAAATGATCCTTTTGATTTGAAGAACCTGGCCGATGACCCTAAGTATGCCCCGACCAAAGCTAAGTTAAAAGCTAAACTGACCGAGTTTATGAAACAACAAAATGACGAAGGTATAGCAACCGAAATGAAAGCGTTCAGCCGTCAGCCTAAAACCGGCGCGGTGGATTAATAAATACAGAAACCGTAAATAAATAATAATTTAGGCGCTTTATAACCTATTGCCATGAAACATAACAAACGCTATTTATTACTGCCGATTGTTGGTATTGCCGTAGCCTGCTTAATTGCCTGGACTAATAAACCAAAGCCCGTTCAGCAACAACCCAAACGCCCCAACATTATTGTGATCCTGGCTGATGACCTGGGTTTTAGTGATGTGGGTTGCTATGGCGGTGAGATCAATACGCCCAATATTAACTACTTGGCACAGAACGGAATCCGTTATACTAATTTTTATAATACATCGCGCTGCTGCCCAACGCGTGCATCGTTGCTTACGGGCTTATACAATCATCAGGCTGGTATTGGTAAAATGACGGATGCCGAGGATGAGCCCGGCTACCTGGGCCATATCACCGAAAACGCGGTTACGCTGGCCGAGGTATTGAAAACGGCTGGCTATCATACCGCTATGTCGGGCAAGTGGCATGTGTCAAACACCAACGGTCAGCCTGATGCAAAAGAACAACTAGCCTGGCTGGATCATCATAAAGTGTACCCCGAATTTTCACCCATCAGCCAGTATCCAACTAGCCGTGGGTTCGAGAAATACTTTGGCACTATTTGGGGTGTGGTTGATTTTTTTGATCCGTTTAGTTTGGTTAGCGGCACTAAACCAATTACCTCGGTACCTAAAAACTATTATCATACCGATGCGATAAACGATACTGCGGTAGCTTATATTAAGGGTTTTTCCAAAACCAAACAGCCTTTCTTTTTATACGTAGCAGAGAATGCGCCGCATTGGCCGTTAATGGCTAAACCGCAGGACATTGCTAAATATAAAGACGTGTACAAAGGCGGCTGGGATGCTATCCGTGAAGCACGCTATCAAAAAATGATAAAGTTAGGGTTGATCGACCCTAAAACCACCAAACTTTCGCCACGCTGGAACGGCGATCTGAAGTGGGAGAATAATCCCGATAAGGATTATGATGCACAATTGATGGCTATCCACGCCGCCATGATAGATTGTATGGACCAGGGAATTGGTCGTATTATTAACGCTTTAAAACAAACCGGGCAACTGGATAATACGCTGATTGTTTTCTTATCAGACAATGGTGCCAGCGCGGAGAGCGCGGCAGGCTACGGTCCCGGTTTTGACCGGCCTGACGAAACCCGCGATGGAAGAAAGATCAGCTATTCGTTAAAGAAAGATAATATTCCGGGTACAGAATTAGTTTATTCATCAATTGGGCAGCGTTGGGCCAATGTGGCCAATACGCCTTACAGGTTATGGAAAGCAGAGTCGTACGAGGGCGGTTTGCATACCCCTATGATAGCGTTTTGGCCAAAGGGTATAACCGCGCCAAAAGGCAGCTTTAACAAGCAGGTAGGCCACGTAATGGATTTTATGACAACGTTTACAGAGCTGGCAGGAGCAACTTATCCAAAAACATACAAAGGCCATCCTATACCGCCAACACCGGGTATTAGTTTAGTATCTTCGTTTGAAGGAAAAGCCATTGCAGGGCACGAAGAAATATTTAATGAGCATTTCCAGGCACGCTATGCACGAGTTGGTGATTGGAAGTTGGTATCGACAAGTGACCATAACTGGCATTTATTTAACCTGGCCGAGGACAGAAGCGAAACAAATGATCTTAAAGATCAACATCCCGATAAGGTAAAACATTTAGACAGCCTTTGGCAGCAATGGGCGCATACCCACATGGTATTGCCAAAACCCGGTCAAAGAAAAAAATAAGCAACTATTGCAATATGGTTTTTAAACAACACTCGTATTTAATATTTTCGGCAATTATATTGGCAATTGGCTTTACCGCCTGTAAACAAAAACCCAACACAGTTGTCGTTGTTAAAAAGCCGGTTGCGGCAACTAAGTCCGCGGTTTGTTGCGAGTCTAATATCCCTGCCAGGTTTCCGGGGTTATCAGGTCCGGCAGGAAGTAAGACGGCCATTGATAAATCACATAAAGGAATGGTTTGGATAAAAGGCGGCACATTTGGCATGGGCGGCGATAATAAACAAGCCAGCCCTGATGAATATCCCAAACATAAAGTAACCGTAAACGGGTTTTGGATAGATGCTACCGAAGTAACCAACGCGCAATTTGACAAGTTTGTAAAAGCAACTGGCTACGTTACCACTGCCGAAAAGAAACCGGATTGGGAAGAACTTAAAAAACAAGTACCCCCAGGCACGCCCAAGCCTGATGATAAATTATTGGTTGCCGCCTCATTGGTATTTAACCAACCCGCCCGCCCGGTAAACTTAAATGATTACAGCCAATGGTGGACCTGGAAAAACGGAGCCAGCTGGAAACACCCGCATGGGCCGGAAAGTAATATTAAAGGTAAAGAGAATTATCCGGTAGTACACATATCCTGGTTTGATGCCGTAGCTTATTGCAAATGGGCCGGCAAGCGTTTACCAACTGAAGCCGAATGGGAATGGGCCGCTCGCGGAGGTTTGAACAATAAAATATATCCATGGGGTGATGAGGCGGTGGATGCCGGAACACCCAAAGCCAATACCTGGCAAGGCGATTTCCCAAATAAAAACACGTTGAAGGATAAATTCTTTTTTGCTGCACCGGTAGCCTCATTTAAACCTAACGGCTATGGCTTATATGATATGGCCGGTAATGTTTGGGAGTGGTGTGCCGATTATTACAACAACAAATACTATGAAACCATAAACAAACCGCAGGGAGTTACCAACCCACAAGGACCAGCTACAAGCTATGATCCGGACGAGCCCTATGCAAAAAAGCGGGTTATCCGTGGCGGTTCTTTCTTGTGTAATGACAGCTATTGCTCAGGCTACCGCGTTGCCCGCAGGATGAAAAGCACCGAGGATAGCGGCATGGAGCATTTGGGCTTTAGGTGCGTGCAAGATTAAACATTATTTGTTTTATAATTCGGTTGCCAAATATTAATTATAACAGATGCTCGTCAGATCCTGATCATTGTGTATTATATTTAATAGCCCATTTAACCATTTCTGAAATTGGTTAGAATCCAGGCCACTGACGCCATTATCAGTAAATATTTTAAGCTTGTTCAGCTTATTTTTTTCACAACACTGCCTGATCTCTATTTCCTGGTTATTTAAAACATCACTTGTGGATCTATGTCGGCGTTTTTCACGGCCAACTCGGAAAAATATATAAGTGCTTCAATATTTTTTTATACTTTTAAAAAACGTTGTCCAGGCATAGCCTGCAATCTTAACCAACTATAAAAGAGCTTACAATTACACGCTATCATGAAACGGATATTAGCCATAATTCCATTTTTATTATTGTTTCATACTGCGTTTTCAAATAAAAGCTATGATACCCTTTTATCAAAGCTCAATTCTACATTGGATAAAAAAAAATCGTATGATGATGAAAAGCTGAAAGGAATTGAAAAGTTGCAAAATAGTTTATATGCAGCAAGCAACGGAGATCTGAACTTAAAATATGCTATTTATTTAAAACTTTATCATGAATATAAAAGCTTTAATTATGCACAGGCATTTAGCTATGCGCAAAAACTACAGCAAACAGGTCGTTTATTAAATGACCCGGTAAAAATTGCCTTCAGCAGAATCAAGCTTGGATTTATCCTGCTTTCATCAGGCATGTTTAAAGAAACATTCGACTCGTTAAAAACTGTTAATGTTAAATTACTGGATAATGAAGCTAAAAAGGAATATTATTTTTTGACCGCCCGAACGTACTATGACCTGGCGGATTTTGATAAGGATAACTATTTCACGCTCATCTATAATGACAATGCAGGAAAATATATTGATTCGGCAGCTGCATTGTGTAACAGAAACTCTTTTGAATATATTTATTATAACGGATTAAAATATTTAAAAACCGGCAATACAAGTAAGGCTGTTGATGAGTTAAAAATGCTTATTGACCATTACCGTTTAACAGACCACGAGTTTGCAGTTACTGCCTCAACTTTAAGTGATATCTACATACGGAAAAATACACCTGATAAGGCCATTGAGCTATTAATTACCGCTGCTATGGCTGATGTACGGTCGTCTACAAAGGAAGCTGCAGCAATGACGACTTTAGCCCAATTATTGTATAAAAACGGCGATGTGAAAAATGCCTATGTATACATTAAACAAGCTATGGACGATGCTATATTTTACGGTGCCAGGCAGCGGAAATTGCAGGTAAGTGCCATATTACCCGTTATTGCCAGCGACAGGATAAATAATGAAATGGAACAAAAACGCGCATTGTTTTTCTTTGCATCATTGTTAACGGTATTGATATGTGTGGTAATAGTGTTTGCGGTTATTATTTACAAGCAACTGCAAAAGTTAAGAACTGCTGATAAAATAATTTTAGAAACAAACCATAATCTGCAAAATACCATTATCGAATTAAACGAAGCAAATACAATAAAAGAAGAATATATTGGCTATTACTTTAATCTTATTTCTGAATACATTGAT
>NZ_JAQBOF010000031.1 GCF_028288185.1 Mucilaginibacter sp. | reverse complement strand
ACCATTGGTGGTATAGGCGCAATAGCTTCAACAAAGGTTTATATACGTTTAAAGAAAACCACAGCCGCAGGTACATACTCCGGAAATATTGTATTAAGCAGTACGGGCGCTTCTGATGTGAACGTGGCAATGCAGGCAAGCACTGTTAATGCGGCGCAGATAAATATTTACGTTTACGGCAGCAAAGTATATGGGGGAACTTTAAATGATTTTGTTGCCACAACTTCCAATTTTGATTTTAGTATTATCAACGCAGGTTTAAAGAATGGAGAAACGGTAAGTTCATTAGATATTTCTTTTACCGGAGGAAATACCACTATTGCCCCGGTTGGGGTATATAACAATGCTATTCTTACTTCAAATATTACAGGCGCAAATGGTTTTTTATTAAGCAATTACATCGTTACCTACCAAACGGGTACCTTAACGGTAACACCGGCAATGCTAACTATTACCGCTAATAATGTGAGTAAAGCTTTCGGGAACACGCTTACTGGCGGGGCCGGTTCAACCGCTTTTACAATAACAGGGCTGCAAAATCTGGAAACTATTAGCAGTTTAACTTTAACTTACGGCAATGGTGCGGTAGCAAATGCTGCAATAGGTATTTATAATGGGTCGGTAGTGCCATCTGCCGCGGTGGGCGGTAATGGATTTTTAGCAAGTAACTATACTATTAATTATGTGCCCGGAAATATCACTGTAAATGCAGCCGGGCCATCTATAACGGCCTCGGGAACTTTGCAGCCGCTTACAACGATTTATGGCACCCCGTCTTCATCAACCAGCATTACGGTTTCCGGTTCAGCCCTAACAAGCGGAATTGTGATTACGCCACCAGCAGGTTTTGAAGTAAGTACTGACAACCTTACTTTCGGTAATACGGTGACGGTTGGTTCATCAGGTACGGTTCCCCCAATTCCTGTTTATATCCGGTTAAAACAAACCACATTTGTTGGCAGTTATTCGGGAAATATTAGTTTAAAAAGCCCGGGTGCAGCCGACGTTAACCAGATAATGCCTGTCAGTACCGTAACCCCCGCACCATTATTGATCACAGCAAATAGTATAGTTAAAATATATGGCAATACATTAACAGGCGCCCCAGGTTCAACAACGTTTATAGTAAATGGACTTAAAAATGCTGAAACAGTAGGTGCTGTTACTATTGTTTATGGTGCGGCCGCTGGTGCTAATGCTAATACAGGTACCTATAATGTTTCGGTTATACCATCGGCCGCCGCCGGAGGAACGTTCGCCCCTGGTAATTATACTATAACTTACCAGGCAGGAAATATAACCGTAACACCGGCATCGTTAACTGCTACGGCCGATAGTAAAAGTAAAATTTATGGAGATGTTAATCCGGTGCTAACAATAAGCTATACAGGTTTTGTTAATAGCGATGGTATAGCACAGCTAACCACGCAACCTGCGGCCGTAACTACAGCCACACAAGCATCGCCTGTAGGACAATATCCTATAATTGTAAGCGATGGCAGTGCATCTAACTATACCTTCGGTTATGTTGATGGTATACTTACAGTTAACCAGGTTCCATCGGCTATTATAAATATCCCCAATACCTTTACACCTAATGGTGACGGTATAAATGATACCTGGAATATAAATAATTTAAATACCTATTCTAATGTTACGGTTGAGATATTGAACCGTTATGGTACCCGCGTTTATTTTTCTAATAATTATTCTGTGCCCTGGGACGGAAAATATAATGGAGCTAATGTACCCGCCGGCACCTACTATTACGTTATAACAGGGGTCAATAATAAACCCTTAACAGGCTATGTGGCAGTAATACGCTGATTTTTATCTTGGTTATTGTTTGGCTAAAATAATTAGTACTTTTACATCCATGTATGCAATTGTAGATATTGAGACCACGGGGGGGCATGCCAGCGCAAACGGTATAACCGAAATTGCCATTTGTTTACATGATGGTAAAAAAGTAACTAAGCGCTTTAGTACCCTTGTAAATCCCCGCAGGGACATACCTATTTACATACGCGCCCTAACCGGCATTACCAACGAAATGGTAGCCGAAGCGCCGCCTTTCGAAGATGTAGCCGCCGATATTTACCACTTACTGCATGGCAAAATCTTTATTGCCCACAACGTTAATTTCGATTACTCATTTGTGCGCTATCACTTGGCAGCCGCGGGATACGATCTGCAAAGCAATAAGCTATGTACCGTAAGGCTGGGCCGCAAAATATTACCGGGACTGCCGTCATACAGCTTGGGTAAACTATGCAGGCATTTAGGTATTGATAACGAAAGCCGCCACCGCGCCATGGGCGATGCCGAGGCCACAGCCGAACTATTTAGCCTGCTGCTGCGCAACGATAAGGACGACCATATTAAGCAGGCGCTAAAGGTAAATTCCAAAGAGCAGGTATTGCCGCCGAATCTGCCTAAAAAAACAGTACAGGAATTACCGGTTACGCCGGGCGTATATTATTTTCATGACGCTAAAGGCAAAGTGATCTATATAGGCAAAGCCAAAAATATTAAGAAAAGGGTAAGCAGCCATTTTACCGGTAATAATCCCGGCCTGCAACGGCAGGAGTTTATGCGTAATATCCACCAGATAACGCACCAGGTTTGCGGTACCGAGTTAATTGCTTTTGTACTGGAAGCGGTAGAGATTAAACGCCTTTGGCCAAAATATAACCGATCACTAAAACGCTTTGAGCATGCCTATGGGTTATATATGTTTGAAGATCAGCGCGGTTATATGCGTTTAGCTGTTGATAAGCATAGAAAATATACCGGAGCAATATATACCTGTAATTCCATGCTGGAGGGCCGCAATATACTGAACCAACTGATAGACACCTTTGAGCTTTGCCCCAAGCTTTGCTTCATCCCAAATAATACCGAACCCTGCATAGGCACCGCTAAAGAACAATGCGCCTGCACAGGTGCAGAGAGTGTTGATACCTACAATGCAAAAGTAAACCTCGCCCTTGCCGAATTAAATAAAGCCTTGCCCACCTTCGCTATACGCGATGATGGCCGTACCGATGATGAGCATAGCTGTATCCTGGTAGAGAAGGGAAAATTTTACGGCATGGGGTATATCTCGCAATACTTTGATGTAGAGAGCTTACAACAACTTAAAAACTATATTACACCATATCCGGGTAACGATTATATTAAAAATTTGGTGGCTAATTATGCCGATAAGTTTCCACAGCGCAAGGTTGTGTTTGCATAGTTAAGAAGACTTTTCTCCGCAGTCTGTGTCCTCACAGAGTGCTTTAAATAGATAATGGTCTGTGAGGACACAGACCATGAAGTTTAACGCCCTGTTGTCGAACAAAGTGAGAAATGATATTAAATAATATTGGCCTTCTCCAACTCAACCTGCATTTGTTGTTGCATACTAAATGCCTCGGCACGAGCGGCATCGGCAAAGTCCTCGCCGTTACTGGCGTATATTATAGACCGGGACGCGTTTACCAGTAACCCGCAATCTTTATTCATTCCGTATTTGCAAACATCAGTTAAACTGCCGCCTTGCGCGCCTATGCCGGGTACCAATAAAAAGTTGTCGGGGGCGTATTTGCGTATGTCGGTAAACTCGGTGCTTTTTGTGGCGCCTACTACATACATTATTCTATCGGCACCTGCCCAGGTATTGGCTTTTTTAATTACGGCTTCGTATAAATAGCCTTCATTGGTTTCCAGGTATTGAAAATCTTTACTGCCTACTGATGATGTCAGCGCCAATATAATTACCCATTTACCATCATATTTTAAGTAGGGCGTAACACTGTCATTGCCCATGTATGGCGTAACGGTTATAGCGTCAAAGCTCATGCCTGAGGTTGCTTCATCAAAAAAAGCGCGGGCGTATTTGTCAGATGTATTGCCTATATCGCCGCGTTTGGCATCAATTATATTCAAGCAATCGGTAGGTAAATATTTCCAGGTGGCTATCAGGCTTTGCAATCCCTTAATGCCATAACTCTCATAAAAAGCCGAGTTAGGTTTATAAGCCACACAAAGATCCTTAGTAGCATCAATAATGCGCTTGTTAAACTCTAGGATAGGGTCGGGGTATTGTTTTAAAAATTCGGGGATCTTATCAATATCGGTATCCAACCCTACACATAGAAATGATTTTTTTTGTTTTATCTGGTCTATAAGTTGCTGGCGAGTGATCATTGATGTTGGCGGTAAGTTTTTTAATGCTCAAAAAAACTAAAAATTAGCTTAAGTGTTGGATTATTAAAGATATTTTTTTTAAAAGTTTGTTTTTATAAAATAATTGAGTAGAATTGCAGTGTTATCCTTTGAATTTTTCTTGCACTAAAGAAACATTTTTAAAATTCCACGTTAATTATTTCAATAAGCTACCTGGGTTTAAACATTTCAAACAAGCTGCAATAAATTTCTTTCATAAAACAATCTGAGTTAATATATTTAAGACTACGAATAACTATCGTAATAAAAAACCCCTTTTGAACCCATAATTTATATTATGTCTGATACGACCGAATTGAACGACAAACTCGTTTCTGAGTTGCGCGAAATTGCTAAAAGTTTAGGTATTGCTGATGCTGACTCTCTAAGAAAGCCCGAGCTAATAACCAACATTGTACAAATGCAACAGCTAATTGAAGCTGCAAGAGCACAACAACAAACCGTAGAAAATAACTACGCCCCTATAGACGCACCCGTCAAAGAAGAAACCGGCGAAAAGAAAACACGTAACAGAATACGTGTTGTAAAAAATACTAACCAACCCCGTATTGAGGTTCCGTTAGATGATACCAACTTATTTGATTTGCAGGACGATGAGCCGCAGATTGACGAGGAGCAAAACGAAGATATAGCTTCGGTAGAAGCGATTGGCGAAACACCTGAACAGGAAGGTGAAATTGCCGCGAGTACATCTGCCGATCCGGCTGCCGAAAGCCGCCCTCAAAAATTTGAGCGCCGTGTACAACAGCAAAAAAACCAGGAACCGGCTATTAATTTAGATTTTGACAATGTTATTGTAAACGAAGGTGTACTGGAAATTATGCCTGACGGATACGGTTTCCTGCGCTCATCTGATTATAACTATTTAACTTCTCCGGATGATATTTACGTATCGCAATCGCAAATAAAACTATTCGGCCTTAAAACTGGCGATACTGTACGTGGAAGCATACGCCCGCCAAAAGAAGGCGAGAAATATTTCCCGTTGGTACGTGTTGAAGCCATTAACGGCCGGATCCCTGCCGAGGTGCGTGACCGGGTTCCTTTTGATCACTTAACGCCGCTTTTCCCGTCAGAAAAATTAAGCTTGTTTACAGATCAGGGCAATTACTCAACCCGTATTATGGACTTGTTCTCGCCGATAGGTAAAGGGCAGCGTGGTTTAATTGTGGCGCAGCCTAAAACGGGTAAAACCATGTTATTAAAGGATGTGGCTAATGCTATCGCTAAAAACCACCCGGAAGTTTACCTCATCATTTTATTGATTGATGAGCGCCCTGAAGAGGTTACCGACATGGCCCGCAGCGTACGCGCCGAAGTTGTTTCGTCAACATTTGATGAGCCTGCAGAGCGTCACGTAAAAATTGCCAACATTGTTTTAGAAAAAGCTAAACGTATGGTTGAGTGCGGTCATGACGTAGTTATCCTGTTGGATTCTATCACCCGTTTGGCTCGTGCCTATAATACCGTAGCCCCGGCATCTGGTAAAATATTATCGGGTGGTGTTGATGCTAACGCGTTGCACAAACCAAAACGCTTTTTTGGCGCGGCCCGTAACATTGAGGATGGCGGTTCATTAACCATTATTGCTACAGCATTAACAGAAACCGGATCGAAAATGGACGAGGTTATATTTGAAGAGTTTAAAGGTACCGGTAACATGGAGTTACAGTTGGATAGAAAACTATCAAACAAACGTGTATTCCCTGCTATTGATATTACTGCTTCAAGTACCCGTAGAGACGATTTGTTATTAGATAAAGAAACCCTGCAACGTATTTGGATACTGCGTAACCACTTAGCAGATATGAACTCTATAGAGGCAATGGAATTCTTACAAAGCCAGATAAGAGGTACAAAAACTAACGAGGAATTCTTAATATCAATGAATTCTTAATAATTTTGGTTTGTTATTTGCCGGGATATTTACCGGCAAATAACTTATACTTAATATAAGTTTGATACCTTCGGGCCTACTATGAAGAAGCGGGTTAAAAAACACCTTCCTAATGTCATAACATGTTTCAACCTGTTTAGCGGTTGTGTGGGTATTGTATTTGCTTTTCAAGGCGATTTAATAACCGCGGCCTACGCGCTTTTTCTAGCAGCCATATTTGATTTTTTTGATGGCTTTGCCGCCAGGGTACTAAAGTCTTTTTCGGGCATAGGTAAAGATCTTGATTCGCTTGCGGATGTGTTAAGCTTTGGGTTTTTACCATCGGCCATTATGTATGAGTTGTTTTTAAAATCACAACAGATAGAAAACATTGGTACCTATTTATCTTTTATAGCTTTTGCCATAGCAGTTTTCTCTGCATTGCGTTTGGCCAAGTTTAATACAGATACCCGCCAGGCCGACATATTTATTGGCTTGCCAACACCGGCAAATGGTATATTAATAGCCTCGTTGCCGTTTATAATCGAAAAATATCCGCAGTTAAATCAATACATATTAAACCAATACACGCTGTCTGCGCTGGTTGTTATAATGTGTGCTTTGCTGGTAGCCGAGCTGCCGCTGATGTCATTAAAATTTAAAAACCGTGACCCCCGGAATCTTTATCGCTATTTATTACTGTTATTCGCGGCTATATTGATTCTATTTTTTAAATTTGCCGCTGTACCGATAGTTATATTTATATATATATCGCTGTCAATTGTCCAGTTTAAAATAGCTAATAATAATATAGTAAGCGGCCCTAAAAAAACTAGTTAGCCGTTTATATTAAAAACAAAACTACTCCATGAAAACGTTTCAAGCCGAAATAGATGTAATGCCAAAAAAAGAAATACTTGACCCCCAAGGTAAAGCCGTAACCGGCAGTATGAAAAATTTGGGTCTTGCCGAAATTCATAATATCCGCATAGGCAAACACATCTCCCTGCAAATTGAAGCGGATAGCGCAGAAATAGCACACGAAAAAGTTGAACTGGCTTGTAAAAATTTATTGGCTAATTTAATTATGGAGAGCTATACCTTTAAAATAGAGCAGGTTTAGAGCTTAGCTGCTGTTTCTTCTTTTATTTGTAATAAGGCAACTGTGTTGGTGGCAATTAACGCTTGTACCTGATCAAGTTTTGCAATTAGGTCCAGTACATCAGGCGAACCTGTTTTACAGCTTAATTCAATTTGCTGCACTAGCGCCTGGCTGTTTAACATCCCAAAAAACCCCAAAGTAGCTTTCATTTTATGTGCTGCCGCTGCTACAGTGGCCCAGTCCATTTCGTCCAAGGCGTTGCTTATATCCTGTAAAGAGGGTGGGGTTTGCTGCAAAAACATATCAATTGATTCCACAATAAACTCATCACTGCCATCAGCAATTTCTTGTAGTAGGGTAAGGTCAAGGTCTACATTAGTTAAATCAATTGGCATATGAGATAGTTAACATCCAAATTTATAACTTTTTTACAATTAAGCTATCTTTCAAATCATTTTTCAATTGCAGGCTATTTTTGTTTAAAATGGGGTGAACAAAATCAGATGCAATCTCTGCAAGCGGCTCTAAAGTAAAGCGGCGGTTATGCAATTCGGGGTGTGGTACATGCAATCCGGGCTCATTAATAATAGCAGTATTATAATATAAAATATCAATATCAATAATACGCGATCCCCATTTTTCTTCCCGTTTCCTGCCCATAGCTTCCTCTATAGACAATATTTTTTTCAATATTGTTTGCGCCGTTAGTTCGGTTTCCAGCTCAATAACCATATTTAAATAATCAGGTTGACCCGTTTTTCCCCATGATTCTGTTTCATAAACCGATGATATTTTAGTGGTCGGCGCAATATCATAGGCAATGTGCATAATAGCCTGCTGCAAATATTGTTTCCTGTCGCCCAGGTTACTGCCTAATAGTAAAAAAACGTTATTCATTGTTGTAACAAATATTATAGATACGGCTCTTAATATTATACCACATGGTTTTATTAAGTTTGCATAGATATAAATATTTATAATAGTAAATGAAGCAATTTTTCAAATTTGTGTTGGCAACCTTTGTCGGCATTATTTTATCCACCATAGTTTTAGTATTAGTTATTGCCGGCATTATAGCCGCGGCTGGTAGTGATAGTAATGTACAGGTTGATGCAAACTCAGTTTTACATATCAATATTAAATATCCAATACCAGAGCGTACAGCCAATAATCCTTTAGCTAATTTAAGCTTTTTAGGGTTGGATGGCGATAAATCAATAGGGTTAAAAGACATATTGGCCAATATAAAAAAGGCCAAAACTGACGATAATATTAAAGGCATATTTTTAGACGAAAGTTATATGTTATCTGGCCAGGGCACTACCGAAGAGATCCGTAATGCTTTGATCGACTTTAAAAAGTCAGGTAAATTTATTGTAGCCTATGCTGAAGTTTATACCAAAGGTTTCTATTACCTGGCATCGGTTGCCGATAAGGTATACATTAATCCCAAAGGTATTTTTGAATTTGATGGTTTTAGTTCACAAATAACGTTTTTAAAAGGTGCTTTGGATAAATTGGGCATTGAGGCGCAGGTTATTAAAGTAGGTACGTTTAAAAGCGCGGTCGAGCCGTTGGTGCTTACCAAGATGAGCGATGCTAACCGTTTGCAGGTAACCTCATACCTGGGCTCGTTATACGATCATTTTTTAACCGGCATTGGTAAAAGCCGTGGTATAAACAAAGATTCGTTATTTAACTACGCCAACCAAATGCGTATTAAGCAGCCGGAAGACGCTTTAAAATATAAACTGGTAGATGGCTTGAAATATAAAGATGAGCTGATAGCCGAGCTTAAAAGCAGGTTAAACGTAAAGGCTAAGGATGATATAAAGAGCGTTGAATTAAGCGAATACACCAAAAGCGGAGCTGATGATACCAAAGAAGTTTCGACCAACCGTATAGCGGTGGTTTATGCCAGCGGTGATATTGCCAGCGGCGATGGCGATGATAACAGCATTGGATCAGAAACTACATCAAAAGCGTTGCGAAAAGTAAGGCTGGATAATAAAATAAAAGCTGTTGTATTACGTGTAAACTCGCCGGGGGGCAGTTCATTAGCCAGTGATGTAATATGGCGTGAAGTAATGCTGACCAAAAAAGTGAAACCTATTATTGTTTCCATGGGCGATGTCGCGGCATCCGGCGGTTATTATATATCATGCGCTGCCGATTCTATTTTTGCCGAGCCTAATACCATAACCGGGTCGATAGGCATATTTGCTATTTTGCCAAACATGCAAAAGCTGTTTAACGATAAACTGGGCGTAACCTTTGATGGTGTTAAAACAGGCCAGTTTGCCGATCTGGGTAATACCAGCCGCCCGTTAACACCTGCAGAAAAAGCTATACTACAAAACCAAATCAATCGTGGTTATGATGATTTTACCAAAGCAGTAGCTACAGGACGCCATAAAACACAGGCCTACATTAACAGCATTGGTCAGGGCCGTGTTTGGACGGGCGCTCAAGCCCTAAAAATTGGCCTGGTTGACCGTTTAGGCAATATTAATGATGCCGTAAAATCGGCAGCTAAAAAAGCTAATTTAAAAGACTACAGGCTGGTTGCTTATCCCGAGCAAAAAAGCGTATTAGATAAGTTGGGCCAAAGTTTTAGTGTCCAAATGAAAACCCACATACTCAAATCAGAACTGGGCGAAAATTATGGTGTTTACGAGCAAATAAAAAACGTAACCTCCATGATGCGTACGCCATTGACAAGGATGGAGTATGATGTGGTGGTGAAGTAGTTAATAGTTCATTGAGGATAGTTCATAGCAAAATATCTATGAACCATTAACTATTATCTATGAACTAAAGCATAGCTTTCGTATTTTTACTGCTTAATCTAATTATGGAAAACAAACCCATAGCCCGTAAACTTCGTTTGCTATCGCAACTCATGGAACTGCATGAGGTTAATCCCTTTAAAATAAAATCAATAGCTAACGCGGCTTTTAATGTAGATAAGTTGCCTTACCCTGTTGCCACTAAAACCTTCGAAGAGTTAGAGAAAATTAGCGGCATAGGTAAAAGCGTTGCCGCCAAAATTATTGAGCTAGTACAAACCGGCACTATGCTTGAACTGGAAGAGCTTTTAGCAGCAACGCCTGCCGGTGTAGTAGAAATGATGGGCATTAAAGGTATCGGTGCCAAAAAAGTAGCCACCATTTGGCACGAAATGGGCATCGAAACCGTAGGCGAGCTTTTTTATGCCTGTAACGAGAACCGCCTGATAGAAGCCAAAGGTTTCGGCTTAAAAACCCAAGAAGACATTCGCAAAGCTATTGAGTTTAAAATGGCCAGCACGGGTAAATTCTTATACGCCCAGGTCGAAGCTGAAGGTGACAGGCTGATGGATAAGTTGAAAGAGACATTCATTAATGCTTTAATGGAGTTTGCAGGGGAGTATCGGCGCCTATGTGAAATTATTAATGAGCTGGTAGTAATTGTAGGGAGTCGTGATTGTGAAATTGCTTTTCAGAGTATTTTACAATCAAAAATATTAAATAATATCACTGCAAATAAGGGGAACATAACAGGTACAACAGATAATGGTTTGCATGTTGTTATTTACGTGGTAGAGAAAAGATTTTTCTTTAGGACGCTGTTTATTAAAACCGGTAATGATGAGCATGTGCAAGCTGTTTTGGAGCGTGGTGGTGATGATGCAGACCAGCCGGAAAGCGAAGAACTGATATACCAAAAAGCCGGGCTTGAATTTATAAAGCCCGAACTGCGCGAAGGTGATACTTTTATTGAGCGCGCCGCAAAACATCAATTACCGCATCTTATATCTTATAACGATCTTAAAGGTACCCTGCATAACCACAGCACCTGGAGCGATGGTGTAAATACCGTTGAAGAAATGGCCATCTATTGCCGTGACGAACTTAAATTGGAGTACCTGGGCATGTGCGATCATAGCAAGAGCGCATTCTATGCAAAAGGGTTAAGTATTGAAAGAGTTTTACAACAGCAGGAAGAGATAGATCACCTCAATAAAAAGCTGAATGGTTTCCATATTTTTAAAGGTATCGAGTCGGATATTTTGAATGATGGATCGCTGGATTATCCGGACGAGATATTAAAGAAGTTTGATTTTGTGGTAGCATCCGTACATACCAACCTAAAAATGAGCGAGGATAAAGCTACAGAGCGGTTGATTAAAGCTATAGAAAACCCATACACCACTATATTGGGCCACCCAACCGGGCGTTTATTGTTAAGCCGTAACGGTTATACTTTTGATTATAAAAAAGTAATTGATGCCTGCGCTGCCAATAATGTGATTATAGAGATCAATGCTAACCCATTGCGCCTTGACCTGGATTGGCGCTGGCACCAATACGCTTTAGAAAAAGGTGTTTGGCTATCTATCAATCCCGATGCGCACCGTAATGAAGGTTTTTTAGACATGCATTACGGCGTAATTGTTGCCCGCAAGGGCGGACTATACAAGGAAAGATGTTTGAATGCGTTATCATTGCATGAAATAACAGAAGTTTTTAAAGCAAAGAAAAAATAACAATGGTTATTGAAGAACTTAAAGAACATCAAAATACGATACAAAAGGTAATTGATACGCTTGTACCCGATATTGAGAAGGCTTGCGAAATAATTACTGCCACTATAAAAAGCGGCAATAAGGTTTTAATTGCAGGTAACGGCGGCAGTGCTGCGGATGCCCAGCATATAGCTGCCGAACTAAGCGGTCGTTTTGTAAAAGAGCGCAAAGCTTTGCCGGGTATAGCCTTAACTGTTGATACATCAGCACTTACAGCTATAGCTAATGATTATGGATATGAGCATGTGTTTTCGCGCCAGTTGGAAGCGTTGGCGCGGCCTGGCGATTTGTTTATCGGGATATCGACCAGTGGCAATAGCGAGGTTGTTTTAAAGGCGTTTCGATCAGCAAAGGAAATTAATTGTAAAACGTTGGGCTTATCAGGCCGTGATGGAGGTAAAATGAATGATTTATGCGATCTGAACATTGTAGTACAGGGTAATGTTACCGCGCGTATACAAGAAATGCACATACTGATAGGCCATATATTGTGCAAGGCTGTTGACGATCTGTTTTAACAATATGTCAATGAGGATAGATTTAGAAAGAGCACTATTAGATAAGATTTGCGATTTGCCGACTCTAAAAAGTAAAGTTGATTTTTGGCAGAAAGAAGGCGACAAAGTAGTATTTACCAATGGCGTGTTTGATCTGTTGCATATTGGCCATATCACTTACATGGCAAAGGCAGCTAATTTGGGCGATAGGCTAATCATAGGCCTAAATGCAGATAGTTCGGTAAGGCGAATAAAAGGGCCAACCCGACCCGTAAACGATCAAAGTAACCGTGCTGCCTTATTAGCCGCCTTATTTTTTGTTGATGGAATTGTGGTTTTTGAAGAGGATACGCCACTTAACATCATCACAGCCTTACTACCTGATATTTTGGTAAAAGGAGCAGATTACGCTATCGAGAATATTGTAGGCGGTAAAGAAGTGATAGCCAATGGCGGCGAGGTAAAAACAATTGATCTGGTTGAAGGATATTCTTCAACATCTATTATACAAAGAATACAAAACCAGGGTACATAAGACAGACAAATGAAAATACTGGTTATTCGTTTTAGCTCCATGGGCGATATCATATACACTACCCCGGTTGTGCGATGCCTGAAAAAACAAATACCCGGTGCCGAAATTCATTTTATTACCAAACCAGCATTTAAATACATCTACGATAACAATCCCTATGTTGATAAGCTGCTTTTACTAAAGCCCGAACTATCAGCAACCATAAAAGATATAAAAGCAGAACAGTACGATTATATCATCGATCTGCATAATAACCTGCGTACCGCGTTAATCAAACTGCGTACAGGCATCAAATCGTCAACCTATAAAAAGCAGGCTATACGCAAATGGCTAAGTTTAAAGTTTAATTTAAAACTGGTACCGCCTGTTCATTTGGTTGATAGGTACATGGAATCAGTGCAGTTTTTAGGCGTTAAAAATGATAATCAGCCCATTGATTATTATATCAAAGCAGATCATCAGCTTGATAAATTATTACCGTTATCGCATCAGCAAAATTACGTGGCTTTTATTATCGGCGCTACACATTTTACCAAGCGTATGCCTAATGAAAAAATAATTAACTTATGCAGCGAAATTAATGCGCCGGTTGTATTATTGGGCGGTAATGACGTAAAAACTAACGGCGATGTTATTGCACACGCCTTAGGCGATAAAATTTATAATGCCTGCGGAATAACATCGTTAGATGAATCGGTTTACCTGGTATCAAAAGCAAGCAAAGTAATAGGGTTTGATACCGGCTTAACCCATATAGCCGAAGCGTTCGACAGGCCGATAGTTTCCGTTTGGGGAGGCACAGCGCCCGAATTATTAGGTGTGCAGCCATATAAAGTAAAAAGCGTATTAGTAGCAGAAATTGAGTTGCCATGCAGGCCATGCTCGAAATTTGGGTTGGCGGCCTGCCCGTTGGGGCATTTTAAATGTATGAATGATATACCCGAAACTGAGATAATAGAATTTGTAAATAGATAATTATGAAGAAAGCAATAATTATTATTGTGCTTATTAGTATTACCTGCTTATGTGCTAATGCGCAAAAAATAACCTTGGGTGCCAAAATTTCGGGTGGCTTTGGGTATCAATACATTGATAATAAGCAGATATTGTCTGCCAGTTCTGTTAAAACCTTCAATTTCAAAGGAATTGCTCAAATGCCTGTAAAAAACAATTATTGGCTGGAGGCAGGGCTTGGTATATCAGGTAAAGGATCGGTAATATTTGATGAAGCCTTAACAACAACCACGCAATTAACTTATGCCGAACTGCCGGTAAATGTGCTGCGTAAATTTACATTTACAGATCTGGGTGTTTTTTACGTTGGGGCAGGAGGGTATGTAGCCATGGGCCTGGGCGGAAAGCTTAGTTATGAAACCCCCGGCAGCAGTACATCTGATAAAATAGAATTTGGGAAAGACGCTGATGCTACCAGGTTTGATACCGGGTTAAATTTTTCAACTGGTTTTGAATTTCGCAATAAAGTAACTTTTAACATGGCTTTTTCGTTAGGTTTAAACAATATTGCGTCAACAACACAACAAGATACAGGTACTGCTGTTGTAAAGAACAGGGAGTTTTCTATTGGTTTAGGCTACTTGTTTAAATAAATAATATAATAATGAAAAAGCTATTATTGGTAAGGCACGCTAAGGCCACTCACGAAACAGGCTTGGCTGATTTTGAAAGGCCACTAAAACCTTCGGGTTTACAGGATACGGCAATAATGGCCGGTCGTTTAAAAGAACACTCGCTCGTTCCGCAACTATTGATAGCCAGCCCGGCATTGCGAACAATAAGCACCGCTAATGTACTTTCGCAGCACCTGGGCATAGCAACAGCCGAAGAGATCCTGGGTATTTATGAGGCTGATCAAAATCAATTAGTTGATATTATTAGCCAGTTAAATGATGCTGATGATTTTGTTGGATTGGTTGGCCATAACCCTGGCGTAGGGCAGGTACTTTATTATTTAACCGGTAAGCTACATGATGTGCCACCCGGCTCAGTAGCATTGATAGAATTTAATATTGATACCTGGGCTGCCGTAGGCAATAAAAGCGGTAAGCTGGTGTATTATGATACACCGAGTGATTAGCGGAATATTTATTTGTTTTTCATCAATAACTCTGCAATAGCAATATCCTCTGCAAAAGTTATTTTAATGTTTTGATAGCTGCCTTCTATTAAGTTTATTTTAATACCTGTTGCTTCAACCACGCTGGCATCGTCTGTAAAGTGCGGACTGTAAGGTTGCAAATAAGCTTTTTTTAGTTGTGCCGATTGAAAGGTTTGCGGCGTTTGTATCAGATAGATCTCATCGCGTGTTAAAGCCAGAGAGTTGCCGTCTTTTAACTGCCTTATTGAATCGCGGCTTTTAATGGCCGCTACGGCATTGCCGTTTGTGGTGGCATGTTGGTATGATTGATCAATTATATCGCGACTGGTTAAGGGCCTTACAGCGTCATGCACCGCAATTAGGCTATCCTCGTTGTCTGGTATCAGCCCCAGACCATTTTTAACAGAATTAAAACGTGTTTCGCCGCCGCTCACTAATTGATGCGGGATGTTAAAATTATGGACAGTACATAATTGCATCCAGTGATCATGATAATCGGCAGGAAGTACTAAAATAAGTTGTGGTTTTGAGTCGCTGTTATGAAAAGCCAACAGGGTGTGCATTAAAACAGGCAACCCTCTAATTGAAAGAAACTGTTTAGGCACAACAGACTGCATCCGGCTGCCCGAACCACCTGCAACTATTATGGCGTAATTTTGATTTCGAATTTCAGATTTCGGATTTCGGATTTTAATCATGCTTCGAATTTACAAAATGATATTAAAAAAGCGCTTAGGGATTAGCTAAGCGCTTTTTATATTAAATCCGAAATCGAAAATTCGAAATCCGAAATTAGATGATCAGCATGGCATCGCCATAGCTGTAGAAACGGTATTTTTCTTTTATTGCCACTTCGTAAGCATTCATTACGTGGTCATAACCGCCAAATGCCGATACCATCATCAACAAGGTTGATTCCGGAGTATGGAAATTGGTGATCATTGAGTTTGCAATGCTAAACTCGTAAGGGGGGAATATAAATTTGCTGGTCCAGTCGTTAACCGGTTTTAAAGTTTTGCTGGCAGATACTGCGGATTCAATTGCGCGCATACTGGTAGTACCAACCGCACAAACGCGTTTTTTATGTTCGATAGCGCGGTTCACAATATCAGCTTGCCCTTGCTCAATGATGATCTGTTCTGAGTCCATCTTATGTTTGGTCAGATCTTCAACCTCAACCTGGCGAAAAGTACCTAAGCCAACATGCAAAGTAACTTCGGCAAATTCAACACCTTTAAGTTCAAGGCGTTTCATTAGCTCACGGCTAAAGTGTAAGCCGGCGGTAGGGGCTGCAACAGCACCTTCGTGTTTAGCAAAAATGGTTTGGTAACGCTCTTTATCTTCGGCAGTAGCTTTACGTTTAATGTATTTAGGCAGCGGTGTTTCGCCCAATATCTCTACGTTACGGCGAAACTCTTCTTCAGTACCATCAAATAAGAAACGGATGGTACGGCCACGAGATGTTGTATTATCAACAACCTCGGCAATTAACAAATCGTCATCACCAAAATATAATTTGTTGCCTACACGTATTTTACGGGCCGGGTCAACCAAAACGTCCCATAAGCGAAGCTCTTTGTTTAGCTCTCTTAACAAAAACACTTCAATAGTTGCTCCTGTTTTTTCTTTATTGCCGTACATACGGGCCGGGAATACTTTGGTGTTATTAAGGATCATAACATCCTGGTCATCAAAATAGTCCAGAACGTCTTTAAAAACTTTATGCTCAATTTTGCCTGAATCTTTGTGTAATACCATTAAACGAGATTCGTCACGGGTAGCTGCGGGTGTGTGTGCGATTAATGATTCGGGTAAATTGAATTTAAATTGAGATAATTTCATGCTTATATATATGAATTTTCAGGGCGCAAATGTACAAATAATTATTGTTGATTACACCGATTATATTATGGATTACACTGATTAGATGGTTTAATGCACTAATTATACATTGATTTAAGTTAACTGTTTTTATTTTAAGCTTATTAACTAATTAATGTAACTTAATGCCCATGTAATCATCTAACTTATAACAACACTTTTTTAATTGAGTTTGCCATCTGTGAAATCAATCAAAATCAGTGCAATCACAATATATGATATTTTTAAAACTTTTCAGGGAAAGCTTCTTATTTGCCTTTGATTCATTAAGGCAAAATAAGCTGCGTACGTTACTATCGCTATTAGGGGTTACCATAGGCATTTTTACCATTATTGCTGTTTTTTCGGCAGTTGATACCTTGCGTGACAACTTACAAAAGAGCGTAAATAAACTGGGCAGTAATAGCGTATATGTTGAAAAGTGGCCATGGACATCGGACGGCGAATATCCCTGGTGGAAATTTATGCAGCGCCCGGTAGCTAAACTAAGGGATTTTAATGAGTTGCAACGGCGCAGTCAAACCGCCGAAGCTATATCTTACGAAATTGGTATTGATAACCGCACCATAAAATTTGGCAGCAATACGGTTGATGGTGCGCAGGTTGATGCCTGTACCCAGGATCATAACAAAACCTGGAATTTTGATTTTCAGGATGGCCGGTATTTTACCGAAATGGAATCGCAAACAGGCGCGCCGGTTACTATAATTGGTAATGATATTGCCGAAAATTTATTCCCGGGAGGTACAGCCGTAGGCAAGAAAATAAAAGTAATGGGCAGATATGTTACCATTATTGGTGTGTTTGCCAAAGAAGGTAAAGACATGCTTGGCATATCTGCAGATAAAGAAGTATTGTTGCCGTTAAATTTTGCCCATAATATAGTTGATGTGCAAAATGAAAGATATCGTCCATCCATAGTAGTTAGGGGTAAGGCCGGGATACCTATAGTTGACGTTAAAGGAGAGATAAAAGGACTTATGCGTTCCATACGCAGTTTAAGGCCGAACGAGGATGATAATTTCGCGCTTAATGAAAGCACCATGCTGTCTGATCAACTGGATATTGTATTTAAGATAATAAACGTTGCCGGTTTAATAATAGGCATGTTCTCTATATTAGTAGGGGGATTTGGTATAGCCAATATTATGTTTGTTTCTGTTAAAGAACGCACCAATATCATCGGTATTCAAAAATCATTAGGAGCTAAAAATTACTTTATACTGCTGCAATTTTTAATAGAATCTATCATTCTTTGTTTAATGGGTGGGTTGATAGGTTTATTAATGGTTTATGGTGGCACGTTTGTAGTAAAATGGGCAGCAGACGTTACAATAGTGCTTTACATGAAAAATATTATAATTGGTATAGGTACATCTGTAGGTATTGGTATTATATCAGGTATTGTACCGGCCTGGTTCGCGTCCAAACTTGATCCTGTCGAGGCGATAAGGTCTAATTAATGAGTGAATGAGTGAGTTGTGAATGAGTGAATGGTCTTAATGATACACTCAATTTAATAACTTTAAACTGCCCGTTAAATCACCTCCTTATAATACTTCGATACTTTATCAAACAGTATAGCAGGAACAAAAGGTTTTGTTAAATAATCACTCATGCCGGCAGCTAAAGCTTTGTCATAAGTTTCGGGCATCGCATCGGCAGTAAGGGCTATAATTGGTGTTTTGGGATGAAGTTTTTTTATTATCTCTGTCGCTTCAAAGCCATCCATTACCGGCATTTGCAGGTCCATAATAATTAAGTCGTAAACTTTATTTTGTACCATATCAACAGCAATTTGCCCATTTAAAGCTTCCTCGACATTTGCTTGCCATTTCTTTAAAAACCTTGATGCAATAAGCAGGTTCATTTTGTTGTCATCAACAATCAGCACGTTCATGCCCTGCAGGTTAAGCATTGGCCCACTGATTAAATTAGTCTCTGGCTTTTTGTCATCCTCGGGCAAATTAAAGGCTATGGTGAATGAAAATTCAGCACCTTTACCGGGTTGGCTCGTTACAGAGATATCGCTTTGATGCAGGTTTACCAGCCGTTTGGTTATGGCAAGCCCCAGTCCGGTACCTCCATTATTATTGCTGTTAATAATTTGCTCTTGTGTAAACGGGTCAAAAATAACATCCAAATTTTCAGGAGCGATACCTACACCCGTATCAGCAATAGTAAATCTAATTGTAACTTGCTTATTGTTAATTCGTTCTGTTTTTAACTCAATGCTAATTCTACCCTTCATTGTAAATTTAACCGCATTGCTTATCAAGTTGTTTAATATCTGGCTCAGACGCATCTGGTCACCTATTAAAAATTCAGGGATCCCTTTGTCAATAGTTAGATCAAGGTCCAGCTTCTTTTCAGTAGTTTTCGCGATAAAGGTTTGTTTTATTTTTTGAGCAAGAGTGTGGATGTTGAATTTTAGCTCATTCAACTCTAATTTACCGGCTTCAATTTTATTATAATCTAAAATGTCATTAATAATGGCCAGTAAGTTTTCCCCAGAGAATTTTAGAATATTTAAATACTCCATTTGCCCGGGGTGCGGGTCATCAATCAATAATAGATTAGTAATACCAATAACCGCGTTCATGGGGGTCCTGATCTCATGGCTCATTATCGATAAGAAGTCAGACTTAAATCGCGAGGCTTTTTCGGCAACCTCCTTTGCCGAAATTAATTCTAATGTCGCTTTTTGTTGGTCGGTAATATCCTCACCAATGCCGGTGGCTTCTTTTAGCAAGCCATTTTCGTCATAGCTTACTGTATTTTGCCAGCTTATTATGCGTTGTTCGCCATTGCGGCATATAATAGGGTTTGTATATTGTAACGGCACGGCATTGTGCGAAAGCATATCGCCAATACTCTTTTTTAACTCATCTGGTATAAAGCTATCAATCCAATGCATACCCAATACTTCTTTTTGGCTGTAACCTAATAAGTTAGCCAGGTATGGGTTGCAAAAAGTTATATAACCGTTATTATTTAATGAAATTGCCGCCAGCTTAATGGTTTCAAGTATCAGTTTATACTTATTTTCGCTTCTTTTATAATCTAATTCTACTTGTTTTCTTTCGGTAACATCTTGTAAGGTGCCTATTATTTTACGTATGCTGCCATTATCGTATTTTAATATTTTGCCAACTATCACACTTAGATATTTTATGGTATTGCCCGGCGTAACTATACGGAAAACGCAAGTGTAATTAGCAATACTGGTGGCACTTTTAAATAAATGTTGTAGAGCAAACTTATCGTTTTTATGTACGCTGGTTAAAAGCAAACGCATTAAACCTACCTGGGTAAATATGTTCGGATCAACCTCGAAAATATGACTTATTTCGTCAGAGCAAGCTACTTTATTCGAGCCTTTGTCCCAACTCCAGTTACCAATTTTAGCTATGGTTTGGGCCTCAATTAATTCTGCACGGCCTTTTTTTACAGCTTTTTCTGATAGCTTAATATCAGTAATATCTTGTATAATACCAGATATCCTTTTTAGGTTACCGTCATCGTAAAATACTTTATCGCCTATAATAATTCTAATGTATTTTAAATTTCCGTCGGGAGTGATCAAGCGGTGTTCATGCTCTTTTTGTGGGGATGTAGCCACACTCATTAAAAACAGGCTACAGCTTTCCCGGTCATCTGGGTGAACAAGGCTTATATAGTATTCAAACTTTTCTGCATTTTCAGGTATGCTTTCTGTTCCTAAAATAGAAAATAAATTTGTTGATAAATAAGTTTCGCGGTTGGAGCTATCAAACAGCCAATTACCAATTTTAGCTACTGTTTGTGCCTCCAGTAGTAAAAGTTCATTTTCTTTTAATGCATCGGCATATTTTTTTTGCTCAGATATATCACTAACAGAGGCCGATATACGCCTTGTGTATTTACCATCCCTGTCAAAAATCGGTGTTATGGTTGCAACAAACCACTTGCCGGTACCATAAGTAGAAACATACTCAAGCGAAGTAGATTTTTTATGCTCAATTACATAATCCATCGCGTCATCAAACATCCGGGCTTTTTCTCCAATAAGCTCAGCCAGTTTTTTGCCTACGGTATTGCGGGGATCAACCACGCGTTCTATCCGTTCATTAAACCAAACGTTAAGGCATATCTTATCTTCATTAAATTCAAAAATAACATCATTTAATGAGTTGATCAGCGCATTAAGTTGTTGTGGCACGTTGGGAAGTTGGGTGGTGTAATCTTCAACAGCTTTACGGATGCTGCGCTTATAAAAAAACGCCATTATTGAAACCGCGATGGCTAATACAATTAAAGGCAGGCCCACACTGTAGTAAATAGGGATTAATAATAGAGGCGCGCCAGTTATTGACATTAATAATTGTGTTTTAATAAGATTCTAGCTACGAATATACCAATTGGAGTGATTTGATTTAAATTAAGTTTTATAAGACAACTTTTTTACAATTGATACACCAATGTTAAGGGTAAATTATACGCAGATTTATATATATTTGTTGCTTATACAAAATTCTTTCTATGTCAGGCTCAGCACAACTAAAAATAGGCGATAAAACATATGATCTTCCAATAATAGAGGGTACGGAAGGGGAGAAAGCTATTGATATTTCTAAATTAAGAGATCAAAGCGGGTATGTAACCCTTGATGTTGGTTATAAAAACACCGGAGCAACACAAAGTAGTATTACTTTTTTAGATGGTGAGCTGGGTATTCTAAAATATCGTGGTTACCCTATTGAGCAACTTGCCGAAAAATCGAGTTTTATTGAAGTTGCTTATTTGCTGATCTACGGCGAATTGCCAACAACCCAACAAATAAAAGATTTCCAGTACGAAATTAGTCGTCACACGCTGGTGCATGAGGATATGAAGAAATTTTTTGACGGCTTCCCATCAAAATCACATCCAATGGGCCAATTGTCGTCACTGGTATGTTCATTATCTGCATTTTACCCGGAATCATTAAAACCAAATCAAACTAAAGAAGAGCTTAACCAAAGCATTATTAAAATGCTTAGTAAAATGGCTACCATAGTTTCATGGATATACAAAAAATCATTAGGCCACCCGGTTATGTATCCGTTAAATAAATACGATTATGTAACCAATTTCCTTAACATGACTTTTGGCCAGCTAACCGAAGAAGTTGAAATTGACCCGGTTGTTGTTAGCGCCATGAATACCTTATTAATACTGCATGCAGACCATGAGCAAAACTGCTCTACCTCAACGGTGCGTATTGTAGGTTCGTCCGAGTCTAATATTTATGCTTCTGTGTCAGCAGGTGTGTCTGCTTTATGGGGGCCGCTTCATGGCGGCGCTAACCAGGCGGTTATAGAGATGCTGGAGAAAATTAAAGAGGATGGCGGCGATACTGACAAATGGATAAACAAAGCCAAAGATAAAAACGATCCTTTCCGTCTGATGGGCTTTGGCCACCGTGTTTATAAAAACTTCGACCCGCGTGCCAAAATCATTAAAAAGGCCTGCGATGATATATTAGAGAAACTAGGTATTGACGATGAGGTATTAGAAATTGCCAAACGCCTGGAAGAAGTAGCTTTAAAAGACCCATACTTTGTTGAGCGTAAATTATATCCAAACGTTGATTTTTACTCAGGCATTATCTACCGTGCGTTAGGTTTCCCTACCGATATGTTTACCGTACTGTTTGCACTGGGCCGTTTACCGGGCTGGATAGCGCAATGGAAAGAAATGAAAGAGCATAAGGAACCAATAGGCCGTCCGCGCCAAATTTATAATGGCGAAGTGGACAGGGAATATGTAAAGATTGAGAAAAGAGACTAGGATTCTTAGGATTTAAAGATATAAAGGAAAAGCCTGCTAATTAGTGGGCTTTTTTGTTTTAAAAGTACGGGTCTTATTTAATTGTCAATTGTTGCCGCTCTTAAAAGTTGTAAATAAATCTGCTATTCTACTCGTTCCGCTCACAAAAATAGAACACCTTTATTATATTTTTAGTAAATAATTTATCTCCAAATAGTTGATATTCAGTTGTTAATTAATTTTTAGTTAAAATAATAATAATAACTAAGGCAACTTGCACGTTTTTTGTTACGTATTGATTGTAACAAAGTAATTACATTTAACAAAACCACTACAATTATGAGAATTAGATTAAATCACTTAATTATTGGCCTGTATGTATTGGGTATAGTATCTATACTAAGCGCCTGCAAAAAAAATGATAATGCATCACTATCAACTTCAACGAATACGCAAATGGCGTTTGCGTTAAGTGCAAATGGCTCGGTTAGTCCTGTCTCTGTTTCTGGTAATCCTGACGGGCTTACTACTAATGGTCTTGCTACCAATGCCTCGGGAAACGCAAGTATTACCTGGACATCGGGCATAGCCAACGTAAGCGGCTTTAAACTGGAAGCAAAAAAGAAAGGCCTGGACATTGAAATAACTTCAAGAAATCTTACCAGTATTAATCTGTTTGCTGCAACACCGGCTACCATAAGTGCCGCAATTGATACCGGCATTTATCGCGAGATTGAGTTGCGTGTGTTATTTACCAAAAGCGCTACCGCTACTTTACCACTTACCTTAAAAGGTAATTATACATCAACAACCGGTACGGTAACACCAATTGAGTTTGATTTTAATGATGATGCTACCATTAAAATAGCGGCCGAAAATATAACTGTTGATGGCTCGACAGATATAGCGGCCATTGCTAAATTAGATGTGAGCAAACTAGTTACCGGTTTTGCAGCGTCTGCATTAGACAATGCTACCCGTACAAATGGTACTATTGTAATAAGCAGTACCGCGAATACCAATATTTATAATTTCATTAAAGCTAATATTAATGGCTGCGGCCGTTGGGGCGGCTTTGAGCATCATGACAAAAGAGAAAGAAAATAGTGAATTGTAATAGAAAGATTAAACAAACAACGCCCGGTTATCGAAAGATGCCGGGCGTTGTGTTTTCTTCTAAATTAGAATTTTAAAATCCCAATTTCGAACTCAGATTAATCTCCATTCTCACTGCTAAACAAATACGTTTCTGTATTTCCAACAGGTAGTGTAACACTTTCGCCGCGGTTTTGCTGCCACCAAAAACGCATACGCACTTTTTCGTGATTACCAATTTCGTTCATACTGTCCGAGTCATACAAGCGTCCATTAATCATTACATATTTAATATTATTACTATTGCGAATATCGTCTAATGGGTTTTGATTAAGTACGATCAAGTCGGCCAATTTGCCTTTTTCCAGGGATCCTATTTCTTTATCCATACCTAGGTAGGATGCACCGTTAATAGTAGCACAACGTATTACCTGTAAAGGTGTCATGCCGCCTTGAGCCAGCATCCACATTTCCCAATGTGCGCCAAGGCCCTGTAATTGTCCGTGTGCGCCCAGGTTTATTTTCGTACCGCCATCAGATATCGCCTTAACATATTTTGATATTTCAATATGGCCATATTCGCCATATTCAGATGTAGTTACACGGCGCGATCGGGCATCAATAATTGATCTCGGGGTGAAATTTAGTAAATGCTCGTCCTTCCACACCTCAGTGCGAGCATACCAAAAGTTCTCGCCAAACTGGGTGCCGTAACTAACTATAAGGGTAGGGGTGTAGGCGGTTTTGCTATCGTTCCACAAAGCCCTAACATCTTTATAGACAGGCCATACAGGTATAGCATGTTCAATGCCGGTTTGCCCGTCAAGGATCATGTTCATGTTAGTGAAGAAAGTAGAACCACCTTCTGGTACTACTTCCATTTGCAACTGGCGTGCGGCTTCTATAATTTGCTGGCGCTGCTCGCGGCGTGGCTGGTTATAGCTTTTAACTGAAAATGCACCTACAGCTTTTAAACGGCGTAAATGCGAAAGGGCATCATCCAAACTATTTATTACTACTTTAAAATCGCCATCGGCACCATATAATACGGAGCCGGTTGAATAAACCCGCGGCCCAACCATACGGCCCGCCTTTAACATTTCAGACTGGCTAAATACCATTTCGGTATTGCTTGATGGATCATGCGAGGTAGTTACACCATAAGAAAGATTGGCAAAATAGCTCCAATCCTGCTGCGGCGAAATACCATCAGGGCTGGGGTGTAAATGCGCGTGTACATCTACTATACCAGGCATAATAGTTTTACCGGCAACGTCATAGACCTTAGCGTCATCAGGTACCTGTACATCGGCAGATTTGCCAATGTCCACTATGCGGTTATGGTCAATAACTATTGTACCTTTCTCAATAACCTCATCATCTTTCATGGTGATGATACGTACATTGGTGAAAGCAATTTTACCATCAGGCACATCAGTTTTTAATTTTAGGCCAATATCTACTCCCACTGTATCAACAGGTGGAGTTTTATCCGCGCCGCCATCTATAAAAGGGAAAGCGTTATGTATATCCCGTGTAAAATACTTTGGTCCTAAGGTCCACATTAGTTTTTTGCTATCCTTGCTCCAATGTATATAAGTACCGGCATCACGGGTTAGCTTACTTAGCGGCAGTGATTTATTACTTGCCGATAGGTCCAACGGGCTCCCGGTACTAACCATGGGAGTAATGTAACAGTTAAATAATTCGGTAAAAGCCATCCATTTACCATCAGGGCTTGGCTCAAATTGCGTAGCGTAGGTTGATGTATATAATGTTTTTTGATTAGCGCCACTTACGTCCATCACTTTATAGGCTTTTTTGCCGCCTTCGTTGCTTTGATAATATATCTTACTATCATCACTTGAAAAGCGCGGCATAATACCATTATTAATGATCATTTGCGGCGTTGCACCCGGTGTTAAGGGGATAGTATAAATGCCCGGGTTGGTGCCATAAGCAAATCCAAGTACTTCATTACCTTCACCTTTGCGATAAATTATTTTATCACCCCGGTTTGAGAATTTTGGAGTGTAGTAAAATCCTTTTTCGCTGGTTAACCTGGTTACAATATGGGTGGTCAGGTCAACAGTATTAATAGCTCCTTTTAAAGCATCACTCCAGCCAACATATACTAAGGTTTTACCATCCGGGCTAAATTGCGGGTCGTATTCAAAATCGCCTATAGTATCAATCCGCATAGGCTCGCCTGCCGGTAGGTCTTTTACATAAATAAAGCCGGCAGCGTTAAATGCTACGCGTTTGCCGTCAGGCGATGTAGTTAACTGTCTGATCATTTTAGCAGTAAACTCGTCTTGGAAAACTTTTTGCGGGAAATGCAACGCGTCAGTAATAGTTTGTTGCGAAGTAACCTCAAACGGTATTTGTATCGGGCTAAGGGTGTTTATATCCATGTTCAGGATTTTCCCTTTAGCATAAAATATAATGTTCTTGCTATCGGGTGTCCAGGCAAAGTTGGGGTATACGCCAAAAATTGCCCATGTTTCTTGTTGGTCGTGCGATAAATCGTCATACAGAGGCCATTCTTCGCCGGTGTCTAATTTATGCAGGTATAATACTGATTTTAACCTGACACGTTTTACAAAAGCCATTAATTTACCATCAGGCGATAGTTGTGGGCGACATGCGCCACCTGCATCGCCGGTAACAGTTTCAATACTGCCGGTTTCGCGGTTTAAGCGTCTTATAGCATAAATACCCGCGTTAGGGTCCTTACTGTATTGAAAAGATGGGCCGGGGGTCATATCCTCACTCCAGTAAACAAACTTACCATCAGACGATACGGCTGGTTCACCGGCATCCTGCTGGTCGTTTTTGCGTTTGGTTAGTTGTATACCATCGCCACCGGTTTTATGGTACATCCACATCTCGCCGGCACCTAATGAGCGTGAACCGGTAAAATGTTTACGTGCTACCAGATATTGCCCATCGGGTGTCCATGAAGCATTATTTAATAACCTAAAGCTTTCTTTAGTTATAGAGTGTTTATTGCTGCCATCGGCATTCATTATCCATATATTGTCGCCACCTTCTTTATCGCTGGTGTAAGATATGTATTTACCATCAGGGCTATAACGGGGTTGTACTTCGTAGGCTTTACCACCTGCTAATAAAACAGCCTTGCCACCGGTAGCAGGGATAGTATAAATATCGCCCAATAAATCAAATACAATAGTTTTACCATCGGGGCTTACATCAAGGTTCATCCAAGTACCTTCGGTGGTAGTAATGGTAACTTTTTTAGCCAGGCCGGGAGGCGCTTCAACGTTCCATTTTTGGGCTTGTACATTACAAGCTATAGCTAATAATATAAATGTTATCTTAAGGAGCTTCATTCAGTTAATATTTTATAAAACGCTAAGTTAAAACTATTGCGCATTATTAATAGTTTTGGAATTGCCACAAAACAATGACAATACAGGAAATTTTAAAAACTTATTGGAACCACGATACCTTCCGTCCTATGCAGGAAGATATTATCCAATCTGTATTGTTGGGGCATGATACTTTGGCCCTGCTGCCTACCGGTGGGGGCAAGTCGGTATGTTTCCAGGTGCCTGCCATGGCCAGGGACGGGATATGTGTTGTGGTATCACCGCTTATAGCCCTGATGAAGGATCAGGTAGAGAATTTAAAAACTAAGGGCATTGAAGCTACTGCCATTGTAGCCGGTATGGGCAAGCGCGAAATTGATTTAGCACTGGATAATTGCGTTTACGGCCAGGTTAAGTTTCTATACCTATCGCCGGAGCGTTTACTGTCTGACCTGGTGCGCGAGCGCATTAAGTACATGAAGGTAAATCTTTTTGCGGTTGATGAGGCGCATTGTATATCGCAATGGGGATATGATTTCAGGCCGGCCTACCTGCATATTGCCGACCTGCGCGAATTACACCCCGATGTGCCGGTACTTGCACTTACAGCTACCGCTACTGCCGAAGTTAGAGTAGACATACAGACACAACTGCAGTTTAGAAAAGGCATAGTCTTTCAGCAAAGCTTTGAGCGCAAAAGCATAAGCTATGTAGTACAGCACGAAGAAAATAAGTTCAGGAAGATGCTGGACATTGCCACAGGCGTAAAAGGCAGCGGCATTGTCTACGTGCGCAGCCGCCGCGAATGTGGCGAGATAGCTAAGTTTTATAATGATAACGGTATTAAGGCCGATTACTACCATGCGGGATTAACGCCTGATGAACGGTCTAAAAAACAGGAGAGCTGGAAAAATAATAAAACCCGCATTATAGTAGCCACTAATGCCTTTGGGATGGGGATTGATAAACCCGATGTGCGTTTTGTGATACATAAAGACCTGCCCGAAAGCCTGGAAGCTTATTACCAGGAGGCCGGCAGGGCAGGACGCGATGAAAAGAAAGCCTATGCTATATTATTATATAATAATGCTGACAGAGCCAGGCAGGAAAAAATATTTGAGTTAAGTTTCCCCACTGTTGATGAGATAAAGCTGGTATATCATTACCTATCTAATTATTACTCGGTAGCTTATGGCGCTGGGGCGGGGATAAGTTTCGACCTGGACTTGGGTGATTTTTGCGCCAAATACAAGCTGGATGTTATAAAAACATTAAATGCCCTGAAATTTTTAGAGCATGATGAATACCTGTCGTTTACTGAAAGTGTGTTTTTACTATCGCGCTTTAGGTTCGAGGTGTTTAATGAACAGTTGTATAATTTCCAGATACAAAATGCCGGTTGGGATACCTTTGTTAAAACCCTGCTGCGATCATACGGAGGCGCATTTGAAAACTATGTAAGTTTAAAGGAGTTTGATGTGGCACGGCGCGGTAACATGAGCGTGCAGCAGGTAATAGAAGGTTTAAAACAATTGCAGGAGTATGGTATATTAAGCTATTTGCCTCAAAACGATCAGCCGCAGGTTACTTATTTAAAATCGCGCCAGCATCCCAATAACTTATATATTAATAAACAATATATAGAACAGCGCAAAGCCACCTATCTTAAAAAAATAGAAGCCGTATTTGCTTACTGTACTCATAAAAAATGTCGCAGCCAGTTATTACTATCCTACTTTGATGAGCCCAACTCTGATAAATGTGGTATCTGCGATGTATGCCTTGACGAGAAGCGCAAGCGAAATGCAACGGATGTATTTGACGATATCACCAACGAAGTGGCCCAATTGCTAAGCGTTGCGCCTTTAGATATCAGCTCATTAATAACATCTATTAAAAACGGCATTGAAAAAGAACGGCTGGATACCATACGCCTGCTGCTTGATGCCGGTAAGATAAAGTTTAACGGCGAGAAATACTACTTGTAAAGAATCACTTAGACTACAGAACTCTCTCTTCGACACGTTTTAGTGGCATCGTATTCTAATATTTATTCCGTTTTCACCGACACATACAGGGCGTTTACCGAGGAAAACAGGCATTGTGTCGTTTTTACACTATCTTCATGTAACCTTTCTTATTTCGTGCCGTCTTATGGATGTATTTAAAATAATAAAAAAAGAAAATCACAACAAATAAATAAGATCATGAAAACTAGAATTGTAACTCTAATCACATTGTTAACCATTATATTAAGCGCAACAATAACAAAAGCAGCCACAAAAGATGGCAACAATAATAACACTGCGATATTGGTAGCAACAAACAACATCAGCAAAATTGAAGCATCAGGAAATGTTGAAGTTTACATCATCAATGGTGATAAAGACGAAGTAAAAGTTTACGATAAATACTATGAGCAAAATGCTTTGGTACAAGACAAAGACGGCGTATTGCGTATATCATCATACACTGCCGATAAATTGGTAGTATTGGTTACCGTATCTGATTTACGTACTATAACTGCTAGTGATAACGCGTCAATTAAATCATACGGAACACTTTCTGCAATTGATTTAAGTGTAACGTTAAACAACAATGCGTCAGCACAATTAAAATTAAATGTCTTTGCTGCTAATTTTACAGTAAATAATCATGCAATTGCTAACCTATCAGGTAATGTATATGACTATAGCTCAACTTATAGCCAATCATCAGCCATAAATAAAACAAACCTTACGGTAGTTAATAGCACCGTAAAAAATACTACCAAAGCAGCTGCCTGTTTAGCCCAAGAAAAAATGGCAAGCTTGTAACCTAAGCACACTTTTGCAAAAGTTCACTATATATTATTTAAACCGGGAGCTAATTTACTCCCGGTTTTTTTTGTAACTTCAATTAACAATTAGTAGTCTAATAAGCAATACCTAAAGTAATTAGCGCTCATCTAAACAAAAAAAACGCCATGAAAAAATCTTACTTAACCATATTAACTGTAATTGCCGGTATTTCATTATTAGCATTGTCATCGTGCAGGATGAGATGCGAGCGTGGCTCGGGCCATTGGATTACTGAGAATAGAAAAGTAACCGACTTTAAAAAGCTGGATATATCAGGAGCGTTTGATGTTGTTTTAAAGCAAGACAGCTCATTAACCGTATCAGTTGCTGCTGATGATAATTTATTGAAGATTATTAAAACTGAAATAGATGGTGATAAACTACGCATATCAACCGATGGAAAAAACATTTGCAGCAGTAGTGGTGATCTGACCGTCACTATCGGCGTGCATAACCTTAATGATATCAAAGCATTGGGTGCTATTAATATTACATCAACCGGGAAAATAGTTGCTAAAGATATTCACCTTGACCTGGCAGGCGCAACCAAAGTAAACATTGATTTGGATGCGGCTAACGTTAATACCGAAGCTAATGGTGCAACAGAAATTGCTTTAAAGGGCCAGGCAACCTCGCATACTATCGACCTAAATGGCGGAGGCAAAGTACATGCGTTTGATTTTGTTGTAGGCAACTACAGCATTACAACCCAAGGTGCCAGCGAATGCGAAATTAATGTATTGCATGATTTAACGGTAAACAGTAGCGGCGCATCGGTTATAAAATATAAAGGCAACCCAACCAGTATTAAAAATGAAAAATCGGGTGCTTCATCAATAACAAAAGTTAATTAAATTAAAAATAGGGGGATGTTTATTTAGGCTTTTCCCGCAATTAAATCTTATCACACATTATGAAAAAAGTAATTAAAATTGTTGCTTACCTGGCAATAGCTATAGTTGTAATAATAATTGGCGGTGCAGCCTATGTAACCTTTGCCTTACCTAATGTAGGCGACCCCGAAAATATTAAAGTAGATATAACTCCGCAACGAATTTCGCATGGTAAATACCTAGCATATAATGTCTTGGCATGTGTTGATTGCCACTCAAAACGCGATTGGACTAAATTGGGCGGACCTATTGATACCACTACGCTTGGTGGTGGTGGCGAGTTATTTGACCAGGCAGGAGCAGGTTTCCCGGGCGAAGTTTATGTGCCCAATATTACACCATACAAATTGGTTAATTGGACAGACGGCGAATTGTTTAGAGCAATCGTAACCGGGCAAAGAAAAAATGGAAACGCTATATTCCCGCTGATGCCATGGCCGTATTATTCGAAACTTGACCGCGAAGATATTTATGACGTTATTGCTTATATACGTTCGCTTAAACCTATAAAAGCCGATTATCCACAATCAAAGCTTGATTTCCCGCTGAATATAATTGTGCATACCATGCCAAAAAAGGCTGAATTAGGAACCAAGCCTGATGTTAAAGACACCTTAAAATTTGGCGCTTACATGGTGCAGTCAAGTGCTTGTATGGAATGTCACTCGCAGGACGATAAGGGTACACTATTGCCGGGGCTTGAATTTGCAGGCGGCAGGCCATTTAAAATAAACGGAGGTACCGTAAAATCAGCAAATATAACTCCGGATATGGCCACCGGTATAGGCGGTTGGACAAAAGAAATGTTTATTGCAAAATTTAAATCATTTAGCGATCGTAAAAACGCAGTATCGGTTAAGCCGGGTGGTTTTCAAACCGTTATGCCATGGTGGGGCTATGGCGGCATGAGCGAAAATGAACTGGGTGCTATTTATACCTATCTTAGAACCTTAAAACCGGTTAAAAATAGCGTGGTTAAATTTGCCAGTAATTAATATAGTCGGAGGCATTTAATTAACCTGTGTTCGGCATGTCACCGAACACAGGTTAAATTAAAGTCTATTATTTATACAACTTAAACTCATCTATCTGGAAGGCACCGGCAAACGTGCTTACAATTCTCCACCTATAATATTGGTAAGGTTTCGGATTAGCTATTGGATAATAAAAGAACCTATTATACTGGGTAGCGCTTTGGCCAATGGATACCAGGTAATCAGCGAAACCAATGGTAAGTAATTGATGGTCAAGAACGTCCCATGTATTGTTATCGTTCGAGCCCTCTATATACCATTCGTTTGGATCACGTGAACTGCCTGAATCATTTCCATTTACTATTGCATAAAGCTTCACCGTTACCGGCGCTGCAAATTGAAGCGTAGCAGTTTCAGGAACCGGGAAAGGTTTATAGAAACCAAATTTGGTTGCAATATTACCATCAACCAACTTGAGCGAACCTTCGTTAGGGCCTTGATCTGTGTTTTCGTTAGTTGAATTGAAAGCTACGTAAGATTGCGTAATATCTGTAGCTATTCCATCAGTAGTAACATTCTTGCTGATAGTTGCAACGCTGCCCTTATCTGTAGTAACTGTTACCGAAAAGTTGTTAAAACTGCCGAACGCAAAAGATTGGAGCGGAGATAGTTGAGTACTTGTAGTAGTTGTTACAGCGCTTGTAACCGGGTCAACCGCGTTAAAGGTCCATAAAACAGATTTAATATTACCCTTTATACTTGCATTAAACTGGAGCTGGTATAAAACTTCCGTTTTTACGGCAGTTACTTTTAATACACTATCCGGAACTATATTTACGGCAACGTATTTATGCGAATAATCTCCCGTTTTTGAAAATGTCTTTAGATCTACTAAAAACGTTCCGGTAGTTAAATAGGTATGGGTTGGGCTTAAGCTGGTCACTAACGTATCGTCTCCAAAGCGCCATTCTACTTTTGTAAAATCTTTAGCTAAGCTATTAAACTTAAATGTAAATCCGTCAGCCGGGTCGGGCGTAATTGTGTAATCTGATAGCGGGTTTATAGGTACAGTTTCGGTAGCTACAGGTACATTTTGTTTTGAGCAGGAAACTATAGCTCCCAGGCAAAAAATCAGTCCCAATGGTTTTAATAATCGTTTCATAAGTAAGTGTGTTTTAAGTTTTATAGGTAATTAGATTGTTAAAATTTAAGAATAGGATAACATTCATGAAGGTTAATATCCTGCCGTTTGGTGCTGATTTAAATAATTAGGAGATTGATTTTGATTGTGTACCTTACCGATAACGGGGGGCTGTTAAGAAGTACGCATCAATATTACGATATTGTTAACTAAAAGTTTGCACCTTCAATATATAATTTGCTTTTATAACAGGATAATTACAAAAAAAAGACTTATTAGTCAGTTTTTTGTAATTAAAATGATAGTACTTCTGTCTGTTTAAGTTTTGATTTTGTTGCCGATTATAGCGAGGTGGGCTAATTAAAAATAAATTAGTATTTTTGCGCCTCTAAATTTATAGCCCAATTATAACTAAGCTGTAAACGCGGACACTAATAATTAAAATACCCATTAAAGATGAATATTACACAGGAAAAAATTGATAACCTGAATGCAGTTGTAAAAATTAATATTGACCCGGCAGATTACCAGGGCCGTGTTGATAAGGCGATAAAAGACCACGCTAAAAAAGCAAAAATGCCGGGTTTTCGCCCGGGAATGGTACCGCCGTCACATATAAAGAAAATGTATGGTAAAAGTATTTTGGTTGATGAAGTAAACAACCTTTTATCAGATACTTTAAACAATTATATAGCCGAGCAAAAATTAGAAGTATTAGGCCAGCCGCTACCTAAGGTTGACGACAAACAAGAATATAACTGGGATTTTGCTGACGCTTTTGAGTTTAATTACGAAATTGGTTTAGCGCCCGAGTTTAATATAGATTTTTCATCAAAAGATAAATTGACACAATATGTGATAAAAATTGATGAAACCACTTTAGCCGAGCGTGTTAAAAATATCCGCAGAAGCTATGGCAAAATGACAAATCCTGACGTATCGGCAGAGGATGATGTGTTATATGCGCAATTAACGCAGCTTTCGCCAGATGGTTCTGTTTTTGAGGATGGAATAACCAATACAACATCAGTACGTTTAGAACAGATAGCTGACGCAAAAATTAAAAAATCGCTTATCGGTGTAAAAAAGGATGATGAAGTAGTACTGGATATACAGAAAGCTTACAATAACGATGCTGCAAAAATTGCCGCGATATTAGGCATTGAAGAAAGCGAAGCGGCTGATTTGAAATCAAACTTCCGTTTAACTGTTAAAAATGTAAATCGTTTAGAAGAAAGCGACTTGAACCAGGAGTTCTTTGATAAATTATTTGGAGAAGGTACAGTAACCGACGAAGCAGGCTTCAAAGCTAAAATAACCGAAGAGTTAGAAAGCATGATGCAGCAAGATGCAGAGCGTAAATTACAGAACGATATCTATAACTATAGCATAGAAAAAGTTCAGTTTAATTTACCTGATGATTTCTTGAAACGCTGGTTAAAAGTTACTAACGAGAAATTGACTGAAGAAGAATTAGAAGGCGGCTATAAAGATTTTGCTCAAAACCTTAAATGGACACTAATTGAGAACAAGATCATTAAAGAAAACAACATCGAGATTAAATACGAAGAAGTTTTCGCGGCAGCAAAACAAAGTTTAGATCAGCAATTCAGAATGTACAGTCCGCAGCCAATTGCTGAAGAGCAATTATCACAATATGCTGTACAATACCTTCAAAATAAAGAGAATGCTAATAAAGTATTTGACGAAGTAAAAGCCCTTAAAACATTAGATTATATTAAGAGCGTAATTACTTTAGACAAAAAGGATATTTTTTATAATGACTTTAAAGAGTTAGTAAAATAAGGAAACCCTTAAATATATTTTAAAAAGCATCCACTTAATATGGGTGCTTTTTTTTTAGCCCCTCCCAAACCCTCCCCGGTAGGTAGGGCTTAAAAGTCTCCCCTACCGGGGGAGATTTAGCGGGGCTGTTTATTTTTACTTTTCACAAACTTTATATTGAAAATTATATTCAACTAAAAACTATATTTATCGCGGGCAATCGCTCGTATTACAAAGATTAAAAACACAAACATATGAACAGTATACCAGATAGAAACGAATTTAGAAAATACGCTGTTAAACATCATAGAATTGGCGGCCTGCACGTAGATAAATTTATGGCCGGAGTTGACAGGGCAAACCTGCCAACCGGTATAGCGCCAATGGGCTATACGCCTTATATTATTGAGGAACGCCAGTTAAACATCTCGCAATTAGACGTGTTCTCGCGTTTAATGATGGACCGTATTATTTTCCTAGGCGATCCTATATATGATCAGAACGCTAATGTTATCCAGGCGCAGTTATTATTTCTACAATCGGCCGATGCAAAACGTGATATCCAGCTTTACATTAACTCTCCGGGTGGATCTGTTTACGCCGGCTTAGGTATTTATGATACCATGCAATTAATATCAAATGATGTAGCTACGATTTGTACCGGTATGGCTGCATCAATGGGCGCGGTATTGCTTTGCGCCGGTGCCGAAGGTAAACGTGCTGCATTACCACACTCAAGGGTGATGATCCACCAGCCATCAGGCGGTGCTCAAGGCCAGCAATCTGATATCGAGATATCTTACCATGAGATTACTAAACTGAAAAAAGAATTATACCAGATCATTGCTGATCATAGCGGTGCAACATATGACAAAGTTTATTCTGCATCAGACCGTGACTACTGGATGATAGCCGAAGAAGCCAAAGAATTTGGTATGATTGACGAAATATTAAGAGGTAATAAAACAAAGAAGTAATTTGATAGTTAGAATATTAGTCGGTAAGTCCAAAAGACAGTAAAGTTCGTAATTGGACTATATCTTTCGGGCTTGCTGACTGTCTAACTTCTGGACTTTGTATATATCATACCAATTGAGTAAATTTGTTTAACAAGTAATATCACAATGAATAAAAATAGTAAAGAGATAAGGTGTTCGTTTTGCGGAGCAGGCAAGCAAGACTCACTGATGCTTATAGCGGGGCTGGATGCACATACTTGTGATAAATGCGTTAACCAGGCTAACGAGATATTGGCCGAAGAGTTAAAAGTGCGTAAGGTAAAAGCCTCGCCAAATGCTCCCGCGATATTAAAACCAGCCGAAATAAAAAGCCACCTTGATCAATATGTTATTGGCCAGGATGATGCTAAAAAAATACTAGCCGTTGCTACTTATAACCACTACAAACGCTTAAACCAGCGTATTGATAAGGATGAGGTGGAGATTGAAAAATCAAACATTATTATGGTTGGCGAAACTGGTACAGGTAAAACCTTACTGGCTAAAACGCTGGCTAAAGTATTAAACGTTCCGTTTTGTATTTGCGATGCTACTGTATTAACAGAGGCCGGTTATGTAGGCGAGGATGTGGAAAGCATATTAACCCGCTTACTGCAATCTGCAGATTATGACGTAGCTACTGCCGAAAAAGGTATCGTATATATTGATGAGGTTGATAAGATCGCGCGTAAAAGCGATAATGCTTCTATCACACGTGATGTAAGCGGCGAAGGTGTACAACAGGCTTTGTTAAAGATACTGGAAGGCACTATGGTAAACGTACCACCACAAGGCGGCCGTAAACATCCCGATCAAAAAATGATCACGGTTAATACCAGTAATATATTGTTTATATGCGGCGGTGCTTTTGACGGGATTGAAAAGAAAATTGCTAACCGCTTACGTACGCAAACTGTTGGTTATAAACTAAAAGGTAATGATGGCGAGGTTGATATGAAAAACCTTTACAAATACATTACCCCCCAGGATCTGAAATCATTTGGCTTAATACCAGAGTTAATAGGCCGTTTGCCGGTGCTTACTTACTTAAATCCATTAGATAGGGAAGCATTACACAATATATTAACAGAGCCTAAAAACTCGTTGTTAAAGCAATACAAAAAACTGTTTGAATACGAAGGCGTAAAATTAGATTTTGAAGATGATGTGCTTGAATTTATTGTTGATAAAGCAATGGAATTTAAATTAGGCGCACGTGGTTTACGTTCTATATGTGAGGCTATAATGATAGACGCGATGTTTGAATTCCCATCTAAAAAAGATATCAAGAAATTAAACGTTACGTTAGATTATGCCCATGAGAAATTTGAAAAATCAGACCTTAAAAAGTTAAAAGTGGCTTAACAACAACTATATAGCTTAAAGCTATTTTTGTATAAATTAAACTGCAACCCTGGTGTAACGCCGGGGTTTGCTGTATAAAATAAAAAGGTTATGAATGAAGAATTAAATATAAAAAAGGATGGGGAGACCCCAAAAGTAAAAGAGGTGTCAAGCCCCGTAAAAGCCGGCCTAAAAACAAAAGAGGCCATTGTGGCTAACTGGCTGCCACGTTATACCGGCAGGCCGTTAGATGAGTTTGGCGATTATATAATCCTGACCAATTTCTCAAAATACATTCAGCTATTTTCTGAGTGGAACGATAATGCCCCAATAATGGGCATTGATAAGCCTATGCAAAGTGTAACTGCCAACGGCATTACAATTATTAATTTTGGTATGGGTAGTTCGGTTGCCGCTACGGTAATGGACCTGCTTACAGCAATACACCCAAAAGCCGTTATATTTTTAGGTAAATGTGGTGGCTTAAAACGCAAAAACAACGTAGGCGATCTGATATTGCCGATAGCGGCCATAAGAGGGGAAGGTACATCAAACGATTATTTACCAGCCGAAGTACCAGCATTGCCGTCATTTGCTTTGCAGAAAGCGATATCGACCACCATCCGCGATTTCTCTTTGGATTACTGGACAGGTACCTGCTACACCACAAACCGCCGTGTTTGGGAGCATGATAAAAAGTTTAAAAGCTATTTGAAAGAGCTGCGCGCCATGGCCGTTGATATGGAAACGGCAACCATATTTACCTGCGGTTTTGCTAACAAAATACCTACGGGCGCATTGTTACTAGTGTCAGACCAACCAATGATCCCAGAGGGAGTTAAAACCAGCGAAAGTGATTCGAAAGTTAGCTCCCGGTTTGTAGAAACACATTTAAAAATTGGTATTGAATCATTAAAACAATTAATTAACGGTGGCCTGACGGTTAAACACTTGCGGTTTTAAGTTGATTAAGTTGAATAGTTGATTAAGTTGATTAAGTTGATTGGTTGGCGGAACTCGCTTAATCAAATAAACTTAATAGAACAATAACAAAACCTAATAGTTAAATTTGTAAGGCAACTACTCACACAATCAACTACCACCATGTGGCATAACAATATATTAGAAACCATTGGCAATACACCTATGGTTAAATTAAATAAAGTAGCAAAGGATATTCCGGCAACGGTTTTAGCTAAAATTGAGACTACTAATCCCGGCAACTCAATAAAGGACCGTATGGCCCTCAAAATGATAGAGGATGCCGAGCAAAGCGGCAAGCTTAAACCCGGCGGCACTATCATTGAAGGTACATCCGGCAACACCGGTATGGGACTGGCTATTGCTGCTGTTATAAAAGGCTATAAATGTATCTTTACCAGTACCGATAAGCAATCAAAAGAAAAATTTGACGCTCTACGTGCCTTTGGTGCCGAGGTTATTGTTTGCCCTACAAATGTCGACCCGGAAGACCCACGTTCGTACTACTCGGTTTCATCCCGCTTAGAGCGCGAGGTGCCTAATTCATGGAAGCCTAACCAGTATGATAACCTGTCTAACTCGCAGGCGCATTATGAATCTACCGGCCCCGAGATCTGGGAGCAGACGGAAGGTAAAATAACTCACCTTATCGCAGGTGTTGGTACGGGTGGTACTATATCGGGCATCGCTAAATACTTAAAAGAAAAAAAGCCGTCTGTACAAATCTTAGGTATTGACACCTATGGTTCGGTATTTAAAAAGTATAAAGAAACCGGCGAGCTTGATAAGAACGAAATCTACCCATACATTACCGAAGGCATAGGCGAGGATTTTTTACCAGCCAACGTTGATTTTAACCTGATAGACCATTTTGAAAAAGTAACTGATAAAGATGCCGCCCTAATGACCCGCGAGATAGCCCGTAAAGAAGGTATTTTTGTAGGCAACTCAACAGGCTCGGCAGTGGCGGGCTTGCTGCAAATGAAGGATAAGTTTAAAGAGGGCGATGTGGTAGTTATTATCTTTCCGGATCATGGTACGCGTTACCTGGGTAAAATGTATAATGATGATTGGCTACGCGATCGTGGTTTCCTGAAAGATGGCAAGCTAACCGCCAAAGACATCATCGGCAAAAAAGAAAGCCAGGAGATAGTTACTATAGACAGTGAAAAATCTGTTTTAGAAGCTATCAATACTATCAAGTCGCTTAACATATCACAGATCCCGGTTACGCAGGCCGGTATGGTTATAGGTAAAATCACAGAAAGCGATATATTGAACGCGCTGCTGGAAAATCCATCGCTAAAATCTCAGCCATTAAAAGCGATTGCAACAGCGCCATTCCCGTTTGTGGATATTAATACATCTATAGATAGGATCTCAGCAATGATCAACAACGATAATATAGCTGTATTGGTTGAGCATGAAGGCCATATAGCCATCATTACGCAATACGATATTATTAATGCCATATCGGCGTAGGGTATATAAACAATGCGGGCTGTCATCCTGAGCCTGTCGAAGGATCGCGCGTAATGGCCTTTGCCCGCAATCCTTCGACAGGCTCAGGATGACAACGCTCTTTTAAAATTAAAAATGAAACAATATTACGTCTACATATTATTGTGCAATGATAGCTCATATTATACAGGCGTTACTAATAAAATAGATAGGCGACTTAGTGAACATGAAACAGGTTTTAATAAGAATAGCTATACCTACAGGCGAAGACCGGTAAAGCTTGTTTTTTGTGAAAGGTTTACAGATGTGAATCAGGCAATAGCTTTTGAGAAGCAAGTTAAAGGGTGGAGACGTGAAAAAAAGGAAGCTATTATTAATGGTGATTGGGACTTGCTGCCTGAATTAGCAAAGACAGCAAAATAAAAGTGCGCTGTCATCCTGAGCTGGTCGAAGGATCGAGCGTAAAGGCCATTGCCCGCAATGGTTCGACAGGATCACCATGACAGCCTCCTTTTTATGCATTGTCATCCTGAACTTGTCGAAGGATCACCACTTCTTAAATATCACAAACACAGCCAATACAATCAGCCCGAAACCAACTAAATGGTTCCATGCAAACTTTTCGGTTTTGAAGAATATTACGGAGAAGAGCATGAAGACGATAAGTGTTATAGCTTCCTGTATAGTTTTTAGCTGTACCAGGGTATAAGGGCCGCCGTCGCCTTTAAAGCCTGCACGGTTTGCCGGTACCTGGAACATATATTCAAAAAACGCCAGTCCCCAGCTTATCAGGATAACAGATATTAATCCCAGGTTTTTACCCCAATCGTAATCTTTAAATTTTAAGTGCCCGTACCAGGCAAAGGTCATAAAGGTGTTTGATATGATGAGGAAGAGAATTGTTTTTAAGCCGCGCATGTGTTAAAGTTAAAACGCAAAAATAAATGAAAATTTATCCGCACATCAGCAAATTGGCATATTCGCTAATTTATTCCATTCGTTTCTGGGCCAGTTCCTTTTTATAACCAACATTTAATTGGGGTTTGGTTTCAATAAAATAAATGCCTGTGCCTTTTTCTACAGCCAAGGGATTTTCAATTTCGCCCACCTTTTTATAGCTAACCAATACCGGCGCTAAGCGTGCTATATTTTTGCCGCCCCAGTCATCTACATAAATAATATATTTCGCATCCAAATTATCAGGCGCCCATAAAGTAAAGCTGCTTCCTAATGATGCTGTTTCGGGTAAATTATATTGTTTTCCAAAATGATGTAAAGCACCTGCTTCGCCATAATTATCTGCAAATATTTGTGTGTTTTTGCGTTGTTCGGGGGGTAAACTGTAATACACTTTGGCTACTTTTTGAGTTAGCTCGTCCCAACCAAACATATCGCCGTAATCCTGGCTGGTGGCATGGTTTTTTCGATCTTCCCAAACCGTTATAAATTTCATAAAATTAGTATGCCTATTAATAAAGTCAAAAAGCGATAAAGTTGGCTTTAACGGTAATACAGGTAATAGCATAGGCAACATTACTAAGTTTGGCAGGGTAAACAAACATACTACCAATACACGCAAGGCTGTATGTTTAATATTTATCCAGCGCTCAAAGGCATAACCACCTGCGGCAAAAAGCATTGGATATGCGCCAAATATGTAATAGTTTTTACCGCTCATTTTCATAAGGAAGATAAATATCAGTACGTAGGCAAACGCCAGGAATTGAAATTTACGCAGCTTGAAGGAAAACAACAGAAAGCCACACCCAATTAACCATAAAAATAAAGCAATACCATTAACGCTTATTTGCTGCATTATAAAATCACCGGGCTTAATATAGTTTAGCTGGTTTTTTTGCAGCGTTTTCATATGGGTAATCACCGGCAAGTGATGCTGAAACTGCCAGATGATATTAGGCAAAAATATTAACAGCGCAATTGTAGTAGCGCCTAATATATGGCGGTTTAACAATAGTTTACGTTGTTTGGTAAGCAACAGCCCCAATATTAATGCAATGGCAAAAAAGCCCATTGTGTATTTGGTGAGCAGGCCAATGCCAATTACCGCGCCTAATATATAAAGGTATTTTACCGAATGGTGATTAATATATTTTATGATAAGCCATACAGCTAAGATCCACCATAATTGGTCGAATACTACAGGTTGGAACAGGTAGTCGCTGGCAACAAATGCCGGAGCGAAAATGAAACTTAAACATGCCAACGTTATAGCAAACATTTTGCCACCAAACTCAACCGTTACTAGGCCAACTAACCAAACAATAAGGCCCGCGCATATAGTACTAAATATGCGTGCCGCAAAAACAGAGTTGCCAAATACTACAGTAGTGACCTTAGCCAGCACCGCTATAAAAGGCGGCACCTCTTTATATCCCCAGTCTAAATGGTCCCCTAATGCCAAATGCAACAACTCATCCCGGTGAAAACCAAAATTGGAAATAGCCAACGCGTTTAAGGCTATTTTAATAAATACGAAGATCAGTATAAAGTTGGTATAACTTGATTTTCGGTTTTTATATGACATGTAGGGTTTATGATGGGTTTATATAAAGATAGTATTTTTGAGGTGAAAGGTAAAAGACGAAAGGTAAAAGGTTTTTTATAACTATTCTGTATAAATTTATATAATATGAAATTGTACGTTAAAAATATGGTTTGCCGTCGCTGCATTATGGCAGTGCAAAAGGTGTTTACAGATGCAGGTTATGAGGTGCAAGATATAGCATTGGGCGAAGTTGTAACAACGCAAAGTTTAAATGATAATAATATTGAACAGCTTGATAAAGATTTAAAGAAGCTGGGATTTGAAATTATCGACAATAGAAAGAGCCGCATCATCGAAAAAATAAAAAACCTGATCATAAACCTGGTCCATTATACAGAAGAGCCTTTAAACATAAATATATCTGAATACCTAACTCGCGAAATGAATTATGAATATAACTACTTAAGTAACCTTTTTTCTGAAGTTGAAGGTAATACCATCGAAAAATACTTTATCAATCTAAAAATTGAAAAAATAAAAGAGCTGCTTATTTATGATGAACTTACTTTAAGCGAGATAGCTTTTAAATTGGGTTATAGCAGTGTTGCGTATTTATCAACTCAATTTAAAAAGATCACTGGGCTTACTCCGGGCTATTTTAAAGCTATTAAACTAAACAAGCGCAGTAATATAGAAGACCTGTAAATGTTATAAGTTAAACACTAAATGTTGTAAAAGCTTAGCCCCTAAGCTGCCGTAAATTTGTATGTAAATAATTAAAATTATGAAACATACCTATCAAATAACCGGGATGACTTGCTCCGGATGCCAATCTAAAGTACAGCAATTACTTTCCGCTGTATCAAATGTAAAACAAGTAGATATTGATCTGCAAAAAGGTGAAGCCATTATCGAAATGGATAAGCACATTAATACGGCTATATTTAAAGATGCTTTAAAAGATTATCCAAAATACCAAATAGCGGATATGCCTTATGTGTATCCGGCGCATTTAGCTGATGCTGAAGAAGACTCAAAATCATGGGTAGAGACCTATAAACCCATATTATTAATATTTGGATATATATTGGCAATAGCCTTAATAGCCGGAAACATTAAACCTGTTTTTGACATATCACTAGCCATGCGTGTTTTTATGGCCGGTTTCTTTTTGGTGTTTTCATTTTTTAAAATGTTAAATCTTGATGGCTTTGCAGATAGCTATGTTATGTACGATGTGGTGGCCAAAAAATTCAGGCCATGGGCTTATATATATGCCTTTATCGAATTGGCTTTAGGTTTGGCTTTTGCATTAAACATCTATCCGTTAATTACCAATGCTTTAACTTTTGTGGTGATGACAATAAGCATTATTGGCGTTTTACAAAGCATATTGAATAAGAGAACTATACAATGCGCTTGTTTGGGTGCCGTGTTTAACCTGCCCATGAGTACTGTTACCATCATTGAGGATGGCTTGATGATAGTAATGAGTGCAGCAACTTTGTTAATGCTGTTATAATTAACCATAAAGGCGAAAGATTTTCTAACCTTTCGCCTTTACTTTTATCCTTTAAACCTCAAAAAAATTATATTCTCTTAATATCAGCACCCAAAGCTTGCAAGCGTTTATCAATATTTTGATAGCCGCGCTCAATTTGCTCAATGTTGTAGATGGTTGATTTTCCTTTTGCTGACAACGCAGCGATCAATAAAGAAACCCCCGCGCGTATATCGGGCGATGTCATGGAAATACCGCGCAGTTGTACTTGTTTATTCAACCCGATAACCGTAGCACGATGCGGATCGCATAAAATTATCTGCGCGCCCATATCCAACAATTTATCCACGAAGAACAAACGGCTCTCGAACATTTTTTGGTGAATCAGTACCGAGCCTTTGGCTTGTATGGCAACAACCAATACGATGCTCAATAAGTCGGGCGTAAAGCCTGGCCATGGTGCATCGGCAATGGTCATGATGGAGCCGTCAATAAACGTTTCTATCTCATAATGATCTTGTGCGGGTATGTAAATATCATCGCCTCTGCGTTCTAATTTAATGCCCAAACGTTTAAATACATCGGGGATCATACCTAACTCATCGTAATGAACATCTTTAATAGTGATCTCAGAGCCTGTCATAGCTGCAAGGCCGATGAACGACCCGATCTCTATCATATCAGGCAGCATCCTATGCTCTGTACCGCCTAGTTTGGTAACACCTTCAATAGTTAATAAATTTGAACCTATACCACTAATTTTGGCACCCATGCGGTTAAGCATTTTGCAAAGCTGTTGTAGGTAAGGCTCGCAGGCCGCGTTATATATGGTAGTAATACCTTTAGCTAAAACAGCCGCCATTACAATGTTAGCTGTCCCTGTTACCGATGCTTCATCTAATAATATATAAGTGCCTTGCAGGTTTGATGCATCAACATTAAAAAAACCGTCAGCAGGGTTGTAGTTAAATTGCGCGCCCAGTTTTTCAAAACCCAGGAAGTGAGTATCTAAACGCCTGCGGCCAATTTTATCGCCACCGGGTTTTGGTATGGATGCCTTGCCGAAACGGGCCAGCAACGGGCCAACTATCATAATAGAGCCACGCAAACCACCACCCTTAGCTTTAAAAGCGTCTGACTGGAAAAAATCCTGGTCTATCTCTTTAGCTTCAAAACTGTAGGTATCGGGGCCAAGTTTCTCAACAATAACGCCCATATCGCCCAAAAGCTCTATCAGCATGTTTACATCTTTAATATTCGGGATATTGCTGATGGTTATTTTCTCCTCTGTCAACAATACTGCCGACAGGATCTGTAAAGCCTCGTTTTTAGCACCCTGGGGGGTAATTTCGCCTTTTAAGGGTTTGCCTCCCTGTATTTCGAACGCGTTAGTCATAGGTTGATAGTTAATGGTTTATAGTTCATGGATAAAACCTTCAAGAACTATACAAAGATTGGATTATTTTCGATAAAAATGATGGCTCATAATTAAGGCAATTAACCATTAACCATCATCTATGAACCATTGGCTTAATACTTTTTGCCGCCACCATTATTACGGTTGCGGTTGTTTTGATTGTTATTATTACGCGGGTTGTTATTGCTTCTGCCACCGGTACCTCCGCCTGTACCGCCACGGTTGCTTTGGTTGTTGGTACGGCCACCACGGCTGTTATTATTGTTTTGTGTGTGGGTAGGTGCGCGGTATTCAACTTTATTTAGGTTGATAGTTTCGTCAATTTTTAGTTCACCTTTTGATAAGGCAACCAGGTCGGCTAATATCGTCTCGTCTGATACCGAGTCTTTGTTCCATTGCACATAAGCCATTTTCATGAAGTTGGCAATAGCTTGCACCATGTGCTTGCGGCGCTCGGGCTCCTCAATGCTTTTGGCTTTTTCTATCATCATCTCTATGGTTTTGCCATAGTGTTTGTAGCGGATACGCTGGTTAGGGTACCTTAAAGGCTCGGGCTTAATATGTATAGCCTCTTCGCTGGGTTTAGGGTACGGAGAATCTACATCTATTTGGAAATCAGATATAATATGCAGGTGATCCCAAAGTTTATGCTTAAAATCGGCAACATCGCGCAGATGCGGGTTTAAAAAGCCCATCAGGTCTATCACAACCTGTGCGTAGCGGTTACGTTCTTCTTTGGTAGGTAGCGCGACAATATATTTAACCATATTTTGTACGTTGCGGCCATATTCAGACAGGATAAGTTTATTCCTGGTCGAATTATAATCAAAATTTGCAGGCGTGTTTTCTAGTGCCATGTAATTGTATGTTTTAAAGAAAGTTTTAAATTAGCCAGGCGACTTTTCCTTGTAATATTAAGGACGAAGGCGGCTAAAATTGAAATTGTATTGACTTGTAGTACAACAAATATAGGGTAATACTTTAATAGTGCAAATTATTTTCGTGCGTTGTAGAGACGCAATGCATTGCGTCTCTACATTATTTCAGTATTTTCGCTTATGGCATCACAGGTAATCATTACCCATATAGACATCTACCGTTTCAGCATACCTATGGAGCCGTTCACCATAGCTACAGGGACGATGGATCATGCGCAGAATACTTTTATAAGGGTGCATACCGATGCGGGGTTTTATGGAGTAGGAGAGTGCGCGGCTTTCCCGATGATAGTAGGTGAAACGCAGGATACCTGCCTGGTAGTTGCTAGGGACTTTGCCAAACTTTGGAAAGGTAAGGACGCGTTGGATATACCGGCACGTTTACAACAACTGCATGATGCTATAGCAGGTAACGGCACCATAAAAAGTGCTTTTGATATGGCACTGTATGATATTGCCGCTAAAAACGCTGGACTGCCACTTTATAAATTCTTAGGCGGCGAAAAACGTAAAGTTGAAACCGATATTACTATTGGCCTAGGCAAGCCGGGTATAATGGCACAAAAAGCCATAGCATTTAAAAAATTGGGTGCAGGTATATTAAAAGTAAAACTGGGTAAAAACGCGGTGGAGGATGTAGAGCGTATTAAACAGATCCGCGAAGCGATTGGTAATGAAATGAAGATCCGCGTTGATGCTAACCAGGGCTGGAGTTTTGATGACGCTGTGTATGCTTTACAGGCTTTAGGTAAATATGATATTGAGTTTTGCGAGCAACCCATGCGCACCTGGTATGATGATAAATTGCCCGAGTTGATGAAGCTATCGCCGGTAAAAATTATGGCTGATGAAAGTGTTTATAATCACCACGATGCGCGTAAGCAGATAGAAAGCGACTCATGCCACTATATCAACATTAAAATGGCTAAAGCCGGCGGCATATTCGAGGCTAAACAAATCCATGATACCGCAGCTGAACATAGCATACCCTGCATGATGGGCGGAATGTTGGAAAGCCGTATCGCGCTTAGCGCCAAACTGCATTTTGTTTACAGCAGCCCTAATATTAAATTTTATGATATGGATACCTGCATGCTGGGCCACCTGGCAGACCCATGCATAGGCGGGGTAACTTATGATGGTTATTATTTGAATATTGATGATGCGATTGGAATAGGGGCAGACGCGAGTGAAGAGTTTTTGGAGGGGTGCGAGAAGTTCACTATTTAAAGATTGAAAAATAAAGATTGAAGATTAGTTGATAGGCGACTAATCTTCAATCTTTAATAACTAATCTTTACTTGCTCAACTCCGCAAAATATTTATGAAATAACGGTATAGTTTCTATGCCTTTATAATAGTTAAAAATATCATACTTCTCGTTTGGCGAGTGCAGTGCATCGCTATCCAAACCAAAACCCATTAGTACGGTTTTTATTCCCAACTCTGCTTCAAATAAAGCTACAATGGGTATGCTGCCGCCGCCACGGGTTGGTATAGGTGCTTTGCCAAATGCTTCGGTAATAGCTTTTTGTGCCGCGCGATAGGCAATGCTGTCGGTTGGTGTAACTACCGGTTCACCACCATGGTGAGGGGTTACCGTTACTTTTACTGATGCCGGCGCAATCTTCTTAAAATGATCAGTGAACAACTGCGTTATTTTTGCTGATCCCTGGTTAGGCACTAAGCGCATAGAGATCTTCGCATTGGCTTTTGATGGCAAAACGGTTTTAGCGCCTTCGCCAATGTAGCCTCCCCAAATTCCGTTAACTTCAAGTGTAGGGCGTGTGCCCGTACGCTCAAAAGTAGTGTAACCTTTTTCGCCCCATAACTCGGCAACATCCAGGTCGGTTTTATATGCTGCCTCATTATAAGGTGCAGCGTTTAGTTCTTTACGCTCAGCTTCAGTTAACGCAATAACTTCATCATAAAAGCCGGGAATGGTAATATGATTGTTTTCATCATGCATGCTGGCTATCATTTTGGTTAATATAGTGATGGGGTTAGCCACCGCGCCACCATAAACACCCGAGTGCAGATCACGGTTAGGGCCAACTACCTCTACTTCTAAATAAGATAAGCCACGCAAGCCCGTTTCCAACGAAGGATTTTCCATACTGATCATTGAGGTGTCTGATATCAGCACTACATCAGCTTTTAACTTTTCCTTATTAGCTTTTACAAAAATGCCTAGGTTGTTTGATCCAACTTCCTCTTCGCCCTCTATCATAAATTTAATATTGCAGGGTAGGGTATTGGTTTGCATCATCAATTCAAATGCTTTAACGTGCATATAAAATTGGCCCTTATCATCGCAGGCACCGCGGGCATATATTTTACCATCGCGCACAGTAGGTTCAAATGGTGGGGTTTTCCATAACTCCAGCGGGTCGGGTGGTTGCACATCATAATGGCCGTAAACCAAAACCGTTGGTTTTGTCGGGTCAATTATTTTCTCGCCATAAACAATAGGGTAGCCGGCTGTTTGGCAAACCTCAACTTTATCTGCGCCCGCTTCTGTTAACTTTTTAGCTACGTAGTCGGCAGTTTTTAGTACCTCTGGTTTATATTTAGGATCGGCACTTACAGATGGGAAACGCAAAAGGTCAAAAAGTTCATCTAATAAACGTTGTTTGTGTTGCTCTATATATTGTTTTATATGCTGCATATTCAATTAATTTTAAGGCAAATATAATGCATGTTTAAATAAGAAAAACCACCATATACATATTTTAAATTTTTAATAATTACTTAATATTGAGGCTTGTTGTTGATGGACGTTTTTAAGTATATTTGTAGAATTAATTTAAATTGCGATTAAATAAATGGGTTATCGTAAGATAATATTCCTCTCCATTGTTTTTTCCATATACTTTTTGCCTGGATATGCACAAGCTCCTAGCTGTAGTGCCGCGGCCAAATTTTATGGTAAGGATAGTATTAATGTAACTACTTTCGGCGCAAGCACAGTTGAAGGTGTGGGCGGCTTTTCTTTCCAAACAGGTCTTTTAAATAATATTGAAGCTTGTTATACAGGGGTTATTGTTTCTGTAACCAAAAATGGTGTATCAGGTGAAACAACAACGCAGGGGTTAGCGAGATTTCCAGCGGCTATAGCCGGGCGTACAGGCTTTATTATCATTCTTATAGGTGCTAATGACGCACTGCAACTAGCCGCCAAAAAAATTAAACTTAGTGATACCGAAAAAAATATGCGGTATTATATAGAGACATCATTGAAAAATAAATTAATACCTATTATTGGTACCATACAATTTTTTAATGATCAAAATAATCAGCAATATAAAATTGCTAATTTATATATAAGTCAGATAAATGCGCTGTATAGAAGATTGGCCCATGAGTATAATATATACCTTGCAGATATAAACAGGGCACTTGGCCGCGATTTTACTTTATACCAGGATTATGTGCATCCTAATGCGGAGGGGTATAAATTAATAAGCTATGTGTGGTTTGATGCCATTAACCAGGCTATCGAAGATAAATTGTTGGTTATCGGCCTTAACCAAAATTATCCTAACCCTTCAATTGATCGTACTACTATTGGATTTAGTTTGTCGCAAGCGGGAAGGGTGCTGATAAATTTATATAATATAAGCGGGAAGTTTATTAAGACAATATATGATTCTTATCAAAATGCGGGTTATCGTACCGTGAGCGTCCCTTTAAATGATCTTTACCCGGGTATATATATATATAGTATGCAGGTTGGCGGGCAATTGGTGAGTAAAAAGATGATTGTTACCCGGTAGGTTAGTCAGCAGTAGCTAATGTAGTGTTAGCGCTTTCGGTAGTTGTTTTGCTTGCAGTATTCTCAATTTTTACTTTAACTTCTTCGGTTTTGTTTGCTTTGTTTGTTAACGCAAATGTTGTTACACCTGTTGTTAAAATTATACCTGCAATTATTGCTGCTTTTTTCATGATCTGTTATCTTATATAGCTTGATTAGAATCTGTCAGCGGTTGCTAAGTTGTTTTTGTCGCCAGCTCTGTCAGCAGTAGCCAAATTATTTTTATCACCCATTCTATCGGCAGTAGCCAAATTGTTTTTATCGCCTTTTAAAGTATTAGCAAATGACGCAGAAACACTTGTAGAGAATATGATTGCTGTGGCTATAAATAATTTTTTCATGACTTTGTATAGTATATTTTATATTATATGGGATAATTATATATTGAGTTTACGTTTAGAATCTGTCAGCGGTTGCCAAGTTGTTTTTATCACCAGCTCTGTCAGCTGTTGCTAAATTGTTTTTGTCGCCGTTTCTGTCAGCAGTAGCCAAATTGTTTTTGTCGCCGTTTCTGTCAGCAGTAGCTAAATTATTTTTGTCACCAGCTCTGTCGGCGGTAGCCAAATTATTTTTGTCACCAGCTCTGTCAGCGGTAGCTAAATTGTTTTTATCACCTTTAACAGTAGTAGTAGCAAATGATGCAACACTTGTAGAGAATATAATTGCTGTGGCTATAAATAATTTTTTCATGATGTGATATGTTATAATTTTTTTGGGTCTGTTATTTTATTAGATGTTGTGTTTTTATTAGAATCTGTCAGCAGTAGCCAAGTTGTTTTTATCACCAGCTCTGTCAGCAGTAGCTAAATTGTTTTTGTCGCCATTTCTGTCAGCGGTAGCCAAATTATTTTTATCACCATTTCTATCAGCAGTAGCCAAATTATTTTTATCACCAGCTCTGTCGGCAGTAGCCAAATTGTTTTTGTCGCCGTTTCTGTCAGCAGTAGCCAGGTTGTTTTTATCACCTTTAACAGTAGTAGTAGTAGCAAATGATGCAACACTTGTAGAGAATATAATTGCTGTAGCTATAAATAATTTTTTCATGATTTTATATGTTATAATTTTTTGATTCTGTTGTTGATATATAATATTTATTGATAGTATAATAAATAGATGATTAGTCGGCAGTAGCTAAAACTGTTCTGTTGTCGACCATCAACTTTTCAATGCTAACTGTTGATGATTTTGACGGAGTTGTAGTTTTTAACAGTGATAATATACCTACTGATAAAACGATTGCTGCTGTTAGGATTACTTTTAACATGATATTTATTTTTAATATTTTTTAATAATTAAACTGATAATTGTTTTATTCTTAATTAGTCTGCAGTTGCCAAAATGCTTCTTACAGAAAATGGATTGTTATGAAAAACCGTCAAACTTGTCCGGATATTATCCTTTTTAGTACATGAAGTAAGGATGCCTAAGGACAGAATGATAACTGCTGTATAGATGAAATTTTTCATGATAATTATTTTTTTAAGTTTATACTAAAGTAAATAATACAAAGGTTATAAGCGTTAACTATTAGTTAATGATAATTGCATATTTATATATTTTGCATTTGCAACTATGGCGTTTCTGTTGGCCTTTTAACTGGTGTTTTTCCTTACGTGTCCCTTTTTATTTTCCCTATATTTTTTTATTTAATGAATAACTCTATTTATAATATGTGTTGATACCAATTTGATATTCAAACACTTACCAAAGCAAATATAAGTATGTTTTAGTAATTACCAAGCAATCGTGAATTTTTTTTTTAACACAAAACAATACTTTTTTTACGGAATAGAAAATATATAATGTATTATTTATAACTTTCACCATAATTAAAAACGTAACAAGGGCTAAATGAGAAAAACTTGCTCAATTCTTCTTTTGATATTGGTTTCATTTAACGTGCACGCAAATGATTCAAAGGATGTTACAGGAAAAGATACCAGTCAAGTTATTTCGTTAAATAAAAACGGATACGATAACAGGTTAACTCATCCGCAGGAAACTGTGGATGATGCAGAAAAAGCATTAAAAATAGCCTTGTCAATTGGCTATACAAGAGGGATAGCAGAGTCTTATAGAATTAAAGGTATTGGTGAGTATTATCTAAACAGGCCTGACAGTGCTTTAAACAGATATTTTGATGCATTAGCTCAATACGAAAAATTAAGCGATGAACGTGGTAAGGCTAAGGTATACAATAACATAGGTAACCTTTACCAAATGGTTGATTATGATAAAGCTCTGGAGTATTTTAAAAATGCCAAAAATATCGCCGAAAAATTAAAAGATAAACAGCTTATTGCCTCTTTATACCTAAATATAGGCAACATTTATAATCGGAAAAACATGTATAATAATGCTTTATCCTATTATGAAAAAAGTTTTGAATTATTTACCGAATTAAAAGACCCGGTTCAGTTAGTACAGTGCTTACAGGATTTGGGGGTTATACATTATTTTTTGCATGATTACGCAAAAGCTAAGAACCTGCTTTTAGTGGCCAACAGTAGGGCAAAAAGCATGGATATGAATGTAAACGTGGCCACCATAAACATGACGCTGACTGATATTTACTTAGCCGAAAGTAATTTTAACGAGGCCGAGAAATATATAAAGGAAGGTAAAACCTATGCAACTATTATAAATAACCAAAAGGATATTTATGATTATAAACACTCTGCTTATGAATTGGAACGGAGACGTAAAAACTATGAAAAAGCATTAGAGTATTTAATAGATATATATAGAGCCGACAGTACAGGTTATAAATCAAACGTTTCGACCAAGCTTAATTTTTTGCAGCAGGAACAAAAACGCATTGAAAAGACAGCAGAAATGAAAAAAAATGCAGAAATTTCAAGGGTCATTTTTTGGTCGGTAACTGTTGTAGCAGGCTTATTGCTAATTGTTATTGTTTTATTGGTTGGAAGTGTAAAACGCAAAGCCACAACAAACTCGCAATTACAGGTATTAAACAGCGAAATATCCAGACAAAAGGATAACCTGGATCGTATTAACCACCACCTGGAAGAGATCATCGACGAACGAACGAGGGATCTGCAGGTTAAAAACAAAAAACTTTCAGAATACTCATCTTACTTATCGCACCAGATACGCGGCCCTATAGCTACCCTAAAAGGTCTGATGAATTTGGAAAAAGAAGGGTTGGTTGGCCAGTTAGAATGTATTAATATGATGGATAAATGCGTATCAGAAATTGATGAAAAGATCATTGAAATGAGCGATATGCTGCATGATCCCGGTAAAACCGGTTTCTAGATATTTCTATACAGGAAGTGTCGCATGGATCTGTGCTTCAAATAAGCCCATGTACATACAATACCACGATATCATTTGTAAAATTAATAACTGGCGGTGCTTTTTATAGCCCTCAGTTTCAAAAGCCAGGGTTTTCTTACCTGCTGTTACAAAAAATCTTACTTCGCCTTTGCGAGGCTTAAATGTGGGCCTCACCAGGTCAAATGCTTTTACCTTCAATTTACTTTTCGAATCATGAATTGTAGCTGCTGATGCGTTTTGGGTTTCTGATATTGCTATTAAGTAGTTCGACATAACAAATGTATTTGTAATGGTAGTTGCAATTTTTACTCCAAACAGCTATTGTTGAACAATAATGAGGTTTTGTTTTCTTGTTATTGATTTTAATTAACCGATACTTAAATACTTTAATCGAGAATAAATTATTTAAGTATCGGCTGTTATTTGTGGCATAAAAAGTGTCGCCTTTATTGAACGTTTGCCCAATTAGGCATGAGCAGGTGTTTGGATATTACGTAACTCTTCATAAAGTAATATCATTTTACGCTGTAGGATAACTATCTCTGCTTCGCGGTCAAGCAATTTTTTCTGCACAATGCTTAGGTTAGAAGGCTGCTGTTCTACCTCTTCAGCATCCATCGCCAAAATTTGTACAACATCAATCTCATAAATATTAGCAATTTGTTCTAACCTTGATAGGTTGATATCAGTCACGCCAGTTTCAATTTTTGAAAAAGCTGGAATAGAAATTCCTAAACGATTAGCCACGTCCTCCTGGCTCCATCCATGCTGATGACGAAAGGTACGAATGTTCTTGCCTATAGTTTTGTTTGTTTTCTTTTTTGAGTTGTCGTTCATTTCAGTATAAATTAATGTTGGGGTAAAGGGTCACTATTACCTAACCAATTTATATGCCATGCCGATATTACCTATAAATCTTTAAAATTTTAATTAACTGTAGATTTAATTGGGGAATTTCATCCCCGAAAAGTGGGGTATATTATTAATTATTGGTTTATAATACTAAGTTTTGCAAACTTTAACAACAATTGCTTTTGGCCAATTTCTTTAAAGAAAATAGTTGCTTTAATATCAGGCTTGTTGCCTTCCATACTTAATACTTTGCCAAAACCAAAGCGCTCATGTTCTACTTCCATACCTACTTGTAGGTTTGAGGTATCAGATGGGGCAAAGCCGACTGATGGCACATGCGCCTTAGCCAATATAGAAGTTGTTTTTACCGGTGCCGATGTGGCTGTTTTAGGCTTAGGTTTCGAGAATTTATTATCCGTACGGCTCCAGGCAGAACGTTCATCATCATAATTAAGGCTGCCTACATTATTAACCGGTCTTGCAGTAAAATCAAGCTCCAGGTATTGCGCGTCTATCTCATCTAAAAAACGACTGGGCTCACAGCTGATTAACGTCCCAAATTTAAAGCGCGAAGTAGCATAGCTTAATGATAGCTTATTCTCTGCACGGGTTATGGCTACGTAAAACAAACGGCGCTCTTCTTCCAGGTCGGTGCGCGAGTTAAGCGCCATTTGTGAGGGGAACAGGTTCTCCTCCAATCCCACCACATAAACCTGAGGGAACTCTAATCCTTTAGACGAGTGTATGGTCATTAAAGATACCGTGTCCGCGTCTTTATTCTTGTCGTTATCATCATTGGTGAGCAGGGCAATATCCTGCATAAAAACATCAAGGCCTTTTTCTTCCAGATCCTCACGCTCACTAAACTCTTTAATACCGTTTAACAGCTCCTGGATGTTTTCGTAACGGTTAAGTCCCTCTATAGATTTATCCTCGTACAAATCTTTTAAAAGGCCCGAATGCTGTGCAATGTATAAAGCAGCCTCGTAGGCACTTTGTGTTTTAGTAAGCACCTGGAAGCTCTGTATCATAACGGCAAAGCCTGTAACAGAGGCAGATATACGTCCCTCTAAATATTTATCGGGGGCAAGTATCACTTCCCATGGTGTTACACTATTCTGATCAGCAGAAACTATGATCTTATCAATAGTAGTATCGCCAATGCCACGGCGTGGATAGTTAATAACACGCTTTAAAGCTTCCTCATCATTAGGATTAAAAGTAAGCCTGAAATAAGCTATTAGATCCTTAATTTCTTTACGCTGATAGAAGGAGAGGCCGCCATATATTTTATAAGGCGTTCCCAATTTACGCAAGGCCTCCTCCATAGAGCGCGACTGCGCATTGGTGCGGTACAATATCGCAAAATCATGCCACCGCAAACCTTTGGTGGTACGCTCATGCATAATGGCTTCGGCAACGAGTTTGCCTTCTTCGTTATCGCTGAAAGCGCGCATCACTTTTATTTTATCGCCGCTTTCTTTCTCAGAAAACACATTCTTTTTAAGCTGCTCCTTATTATTAGCGATGATGCTATTGGCCACATTTACAATGTTTTGGGTAGAGCGGTAATTTTGCTCCAGCTTAAATATTTTCAGATCAGGGTAATCCTTCTCAAAATTTAATATGTTTTGGATGTTTGCGCCACGGAAAGCATAGATACTTTGCGCATCATCGCCCACCACACAAATATTCTCATTAACAGCTGCTAGTTTTTTTACGATCAGGTATTGCGAGAAGTTGGTATCCTGATACTCGTCCACCATCAGGTATTTAAACTTGTGCTGATATTTGTTTAATACATCGGGATATTGCTTTAACAGTTCGTTGGTTTTAAACAACAGATCGTCAAAGTCCATAGCGCCGGCGCGGTAACAGCGTTGTGCATAGGTTTGGTATATGGCTCCCAGCATTGGACGATTGCTTGATATATCATCGGCCTGTATCTGGTCGTTTTTTTGATATTCCATCCATGATACCAGGTTATTTTTCGCAGCCGATATACGGTTTAAAACAAAGTTTACACTGTACAGCTTATCATCCAGGCTCATCTCTTTTAAAATAGCGCGGATAACACTTTTGCTGTCATCGGTATCGTAAATGGTAAAGTTGTTAGGGTAGCCTATCTTATCGGCCTCAACCCGTAATATCTTAGAAAAAACAGAGTGGAAGGTACCCATCCAAATGTTCTTGGCTTCGGGGCCAACCAGGTGGGTTATACGTTCACGCATTTCGCGCGAGGCCTTGTTGGTAAAGGTTAGCACAAGGATGTTAAACGAATCTACCCCGTTGCGGATCAGGTGAGCAACACGATAGGTTATAACTCGGGTTTTGCCCGAACCTGCGCCGGCGATGATCATTACCGGTCCCTTTATTTGTTTAACTGCCGCCTGCTGCTCGGGGTTTAATCCCTCTAAATAATCCAATGCTTTTCCCTCTTTTCTGTGTGCAGCGAAATTAAGGTTTTGAGCTGAAAGCGGAAAGGAAAAACGAGGAACAATTTATTCTGAATTTAAGATTTGACAACTTTTAAAGTTGTCAAATCTATTCCACAAAAATGAATAACCATCTTTCCCGCTTGCGGAAGAGATGGTCCAGCGAAGCGTAGATCGGGTGAGTCACAGTATACATCGAAAAACATACCCTTGAATACCCGACCCTAATTATTTACATTTGATCACCAAAACGATTTATCTTATGCGTATCCCAACCAGGATCCTCTTATCGCTCTTATTAATAACAGCCATAAAAATTGCATCGGCACAAACCGGCTACGAGCTAAACACCGGCTGGAAATGTAAAGCCATTGGCGCGGTAAAGGACAACGGCGAATTAATATCTGACCCGGCGTTTCCCCTTACCGACTGGATGCCCGCCACCGTGCCCGGCACGGTTTTAACATCACAACTAAATAACAAACAAATACCCGATCCTTTTTATGGGATGAATAATAAACTGATACCCGATATCTACAAAACGGGTCGCGACTATTATACCTATTGGTTTGTTAAGGATTTTAAGGAGAATATCCCAAAAAATGGTAGCCAGGTTTATTTGAACCTTCGGGGTGTAAATTATAGCTGTAATGTATTTTTAAATGGCAGACAATTGAATGAAAAACTGCACTCGGGTATGTTTTTGCGGCAGAGCTATAATATTACCAAATGGTTATCTAAAAAAGGTAATAACCGGCTGGCTGTTATTGTGTATCCGCCCGATCCGGTGGGTAACCCCAATGGCGGCCAGGGTGGCGATGGGACTATTGCCCGCAATGTGGGCATACAGTATACCGCTGGGTGGGACTGGATCCAGCCCATCCGCGACCGTAACACCGGGATCTGGGATAAAGTAACTATCGAAAAAACCGGCGTGATGCGGATAACTGATCCGCATGTGGTTACGTTGGTGCCGGGCATAAGGCAACCAATCGGGCTGCAAAAGCCTGCCATTATACAGGTGTCGGCACAAGTAAAAAACGCTACGGATAAACCTGTTACCGGCTTTTTAAAATATAATTTGGATGGTAAACCGGTATCAAAAAAAGTAACCTTAAAACCGGGCGAAACGCAGGAAGTAAAGCTTAATGACTATGTGCTGAAAAATCCAAAATTATGGTGGCCAAATGGCTATGGCCCGCAAAACCTGTATCATTTAAACCTGCAATTTGTAATTGCCGTTAATAAAATATCCGACCAAAAAAATATTGAAATAGGTGTACGCCAGTTAACCAGCGAATGGAACGCCCATACCCAAAGCCGCCAGATTAATGTTAACGGGCAACGAGTATTTATTAAAGGCGGTAACTGGATAGTGTCTGACGAAATGCTGCGCTTCAGTAACGCGCGTTATGATGCCGAGGTACGCTTTCATCACGATATGAACCTGAACCTTATACGGGTTTGGGGCGGCGCGCTGGTTGAACGGCCAGAATTTTATCAGGCTTGCGACAAGTACGGTATATTGGTTTTTCAGGATATGTGGGGATCTGGCGATTGTAATGGCCGCTGGGCGGATAAAGCCAAGCTGGATGATCAGGCCACCCGCCGCAAATACCCTGATGACCATGACCTGTACATTCGTTCTATCGAGGATCAGGTAAAAATGATACGTAATTACGCATCGCTGGCTATATGGTGTGGTGGTAATGAAATTACCCAGCCCGATGATATTTTGGCCGCTGTACGCGATACCATAATGCCTAAACTGGACAATACCCGCTGGTTTGTTGATTTCTCCAACTCGTTGGATATGGGCAAGACCGAAAAAGGAGTTAATGGGGATGGACCGTACAATATACAGCCAATCTCTGTTTTCTGGGCTAAAAAAACTTATCCTTTTAATTCGGAAGTTGGTTCTATGGGGATAAACGATTACGAATCGTTAAAAAGATTTATCCCGACAGCTAATATGGTTATGCCTGAATATAATAAAAGCGGTGGCCGCCGCGAAAAGTTGGATTCTGTTTGGCGCTATCATACTTATATAGGTTATGAGGATTATATTGATAAATACGGTAAACCAAAAGATGTAAAAGAATTTGCGGAAAAGGCCCAATTGGTAAACTACGACCAATACCGTGCACTAATGGAAGGCTTTAGCTCGCACATGTGGGACTGGTACACCGGCAGCATCATCTGGAAAACCCAAAACCCATGGACCGCCATGCGTGGGCAGATGTATGATTATTATCTGGACCCTAACGCCTGCCTTTACGGTCTGCATAGCGGCAGCGCCCCGGTACATATTATGTACAACCCGGTTGATAGCGCTGTGAGCATCGTTAATAACACTTTTGTGAACCTTAAAAACGTAACGGCAACGGTAAAATTATACTCCATTGCCGGTAAAGCAGCGCCTGTAACTACGCTGATAAAGGATATTGCGCCATCAGGTGTACTACCATTGCTCTCCATTAAAAAAGAAATAGCCGCTGCCGCGACAGATAAAGGCGCGTTTCTGGCCCTGCGCTTAACCGACAAGAACAACAAGATCATTAGTGATAATATTTACTGGCTGGCCGATGGAAAAGGCGAGTACTCCGGCTTGAACGAAATGGCTAAATCAAAGCTAAGCATTACCGCCAAGCGCATAGCCAAAGGCAAAATAGCGGTTACACTAACCAACAGCAAACAAGCGCCGGTGGCGTTCTTTAACCAGATATCGCTTATTAACCCTACAACCAAAGAACGGGTGTTGCCTGTTTTTTATTCGGATAATTATGTATCTGTGTTGCCGGGTGAGCAGAAAGTAGTTGTGTTGGAATATAACCTGCCGGTGGTTAATCCGAAGGTTTCTATCAGGGGATGGAATTTGGTTGAGCGAGTGATTGATATTAAATAAGCAAGAGTAAAAAAGTGGTGGCCTGCGCGATTCCCCTCTTGAGAGCAGGGCCATGGATTCCCGTAATAAAAAGAATGACAATTTAAATCCTGAAAACTGTGAAAAAAAACAAAAAATCAGGGCGATTTTTTGTTTTTAGATTGTTGATTTATAGTGTTTTACGCAAACATGCCTGCACCTGCAATGAGTGTACGTGAAACTGCAGTGAGTACATAATTTGTATACCTGTACCTGCCTGTACCTGCCATTATCTGCCGTATTTTATATATACTCATTGGTGCGTTAACCGCCACCGTGCCACCGGTTAAAAAACTTAACTTAAAATGTGGTGACAAAGTTATGCCACCATTTTATAATACAATGTTTCCGTACTTTGTGACTAGTCCTAATAAAGGTTGACCGTAAACCTATAGACGTATAAGACCTTGTTTCATGAAACAACAAACAAAAAGACCCGGTTTCATTGAGAAACCGGGTCTTTACTTAAATTAAAAATCCGATATCGAACATCCGATATCCGAAATGAAAAATTAATCCACTTTATAAGTATTATTTTTCAAATCAATATCAGGTAACTGATGGTCCGGATCGATCACTATACTTTTTATGGTTGATGTTGACGGGTATTTAAACTTCCATACACCATTACGCTGGAAAACGTTAACAGGTAGTTTTAACAGCTCGTTTTTGCCATTGGCTTGTGTAATTTTCAGGTCTACCGGCATGGCCATTTTTTCTTTGTTGGCTATGGTGATGATAGCGCCGTTAGCCGGGTTGCCACCATCATAAGTTACAGACTCAACCGACTGGTCCAGCTTCCAGGTAGTGAAGAACCATGGCTTAAAGAACCAGTTCAGGTCCTCGCCGGCGGCATCATTCATAGCGCGGAAGAAGTCGTAAGGCAACGGGTGTTTCATGGCCCAATACTTAATATACTCGTGGAAGGCATAATCAAAACGCTCTGGCCCTAAAACCACATCGCGCAGCATATCTAAGCCTAAAGCGGTTTTGTTATAATACTGCCCGTAATCATTTAAGCCAATAGCCTCTGATGGGGTTATTAACGGATCATTACTGCGGATATAGCTTCTTAAAACGCTTTGCGCTCGGTTGTTGGGCCCTTTTGGAGCATACTCGCCATTGTTAAACATCTTGGTAGAGTACTCATTAATAAAGGTGTTAAAGCCTTCATCCATCCACATATATTTACGCTCGTTGCTGCCAACTATCATCGGGAACCAGTTATGGCCTATCTCGTGGGTTACATCGCCCCAAAGTCCGCCATTTTTCAAGCCGCTTAGGCAGAAAATAATACCCGGGTACTCCATACCTAAAGCCACACCCGATACGTTAACCGCCGAGTTCCATGGATATTCGATATAGGCTTTCGAGTAGATCTCGATGCTGTTCTTTAAATACTCGGTAGAGCGGCCCCAGGCGTTATTGCCCGCGCTCTCAATTGGGTAAGCCGACTGCGATATACATTTGCGGCCCGATGGCAGGTTAACCTTAGCAGCATCCCAAATAAACGCGGTAGATGCGGCCCACGATACATCACGGGTGTTCTCCATTTTAAAGTGCCAGGTTAATAGCCCTTTAGCCGGACGGGTAGCAGCTTCGCCAACTTCACTGGCTGATATGATAGTAACCGTTTTATCGCTGTTACGCGCTTCGGATAAACGTTTTTGCTGGATAGGGGTAAGTACTTCATTGGCGTTTAAAAGATCGCCAGATCCTACAACAACCATGTTAGCGGGCGCGGTGATGTAGTAATCGTAATCGCCGTAGTCGCAATAGAACTCACCCAAGCCCATGTAGGGTAAGGTGTTCCAGCCTTCGGCATCATCATAAACACACATGCGCGGGTACCATTGCGCAATTTCGTAAACCATACCCTGGCTAAATTTCTTGCGCCCCATACGGTCGGCACCATAATAAGGAATAGAGAAACTGTAGTTTACTTTTACCTGTATTTTATCGCCATTGGCACCAAGCGGTTTAGTTAAACGCACTTGCATACGTGCATCAGTAATAACCGGGGTAACTGTATAGGTCTGTCCTTTATAAGTAACCGACACAGATGTGATAGTAATACCACCACGGCTAAAGCCCTTAACGTCAAACCTGTCACCGGTGTAAGGTGTAACGGCCGCGCCGCGAGAGTCTGGCCTGAACAGGTTTTGATCCAGTTGTAACCATAAATGGTCCATATTGTCTGGACTGTTATTGGTATAAGTTATTGTGACATCACCGTTAATGGTAGTATCCTGAGCGGCTTCATTTAAAGTAGCGTGGATTTGATAGTCGGCACGGTTTTGCCAGTAGTTTGGGCCGGGTTTGCCGGCTGCAGAGCGGGTGCCATTGCTGGTCATAGGCCAAACAATGGGGCCAAATAGGTCCGAATGGTTATATTTAACCGTGTCGGTAGGTGCTTGTGCCGATACGTTAAAGGCAACAGCAAGCAATCCGCATGCTAATAGCATGTAGTTTTTAAAGTAATACATTGATCAGTTAATTTGTACGGGGCAAATTAAGTAAAATTAAATGTTATTGCATAATGTAGGATTTGAGGATGAAAACGCAGTTGTTTATTTAGGTAGTTTGTAATGAATTTTTGTATTTTTGTTATATGGAATCTCTTGTGATACATCCCGAAAGTGCAGAGCAACTTAAAACAGTTAAAGCTGTTTTAAAGGCGTTGAAAGTTCAATTCGAACATCAGCCGACTAAATTACCTGACCATGTTTTAAAAGGGATCGAAAGAAGCCTTAAACAATATGAGAATGGACAAACAATTTCTCTACAGGAATTTAAAGATAAGCATTTTACTAAAAAATGAACTTTGAAATAAAGTTTACTCCCGAAGCGGAAGAAACTTATAATGCTGTTATATCACAGCTTCGTCAAAGATGGGGTGATCGTTTTGTAATTAAATTTGAAACCAAGATCTCGAAAATTTTAGACATTATTTCTGCAACTCCGTACATTTATCCTATTGCTCAAGAAAATGCCGAGTTAAGAAAATGTATTCCACATAAAAACTGTTCTATGTTTTATAAAGTGTGTATCGACCATGTTTTGATAGCTTACTTTTGGGATAACCGTCAAGATCCTATCATAATAGATTAAATTCAAACATCTATCCTTTTAAAGTGGTTAATTTTACATTTTAACCCAATAATTAATCATGAACCGCTTAGCCAACTCCACTTCTCCATACTTATTACAGCACGCCAATAACCCGGTTAATTGGTATCCGTGGGGTAATGAAGCATTACAAAAAGCTAAGGACGAAAATAAACTCATCATTGTAAGTATTGGCTATTCTGCCTGTCATTGGTGCCATGTTATGGAGCACGAAAGTTTTGAGGACGAGCAAGTGGCCGCGGTAATGAACGAGTTTTTTGTATGTATAAAAGTTGACCGGGAAGAACGCCCGGACGTTGACCAGATCTACATGAGTGTTGTACAATTAATAAGCGGCAGGGGCGGCTGGCCGTTAAATTGTATCTGCCTGCCGGATCAGCGGCCTATTTATGCGGGCACCTATTTCCGTAAAAACGACTGGACAAGCCTGCTCTTTAACCTGGCCGATTACTACAAGCAAAAGCCCGAAGACGCGCTGGAATATGCCGAGCGTTTAACCGAAGGCATCCAAAAATATGAGTCGATAGGTTTTGTTGAAACGCAACCTGACTATACCCAAGCCGATCTGGAAGTTATTGTAAACAACTGGAAAAAGTATTTTGATAAAACAGAGGGAGGAATGGGGACGGCCCCAAAGTTCCCGATGCCTAATAATTGGCAGTTTTTGGTGCGATACGCGCACTTAATGCAGGATAATAAAATTGCTGAGCTTGCCAAGCTAACATTACGAAAAATGGCCTATGGGGGTATCTATGATCATTTAGGCGGAGGCTTTGCCCGATATTCAGTTGATGGTTTATGGCACGTGCCCCATTTCGAAAAAATGCTGTATGATAATGGCCAGTTGATTACTTTATATTCTGAGGCCTACACCTGGCAGCCGGATGAATTATACAAACAAACTGTTAGCGATACCATTGATTTTGCTGTGCGCGAATTGTTGTCGCCGGATGGTGGTTTTTACTCGGCGCTTGATGCGGATAGTGAAGGGGTAGAGGGTAAGTTCTATGTTTTCGCGAAAGAAGAAATTCAGGCTATATTAGGTACAGAGGCAGAGTTATTTTGCATCTATTACCATATTAATGATGAAGGTAATTGGGAGGAAGGACAAACCAATATCCTGTTTAAACGTGGCGAAGATAAAGAACTTGCCGAAGCCATCGGCATCCCTGTCGAAGAATTATTAGACAGCGTAGCGGCATCCAGAAAAAAGCTATTTGAAGCACGAAGTAAACGCATCAGACCCGGACTGGATAATAAGATACTAGCCTCATGGAACGGTTTAATGTTAAAAGGGGTATGCGAAGCTTATCGGACGTTTAACAAAGTTGAATATTTAGACATCGCCCTAAAAAACGCAAATTTCTTATCCACTAATTTAATAAAGGACGGGCGTATCTCCCGCGTTTATAAAACAGTGGAAACGGGCAGTGATGGGGCCAACCCTCTCCAAAGGAGAGGGTTGGGTGAGGTCGCTTTTTTAGACGACTACGCCAATATCATAGATGCCTTCATCGCCTTATACGAAGTTACTTTTGATGAGCAATGGCTAAACCACGCGATAAAACTGGCCGATAGCGCCATCGCTCATTATTATGACGAGGTAAACGGTATTTTCTTTTTTACCGCGGATGATGATGAGCAACTAATAGCCCGTAAAGCCGAGGTTATGGATAACGTTATCCCGGCATCAAATTCTGTAATGGCACGTAACTTAAAAAAACTGGGTTTACTGTTTGATAAGGGGCAATACCTGCAAATATCGGCACAGCAATTAAGTAATATTATGCCGCACATGGCTAAATACGGTTCGGCTTATTCAAACTGGAGCATGTTATTGCTGGATGAGGTATTTGGCATTTATGAGGTAGCCATAGTGGGCGGTGATGCAGCGGCTTTCCGTATAGAAATGGAAAAAAAATATATTCCTAATAAAATTATTTTGGGTGGTACAAAAGGAAGTTTACCTTTGCTGCGCGATAAGTTTAGCGACAAAACACAAGTATTTATCTGCAAAGATAAAACCTGCGGATTACCGACTGCCAATATCGCGGAAGCATTAAAACAAATTAACGCCCAAAACATTTAATATTAATATATAAGCAACAAAAGCACCCCTGAGTGCCAATATTTTACCACTAACGAATAAATTATTCTGATGAAACCATCATGAGTTATCATGATAGCTTCATCACCTTTAAAAAAACAAATTATACTGATGAAAATTGAACCACAACATGTAGTGTCATTAACTTACGATTTGTATGTTGACCAGGAAGATGGTACCGAAGCTTTAGTAGAAAGTGCCACACAAGAGCAACCGCTAACTTTTTTATTTGGAGCCGGACAAATGCTTCCAAAATTTGAAGAGCATTTGAGCCCGCTATCAACCAATGATATTTATGATTTCCGCTTAACTGCTGAGGATGCTTATGGCGAGCATGATGAAGAAGCAGTAGCTAATTTGCCGATTGAAATGTTCCAGGGAGCAGATTTGCCTGAGGTTGGCGCTATATTGCCTTTGCAGGATAACCAGGGAAATCATTTCCAGGGACAGGTAGTTTCTGTTGCCGAAGATTCTGTTATTGTTGACTTGAACCACCCGATGGCTGGCCAACCTTTACATTTTAAAGGCGTTATCATTAACGTTAGGCCCGCAACACCCGAAGAATTATCACATGGCCATGCTCATGGAGCAGACGGTCATCACGGACACTAAATAAAGTAGCAGTAGCAGTTATTACCGCTCACGCAACTGCTACTGCCACTAATCAATATCTATATCACCATACCTATTCATATAGCAGGCTACCTTAATTTGCGATGAAACAAGGCTTTTGTTCAGCGTAGCAGGTATAAATATTTTGTCTTCATCAGCCAGTAGATCGATGTTTATATTCAAAACCCTTATGTCCTCACCTGTATAGCTGTTTTTTATGCGGATAGTATAATCTGCCAATCGTCCCATTGGGCTTATCAATAGTTCTAATATAACAGAGGATTGCTCGGGATTGATGTCGGCCAGATCACCAGGTAATTTGAACAATCGTAAATAAGGTATATAACCAAAGTACCGCCCACCCAGCCTAACCGGTTTTGTGGTTACATCATCTTTATTGATTATATAATCTATATTATATCTAAATTTCGTTTTTTCGTCCTCGCGCGATTCGTATAATATTTGATTATTGTCATAATCATAATTCTGCATGATCTTGCCGGTGGGATCAAAAAAATGCCAGGTGCCAATTCTTTTATCGTTTTTATAAGCGCCGCTGGCTATAACTGTTTTCTTGGCAAAAAAAGCATGGTACATGCCTTGCTTAACCTGTTTATCAGTTTCAATAATAGATTGGAATTGCTCGGTAACGCTACCGGTTAATTTGTTTTTGCGTTCAACTATTTGCTGGGCAGAGCAATAGCCGGTAATAAATGTAAGTAGTATAGGTAATATAATGTTTTTCACTGCATAAATTTTTGGCAATTTAATATATATAAAGTATTGCCATAGCTAAATGTTTTATATTGCAGGGTATAAGCAAAAAACTATGTCAGCCTTACCAGATACTTCAACCTTTAAAACCGTTCACTTTTCGGCAACAACTATTACAGAGTTAATGATACCATCATACTCCAATTTTGGAGGTAAGATACATGGCGGTATTTTACTGTCTCTTATGGATAAGGTAGCCTACGTTTGCGCCGCTAAGCACGCGGGTAACTACTGCGTTACCGCATCGATTGACACGGTTGACTTTTTACAGCCCGTTGAGGTTGGCGACCTGGTATCGCTTATGGCATCGGTAAATTATGTGGGTAATACCTCATTGGTGGTGGGTATACGTGTAATATCAGAGAATATTAAAACCAACATTATAAAACATACCAATACCAGCTATTTTACCATGGTAGCCAGGGATGAACAAAATAAACCCGCCCAGATACCGGGGCTTATATTAGAGAACCGCACCCACGTAAGGCGATTTATTGAAGCTAAACGCCGCAAAGAGATCAAGCAAAACTATAAACATGAAGTGGATGAAATTGCTGTTCCGGATGGTTTTGATGAATGTGAACAATTATTAACCGGCGAACGGGTAATTTTAATCAATAATTAACGTTTAATGTTAAAGTAGTGTTATGGAATAAAATAAAAGCTCTTTAACAAGTTTTTTATTCATATATTACACTCAAATTACAAACCAGATTAATTGATCAAGACTCAAAACTACTAAATGGCATTTTTAAACAATGTGCTGGAACCACCAGCATATGGATGGACGGACGAGAACGGTGAACTGGCAAAGCCAACCCCAAAACAAATTTTTAAAGAATTTTTTTCAAGACTAAACGTATTTAAAAACAAAAAGAACTGGCTCTCTTTTATTAGCTGGATGATGGTTGTGGTGCTTGCACCGTTTCTGTTTTTGTTTATTTTTAAATACTTCAGTATCAAATTATTGATTGTAGCTTTTGTGTACAGCATGATAGTTATGGGTACCCATGGTACTATATGGCATCATAGGTACTGTACCCATGGCGCTTATCAGTTTAAAAATAGTTTTTGGCGCTTTTTTACCCAAAATCTTACCCTTAAAATTATTCCCGAAGAGATATACGCGGTATCGCACCACGTACATCATGCTTTGTCAGATCAGCCCGGCGATCCTTATAACGCGCAAGGTGGTTTCTTATACTGTTTTCTGGCCGATGTAACCCATCAGCCTATAAACCGTAACATGAGCGAGAAAGATTATAACTGCTGCGTTAAGTTAATGAAACATACCGGCGTGCAGGTTAATACCTATGCCCAATATCAAAAATGGGGTACGTTGGCTAATCCGCTTAAAACTATTTTAAGTGTTGTTTTAAGCTGGGGGCTTTGGTTTTCCGCTTTCTATTTAATAGGTGGTATGGGCCTGGCCAGTGCCATGTTTGGTGCGGCAGGTTTTTGGGCAGTTGGTGTACGTACATTTAACTATGAGGGCCACGGTAAAGGAAAAGATATGCGCCGGGAAGGTGTAGATTATAACCGCGAGGATATGTCTATAAACCAGGTATGGCCCGGTATTGTAGCCGGCGAGTGGCATAATAACCATCATGCTTATCCTAACAGCGCGCGTTCTGGTTTTAAACCATGGCAGGTTGATACCGCATGGTATTATATTAAATTTATGAGTTTGATAGGGGCGGTAAGCTCATATCGCGATTCGAAAGCCCAATTTTATAGTGACCATTATGGCATACATAAAGCCACTAAAGCTACAAGCAATGCTATAGTAATAGAAGGTATAGAAGCTTTTGAAATGCAGGACGAAATATTAGTAGTTGAAACAGTTTAACTACTAATTACCAAATTAGAAAAGGATATAAAAACTAATTACCCCTTTCAATTCCAGATAAGCAGGCCCGATACAATGTATCGGGCCTGCTTTGTTATGTGCTTTTTAAAGCATATAAAACTTGGTAATAAATTTATGGCATTAGGTTTTTTATTAATAAAGTTATTATGTTTGGTAAACCTATATAAAAAGGGGATTGACAGGTGCTTTACACCTGTTAAATTACCAAAAACAACCAAATAGTAACAGTATAAACTAATAACCAAAAGATTAAACGCGTCAATTTAATTGATGGCGATAATTTAACATGCCGACAGAATAACTATGAAACTAAGATTAGGAATGATAGGGGGCGGGCAAGGTGCTTTTATTGGTGCCGTACACCGTATAGCCGCCCGTATTGATGGTGATTATGAACTAGTATGCGGAGCTTTTAGCAGCAATGCCGAAAAATCAAAGGCAAGCGGCATAGAGCTGGGCTTATCAGCCGAGCGGTCATACGCATCATACGAAGAACTGATTGAGAAAGAAAAACAACTACCTGCTGATGAGCGAGTGCAAGTTATAAGCATTGTTACTCCAAACCATATGCACTTTGGTCCAACCAAAATGGCATTGGAGAATGGTTTCCATGTGGTGCTGGATAAACCGATGACTTTTTCGTTAGCCGAAGCGAAGGAGTTGGAAAAAGTGATTAAATCAAGCGGGAAATTATTTTGCCTGACTCACACCTATACCGGTTACCCAATGGTGAAGGAAGCTAAACAATTAGTTAAAGCAGGCAAGATTGGTAAGGTGCGTAAAATATACGTGGAGTACCCGCAGGGTTGGTTAAGCACTTTCTTAGAGGGTGATGATAATAAACAAGCGGCTTGGCGTACAGACCCAGGTAAAAGCGGAATAGCAGGCGCGATGGGTGATATTGGTACGCATGCTTTCAATTTAATGGAATATGTTACCGGCCTGCAGGTTACGCAGCTATGTGCCGATATTAATATTGTTGTTGAGGGCCGTAAGCTGGATGATGACGGCGCTGTTTTAATAAAACTAAACAACGGCGCAAGCGCGGTATTAACCGCCACCCAAATCGCTGCAGGCGAAGAAAACAATGTGAAGATCCGTGTATATGGCGAAAGCGGCAGCTTAGAATGGCAGCAATGGGATGCCAATACATTAATAGTAAAAATGAGCGGTAAGCCTTGGGAAATATATCGCACCGGTGGTGGTTATGTAAGCTCATTCGCGGCGCATAATACCCGCACACCCGGCGGGCATCCCGAAGGTTATTTAGAGGCATTTGCTAACCTGTACCACAACTTTGCTTTATGTGTTAAGGCCGGGATAGAGGGTACGCAAGCTACACCAGAGGCACAAGATTATCCGGGTATTGACGATGGTGTAAGAGGCATGGCATTTATTGAAAATGTAATAGCCTCGGGTAAATCAGATTTGAAGTGGACTAAATTCAACGTATAAATATTATGAAGACAATTAAAGGCCCCGGTATTTTTTTAGCACAATTTTTAGGTGACACACCGCCATTTGATACGCTTGACGAGATCTGTAAATGGTCAAAAAGTTTAGGATTTAAAGGTATCCAGATACCAAGCTGGGCAACCAGTTATTTCGACTTACAAAAAGCAGCCGAAAGCAAAACCTATGCTGATGAAATTAAAGGTTTGGTTAACAGCCACGGTTTGGAAATTACCGAACTATCAACCCATTTACAGGGTCAGCTGGTAGCCGTAAACCCGGCGTATGATGAATTGTTTGACGCTTTCGCGCCGCCACAAGTTCATAAAAACCCTAAGGCACGCCAGGAGTGGGCGGTACAGCAATTAAAATACGCAGCAAAAGCATCGCAAAATCTGGGTTTAAACGCTCATGCTACCTTTAGCGGTGCTTTGTTATGGCCAATGGTTTATCCGTGGCCACAGCGCCCATCCGGTGTGGTAGAAACAGGTTTTAAAGAACTGGCTAAACGCTGGTTACCAATATTGGATGTGTTTGAAGATAACGGCGTTGATGTTTGTTATGAAGTACATCCCGGTGAGGACTTGCATGATGGTATCAGCTTTGAAATGTTTTTAGAGAAGGTAAACAATCATAAACGTGCCAATTTATTGTATGATCCATCGCACTTTGTGTTGCAGTGTTTAGATTATTTGGAATATATCGATATCTACCACGAGCGTATAAAAATGTTCCACGTTAAGGATGCCGAGTTTAATCCGACAGGACGCCAGGGTGTTTATGGCGGTTATCAAAACTGGATTGATCGCGCGGGACGTTTCCGTAGCTTAGGCGATGGGCAGGTTGATTTTAAATCGATATTTAGCAAAATGGCACAATATGACTTCAGCGGATGGGCCGTAATGGAGTGGGAGTGTGCTTTGAAACATCCGGAAGATGGTGCAAAAGAAGGCGCAGTATTTATTAAAGACCATATCATCCGCGTAACAGAGAAGGCGTTTGATGATTTCGCGGCAGCAGGGTCTGACGAAGGTTTTAATCGTAAACTATTAGGAATTGATTAAAATTAATACATTTATAAACCAATTATAAACTTAAACATAAACAATAATGCAAATTAATCGTACACAGCTATTCAGGGCAAGTTGCTTGTCCCTGTTGGTTACATCACTGTCGTTTGGTATTCGTGCAGGAATCCTGGGCGACCTGGGTGCAAAATTCAATTTAGACAAAGAACAACTTGGCCAAATAACTGCGACCGCATTTTACGGTTTTCCTATAGCCGTTGTTGTAGGCGGCTTTATCGTTGATGTAATCGGCATGAAACGCCTGTTGGTAATGGCTTTTCTATTCCATTTGGCAGGTATAATACTTACAGTATTCGCCGGTGGGTTTTGGACGTTGTACATATCAACCTTATTAATAGGTTTGGCTAACGGAACTGTTGAAGCCGCCTGCAACCCATTGGTAGCGTCGTTGTACACAGATAATAAAGTAACAAAGCTAACTCATTTCCATTTATGGTTTCCGGGTGGCATTGTGATAGGAACGTTAGTAGTATTATTGTTTAAGCACTTTGGCTTAAGTTGGCAAGTGCAGGTAGGTGTAATGCTTATACCTACTGTTATTTACGGTTACTTATTTTCTAAATTAGATTTCCCGGTTACAGAGCGCGTGGCTTCAGGTGTATCAACCGCTGGTATGTACAAGGCGTTATTAAACCCATTATTCGCCTTTATGTTTATATGCATGTTCGGTACTGCCATCACAGAGTTATTTACCGGCCAGTGGATAGAGGTATTATTGAAAAATGTAACTCAAAACGCATTACTTCTTTTAACATTAGGTAATGGCGTTGTATTCTTAGGCCGTGCTTTCGCTAAACCTGTATTGAAAGCGGTTACCCCTCAAACACTTTTACTAATATCAGCTATTCTTGCAGCTTTAGGGTTATACATGCTAGGACATCTGGATGGCACAGCTGTTTTTGGCGGCGCTGTAGTATTTGGTATGGGTGTATGTTTCTTTTGGCCAACCATGCTTGGTTTTGTGAATACAAATATGCCTGCAACCGGCGCTTTAGGTTTAAACCTTATGGGTGGAGCTGGAATGTTTGCTGTATCACTGTACACTATATTTATGGGGGGATTTTATGACAGAATCCAAAAAGAAGCGGGTAGTGATACCACTCTTGCAGGTAAAAGCGTTTTAAATGCCACATTAATTATCCCATTGATACTGATCGTAGCTTTTGCGGGTTTGGTGCTTTATATGAAGGGCAAAAGCAAAAAGTCTGCAGCAGCAGTACAAGCATAAGTAACTTTTAAATAGTATAAAACAATAGCGATGGGTTTAAAACCCATCGCTATTTTGTTTTACGCCCTCCGCTGCTTTTATTTAATGTGAAGAAATAGTCTGTTCAGGCAGGGGCATTCATTCAGGGATATTACTAAATTTAGCTTCTTAAAATCATCTATAAACTAAATAATGAATACAACTATCAAAATTAAGCTATCGGTAATGATGTTCCTGCAGTTTTTTATCTGGGGGGGATGGTATGTTACTATGGGGCCATTTGCGGGCACTAACCTGCATGCTACGGGCGCACAAACAGGCGCGCTTTATTCTACACAATCATGGGGAGCTATAATAGCGCCATTTATAGTTGGCTTAATTGCCGACAGATATTTTAACGCCGAAAGAATATTAGGTGTGCTACATATTATTGGCGCCGTATTAATGTACCAATGTTATGCAGCTGTTAATATTTCTGCCTTTTACCCATACGTACTAGGTTATATGATATTGTATATGCCAACACTGGCGTTGGTAAACTCGGTTTCATTTAGCCAGATGAAAGATCCCGAAAAAGAATTTTCGACCATACGCGTTTGGGGGACAATAGGCTGGATAGTTGCCGGCCTGGCCATTAGCTTTCTGTTCCATTGGGATGCTACCGAAAATGTATCAAAAGGTTTCTTAAAGTATACATTTTTAATGTCGAGCGTTGCCTCATTAATATTGGGCTTATTCAGTTTTGCATTACCGGCTACTCCACCAAAAACAGCTACCGAAAAAGTGGGTATATCACAGGTGTTGGGCTTAGACGCGCTTAAAATGTTAAAGGATAAAAATTTCCTGGTGTTTTTTATCGCCTCAATTTTGATCTGTATCCCGTTGGCATTTTATTACCAAAACGCTAATAGCTTTTTAACAGAAATAAAGGTTAATAACCCGACAGGTAAAATGACCATAGGACAAGTGTCTGAAGTTGCATTTTTACTGGCATTGCCTATGTTCTTTAAAAGGTTTGGGTTTAAATGGACAATTTTGGTAGGTATGCTTGCCTGGGCACTACGTTACGTTATGTTTGCTTATGGTAACTCTGGCGAGTTGAGCTTCTTGTTGATAATAGGCATCGCCCTACATGGTGTATGCTATGATTTTTTCTTCGTGTCAGGTCAGATCTATACTGACTCTAAAGCCGGCCCGCAAATTAAAAGTGCAGCACAAGGTGTAATAACCTTAGCGACTTACGGTGTGGGTATGTTAATTGGCTTCTACGTTGCCGGTTTAATATCTGACGCTTATAATACACCAGCCGGTCACGACTGGCACATGATATGGCTGATACCAGCCGGTATAGCTGCCGTTGTAATGGTATTGTTCCTGCTGTTCTTTAACGATAAGACCAAAGCCGAAACAACTATCGAAGCATAATATTGATCTATTATGATAACTAAAAAGCGATGGGTATTAAACCTGTCGCTTTTTTTATGTCTATAAGCTACAATCATCCGCAGATATTATTAATTTTAGCCAACTAATTACAAATACCAAAATCAATGACAACCAGAAGAACGTTCTTAACGCAGGCAGGCCTGCTTTCAGCAGGTGCCATGTTAGCGCCACATTTATTGTCGGCAAAACCTATTAAAAATGTGGGCTTGCAGCTATATAGCCTGCGCGACCAATTACCTAAAGATGTAAGCGGCGTTATAGCCAAAATAGCGGCAGCCGGATACAAAGAAGTAGAGCCATTTGGCTATAGCAAAAAAGCCGGTTTTTGGGGGTTGGATCCCAAAGCATTTAATAGCCTGCTTAAAGCAAACGGCTTAACCACGCCAAGCGGCCATTATGATATGAACCAGTTCTTCGGTTCGGGTAAAACAGATAATTTAGAAGCCTATATAGAGGCAGCTAACGCTACCGGGCAATCGCATATCATTGTTCCGTCAATAAACGGCGAGTTTATTAAAACGGTTGATGAGTGTAAAGCTGTTGCTGATAAAATGAATAAAGCAGCTGAGATCTGCCAGAAATCTGGCCTGAAATTAGGCTACCATAACCACAACTTCGAGTGGAAACCAATTGGCGATACTACTTTTTATGATACTGTTATTGATAACACCGATCCTAAACTAGTAGCCATGGAAATGGATATTTACTGGGTAGTACGTTCGGGCAAAGATCCGTTGGAGTTGATGGCTAAACATCCCGGACGGTTTGCTTTTGTGCATATTAAGGATATGGATAAAACCAAATCAAACTTAAATACCGAGATAGGTAAAGGCAGTATAGACTTTGTTAAAATACTAAGCAAAGCAAAAGAGGCGGGTGTAAAACACTTTATTGTTGAGCAGGAAAATTATATTGATATTGACCCTTATGTAAGTATAGCAGAGAGCGCTAAGTACATTAAGGATAAGATCAGTATTTAATAGAAGTGCCGTCATTGCGAGGAACGAAGCAATCTCTACACTCGCTAATCAAATTCCCAAATGCTGGTGATGAGAAAGATGTAAAGAACATTTGTCTTACCTCCAGCATTTTACATATTGACTGTCTGTTGCAGAGATTGCTTCGTTCCTCGCAATGACGGTTTGTTTTTAATTAGATTTATGATCAACATAACAAACATTCACAAAGTTTTTAACAAGGGCCGAGCCAACCAAATAAACGCGGTTAATGGCATAGACCTAACCCTTAAAACAGAAGAATTTATTGTTATTGTTGGATCGAATGGCTCGGGGAAGAGCACCTTGTTGAACTTAATCTCCGGCAGTATCTTGCCATCATCCGGTACAATTACTTTTGATAGCGCCGATGTAACCAAACTAGCCGATTACGAGCGCAGCAAATGGATAGCCCGCGTTTTTCAAAACCCCATGAGTGGTACGGCATCCGAATTGAGTATATTGGATAATTTTCGCCTTGCAGCTATTCGTACAAAAATCAAGGGCTTATCTATAGGTGTTAATGATGCTTTTAAGAAGCATGTTAAAGAAAAGATTGCTACCCTGGGCATGGGGCTTGAAAATAAGATTGAACAACCCATGGGCACGCTATCAGGCGGACAGCGGCAAGCTTTAACCTTGCTGATGAGTGTGATGGATGAATGTAAAATATTGCTGTTAGATGAACCGACAGCAGCTCTTGACCCACGATCAGCAGAAATAGTTATGCGTACTGCCGATAAACTAAGCCATGAATTTAAACTGACCACAATATTAGTCACCCATAATTTAAAAGATGCCTACAATTACGGAACACGTATTATCCAAATGGGCGAAGGGGTGATTATAAAAGATGTGGATACGCAGTATAAGCAATCATTAAAACAGAATGATTTGTTTGAGTGGTTTGGGTAGGTTAGTCACCCTCTTTTATGTTAGTCCGGATTTGTAATCCGGTCTTTAACAATTGCAGATTTTTTAATCCGCGTATGGGGATTGCAAATCCCCGTGTAATTCAATCTGGGATTATAAATCCGGACTAACATTTCCTTAATTTAAATCTTTGGCAAACTTATTGCACTCATCCGGTCACTATGATGAACAACAATTTCCAAAACATATTTGATGCGTACCAGCTGGTAAGCGGTGCCAAGATCAAAGGCAAAACACAAGAAGAAGTGTTTGAACTAGGCGAATACGATGCTAACAAAAGGGGTTACACGGTATACCCAATTGATAACGGCATTAGATATGATGACTTTAGTGTTGTGATAGCCGAGAAAGAACTCAAAAATAATTTTGTGATAGAAGTGGTAAAAGCAAATATTGCTGCCTAAAACAAAAATGTCATTCTACTAAAAGGAGAAATCTATACAATTGATATTGCATGTGTATAGATTTCTCTCTTCATTCAATATGACAAGAAAGTATTACTTCTTATAAGTGATCTTATAAATAGTTCCTTTGTTATCATCAGTAATATAGATTGAACCATCTGGCCCTTGTGCTAAACTGCATGGGCGATGTACGGCACGGCCGGAAGCTTTTTGTTCTGGTGTTCCCGCAAATCCATCAGCAAAAACTTCCCATTTACCATCTGGCTTGCCATTTTTAAATGGTTGAAATGCTACTAAATAACCTGCCTGTGGCTCCGGGTAGCGGTTCCATGAACCATGAAAAGCAATGAAAGCGCCATTTTTATACCTCACCGGGAATTGGTCGCCTGTATAAAATAACAAACCATCGGGTGCATAGTGTCCCGGGAAACCTACTACCGGTTTAATGTATTTGGGGTCGGCTTCTTTTTCGCCATCACCACCATATTCAGGTCCTAATATATTTTTTTGTTTTTGCCAATCGTAATAAATGTATGGCCAACCGGCATTGTCGCCTTTTTTTAGTGCGAACAAACATTCGGCAGGTAATTCGGCAGATTGTTTTGTTGTATATAATTTCGGGTAAAGATCATGCAACGCATCGCGGCCATGTTGCGTTACAAAAAGCTGGTTAAGTTGTTGGTTCCAAAATATACCAACCACATTGCGTAAGCCTGTGGCATAATGCACACTTTCCGGATAGCTTTGGTTAAGCTTATTAGCTTTGAACTGCCATATACCACCTGCCGAATCTAATATTGAACAACCTGTTCTATTTTTATCATACTCCTCGCAAATATTACTTGGAGCGCCGATGTTAACATATAAATTACCATCATTATCTAAAGTAAGGGCCTTAGGCTGATGATGATCTATTTCTAGTAAGCCCCTAACAACTGTTTCGGGTTTATTAGCATCAATCACCTGGTTTTGGGCGTCCAACTTATAACGAAAAACCGAATTTTTAGACGATGCATATAAATAACCGTCTTTAATAGCTATGCCGGTGCCGCCATAATCACCAAAGCTTGTTTTTACAGTTGCTACGTTTCCGTCCTCATGTAATACAATAATGCCTTTGGTTTTACGCGTACTGGCCATGTGTATATAAATATCATGCTGCGGGGTAACAACCAGGTGGCGGGCACTGCCTAGGTTATCGGCAATCACAGTCGCATTAAAACCTTCGGGTAGGGTTAAACCGGCTTCGGCTGCTTTATATTTTTTAGGGGGATCGCTTTTTAAAGCGTTTAATAATAACAATCCGCTAACTGCAAACGCAGGTAACAGCAGCAAAGAGAATATTTTTCTGTTTTTCATAAATGTTAGTTTATCTACCAAAATTAACAGAATAATATTTAAAGGCGCAAACCAAATTTAATATTAGCAAAGCTTTTACAATGGCTTCAAAATTCGATTGTTGTAAAATTTAATTCTTAAATTTAATATAAAATAAGAATATAATTCTGTTTTATAAATGATATTCAGTTTATCATAAATGCGTTATTAAACCCTGGCTTGTTTTTATCGTCATAGATACATAAAAACTAAGAATATGAAAAAGATAGCTTTAATATCAGCAATAGCATTAAGTGGTTTATTTTATACCAACGCAAATGCACAATTATTACAAATAGGATTACACTTAGGTGGTGGTCGCTCGGTTGTTCAGGCATCAGTATTAAGCCCTAATATAGCGGCTAATTATAGTAATGCAGATGACTATTATTATCTACCCGAAGTAGACGCTTACTATGGTGTTGCCGACCAAAACTACTACTATAACGATGGTGAAAGATGGGTGTCAGCAGCTTATTTACCAGGCGAGTACCGTAACTACGATTGGAGAAACGCCCGTCACTACGAGTTAAGAGCACGTCGCCCATATTTAAATGCCGATGTGTATCGTGAAAGATACCGTGGTAATATGCGTAACTGGAACCGTAACGAACGTTTTGATGACCGTAACTACGCCAACCGCAATGAACGCAGAAATGAAGAACCACGTTTTGAAAGACGTAACGATAATTACCGCGGTGCAGAACATGCCGATAACCGTGGCTGGGATAATGGAAATAGAAGAGATGATAACAGTGGAAGAGGTAACTATAACCAATCCCAGCCAAGCCGCGGGCAAGGTAGTTATGGCCAACAAGGCCGCTGGCAAGGTGGTTACCAACAAGCGCAACCTCAACAAAGCCAGCCATCACGTCAATACGGAAATGGTCAGCAACAAAGAGGCGATAACTCAAACGAACATTTTGCCGATAATCACGCCCAAAATGGTCACGACAGGTTTAAGTTTTAACTATAATTTCCTCCATTATATATAACAGAAGAGCCACCGCGAGGTGGCTTTTTTTGTTAGCCCCTCCCAACCCTCCCCGGAAGGGAGGGCTTTTCAACGATATAAAGTCTCCCCTTCCGGGGAGATTTAGAGGGGGCTACTGGCCTCATTTAATAAATGTATAGCCTCGGCACTTAACTCTAAATGCACTGCCTGCGTAGTATCATGTAATTGTTTAAGCGATGTTGCGCTGGCAATAGGGGCAGTAATCCCCGGCCGGGCAATTACCCAGGCAATAGCTATACTGGCGGGCGTAGTTTTGTATTGTGCCGCTATTTCATCCAAAGTGGCTAATATTTTAAATCCGCGATCATTCAGATATTTCTTCACCCCGGCGCCACGCGCGCTTTTTGACAGATCAGCTTCTGAACGATATTTGCCGGTTAAAAACCCACTGGCTAATGAGTAAAAGGTAATAACCCCTATATTATTGTCCACGCAAAGCGGTTCCAGTTCTTTTTCATAACCTTCGCGGTCATATAAATTATACTCGGGTTGCAGGGTTTCGTAACGGGCAAGTCCATTAGCTTTACTTACGTCCAGTGCTTCTTTAAAGCGCACAGCGCTATAGTTTGATGCGCCAATGGCTTTTACCTTGCCTTGCTTAATTAAGTCGGTGTAGGTAGTTAGTGTTTCGGCAAGCGGCGTGTCTTTATCATCATCATGCGATTGGTAGAGATCTATATAATCGGTCTGTAAGCGTTTTAATGAATCTTCAACTGCTTTGGTGATATAGGTTTTTGATAAGCCTTTTTTATCCTCACCCATAGGTTTACCAACCTTTGTAGCGATGATCACTTTATCGCGCTTACCAGATAGTTTAAGCCAGTTGCCTATTATAGTTTCAGACTCGCCGCCTTTATTGCCCGGTACCCATTTTGAATATACATCGGCCGTATCAATAAATTCAAGTCCCGAGTCAACATAAGCGTCTAATAACTCAAATGATTGCTGCTCATTAACGGTCCATCCAAACACATTACCCCCAAAGCAAAACGGGCTAACCATTATACCAGATTGGCCTAATTCTCTTTTATTCATAGCTTACCTTTACGTATGCAATTTAACTATCTGCTCGGCCATTTCATCAACCCAGCCAAAAAGATAGGGTTCAATACCGGCAACTTTCTGCCAGTTACCATTCTCGTCAGGCGCAATAACTAAGTGCAGGGTGTCGTCTATCGCATCAAACTGGTATGCTCTTTTTAAACCGCCGTGGGTTACGTGTTTAATAATTCCTTCAACCGGGCCTTCTGTACCCGTTAATGTTGCTTTAAATTGTGGTTCCATGATATGTTTTGTGTACTTGTACAACAGCTCTTTTCTGATTGTGTTTGTCAATCTTGATAATGTTTAACAAACTAATATTTTATCTTTACCACATGGAGCCAATTAAGCCCGACTCGAAAGTATTAATAGATATTATTCAAACTAAAATGCCGTTTGGTAAATACAAAGGCACTTTTATAAGCGAATTACCCGTGTATTACCTGGAATGGTTTAAAAATAAAGGTTTCCCGCCGGGTAAGTTAGGCATGATGCTATCAAGTGTTTATGAGATCAAGATCAACGGGTTAAACAGCATACTTACACTGGTTAAAACTACGCTAAAGACCCAAAGGTAAATGACCGGCGGATGACCATCCAAAAAACAAGTCACCGCGTATATTTGTTAAAACCTATTAATAATTATGAAAAGATCAATTCTGTATATCTTATTTAGCGTATTTGTTTGGGGATGCGCTAATGGCCAGGATCATGCCATAGCAAAAGTACCTGCTGCTAAACCAGGCCAGGCAGTTGCCACCTTTGCCGGAGGCTGTTTTTGGGCCATGAGCGAAGCAATGTCCGAGCTTAAAGGTGTTGACCAGGTAGTTGCCGGTTTTGCCGGTGGAACCACTAAAAACCCAACTTATGACGAAGTTTGTACCCGCACAACCGGCCATGCCGAAACTGCGCAGGTGTACTATGATCCTAAGGTTATAAGCTATGAAAAACTGGCCGAGGCTTTCTTTTACGCGCATAACCCGACTGAACTAAATTACCAGGGACCGGACGAGGGTACCGATTATCGTTCGGTAGCGTTTTATCGTACGCCTGAGGAAAAAGCGACTTTACAGGGCCTTATAAAAAGAATTAACGAATCGCACCATTACAATGCGCCGATAGTAACCCAGGTAGTACCATTTACTGTTTTTTACGCAGCCGAGAAATATCACCAGGGATATTATAAACTGCATCCCGAAAGCGGATACATACAAACGGTATCTGTACCCAAGGTTATGAAAATGCGTGCCATTGAAAAAGCTTTTTTAAAGCCCGAGTTCCAGAAATAAAGACATCATATTAATTAAAAAGCCATCTTACAACATCAAGTAAGGTGGCTTTTTGTTTACCGGGACTTGTTAATGTGGGGTTAATATTTTTATCTTCACGCTGTATAAACCAATAAAGCCTAAACATTTATAATGAAATATTTTCTGGCCCTGTTAACTGTTTTAATTCTTCGTGTAGATACCCATGCACAGACTACCTACGCCATAAGCGGAATTGTAAAAAACACCAAGGGCGAAAAAATCCAATCGGCCACAGTATTTATTGCCGGGACAGAAAAAATAACAACGACCAACGCCGACGGCGATTTTAGTTTTAAAGGCGTTAATCCAGGCAATTATTTATTGGTGGTTAATATGCTGGGCTATAATTCGGTAAAGCAAGCCGTTACTATAAAAGACCGCACAGAAACCGTTGACCTTGTGCTTACCGATAAAGAAATTGTTTTGAACGAGGTTGTTATTGGTGATAAAAAACAATCAGAAAAAGACCTTAAAAAGTTTACAAAATATTTCCTGGGTATAAGAAACAACCCCAAATTGTGCTGGGTACTTAACCCCGAAATTGTAAAGTTTCGTCATACAGATAGTACGTTAATCGCTGCTACTGATGATTTCCTGATAATAGAAAATCAATTTTTGGGTTATCGTATAAAATATTTGCTTAAAAAATTTATTAGCCACAATTCAAGCAAAGGTCATTTTTTTGATGGCGAGAGCACTTTTGAACCTTTAACAGGAAGTGTTGAGCAGCAGCAGATCTGGAACAAAAACAGGAAAATAGCTTATGAGGATTCTAAAATGCATTTTTTTAGGTCATTATATGCAGGTACTACGCGTAAAGAGGGTTTTTTGGTATATAAGTTAACAACAGATAAGAGTTTGATTATTGAACGTAATCCCTCGGATCCGCAGCAATTTGTGACACGTATTGATAACAATTTTGTCAACGTAAATACCGAGCCGAGGATAATGATAGTTTATGACAAAGAAAAAGCGACACGACCGGATGTAATAAGTGATAAACCGCCTAAGATGTATCTTACATTATTTGGTCTACCCCAAAATTTCTCCCTGTTAAAGCTCATAGCCAAAGTTGACAGCAGGGGTAGTATAACCGACTATACCTACAACAATACTTTTGGGTACTGGCCGGTATTTGGAGTATCCCATCAATTACCCTTTGAATATAAACCCGATTAAATATTTTATCTTCACGCTAAGTCTACCAAAAACCCTAAATTTCTAATGAAAAATATCCTTGCATTATTTGTCTTAGTCCTGCTTCAATTAAATATTTACGCGCAACAAACATTTACAGTTGGCGGTACAATTAAAAATTCAAAGGGCGAATTGCTGTCAGGAGCTACTATATTTTTAGCGGGTTCAGAAAAAGCCACATCTTCCAATTTACAAGGTCGTTTTGGCTTTTCTAAAATCGAATCGGGCACTTACCAGTTGGTGGTTAATTTATTAGGTTATGGATCGGTTAAACAAAATATAATTATAGGCGATAAATCAGAAGACAATGTAGAGGTAGTATTAGGCGAAAAGCAGATAGTTTTAAATGCGGTTAATGTTGGCGATGTAAAACAACTTAAAAATCATATAAAAACGTTTACCAAATATTTTTTAGGTGAGTCGGCAAATGCCAAAGCCTGCAAAATATTAAACCCGGAAGTACTGGAATTTTCAACCACAAAAAATGTATTAAATGCCACTACGCCTGGGTTTTTGGTTATCCAGAATGATAATTTAGGTTATAAAATAAAATATCTGCTTAAAAGCTTTAGTTATAATAGCGCCCTTGATGTAACCTTGTATGACGGCGATTGTATTTTTGAACAACTGGATGGCACGCCGGAACAAAAGTTATTATGGGCCAAAAATCGGAAAGCCGCCTATGATGGCTCTTTAATGCATTATTTAAGATCTGTTTATGCTAATAAATCGCGCCAGGAAGGGTTTTTAATTTATAAGATAACTACTTCTTCGTTTCCTATTTATATCGAATCGATACCAATTATTGCTGAGCAATTGGTTAAACGCCTCGACAACAATTTTATGATTTTTAAATCGCAAGTCAGATTTTATATTCTTTATGATAAAAAGAAGGCTGCTAAAGAAGATAAGCTGCTGGGCCACGTACAGAATTTAAGGCTGAGCGATCTCGATGCAACCGGTTCTATATTTTTGGTCGACTCGCAAATAGATCGCCGTGGTAGTTATGCCGATTATAAATCGCTGTTAATACAAGGCTTTTGGGGCCGCAAAAGACTGGCAGACCAGTTGCCGCTGGAGTATAGCCCCCTCTAAATCTCCCCCGGTAGGGGAGACTTTTTTTAAAAGCTCATCCCTTTGGGGAGGTTGGGAAGGGGGGAGTTTACAACTTAGTAAACCATCCCTTTTTCCAAAACACAATAACCTGTATAATGGCTATCATAGCCATGCCGCCCAATGCAAAATAATAGCCATGCGGCGAGTATAGTTCGGGTAAATTATCGGGCATTTGTTTATTTGTAATAGGGTCTACACGGGCAAAATTCATCCCATAAATACCGGCTACAAACGTTAGTGGAATAAATATTACCGATATTATGGTCAGTACCTTCATGATCTCGTTCATACGGTTGCTTACCATTGATAGGTACAGGTCAATTACACTGCTGGCTATTTCTTTGTAGTTTTCTATCAGGTCCATTACCTGTATGCAATGGTCGTAGGCATCGCGCAAAAACATTTTAACCTCGGCAGTAACCAGCGGGTTTTCGGTGCGTAAAATATCATTGATCTTATCGCGCTCGGGCCAGGTTATACGGCGTAATATAATTAGCGTACGTTTTAACTGCTGGGTATCAAACATAATGCTCTTATCGGCATTGGTGTATAGGCGGTCCTCGATGGTATCCAACTCATCGCCAATTTTAGCCAGCAATACAAAGTAAGTATCTATAATGGTGTCTGATAAAGCATAGCACATATAACCCGGCCCCGCGGTGCGTATAGCGCCTTTTCCGCCTGCTAATCGGGTCTTTACACCCTCAAAATGCTCGGCATGAGTTTCCTCAAAACTGATGATGAGGTTGGTTTTTACCAGTGCAGAGAACTGGTTATTACATAATTCATTCTCCTCGTTAAAATAAATCTGCCTGCTTACGCTAAAAACATAATCGTCATACTCATCAAACTTGGGCCGTTGGTGGGTGTTAACAATATCTTCTAAAACTAACGGGTTAATTTTAAGATGCGTGCCGATGTCTTCTATTAATCCAACATCACCCAAACCCTTAATCTGTATCCAATGGGTATGATCGGTGCATTTTTTAAACTGACTAAGTATAACCTTTATATCGTGCCCTTCGGCAGTTATCAGCTCATGTTCGTTGTAAGAATATACAGCTATGATGGGTTTAAGTGCGTCATCGGGGATATTGATGGCCCCGGGGCGCTCGCCAACTGTTTGTTTGCGGGTTTTATAACGTACTCTTTTAATATGGCTCATTATAAATAATTTATGGTTTGCGGGCCCTGGTTAAATAACAGGTCAACAATGCTCAGGTTTTTAATAAATCCGTTACGCTCTTCAAAAACCTGAAAGTAGGGCTTTTGTTCAAATTGATATTCCTTTTTCGTGCTGATGGCATCACGATAATCATTTAGTGTTGGATATTCGGCCTCATAAGCTTCGGTGTATTGCAGCGGCAATTGTATCTTAATGAATTTTAACAGCATTTGCAGCAATTGCTCATTATAATCAAATAGATAAGTAAATTGCTTTTTATAGAATGGCGCAAAATCATCCTCATAATATTCAAAATAAGCCGACCGGCGATAACAAGTTTCTAAACCCATCCAATGGCTGCGCTGCCATTTAAAATCATAACTTATTTTTACATCTTTTACGTTGGTATGCATTTTTGATCCCTTAACTACAGGCACAGTAAGCGACAGCATACCATCAGGCGAACAAATATTTGCCCGGTTACGGTAGGTTTGTTTGGGGAAATGTTCATGGCTTTCTATCAGTATATCAGGCTTGTGGGCGTTAAGGTTTGTAAAATAAGCCACTGGCGGAAGGTAGAACATGGGTAATACAGCGCCTTTTTCAATCATATATTTTATTATGTTTGCAGATAAAACTCAACGAAAATAATGATAAAAAAAGGGCTTTCAAGATTAGGTATCTTCTTTTTGTACCTAATTTCTTTATTACCCTTTTGGATTTTGTACTTAATTTCCGATTTCTTATTCGTTATTCTTTACTACATAGTTGGTTATAGGCGCAAGGTTGTGCAGGAAAACTTACAAAATGCTTTCCCCGAAAAATTAGTAGCAGAGCGTGCCGATATCGAAAAAAAATACTTTAAATACCTGGCCGATCTGATAGTTGAAACTATAAAAATGATCACCATATCAAAAGCCGAAATGCAGCGCCGGGTGATTTGTACTAACCCCGAAGTTGTGCAAAATTATCAGGCAGCAGGTAAAAGCGTTACTGCTGTCGCCGGCCATTACTGTAATTGGGAGTGGGCGGGTATGGAATTTAGTATTGATACCCGGTTATTTGTAATTTACAAACCTTTAACTGATGATGTTTACGATAATTTTTTCATTAAGATCAGGTCGCGTTTTGGGGCAGTTGCAGTGGCCATGAAACAAACTTTACGAACCATGGTTGCTCATAAAAACGAGTTTACCGTAACCGTTTTTGCCGGCGACCAAACCCCGGTACGCGAGCAAAGTAATTATTTTACTGATTTTTTAAACCAACCAACTGCTGTATTTTTAGGGATCGAGAAGATTGCTAGATTAATAGACTCGGCAGTTATATTTTATGATATGAAACGCGTTAAACGCGGCTATTATACCTACACCATAGTGCCATTGGTTGAAAACGCTAAAGAGAGTGCCGAGTACGAAATTACAGAAGCACATGTTAAATATTTAGATGCCTTGATAAAAAAAGAACCGCAATACTGGCTATGGTCGCACCGCAGATGGAAATTTAAACCCGAGGATGTAAATTAATGAACACGCATCCTAAAGTTGCTATTGTAATTTTAAACTGGAACGGGGTTAAGCACCTGCGTCAGTTTTTGCCATCGGTATTAAGTTCTGTTTGGCCCAATTTAGATATTGTAGTGGGCGATAATGCCTCGACTGATGATTCTGTCGACTTTATTAAAGCAAACTACCCAACTATCCGTATTATTAAAAACGATGCTAACTATGGCTTTACAGGTGGTTACAATCGCGTATTGGCACAGGTGGAGGCTGATTATTATATCCTTTTAAATTCGGACGTTGAAGTTAACCCCGGATGGATTGAGCCCGTAATATCTTTAATGGAGAGCGATCCATTAATTGCCGTTTCCGCGCCTAAAATAAAAGCCTATAACCAAAAGGATAGCTTTGAGCATGCAGGTGCCGCGGGTGGTTTTATTGATAGTTTTGGCTACCCGTTTTGCCGTGGGCGCATTGTTAATGAGATAGAGCAGGATCAAGGCCAGTATGAGCAATCGGGCGAGGTGTTTTGGGCATCGGGTGCATCCATGTTCATCAAAAAGAAATATTGGGATGAAGCCGAAGGTTTTGATGAACGCTTTTTTGCGCACATGGAAGAAATAGATCTTTGCTGGCGATTAAAGAACAGCGGCTACAAAGTAATGTACTGCGCCCAATCAGAAATATTCCATTTAGGTGGTGGCACGTTGACTACTGAAAATCCGTTTAAAACCTATTTAAATTTCAGGAACAATCTTTTACTCATCAAAAAAAACCTGCCGTTTTGGAAAGGTTTTATTGTGATCATGTTCCGTTACGTGCTTGATTTTGCAGCACTGCTACGCTTTTTAACCGAAGGTAAACGCAAAGACGCCTGGGCCGTTAGCCGCGCGCATCAATATTTTATCCGCCATATTTTTGAGAAGGGGAGCCATGCCTCAAGTTCTGAATTAAAAAAATATAATCCTAAACTAACCGGCATGTATCACGGCAGCATTATGTGGGCCTTCTTTGTAAAGAAACTAAGAAAGTTTACTAATCTGGATACCAAGCGGTTTTATTAATTAATTTTATTGTCAGGATTAACCGGTGGTGTTAAATCATTAACGTTAAAATCTTTCCCTTCCGGTAATCTAAAGTTCACTTCCTGCCTTGGGAAAGCCATCTCAATACCCTCTTTATAAAATACGGTATAAATATCGCTTAACACATGACTCTTTAATTCCAGCCAGTGCGTAATATCATCAGCCCAGAATAATACCCTAAAATCAACCGAGCTTTCGTTTAAATTATGCAGGAAAACTAGCGGTTCAGGTTCGGGCATAATATCCTTACGGGCGTTAAGAATGTCTTTTAATAGGTTTTTAACCTTCGTAATATCAGAGCCATAAGCAACACTAATCATTATCTCTATACGGCGGTTATCATTGCTCAACGTCCAGTTAACTACGTGGTGCGATATCAGGTCGCCGTTAGGTATAATAACCTCGGCGCCATCACTGGTAGCCAGTTTACTGGAACGTATGCCAATTTCTTTTATAGTACCCGACCGGTTGTCCACTTCAATTATGTCGCCTATCTGTATCGGTTTCTCAAAAGCCAGTATCAAGCCCGATACCAGGTTGTTTACAATATTTTGCAGGCCAAAGCCAATGCCAATACCAAATGCGCTAATGATGATAGTTATCTTATCCAGCGGGAAATTTGAAGCAAATACAGCCAGGAAAAATCCTATTGTAAACACACCTATCCTGATCAACAGAGTAGAGGTGCGGTTTTTCTTTTTCAGCGCGTCAATATCCGCAGCCCGTTGTACTGAAATATCATAAAAATAGCTAACTATTTTTGATAGTACGGATGATAACCATATAACCGCAATAAAAATCACAAACCCACCAAACGTAAATGACGAACCGCCCACTTTATGCGATTCAATTAAAATATCAGTCACATAATCTGTTGCGGTATCATCAATATTTAAATTCTGGAACAAGAAAAATAACCACAACAAAGTGGCAAGCACATTCAATATTTTCCTGAATTTTACTTGTAAAAGATTATGATCTACCCAGCTAACAACGCTTTCTTCTGTGCTTTTTTTAGCTTGAAATTGCAGTAATAATCCTTGGGTTAGTATCTCCACAACAAAGTAGAGGCTAATAAAGAACCATAAGTTATAGGTTGCCGTTATGGCAATTATTTTGGCTAAACTAAACCTGCCCGATATATCGCATATTAAAGCCAGCACTTGCAAACCGATAAATATTTTCAATGCAAATCCGGTGTTTTTGGGGTAATCGGCTGGGGTAGTATTTACTTTTTTATTAAATCGATAACCAATTATTGTCGACGTAATAGTTAAAAACAAAATAACAAACCGGTCTAAATTGGTGATCTGTATCAACAGGTTACTTGCGCTGTAAATCAGGGTGACAAAAAACAATTGCCGCAATGCATTAAATAGATTTGGATGCAAGTTTTTTTTAACCAGTAGTAACACCAGTATTAATGATGTTATAAAAAAGCCCTCTAAAAATATTACCGGTGGATGGTCATAAAAATAAGGGATAATGGCAATAGGTACCAGTAGTGATGCTATTATAGGATATTTGTAGATATAATTTGCCTGGCTAAAAATTATCTCAGGGGTTTCACTTTCGCGCTTGGTTTTTTCGCGGTTGTAAACTATCCAACCCACAAATAATACCATAAACACCAGGCTTATAAAATGCGTAGTGGTTTCTTTTTTTAAAAAATAATAAAGCTGTGTGTTGTTTAATTTAACAGTGCCGATTAACGAAGAATTAATGTTATTATAGGCAGGGTCAATATTCCATATATAGCCAAATTCGCCCTGGAATGCACGCTCTGCAAAATGCTTGACTTTTCCGTCTATTACATCTGTTTCATCTAAAACATTGGCATTGGCAACATCTACACGGTTTTGCAGGAAATTGATCTTAAACAAATTGCGTCGGTTGATAGCGTCTGTTGTGGTCCATAACAAGATCACTTCTTTCCGCCGTTCAAAAAAACGTATACGCAATACACTGTCAGATGGTATATTTTTTAACAGCAGCAGATCTTTAGTAAACTTTACCAAGTCTTTTTGGTTCTGGACCAATTTATCATTAATTGCGTCCAGGTCGCTTTCCCAGCCTTTCAATTGCACCTGTATATGGTCAAGATCATCTCTTAAAACAAAAAGATATCTTAGCGTACTAGCCTTATGGGTGTTAGCCTGTTCTTTTATTTTATTGATCCTTCTTAGGATTGATGGTATTTTGTCGCTGATATCGGCTGTATCTAATCCGTCCGATAAATTATTTTTTATCTGGTTAAAAGTAGTGTTGTATTGCTCTAATTTTTGTAGCAGATTATCAACAGATGTATCGGCACCGTTAAAGCTATGTAATACCGAGTCGCGGGTGTGCATCGCCTTACGTTGCTTTTTGCCTAGCGACAGTACAACGGAATTTTTATCCTGTGCATATCCATCCTGCCTGAAAATGGAAAGCGCGATAATTATTAATAAACTAAGCTTTAATATTCTTTGCATCTAATAGGGGTAAGTAACCGCTTTTGTCATTCGGGGTATCGTATTCGTGGCTGGCATCGTAGAGACAAATTACAACCAAAAAAGTTTTACTTAACTATCAAATTCTCAATAGCTAATCGGTAGCTATCCAGCCCGAAACCGGCTATAATACCTTTGCAGCTGGCGGCCAGCATGCTATGATGCCTAAATTCTTCGCGCTTGTAAACGTTTGATATATGTACCTCAATAACCGGGGTTTTAATACCCGCGATAGCATCGGCAATGGCAACAGAGGTATGGGTGTATGCGCCGGCGTTTAGTACAATGCCATCATAACTAAAGCCAACTTCATGGAGCTTGTTTATAATTTCGCCCTCTACGTTACTTTGATAGTAGGTAAGAATTATGTTTGTATAACGGGCCTGTAACTCAGCAAAATAAGTTTCAAAGCTGCTATCGCCATAAATAGATTTCTCGCGTACGCCCAGTAAGTTTAAATTTGGGCCATTAATAATTTGTATATTCATTAGTTCAAACTTAGGTATAAAACATTAAAACTAAAATCAATTGGACTGGCGATCAGCAATAAAAGGTTTTCAAGCGTATTTAAAACTCGAAAAATCTCTTTCGGCCAATTCCATCGAGGCTTATACCCGTGATATTGAGCGGTTATATGAATATACCGAAACACGAGATCCAAAAATAAACCCCGAAAATATTGTCCTGGCCGATCTGCGCAGTTTTATTACCTGGGTAAATGAGCTGGGCATGATCCCATCATCACAAGCACGCATACTATCAGGCGTAAAAGCATTTTATAAATATATGCTGATGGAGGATATGATAAAAAGCGATCCGTCTGAACTGTTGGAATCGCCCAAAATAACCCGCAAACTACCGGATACACTAAGTTATGAGGATATTAATAAACTGATAGATGCCATAGACTTATCCAAACCTGAAGGCGCCCGCAACAAAGCTATCCTGGAAACTTTATATGGTTGTGGCTTACGGGTATCAGAACTAACAGAGCTTAAATTATCTAACCTTTACCTCGATATTGAATTTATAAAAGTATTTGGCAAAGGCAGTAAAGAGCGGTTAGTACCCATAGGCGGCTCGGCAGTTAAAGCGCTTAAAATATGGATAGAGCAGGTGCGTGTACATACTCCCATTAAAAAAGGCGAGGAAGATTACGTTTTCCTGAACCGCCGCGGCACAAGGTTAAGCCGGGTTTATATTTTTATGGTCATCAAACAATTGGCAGCATTGGTGGGGTTGAAAAAGACGATTAGTCCGCACACTTTCAGACATTCGTTTGCTACGCATTTGGTAGAGGGGGGTGCCGATTTAAGAGCCGTACAAGAAATGCTGGGGCATGAAAGTATTACTACTACAGAGATCTATACCCATTTGGATAGGGAATATTTGAAGGGGACGATTATTCAGTTTCATCCTAGGAATTAGGTTACAACAGTCACAAGCGTGGCTGTCATGCTGAGGTACTCGAAGCATGAGTGAGGGCCTTTACGCGCAGCATTCTGCCACCTTATTTCGTAGTTCTTATCATCCTATCCCTACCACTCATATCCTTCCGTAACTCTACATCTTTAAACCCTTTACTTTCCAAAAGCGCTACAGTTTCTTTACCCAAACTCTCATTGATCTCAAAAAATAATAAACCATCTTTCTCCAGGTTACCCACCGCAAAATCAGCTATAGCTTTATAAAACAACAACGGATCATCCTCCGGGACAAACAAAGCGGCGTGCGGCTCAAAATTGGTTACGTTGGTATGCATTTGCGTTTTATCGAGCAGGGTAACGTAAGGAGGATTGGAGATAATGATTTCGGATTTCGGAATTTCGATTTCGGATTTAATATTTAGAATATCCGCTTCAATAAAGTTTATGTCAACCTCATTTAACTTGGCGTTTTCTTTAGCTGTTTGCAAGGCATCTGCAGATATATCAATTGCCGAAACATTGGCCGCAGGCAAATTCTTTTTTAAGCTAATGGCGATGCAGCCACTACCTGTACCAATATCTAATATATTCAATCCCGAGCCAGGCCCCCCGCCCCCCGCCACCGATTCCAACGCCCACTGCACCAACTCTTCTGTCTCGGACCGAGGTATCAGTACCGAGGGGTTAACCAAGTATTTTAAGCCATAAAACTCGGCATAGCCTAAAGCGTATTGTAATGGTTTGCCGGTTTTAAGTTGGGTTAGTATGTTGTTTGCTTCTTCCTGTTGAGTTAGGGTTAGCTCATTCTCAGGAAAAGCCTTGATAGTAGCCTTTGATGAGTTGAGTATCTCTGTTAAAACCATTAAAGTAATAGCCTCGGTTTCCTGCGCATCGTATATTGCTGCAAGGTTTTGCTTAAAAATAGTAAATACCCCTTTAATGGTTTTCATCGCAGCGAAGTTAGGTATTTGAACACTAATCTGTAAAGCACTAATCGCTATCTTTGTCACATGCCCAATCACAAAATATATATGCAGCGTTGCATGGACCTTGCCGCTTTGGGTATGGGTAAAGTTAGCCCTAACCCTATGGTTGGCGCTGTAATTGTGCATGAAGGCAAAATAATAGGTGAGGGCTACCATCGGCAATACGGGCAGGCTCACGCCGAAGTAAACGCGGTAAACCAGGTGCTTGCCAATTTTGATAATGCTGATGAACTGCTTAAACAAGCTACCATCTATGTCTCGTTAGAACCCTGCGCGCACTACGGCAAAACACCGCCCTGTGCTGATTTGATTATCAAACACCGCATACCCAAAGTAGTTGTCGGCTGCCGCGATCCGTTTGACCAGGTAGATGGTAAGGGCATTGAAAAGTTAAAAGACGCCGGTATTGAGGTTGTGGTTGGTGTTTTGGAGGATGAGTGCAAATGGCTTAACCGCCGCTTTTTTACCAGGGTACAACAGCATCGCCCCTATATCATATTAAAATGGGCGCAAACAGCTGATGGTTTTTTTGCACCGAATGATAATACGCAGCACTGGATAACCGGATTAGAATCGCGCAAGCTGGTACACCAATGGCGGGGCCAGGAAGATGCAATTTTGGTAGGAAAGAACACGGTACTTGCCGACAACCCACAATTAAACGTACGCTATGGTGAGGGCAAAAATCCCAAACGTATTGTTATTGATAGAAGGCTTGAACTAAAAAACAACCTAAAGGTATTTGACCAATCTGTTGAAACGCTGATATTTAACGAAGTTAAAACAGCTATAGACGGTAAGAATAAATACATCGCCTTAGAAGACTTTGATCGTTACGTGCCGCAATATATTTTATACCAATTGTACCTTCAAGATATACAATCAATTATTATTGAGGGCGGCGCTTATACGCTGAATAGCTTTATCGAAGCTGGCCTGTGGGACGAGGCCCGCATATTTACCGGCAACACTACTTTAGCAAAGGGCATAAAAGCACCAAAAATTAACGGTATTATTGCCGAAGAAATTCCGTCAGGAAAAGACCACCTGCTTATTTTATATAATAAATAATAGCCAATGCTATACGTTTTACTCAGCATCTGTTGCAGCGTAATTGTGTCTGTCATGTTAAAGCTGGCCAAGCGCTATCATGTTGATGTGCTGCAAGCAATAACCTGGAATTATAGTACCGCTATTTTATTAACCTGGTTAATATTTAAACCACACTTAACCAATCTGCAAGCTGCACCCATTTTTAACTTTGCAGCGCTGGGTATATTGTTACCGGTGTTATTTGTAGTACTGGCAATTTCTGTTAGAGCTACCGGTATTGTCCGAACAGATATTGCGCAACGGCTATCCTTATTTATACCCATACTGGCCGCTGATTTTATTTTTGGCGAAGCGTTAAGTCTGCTTAAAATAGTGGGTATAGCTATTGGTTTCGCGGCTATAATTTGTTCAATTCCGTGGCAAAAGGGCAGGGGCGGCAAAGCAACATCAGGCTCATGGTTTTATTTGTTGTTAATTTTTGTAGGCATGGGCGTTATTGATGTGCTGTTTAAACAACTGGCTACATTTAAAGCAGTGCCTTATACAACATCGCTTTTTATAGTTTTTGTGCTGGCATTTATATGCTCGCTCATCCTATTAATTATCAAGATAGCCAGGGGAAAAACAAAGTTTTCTTTTCCGCATATTTTAATTGGCTGGGCATTAGGGATAGCCAATTTTGGTAATATATTGTTCTATTTAAAAGGACACCAGGCATTGGCTAACCAACCCTCTACCGTATTTACCGCCATGAATATGGGTGTTATTGTATTGGGTACGTTTGTTGGCTTATTCATTTTTAAAGAAAAGTTGAGTACGCTTAATAAAGTGGGTATATTCTTGGCCCTGGTATCAATTATTGTGATTACTTATGCTTCGTATTAAATTACAAGTTGTCATTCTGAGCGTAGCGAAGGATCTTATACATTTGATATGTAGACTAACTTTCGCTTCGTGAAGATTCTTCGCTATGCTCAGAATGACAGAATAATATAATTAATGCTTTTTGACGACACCTACCGCACCATTGAAAACCCATCCGAAGGCATATTTCGCGACCGGGGCAGTAAGTTTTTAGCGTATGCTTATCCCATTAGTTCAGAAAGCGAAATTAAAGGCATCGTTGCTTCCCTAAAATCAGAACATCCCAAAGCTAATCATCATTGCTGGGCTATGCGTTTAACTATTGATCGTTCTGTTTTTAAACTGAATGATGACGGCGAACCATCAGGAACGGCTGGACGGCCAATTTTAAATACGCTGTTATCTAAAGATCTGACTAATATACTGGTTGTTGTTGTCCGTTATTTCGGCGGAACATTGCTGGGTGTGCCGGGTTTGATCAACGCCTATAAAATGGCAACAGAAGAAGCGCTGACCCACGCCGTAATTATCGAAAAAACGGTGAATGATATTTACACCATCAACTTTGATTATCTGCAAATGAACGATATAATGCGCCTCATTAAAGACAATGATCTGCTAATTCTTAATCAGCAGTTTGATAATGACTGTAGTATACAGGTTTCCATCCGCAAAATGCAGGTGAATACGGTTTTAGATAAGCTGCATAAGGTTACAGGTGTAAATGTTAAATACGATCATAGTATTTAGGTCTGGGTGATTCACTTTATATGATTCACCTCATTTAGTCAAAAAGTTAAATATTTGTACAAGGTGTTTATTTATAAGTACTTAAATATAGTCATTTAAATCTTTTGTACTGATTCAGGGTGATTCACTCTGGTTTGGTAATTATCTCATTTACAATAACTTTCACTCAAAACGTGATTCAAGTGATTCACTTTTTATTAAGCACTAAGCATCAGTAATATGTTGCTGTTAATGAGTGTCGTTGTTTGGTGAAGCCGAACAATCTGCCTTTTTATTCCCCGTTTACAGGCATAAATGCTTAATTTAGTCGGGATATGCAATCTTTCGAAATAGATAAAACCGACCTCCTCCGCATTAAAACCGCGCTTGAGGGCGATGATGCTGAACTACAGCTAGTTCTGAAGGAGTATCATGCTTCGGAGATTGCCATATTATTTGAAAAGCTTGACCAGGAAGATAAAGAACGGATCATCAACATCCTTCCAACCGAAGTAGCATCAGACGTAATTGCCGAAATGGACGAAGAACACCGTCCCGGCGAGCTGTTGATCAATCTTGATCCCGAGAAACGGTCTGAAATAGTTGAGGACCTTGACTATGATGATGCTACCGATATTATTTCGCAGTTAGAAGAGCATGAGCAGCAGGAGATCCTGGAAGATATTGACCAGGAAGATGCCAGCAGTATCCGCGCCCTTTTAAGCTATGACGAGAACACCGCGGGCGGATTAATGAACTCGGAGCTGATCTGCGTTAATATCAATTCGGATAAAAAAGATGCTTTGGATGAGATCATCCGCCAATCCGAAGAAATGGAGGAGTTTTATACCATTTATGTGGTAGATGATACCAAGACCCTTCAAGGCGTTGTATCGATAAAAAACGTTATTAAAGCTCACGCCGATGCCAGGATCCGCGACATCTACAAAGCCGATCCGGTATATGTAAAAGCCGATCTTGATCAGGAAGAAGTTGCCAAGCTCATATCGCAATATAATTTGACAGCCATACCGGTTGTTGATGATAACATGATGTTACTGGGCCGCATTACGGTTGATGATATCATTGACGTAATGGAGCAGGAGAGCACTGAGGATATGTTAAAGATCTCCGGTGTATCCGAAGATGAGGAACTGAGCGGTAACTGGAAAGAAGCGGTAAAAAGCCGTTTACCATGGTTGGTTATCAACTTAGCTACCGCTTACTTGGCTGCCTCTATTATTCGACATTTTGATTCTACCGTATCACAACTGCCTCGTATAGCAGCTTATATGACTATTATTGCAGGCATGGGCGGCAACGCGGCTACACAAGCGTTGGCGGTAACGGTTAGGCGTATATCATTAAGTGATTTGACTGATAACCAAGCCTACAACACCGTTTTAAAAGAGTTTTTAGTAGGTTTATTAAATGGCGCGGCAAATGGGTTAGTAGTATTCTGCATAGCCCTATTTTATGATGCCGACCCAATGCTGGGCCTCGTTCTATTTTTGGCGATGACAGGTAATTTGGTTATTGCAGGATTAACTGGTGCAACCATACCATTAGTATTAAAAAGAGTAGGGATAGACCCGGCGGTTGCCTCATCTATTATCATTACAACATTTACAGATTGCGCGGGCTTTTTATTACCGCTTTGGCTGGCTACAAATCTTTTATTACATCATCATTAAGTAGTTTATTGTAAATTTGCCATATATAAATATAATTAACAATGCTTCATCCGGTATTACAAGCGCAATTACCCTTTGTTGTGAGTTTGTTTAAAACTCATAAAATAAAGAATGCTTATGCATTTGGATCTATTGTTAGTGATAAATTTACTGACGAAAGTGATATAGATCTGTTGATAGATTTTAAGGATGAAGTTAAAGCGTTAGAAAGAGGTGAGATATGGTGGGATTTGCATGATGCTTTGAGAAATATTTTTGAAAGGGAGGTTGATTTAGTTGTGGAAGACTCTTTAAAAAACCCCTATTTTATTGAAGATATTAATGAAAAGAAGCAACTGATCTATGCAGCGTGAAGTAAAAAAGTATCTTTTTGACATACTTAGTTGTATTGATAATATTGAAACATTTATTAGTTCGCCTAAGATATTTGAAGACTATAAAAACAATATTATGCTGCAACATGCTGTAGAAAGAAATATTGAAATAATAGGCGAAGCCGTTAATAATTTACTTAAAATGTACCCTGAAATTAATATTACTAACGCTCGTAGAATGGTAGATGCCAGGAACAAAATTATTCATGGCTACGATGGAATACAACCCGAGCAAATTTGGAATATTATTATAAATCATTTACCCTCATTACAAATCGAAGTTCAAAAACTATTAGGAAATTAATATGGCAGAAGTAAGATACAACTGGACTAAAGAAGAAATTACCGATATATATAATACCCCGCTGCTTGACCTGGTTTACCAGGCGGCCAGCATCCATCGCGAAAATAAAGATTATGCCGAGGTGCAGATCAGCTCGTTGATCTCGATAAAAACAGGCGGATGCCCCGAGGATTGCGCTTACTGTCCGCAAGCGGCGCGCTATAATACAGGTGTTGATGTACATGCTATTATGCCTAAAGAAGAAGTTATTGCCATAGCTCAAAAAGCTAAGAACGGGGGTGCTTCAAGGTTATGCATGGGCGCGGCCTGGCGCGAAGTGCGCGATAACCGCGACTTTGACAAAGTAATTGACATGGTTAAAGCCGTTAATGCCATGGATATGGAAGTGTGCTGTACACTAGGCATGCTTACCGAGAGCCAGGCACAACGTTTAGCTGATGCAGGTCTATATGCCTACAATCATAACTTAGATACATCAGAAGAGGATTATAAAAGGATTATTACTACGCGTACTTATGATGAGCGCTTACAAACGTTGGATCATGTGCGTAAAGCTAAGATCTCTGTTTGCAGCGGCGGTATCATTGGTTTAGGCGAAACGGTTGCCGATCGTATATCAATGTTGAAGACGTTATCGAACTTACCGCAACACCCGGAGTCGGTGCCTATTAACGCGTTGGTACCGGTAAAAGGTACGCCATTGGCAGATCAGCCACGTGTTTCTGTTTGGGATATGGTAAGGATGATAGCAACTACACGTATAATCATGCCTAAAACTGTGGTGCGCCTGTCAGCAGGCCGTACAGAAATGAGCGTGGTTGAGCAGGCATTTTGCTTTATGGCAGGTGCAAACTCCATCTTCGCCGGCGAGAAGCTTTTGACTACACCAAATCCGTCATTCGATGAGGATATGGCCATGTTCGAACTGCTGGGCCTAACCCCACGTAAAGCCTTTAAAAACGGCAGGCCAGAAAGTAAAGAGATAAAGGAAATGAGTATTAATGAGGTGATATAGAAATTATAGATGGCAAGGAAAAGATATAATTTGACTGTTCCCTCCTTTGATGAATTACTAGTTCCAACTGTAAAAGCTTTAGTAAAGTTGGGTGGATCGGGTTCGGTAGAGGAAATTAATAACCTTGTTTACGAAATAGCCAAAATCCCTGAAGATGTATTGCAAATTCCTCATAGCGACAGCGATACTCGAAAAGAAGTCGATTATAGGCTCGCTTGGAGTAAGACTTATCTAAAAAAGTTTGGCCTTCTTGAAAATTCTTCAAGAGGAATTTGGGCATTATTAAAAACAGACATTGACGTATCAAATCTTGATACAAATGAAATAGTAAGGTATGTCCGGGAACGTTCTACTATAGATAAAGTTGAGAAAAATTCTATAACCACAAGATCGGAAATTAACATCCAAAAAGAAGTTGAAGATGAAGTAGTGGACACCGAAGAATGGAAAGATAACTTACTTGAAATCCTTTACAATATTACTCCAGCAGCTTTTGAGCGATTAGCGCAACGGATACTTCGCGAAAGTGGATTTTCACAGGTAGAAGTAACAGGAAAAGTTGGTGATGGTGGAATTGATGGAAAAGGAATTGTCAGGGTAAGTGGGTTATTAAGTTTTCATGTAATATTTCAATGCAAACGATATAAAGGCTCTGTAAGTCCAAGTCAAATTAGAGATTTTAGAGGAGCAATGCAGGGGCGTGCAGACAAAGGACTCGTAATTACAACAGGAACTTTTACGAGAGAAGCCATTAAGGAAGCAACAAGAGATGGAGCACCGCCAATTGATTTAATTGATGGCGAACTTCTTTGTGATAAATTAAAAGAACTTAACTTAGGGGTAACAACAAAACTTACCGAAACAGTTGAAATAAAAAACGAATGGTTTATTAATCTTTAATCGTATTGTATGAAGAGGTTTAAAATAAATACAACTTGGGAAGAAGACGAGGATGAAAGACGGCAGTTTTTTGCGAGGCTTTCTTATTCTGAGCGATTAAGGTATTTTTTTAAGTTAAGAGACATGATCAATTTTCATAAAGAGATTTATCCTAAGGGGAAAATATTAAAAATATATCATTCACATAATGTCACTTGATATTGCAGATGAGTTTTTTTTAGCATTTATTTCTGCCCTACAGCGGCACGAAGTAAGATATATGCTTATAGGAGGAATGGCGGTTAATTTCCATGGGGTAATTCGTAATACTCAGGATATGGATATTTGGCTTGCGCCGACAAATAATAATCGAGATCGATTCTATTATGTGTTGCTTGATTTAGGTTATACAGAAGAAGAAATATCGGATTATAAAACTGAAGATTTTACCACCTTTTTCAAATGTTCGATAGGTGAGCAGCCCCATACAATCGATTGTTTGACCTTTGTGCACCACAACATAGATTTTGATCAGGCAGAAAAATGCATGATAACTCATGATATAGGAGAGAGCATAATACTTAATGTCGTAGACTACGATTTCCTACGCCAAATGAAAATATTGACTCATCGACCGCAAGATTGGGCTGATGTAGCACGGCTGGATGAATTAAATAAAAAGAAATAACCTCACACCTTCGCACTCAACACCCACCGCCACGCAAATCGCGTTAGCAGGTTAAAACCTTTCCATTCATCCACAAATTCAATAATGTATTTGAGGCAATTATTAGCAAATTTCTGTTTGAAGTTTTTGGTTGCCAACTTATAGGCCTGGTCCGGGTTTTCAAGGCCGATCCGTTCGTAGATCTCTTTTTTAACGTACATGGTGCGTACAAAGAGAATGTTAAATAGAATCACATAGCTGTATAGTGTCCGTTTAATAAAGCCTGCTTTTGCAGCGTAAGTTTTAAGTAAAGCTTTGGTAAATAGTATATGCCTGCTTTCTTCAATATTATGGAGGTCGAACATTTTTTTGAGTACGGGATAGATGTTTGGCGCTTTGCGGACATAATTGCCATAAATGTCTGTAACCAATTCTACCGATACGCTGCCCATAAACAAATAATCGGCCGGAAGATATTTATTACTAAACTCGCCAAAAAACTTATGCAGCCTGCTTTGCTTGATAGGTTTGCCGCCTAGTTTGGCAATAGCTTGCGCAAACATTTCCTGGTGACGAAATTCTTCTATAAGCTCACGTATTAAAAATTGGTGTTCGACATTATCTGCCGGCAAAGTAATCAGGTGGCGGGTCATAAACACGCAAAACAGGCATTCGCCCCATGCGTAGGATGCTATTACTTGCACCAGTTCATGTCGACCCAGTTCCAACTTTTGAGTAGGAGAGAGCGTTTTGTAAATATCAAGCCCTTGTAATGATGTTAAAGTTTCAGGTAGAAAAATATCGTCAGGTTCGGGTTCTAGTCGCCAGGGAATGTAGTTTTCGGGCATTAGGGGATGTTCCCTACTGATCTTTATTAAACGTTCTACTTCTTTAACATCCATATAGTAAATATACGTGGAATTGACGCAATGAGTTGCGTGGTAAAGGTAGAAACGCGAAATTTTGCGTCTCTATAAATTATCCTTATTCGGCAATTACTTTTACATCTATATTGCCACGTGTAGCTTTTGAATATGGACAACCCTTATGCGCCGCATCTGCCAGTTTTTGGGCTTTGGCTGTATCAATGCCAGGGACATGCACATGCAGTTCTGCAGATAGCGCGTAGCTTGTAGGCCCTTCCTGATTAAAGCTAATATGTACATCAACTGTGGCTTCGCTAACATCTACACCATCGCGCTTGCCAACCGACCCCAGCGCACCCAAATAACAGGCACCCCAGGCACCGGCAAATAATAATTCAGGATTTGCATAACCGTCTTCGCCGCCCATAGCTTTAGGCACTTTTAAATCAAGGTCTATTATGCCATCTGCTGATTTGATATGGCCATCGCGACCGCCCTTAGCGCTGACAATGGCAGTATATAGTTTTTCCATTGTTAAGTAACCTGCCAGGGTGCGATAATGTTTGATGTGAACGATAACTCACCATAGCTTTACTTCGATAAAAAAAATATGGGATGCCTTTGCAGACAAAAGTTAGATAGAATTAGATTTTGCGCTTTTTTAGGATAAATAAAAAATGCTAAAAACAGGTAAGTTGTGAATAAGAAAAATGTTAATAACCCAAGACATAATATCTATAATATACTGATTTTTGTTGTATTAAGCATGTTGGTAACTACAGTTTTTCTGTTAATAACCCGTTAATAAAAAACCCAAAAAATATTTGCAAAAAGGGGTATGCGTCCCGATATTGAAATCATCAAGAACGACGTACTTTGACAGCCTTACAGGAATAACAGAAATTGAATCGGGTGAGTTTTCGGACAAACTAAAGATCAAGGGAAAGCCTGAGTTACAGAAAAATGAAAAATCGAGAGGTTTGAAAAAGCATGTAATTAACGAGGTATTACGTGAGTTGCTAATTGTCTACGGAGAATGGTAACACAACTAATGACCTTGAAGTAATCAATGTTAGCAAACAATGATCAGTTCGGAAAGCCTTCTGAATGATGATGTATCAGGGTTGCGCATATAACAGAGGAGTTGCTGCCCGCAAGGGGAGAAACGGAATCGAGCATCTGCAAAAACAATGTTAAGTCAGAAATTCGCAGGAATGAAGATTGAAACCAGGTTGGCACTAATAACAATGACGAGAGCGGGTCGGTCACTATACACAAAACTTGATGCTTTATAACGGACTACGGTACGATATAGGGTTGAAAACGGGAGATCAAATCGAAAGACGCGGCTCCCGTTTTTGTTTTTTATAATTTTTCTCACCACTACAAGAAACGAGGTGTCACCCTGAGGCCCTCGAAGGGTGAGCGTAAAGGCCTTTGCCCTCATGCTTCGAGAGCATCAGCATGACATCCTCTCTGCTTCACTTCATTAAATTATCTTCAATTAATAAGGCGAAAAATCCCCCAATATTCCAACAACTATTTCACCAAAACCCAACTTTCACGCATTTTCATCCCTCTAAAAAATCTCAATTTTATCAAATTTTGTTGATAAACAGATTGTTAATAACCCAAGATATAATCACTTTAAATAATTGATTATTAACACTATGTATAATTTATAAATGTTTAATAGTGCTATTTTTTATGTTAGCAATCCGTTAATAAAAACCATAAAAAATATTTTGCAGATCGGGTTTGTGTCCCGATATTGAAATCATCAAAACAGACGTACTTTAACAGCCTTACAGGAATAACAGAAAGTGAATCGGGCAAATCTTCGGAAACGCTAAAGATCATGGGACTGCCTGAGTTACACACCAAACAGAAACTGCGCAAGCGACGGAAACGCAGTGTTAACTAAAATAGGGTATTAACAGAAGCTGCCGATTTTTTCGGAGATAGACAGCGGAAGGTAATGACTTTGATGCAACCGGAACCCGCAAGGGAGAGGGCCAGAGCGAGTTGGTTAACTTACAGAAAACATGATGCTTTATGGAGAACTACGGTTAGCCATAAGGGAGAAAACGGGAGACAAATCGAAAGAGGCGACTCCCGTTTTTGTTTTTATATGGGGTTTTAAACACAAATATCCTGTCAATGACAAGGCCTCGTAAATTTTACCTCTGCCTGATCTGTCTTTCATAATCTTTATAGATATTTGTTTAAACATATATTATAGTCATGGAAATTGGAATAGACAGTTTTGCCGCAGCAAACGTAAAAGGTACTACTAACAACAGCGATGCCCTTGTACAATTATTAGATAGAATGGAGCATGCCGACACGGTGGGCCTTGATGTATTTGGTATTGGCGAGCATCACCGCAAAGAGTTTTTAGATTCTGCGCCAACCATGATCCTGGCTGCCGCAGCTGCCCGCACAAAGCGTATTATACTAACCAGTGCAGTTACCGTGTTAAGTGCTGCTGATCCGGTTAGGGTATTCCAAAATTTCGCGACACTTGATCTGATCTCGCAAGGACGTGCGGAGATGGTTGTCGGTCGTGGTTCATTTACTGAAGCGTTCCCGCTGTTTGGGTTAAATCTGCATCATTACGATGAATTGTTTTCAGAGAAATTGGATCTGCTGTTAAATATTCAAAATAATGAGTACGTTACTTGGTCTGGTAAATTCCGGCCGGCGTTGAATAATCAGCCTATCTATCCGCGTCCGTTACAAAATCCGCTGCCGGTATGGCTGGGTGTAGGTGGCACGCCTGCCTCATTTGTGCGTGCCGGTACTCTAGGTATGCCGTTGATGGTGGCGGTAATTGGCGGCGAAACCCATCGCTTCCGTCCATTGGTTGATCTGTATCGTGAAGCTGGTAGAAAAGCAGGGCACTCGCCGGAAAAACTGAAGGTGGGTTTGCACTCGCTGGGTTACGTTGCTGAAACTACCGAACAGGCAGTAATTGATTTTTACCCGGGTTATGCCGAAATATTTACCCGCATAGGGCGTGAGCGTGGCTGGCCGCCGGTAACGCGCCCGCATTTTGACGCGCAGAATGGCAAAACAGGTGCATATTTAGTAGGTGGCCCCGAAGAAATTGCTGAGAAGATTTTGCATCATAGCGAAGCATTGGGCGGTATATCCAGGATCACTTTCCAGATGGACAATGCAGGTTTGTCGCACGCGCAATTGTTGCGTGCCATTGAGCTTTTAGGTACAAAGGTTGCACCTTTGGTAAACAAATAGTTTTTAGGCAAACTTAAATTACCTAATTTAGTGGCTTATGCAAAAGGACGATAAAAGCAGGCCGAACGGGAGAAAAAAAATATTTGTTTTAGATACCTCTGTGATCTTATATGATCATAATGCATTTGAAAATTTCCAGGAACATGATGTAGCCATACCTATACAGGTGTTGGAAGAGCTGGATAACATGAAAAGCGGTAATGATACCCGCAATTTCGAGGCCCGCAGTTTTATCAGACTGATTGATGATATATCACGCAAAAAATTAATCAATAAATGGCATCCGCTAAACGGAAAAGATAAAGGCAATTTTAAAGTTGTCATTGGCATAAAAACCAACGATATGGATGCCGAGGCCATTTTTGGATCAGATAAGGTAGACCATCGCATATTGAATGCCGCGTTGAGCTTGCAGGAAGAAAACCCGGATAAAAAGGTGGTGCTGGTATCAAAAGATATTTGCCTGCGTTTAAAGGCCAAGGCGCTTAGCCTGCATGCCGAAGATTACGAAACCGGCAAGGTTAAAAACCTGGACGAGCTATACACTGGCAAAACCATTTTAAATAGTACCGATAAACAGATAGCCCAACTTAATAAACAGGGTAGTTTGCCCGTTGATGAATTTGAATTAAACGCAAACACCAGCAATCACTTCTATATATTGGAAGGTAAAAAAAATACGGCATCGGCATTTTATAATAGCCAAACCGGTGTGCTGGAACGGGTAACAGAGCAGCCTATATTTAACATCTTCCCTAAGAATCAGGAGCAGGCTTTTGCCATACATGCGCTGCTAAACCCGGATATTAAGTTGGTTACCATACAAGGCAATGCCGGTACAGGTAAAACCTTGCTGGCTTTGGCCGGGGCATTGGAGCAACGTAAGTATTACCGCCAGATCTATGTTACACGCCCTATAGTACCACTCAGTAATAAAGATATAGGTTTTTTGCCGGGCGATATAAAATCAAAAATAGACCCCTATATGGCGCCTATTTGGGACAATCTGAAGTTTATTAAAGACCAGTTTGCCGATGATGAAAAAATGCAGGCCAAACTGGATGAACTGGTTATTAATGATAAGATCTCTATAGCACCGCTGGCTTTTATACGTGGCCGTACGCTGAGCAAAATATTCTTTATTGTAGATGAGGCCCAAAATCTTACCCCGCACGAAATAAAGACCATCATATCTCGCGCCGGCGAGAACAGTAAATTTATTTTCACCGGTGATATCTACCAGATTGACACCCCATACCTGGATGCAGAAAGTAACGGCTTGTCTTACTTAATTGACAGGGCGAAGGGCCACCCGCTTTACGCGCATATCACCCTGCAAAAAGGGGAGCGAAGTGAGTTGGCTAATTTGGCTACAGAGTTGTTGTAAGCCCCCTCTAAATCTCCCCCGGTAGGGGAGACTTCAATAGCCACTTGCAACAAGTGAATAAGAATTAATTAAAAGTCTCCCCTACTGGGGGAGATTTAGAGGGGGCTATATCATCCGTAATCTTAGCAATATCATTGCTTATCTTACTAATAAAATTCAATTGCTCTTTAAGCAGGTTATCGGTTACGGTGGGCACCAGCTCTTCGGTCGGTTCCGCTTTTTCCCCGGTAAATTCTATGCGTTCGCCGCCTAGTTTCTTGCTGCTTTCGTTTAGTACGGCTATGCTTTTCTTTAATAGTTTTAAAGTATCCGGGCTGGCTTTGTGCATCCCCTTTACCGTAATTTCTGATGCTACTGTAGCGGTGTAGGATGACAGGATATGGTTAAGCACCACAAACTTATGTATGTCTTTTATATTGCGCTGCTTGCTTTTAGGCTCGGATGTCATGCGCTCAAAAGCGGCAGATAAGTTGGCCGATTTCACATATACATCTTTCCGGGCCAGTTTATACTCGGTAGTGGTAACTGTTTTGCCAGTGATGGTTTTGGCGATCTTTACAAGATAGTTAACGTTGCCATAGATCACATCGGACAGGCTTTGTTTAATCTGCTCAAATTCCCAGGTTGGGAAGATTAAATAGCTGGCAATAAACGCGATGCTTGATCCTATTGCGGTATCTATCACACGTTCTTCCACAATATCCAAATGGCCTATCCCCAAAAATTTAAACAGGATAAGCACGTATGGGGTCATGAAAACAACACTTACCACATAATTAAGTCTTTGGAAACTATAAGCCCCCAACATAAATACCAGCATAAAAGTAAACTGCACATTGGTATTGGGTATAAACAAAAGGATAATGATACCAATAATACCGCCTGCTATGGTGCCGGTTAAACGCTGATAGTTGCGCTGTTTAGATAAGCTAAAGCCGGGCTTTAATATTACAATAATGGTTAACAATACCCAATAACTATGATGACCCAATGCAAATGCTTTGGCTACTGTAAATCCTATTAAACAAACTAAGCATACCCTTAGGGCGTGCTTAAATGTGGCAGAATCTAACGAGAAATTATCGAAGAAAACATGCGGCTCATAATCCTGGTGGGTTACAAATTTAGAGTACTCAACATCGTTATCATTCGCTATCAGTATTTTTGATGAGCTTGAGTTATAGTAGTTAAAAATGTTCTCTATTTCTTTGTTCAGGTCGCGCAGGTTTATCAATATCTTTTTAAGTACCAGGTTACTGGTTTCATGCGCGTTGCCTATGGCGTCAATCTGTAGTTTAAGCTGCTCTAAAGCCGGGTTAAAATTAACCATGTACTTGTATCGCGTGTTTGATAATATGGCAAAGCCAATATTCTCCAGCTCGTTAGCCATTTGATGTACCAGTTGCGCTATATCTGGTAAAATGCCGGTATCCTTAAATTTGTCTTGTATCTGCGTATAATCATAATGGGTAGCCATAATCTGCTCAAACATATCCACCAAATCCACAAATGTAAGCACTAGTATACGGCTGGCATTGGTGCTTTCGCGTGCCATAACACGGCTTTTAAACAGAAGCTCTCTAACCGCATCCTGATGCTGGCTTACCTGTATTTGCTGCGATACCAGTTTATTATAATTATCATCAATATCCGTATCGGGGAGATAGAAATCGGCTTTTATCCGCAGAAATTTAACAACATCGGCTACGTTCTCACCCAAAGCTTGTTGTGCCGCGCGGTAGGGGCGAATGCCAAAAAATACCAGGCTAAACAACATATACCAAATACCGCCTGCTAAAATTATCGCGCTGTAGCTTAATACTTCATCAGGCTTTATTTCCTTATCCATCATAAATATCATAATCAGCAAGGCCGCCGTACCAACCGATGCTGCACGATTACCATAAACAATGAACATGGAGAACAGGAAAGAAAATACAGTAACTTCTAAACCTAATGTATAAACATTTAAACGGGCAAAGCCTGTAGTAACAGCCACAATAAACACGCATAAATTACCTATGGCCATACCATTGCGCTTATGTACTTCGGGCCCGGGATTATCAATAACGCAAATACAAATCGCTCCTAATGAAAGGGTTATCCCCAGGTCAAACTTACCAAATTGCAGCAATACCAGCGCAGGCAGTAAAATACCTAACGATATGCGCAAGCCGTCAGAAAAATACTGGCTGAAAAAGAAACTTTTTATCTCTTTAGTTTGAATTACCACCCGACAAATCTCGGAAAAAAGGCTGATATATGAATTTATAAAAATTCTATCCGAATGGGTTTTTTATAATCAATATTAGTGTCAATGTGTATTTTTTTTAATAATTATATAATTTTTAATGATTTTAGTTTAAATTCACACCGATTTACTGATTATTATTACCAAGCCGCTTTTTTAAACTTATTTATCTGATTTAATTTATGTCCTCAACCTTAAAACTCAGCCAAAGAGAAACAGCTTTCAATAACGAGGTTGTTACCCGTTTTGAGTTATATAACAGCTTGTTCCAAACGCTGCCATTTTACCAGGTTAAAGAAATTGGTATACTATTACCTTTTTTTAGTTCGCATTGCGATAAAGGGGCTATAAAAGAAGAATCGCCAACCAAAATAATCGAATCATTTTTTCAAAAATACGTACCGGATATTGACCACCGAGAACAGCTTAACCGCATGTTTCGTTTTATACAATATATTGAGCGTCAGGTAGTTTTGTTTGATGCTATTGAAGATTCATCGTTTAGTAAAATTGGTCGTGCCGATGATGTAGGTACCTTAACAGGCTTACTGCAAGCTGCCGCAACCAGCGACCATGTGCGCCAGGACATTAGCGAAAAGCTAAAAGATTTTTCATTACGATTGGTACTTACCGCACACCCAACCCAATTTTATCCGGGTACGGTATTAGGTATAATGACTGATCTGATCGAAGCATTAAAAACTAACGATATCAACAGTATAGATGTTTTATTACAACAATTAGGTAAAACACCGTTCTTCAATAAAAAAGCACCGACACCGGTTGATGAGGCCGTGAGTTTGGTTTGGTTTTTAGAAAATACTTTTTACCACGCTATATCGGGCATCCAATCAAAATTAGAAGAAGAGTTTGATATAGATGAAAATCGTAAAAATCAATTATTAGAATTGGGCTTTTGGCCGGGCGGCGACCGTGATGGAAACCCTAACGTTAATACCAAAACTACTTATGATGTGGCCGTATTGTTAAGGCAGATCATTTTCCGCTGTTACTACCGTGATTTTAGGGTATTAAAACGCAGGATCACTTTTAGAGGAATAGAAAAAACAATGGCTGCCTTGGAAGCCATGCTTTATGAGAATGCCTTTAATAAACATCAACATAACGCTAAAGACTTGCAGGGTGAATTGTTGGAACTGTTAGGCGCCGTACGCGAAACCTTAATAACCAGTCACGATAGTCTTTTTGTTAACATAGTTGAAGACCTGATACGCAAGGTGCGTTTATTCGGCTGTTTCTTTGCTACTTTGGATATAAGGCAGGATAGCCGCATTTTACGCAGCGTATTTAATTATTGTACTGACAAAGGCATAGCGACAGGCTTGCCTGCTAACTACGAAGAACTAAGCGAAGAAAAAAAACTAAAAAGCATAACTTTTAACGAGCTTAACTTTTTATGTCCTGAAGATGCGGATGATATGACCAAGGATACGCTAAATACCATAATGCTGATGAAACATATTCAGCATACCAATGGCGAAAAGGCTTGTCAGCGTTTTATTATCAGCAATTGCCAGCAGGCATCAGATATGTTGCAGTTGATAGACCTGTTTTTATGGAGTGGTTGGAAAGCAGAAAGCCTAACCGTTGACTTTATGCCATTATTTGAAACAGTTAACGATTTAAAAGTTGCTGCTGATGTAATGGAAAAATTATACACCCATCCGTTTTATGCGTCACATTTAAAGAAACGGGGTAATTCTCAAAGCATAATGCTGGGATTCTCTGACAGTACTAAGGATGGTGGTTATTTAATGGCCAATTGGTCTATTTATAAAGCTAAAGTAGAGCTTACGGCCATGGCACGTAAATACGATATTGACCTGGCATTTTTTGATGGTCGTGGCGGCCCACCTGCGCGTGGTGGTGGTAAAACTCACCGTTTTTATGCATCAATGGGTAATGAGATAGCTAACGAACATATTCAATTAACCATACAGGGCCAAACAGTAAGCTCGCAATACGGATCAATTGAAACTGCCCGTTTTAATATGGAGCAGTTAATTAATGCCGGCGTAACATCAGCATTAAACCCGGATAGCAATGATCTGTTAAGCGTTCAGCAAAAAGCATTAATTACTGATATGGCCGATGCTAGTCACGAACTATTTTTAAGCCTGCGCCAACACCCGTTGTTTGTAGAATACCTGGAGAAATTTAGCCCGTTAAAACTATTATCAAAAATTAACATAAGCAGCCGTCCAACCAAACGTAATGCAGGCGCGCCGTTAAAATTGGAAGATCTGCGCGCTATAAGTTTTGTAACGTCGTGGAGCCAGTTAAAGCAAAGTATCCCCGGATTTTATGGGGTAGGTACGGCGTTAAAGAAAATGAAAGATGAAGGTAACTGGGCTCAGGTAGAGCAGCTTTATAATACATCGGGATTTTTTAAAACGATGCTGGATAACTGTATCATGTCCATGTCTAAATCTGATTTCAGAATTACTGCTTATTTGGAGAAGGACGAGAAATTTGGCGCATTCTGGAAAAAATTAAAAGATGAGTTTGAACTAACTAAATCCTTATTGTTGGAATTAACCAATACGGAAATACTGATGGAAGATTCACCGGTTGACCGTCGTTCTATAGGCATCCGCGAGAAGATTGTATTGCCTTTGGTTATTATGCAGCATTATGCTTTAAACTGCATGAATAATACCACCGATAAAGAATTAATTGAGATTTACGATAAACTGGTTATCAGGACTGTGTACGGTATTGTTAACGCCGGACGTAATTTGGCGTAACCCCATTCATGTAGAGACGCAATACTTGCCTCTCATATTACAATCATCAGAGACGCAAGGAATTGCGTCTCTATCTATTTTAAATATTTCTACTATTAATTAAATATTTTAAACTAGTTAGGGTTATATTTGTTTATACCAATATAACCTTGACGGCTTTAAAATGAAAAAGTTAATCTGCTTCGTATGCATGGTGATGGTATTGTTTTTTATTTCATCATGTAAGGATAACAAACACGCCAAAAACTATAATGAAATGATTGACGAGGGCAGTGTTTCCTTTATTCAACAAGGACTGGAAGCTGGTCAAACCGAAATAAAAGCATCTCAGTTAGCAGCAGCAAATTCAAAAAATCCGCATGTGTTAAGTTTTGCCAAATCTATAATAATGGATTATGACACGACTAATGACAAGTTAGAAAAAATAGCAATTAACAACAGGGTAAGAGGTGGGGATTCTGTTAGTGCGATGCATAAAAAAACAATAGCAAATATTACGTCATTGTCAGGCAATGCATTTGATAAAGCTTATATACAATTTATGGTAACAGAGCACCAAAGCGCTGTGAAATTATATAATGCTGCAACTAATGACAGGATTGATGGAATACAAACCTTCGCACGGAGAGCGTTGCCGGTTTTAAAAATGCATTTAGATTCGGCAAATTTGATTTGCGCGACATTAAAATAACTTTAATTGTTGCTGTTTTGGTGGTTGTGCTTTGCCGAATACCGTTCTGCCGCCATATTTCCAGGAGTTGTTTCTTTCTTCCTCAATCACTTGATCAAAATTTGCGTTAGGTATAAAATCCTGCTCGGCCCGTTGGGCTATTTGAGTTAATCTTTTTATAGCTTCATTTTTTTCGTTATTACCTAATTTAGCTTTATGTATGGCTGTTTGCAGGGTACCGATTGTTTCATCATAAACTTTAGTAGGGACAGGGAAGGGGTGCCCATCCTTACCACCATGCGCGAATGAAAAGCGAGCCGGATCTTTAAATCGTGATGGAGTGCCATGTATAACCTCGCTAACTAAAGTTAGCGATTGCAATGTGCGCGGCCCTAATCCCTTTAACAATAATAATTCTTCAAAATCTTCCGGGCGTTTTTCATGCGCCAGCCAAAGTACAGAACCTAATCTTTTTAAGTCAACATTTTCGGCGCGAACATCGTGATGCGATGGCATTACAAGCTTGCCAATCTCTTTTAGCATCTTATCCGGGTTCTCATTAGCTATTTGCATAACCCCGGCACGTGAAGGCGCTGCCAGGCTATCGGCCATATTTAATATAAGACCATTGTTTTTTCCGTAGATAGAAGTATGCGGGTCATCAACAAATGAGGTCAGTGAATCAGAATGCCAATGGTATCTGCGTGCAGTGCTTGATGCATCGCTCATGCCTTGCTGTACTACACTCCATTTACCGCTATCGCTTAAAATAAAATTATGGGTATATAGTTGGAAACCGTCCTGTATGGCAGTATTATCAACCTTGGCACTTAGCTTACTGCATTTAACCAGGTAATTACCGTCAAGGCCGGTACGGTCGCTTATCCGCATCAATTCATCAGGCGTTTGTTTGGAGTATTTGCCCTTGCCGCCACAAATATAAATGCCTAACTCTTTACTATGCGGATTAATAGCACGTTTTAAAGCCCCCATTACAGAAGTAGTTATGCCTGATGAATGCCAGTCCATCCCCATAACTGCCCCCAAACTCTGGAACCAAAACGGATCGCTTAGTCGGCGCAATACTTCGTCTTTGCCATAGTCTAATACGATAGTTTCCACAACAGCCAAACCCAACTTTGCCATCCTTTCGGCCAACCATTGCGGTACATAACCGTAATGTAATGGCAGATCAGCACTTCCCGAACGCTTCATGCTAACAAAATTAGCAAAATAAATTATCATTCCCACAACTAACCTATTACAAAAACATTTACATTAGCTAAACCAATATTATACCATTCATGAACAAACTAATACTTGCTTTTTTGCTGTGCGGCACAAGCTTTTTGGCTATTAGCCAGTCTGCGCCAAAACCTTGCGGACCTTTGCCAACCTACGGGCAGTTAAAATGGCAGGAAACAGAAATGTATGGCATAATTCACTTTGGGCCAGATACTTATACTAATAAAGAGTGGGGCTATGGCGATGAAGATCCGGCAATTATGAACCCCACCCAATTTAGCGCCATGCAAATTGTTAGCGCGGCCAAAGCGGGCGGATTAAAGGGGATAGTTGTTGTAGCCAAACATCATGATGGTTTTTGTATGTGGCCCACTAAAACCACCGAGCATAATATTTCAAAAAGTCCATATAAAAACGGAAAAGGTGATATTGTGAGAGAATATCGCGAAGCATGCGATAAATTGGGTATGAAAATGGGCGTATACTGTTCGCCGTGGGATAGGAATAGCCCGTTATATGGCAAGCCTGAATATGTTACCGATGTTTATCGCAAGCAATTGCAGGAATTATATAGCAATTACGGTCCGCTATTCATCGTGTGGCATGACGGCGCTAACGGTGGTGACGGCTACTATGGCGGCGCTAAAGAGAAAAGAACAATAGATCGGTCTACCTATTACGGTTGGGACGAGACCTGGGGCATAGCACGCAAGCTGCAACCCAATGCGGTTATATTTGGCGATGTCGGCCCCGATGTAAGATGGGTCGGTAATGAGCGCGGTATGGCTGGCGAAACCAGTTGGGCAACCTATACACCACATGCTCCAGAAGCCGGTAAAGCGCCGGGTAATGGTTTCGTGTTGGATAAAGAAGGTGTAGAAGGGCATCGCGATGGTAAATTCTGGCTGCCTGCCGAGTGCGATGTATCTATACGCCCCGGATGGTTTTATCATGCAGATCAGGATGATAAGGTGAAATCAGCGGCTACGTTGCTGAAGCTGTATTATAATAGTGTAGGCCATGGTGCTTGTTTGGACCTGGGTTTATCGCCAAACAGATTGGGTTTACTGGCTGATGGAGATGTTAAAGCATTAGCAGCATTTGGAACCATATTAAAAGAAACCTTTAATGTTAACTTAGCAAAGGGCGCAACGCTTACTGCCAGTAATATCCGTGGAAAAAACAAACTAAAATACGGCCCTACAATGCTGTTGGATAACGACCGTTACAGTTATTGGGCCACCGATGATAAAGTTACAACACCTGAATTAACGCTTGATCTGCATCAGCCGAAAACCTTTAATGTGATACGCCTGCGCGAAAACATTAAGCTGGGTCAGCGTATAGATGCGGTTGCTGTTGATGCCTGGTTAAACGATAAATGGGAAGAAGTAGCCACAGCTACAAGTATTGGCGGCAACAGGTTGATACGTTTAAAGGCCGATGTAACTACAACCAAAGTAAGATTAAGGATAACCAGCGCGCCGGTAAGCATTGCGCTCAGCGATTTTGGATTATATAAAGAAGCAACAATAACTGAATAATATGACATCTGTAAAAAAACTAATTACTCTATCTGCATTAACATTTATAGCTATGACCGCAGCTGCCCAACATACTTTATTTGATACATTAACAAAACCAACGTTGATATCAAACCAGTTTGCTTTTACCGAGGGCTGCTCGGTTGCAAAAAACGGGGATGTGTTCTTTACAGATCAGCCTAATGATAAGATTTGGAAGTATGAGGTTGAAACCGGGAAGCTATCTGTTTTTTTGGATAAGGCCGGCCGGTCAAACGGCACTTATTTCGATAAAAAAGGTAACCTTATTACTTGTGCTGATGATAAAGGCGAGCTATGGTCTATCAGCCCGAAAGGAGAGGTTACTGTTTTGATGACTGATTTGGAAGGGAAACAAATGAATGGCCCTAATGATGTTTGGATAGACAAGAAAGGCGGCATATACATGACCGACCCTTACTACCAACGCGATTACTGGACACGCAAGAAAAAAGAACTGGACGGCGAGCATGTTTACTACCTACCAAAAGGAGCCAAAACGCCGATAAAAGTAGTAGGCGATATGCGCCAGCCTAACGGTATTGTTGGTACACCTGATGGTAAATTCCTTTATGTATCTGATCTGGGTGCTCAAAAGACTTATAGATATAGCATTAATAAAGACGCCACTCTAAGCGAAAAAACGCTCCTGTTTAACCAGGGATCAGACGGGATGACGTTGGATGAGAAGGGGAATATATACATCACCGGCCGGGGAGTAACTATTTATAGTCCCGAAGGTAAAAAGATAGCCAATATACCTAACACTGATAAATGGACAGGCAACGTTGTTTTTGGAGGAAAGAACCGTGATATACTATTTATAACCGCTTCTAAATGCGTTTATATGTTAAAGATGAATGTTAAGGGGGTGGAGTAACCACCAATATAATAGCGATGGGTTTTAAACCCATCGCTATTTATATCATAACCTTATATTCATAACCCAACACCTCATCCACATTAACACTGGCTACTATCTTCCAATTTTCCTTTTCCTCAATAAAGTGTGGTGCATCTAAACCGGCAGCAACGGCAGCTTGCGTATAAAAATTAGCGTGGGTAGGGTGCGACGGTGAAACTGCATTATAGGTATACCCAAATGCCTGTTTATCCAATATCGTGTTACTGATGCCTATACAATCGGTAAGGTGAATTAAGTTAACCGGTGCTTCGCCGTTAGGTATATCGGTTTTACCTGCAAAGAATCTTCCCGGTTCACGGCCGGGGCCAATGAGGCCGGCGAAGCGGATGATGGTTGTGGTGAAATCGGATTGTTGTTTTAATAGTTCTTCGGCGGCTAATAGGATCTTGCCCGATTCGCTGTCAGGACTAGGATCATCAAGTTCGGTAACTTCTGCGTTGCTATCACTATAAACACCGGTCGAGCTTATTAGTACAACTTGTTTGATGTTGTAGGTTTTGATGAGGGATATTAAACGCTCAATTTTTGACAGGTATTCTGCACCGTTACCGGATCTTGCTTTGGGCGGGATGCTGATCCAGAGTACATCACATTCAAAAAAAGAGGGGTCGATGATCTCATCGGTGGGAGAGAGATCGATCAGGTAAGGCTCAATTCCGCTTTCGGCAAGCAGGCTTAGTTTATCGGTGGTTGTGGTCGAGCCTTTAACTTTTACCCACTTGTTGACAAGCGATTTCGCCAGTTCTAACCCATACCATCCGCAGCCTAAAATACTTACCGTCATGTGTCAAATATCGATCTTTTATTTGATCGGTTAAACTTTTAACGGTTTAGGGGCTGTTATTATGATATGGAAGCGAAGAAAGAGATCATAGCAACATAGTCCATATAGGGCTTTGCACATGCAGAATTAACGCTGTTTGACACCGCGCGAGTGTACCACGCGCGTGTGTCTCTCCATGATACACTTTGGTACACCTGTTTTTGTAATTGATTGATAATAAAATGGTTAATTTTATTAATCCGGTTTCATGATACAATTTGGCACACTTTTCCTGACTTATAAGTAATTTTTCAGCAACGGTTTACTGACGGAATGGTGTCACCATCAATTTGAAAAATATTGTTCTAAGTCCATAACGTACTCCTTTCCAGGCATCATTGCGGGGAACGAAGCAACCTCTACACTTGCTAATCAGCGAAATGGGTGTGGTTCGTTAGAACGCATCGTAGCGCTCATGGCCGCTAGGGCCTAGTTACTTTCCCTTAGATGGAAAGTAACCAAAGATCAAGTCAGACGATAGGCTTCTTGACGCACTTGGCCTTTGCGCGGCATCGCAGGTAAAACCTCGGGCTGCATAATTTTGCTCCGGGTCGCACAGGCCATTGCCCTGGCAAAAAGACGCTATGCCCCTGCCACCCGCAAGGCCAGCAGTTTTACCTGCGCTCACCCGAAGCTTTTCGTCTGACGGTTTGTCTAGAGAATAAGATCCTGCATAATAATATACGCCTATTCTCTCCGCGCGTCATTGCGAGGAACGAAGCAATCTCTACGTAAGCTAAGTAATTAGAAGTCTTTTCCGCAGTTACAAAGTTCTATTAATTCAGGGTTATAAAAGTTTATATAGTCTTTAACAGCATAAAGTGCTTTAGTATAATCAAATTTTAAACTGTCATTGTATAGTTTTTCATAACTGATTTGCCTGTCGGCATCGAAGGATTTCATGTGAGTAAAGTCGTCCCTTAAATCCCTTAAATTAATGATTGTTTCGAATTTTTTTCTATCATGTAATTTAAAATCCTTTCCTGTTGCCTGGGGTATTACGTTTGTAATTTTTATTGCAAATGAAAGGTATCTTTCAATTTGACTTTTGTTTTGCAGCGTTGTTTGTTTACCATTTGAGTCTTCATACTTGAACCCAAATGGTATTATGCGATTAACAAAACCTTCCAACGCGTTAAATAGAGTCGTACTTGCCAAGATTGCGGTAGAAAAAAAATTATAAGAATGTTGTAACGGTTCGGAAACATCGCGATATTCTTTCAATAATTTAGCTCGATATCCATTGATATCTACAATATTTTGGCGTGCTGTTTCGAATAAGCATACAACAAGGTCAGGTTCTGGAATATATAAAGATTTATGTTTGTCTACTTGATATCGAAAAGTTCCAATCATTTGATCTTTGTCTGTTATTAAATAAGCAAAGTGATTGTTAGTTAATTTTTTTTGAATTTCTTCTTTGGGAATTAAATCTGCGTTTATTGCATTCGCAAATAGTGACGAAGCACCTTTGGGTATATCTTGCTGACGAAGAAGCTTTTTCTTAATATGTTTCATAATAAGGATACTAGGTCAAGTTTCTTGTAAATATAATATTTTATACTGTTAGTCATGGCGCGGATATAGCGAGGTTAGCATACTCAGTTACTTTGCTCACGCAGAGGTTACTTCCTTCCTGCAATGAGCATTGATGAGGTTGGTTGGTTAGTGTCCGACAGGCTGAAAGTGTTTGAGGGGAGGGGTGGACGGACGGGTTAACCGCTTAGTTTCTTCGTTCGTTGTTGCTGTAAAGGCTGGATAATTCGGTAACAGAATTAGTTGATACTTTTAGTCGAGACTTTTCCTAAAACTTTCGAGTGTTAAGCCGGCAATTGCGTCGATGTGTGTTTGTATCCGTCTTTGTATTTCGGCATTCAATTCTGGATTAACAACTATTTCGGTAATATTATTAGTAAACACGCGATAATAATCGGCAATAGCTTGTATGTTGAATTGATAATACCCATTTAATATTAAATTGGCTTTCTGGGTAATCTTTTCTTCTGTTTTGCCCTGTAATTCCTCAATCAACTTCCGAATAATTGCAATTATATCGAATTTTAACTTATCATAAAGGAGTGCTAATTTTGATTCCTTATTTTCATTAGAGTTTATCGGATATAATTTAAAAAGATAATTTTCAGTTCCTTCCAAGAAACTGAAACATTTTTCAAAACTCGAAGCATGGATGTTATGCATAAATTGATTTCTAATTTCCATAAATTTTACAAGTTTATCTCTTGAAGTTTTATCAAGAATTCCAAGGTCTATCAACAAAAAGACTTTTTGATTGAATGATAACGACTTGCTTGTATTACCGAAACAATTTGATTCATTTGGATTTGAAATATTCAAAAATTTTGCAGCTATATCTGCTATTAATGATTCAAAAAACAAGGAGTCTTTTAAAACCTTTGTCCTGACTCTTATGCCTTTTCGTTCGTACGCCATTAATTATAGAAATTTTAAATTTTGATCAGTCTTTTATTAGACACAATTACCTAAGCCAAGATACTATTAATCTTAATAATAATGTCACCCTTATACCTGCAACTAAGCCATTACAGACTATGCTCTATAACACAATACAGTAACTGATTAGCTTCCGTAAAGATTGCTTCGTTCCTCGCAAAGACGTGTTGGTTAGGTGGTAACCTTGTCCGCTTGTCCATCCTGTCTCACTCCTTTTGCAGACGGACACCCACCGCACATTTGTTGGTGATAACACACAACAAAGGCGGGCGCGCATAGCAAGTGGGAATGCAATAGCTTTGACAACTTTTTAAAAGTTGTCAAAGCTTCGGGTATACATCATAGTCATCCAGTAATCATAAAAATCAGCGGTTCAGACAAAGGCCGGCGCGCTGGCCGCGTAAGGGATGGAAATGGATACCGGCCCCGAGCCTAAGGCCTGCAGGCGTATGAATGTACAGCCCGGCCCGAAGGGATACGCCCATTTGAGTTATGAGTTTTGAGTAGTGGGTTTTGAGTTTTTTTGCACTAATACTCATCTCACCGCCCACACTCATCACCCAAAACTCACCACTCAAACCCCACCACTCATAATTCACTAATTAAATTATCTAACACTGTTAAGTAAATGACAAATAAATGATACGATGTTTAAAAAAGCATTATACATTTGTACCGTTTAACAGTGTTAAATAAATTAATGCCCAAAAGCAATGGCAAGTAAAGACAGGATATTACGGTTAAAAGAAGAAACCAGGTGCAACATACTGGATGCTTCTTTAAAGATTGTAAAAGAGGGAGGATGGGATGCCTTGAGCATGCGTAAAATAGCAGACGAGATAGAATACACCGCGCCTATTATTTACGAATACTACAGTAACAAGGGTGCTATATTATTAGAATTAACCCGCAAGGGCTTTCTATTATTAGCTAAAGATCTGGAGGCTGCTAAAAGCAAACACCGTTTACCGGCCAAACAGCTGGAGGCCATGTGGCTGGCATACTGGAACTTTGCCTTCGCCGAAAAAGAACTGTACCAGGTAATGTACGGTGTTGAAACCACTTGTTGCGAGATGGCGAAGAAAATGCCTGAGTCTGAATTGCCTATGGACCTGATATGGGACGTAATGGTTGAACTGATGACGCCAATAATGGCGCCACACGTACCAACCGAAGACGAGGTTTGCATTAAGTACTATACTTTTTGGTCGGTTATACATGGGTTGATCTCTATCAATATGGTTAATCGCGGTAGTAGCGCCGAAACAAACCACGAAGTTTTAAAGACCGCTATCAGCGGTATCATCCGCTCAATAACCGGATAACAAAGTCCTTAAAAGGGTAAATTTTTTTACAACGAAAATAACATTGTTAAAATATCTAACGCTGTTAAATTAACTAAATTTTAAACATCTACTATTAAATTAATACATCATGACAACTCCATCACTTCCTTACTCATTTAACACTGTTAAAAAAATTAATAGTGTTATAGCCATCGGTTTAGCGTTACTATCGCTTTTTTTATATAGCTGTTCATCGGCACCTGCCGCCGCGCCTGCACCACCGCCGCAGTCATTACCGGTAACTACCGTACATACAAGTTCGGTAACTACTTACCAGGAATATCCGGCTTCAATTGAAGGCGCGGTTAACGTAGAGATCCGCCCGCAGGTTAGCGGATCATTATCTAAAGTATTTGTTGACGAAGGCGCTTTAGTATCAGCCGGCCAACCAATATTTAAGATCAATGACCAACCTTACCGCGCGGCTTTAAACAACGCACTAGCCAGCCTGCACGCTGCCGAAGCGGCACAAACCAACGCGCAGTTAGAAATTGACAAGCTAACCCCGCTGGTTGAAAACAAAGTAGTATCAGATTATCAGTTAAAAACAGCTAAAGCATCGTTCCAGGTTGCTAAGGCCAATATCGAATCGGCAAAAGCAAATGTATCAACCGCACAAATTAACCTGGGTTATACCTTAATTAAAGCGCCTGTTGGCGGTTATATAGGCCGCCTGCTTAAAAAGCAAGGTAGTTTGGTATCTCCGCAGGATGTTGAGGCTTTAACGCGACTATCAGATGTGCATGACGTACATGTTTACTTCTCGTTAGGCGAAAAGGACTTTGTAGGCTTTAAAGAGCAATATGCAGGGGCTACCTTAAAAGACAAATTGAAACACCTACCCGCAGTATCATTACTATTGGCTGATAACAGCGAATATGCCATTAAAGGCAAAATAGATATGATAGACGGCCAGTTTGATAAAAATACCGGTGCCATAACCGTACGTGCCAGTTTTGCTAATGCGCAGGGCTTATTACGCTCGGGCAATACCGGCAAGATTCGTTTAAGCCTGGTGCATACAGACGCGCTGACCGTACCCGAATCGGCCACTATTGAAATGCAGGACAAGGTATTTGTTTTCGCGCTTGCCGATAGCAACAAAGTTAAAAAAGTACCCATCACCATTGTTGGTAAAAACGGTACAGATTATATAGTAAAAGACGGTGTAAAAGCAGGCGATGAAATTGTGTTAAGCGGTATTGACCACTTGCAGGAAGGCGTTAAAATAGCTCCGCAAAAAGCAGCAGACAAGGTTGCTAAAAACTAAGTAATAGAATTAAGAATCAAGAGTCAAGAACCAAGAATTAAGATAGAGAGTTTATTAAGATAGTACGGATAACATTCGTCTTGTCTCTTGACTCTTAATTCTTGACTCTCCCCTCTACAACACACACAAATCATGTTTAAAATATTTATAAAAAGGCCCGTGCTGGCAACCGTTATCTCCATATTGCTGGTGATAGTTGGCGTACTCGGCTTAACAAAATTGCCCTTAGAGCGGTTTCCTAATATAGCCCCCCCGGCGGTATTGGTATCCGCGGTGTATCCGGGCGCTAATGCCGAAACTATTTTACGTTCTGTAACACCATCATTAGAAGAAGCCATTAACGGGGTGGAAGGCATGACCTATATGACATCTACTGCCAGTAATGATGGTACATTGGGTATTACGGTTTATTTTAAACAAGGCACTAACCCCGACCAGGCGGCAGTGAATGTTCAAAACCGTGTTTCGCAAGCTACCAGTCAGTTACCTGCCGAGGTGGTTCAATATGGTATAACCACCACTAAACAGCAAAACAGTTTTATAGGTGCTATAGCTGTTTACACAGAGGACCCGAAAAAATACGATCAAACCTTTGTGGCCAATTATGCGCAGATCAATATCATCCCCGAAATTAAACGTATCCCGGGTGTAGGCTCTGCAAGTATATTTGGTGGTATTAAAGATTACTCTATGCGTGTTTGGCTAAACCCGGGTCAGATGGCAATCTACAAAATCACCCCCGCCGAAGTAATGGCTGCTATACAGGACAAAAACCTGGAAGCAGCCCCGGGTAAATTGGGCGTACAGAGTAATGAAGCATTTGAGTATGTAATTAAATATAAAGGTAAGCTTACCAAACCGGAAGAATACCAAAATATAGCAATCCGCGCAAATGCGGATGGTTCTGTATTACATTTAAAAGATGTAGCGCGTGTTGAGCTGGGTACTTATTCGTACACCAGCGCCAGCCACCTTAACGGGCATGATGGTATAATAATTGGTGTTATACAACTATCGGGCTCAAACGCCAACGAAATTCAGATAGCCATTGATAAGTTGATGGAAAAGGCATCAAAGGATTTTCCTGTCGGCATTAAATACAATCAGTTTTATCGTACCAAAACCGACCTTGACGAGTCAATTACCCAGGTTGAACATACATTGCTTGAAGCATTTATACTGGTATTTATTGTAGTATTTATTTTCCTGCAAGATTTCAGGTCTACATTGATCCCGGCTATAGCCGTTCCGGTTGCTATTATAGGTACGTTTTTCTTTATGAACCTTTTTGGTTTCTCTGTTAACCTTTTAACATTGTTTGCATTGGTATTGGCCATAGGTATTGTGGTGGATGATGCCATTGTAGTGGTAGAGGCGGTACATGCCAAAATGGAACATAACCCTGGTCTTACCCCAAGAGCGGCTACCAGCGCAGCGATGCATGAAATAACAGGCGCAATTATATCTATTACGCTGGTTATGGCGGCCGTTTTTTTACCGGTGAGTTTTATGACCGGATCCACAGGGATATTTTACCGGCAGTTTGCGTTAACCATGGCTATAGCTATCCTGATATCGGCTGTTAACGCTTTAACTTTAAGCCCTGCATTGGCGGCTTTATTCTTAAAGAATAAACATACTGTGGATGGCCACGAAGCACCGAAAAAAAGCTTTACAGAAAAGTTTTATGCAGGCTTTAACGGCGGTTTTAATTATATGACCGACAAGTACATTGGCGGGGTAAAAGCTCTTATCCGCAATAAATGGGTTAGTATGTCAGGGCTTTTATTGGTAGTTGTTGCTACGGTTTATTTGGTGCGCACAACAAAGTCGGGCTTTATCCCTACCGAAGATCAGGGGTTTGTGGCCATAGCTGTCTCTACACCATCCGGCACTTCATTAGATGGCACAAATAAGATATTCAGGCAGGCCGAAGATCAGATAAAAAGTTTACCATCAGCAAGGTTTGTTACCGCACTGTCTGGTTTTAACTTTTTAACACAATCCAGCAGCCCGTCGGCCGGTGTAATTTTCTTGTTGTTAAAACCTAATGAAAAAAGGGGCGATGTTAAGAACATTGATGATATACAAAATATAGTAAGGGGCAAATTAGCCGGTATACCGGGCGGTACTTTCTTCGTATTCAGCTTTCCAACCGTGCCGGGATTTAGTAACGTAGAGGCGCTTGACGTGATGTTACAAGATAAAACCAACGGCAGGTTAGATAAATTTAGCGGCATTGCTAACAATTTTATTGGCAAGCTGATGCAGAAAAAAGAAATTGCATTTGCCTTTACTTCTTATAAAGCAGATTACCCACAATTGCAATTAGAGGTTAATGACGAAAAGGCCAACCAATTAGGTGTAAACGTTAAAGACATTTTGCAAACTATGCAGGCTTACTTTGGTACCGCCCAGGCATCAGATTTTAACCGGTTTGGAAAATACTACCGGGTAGTTGTTCAAGCTGATATTGCAGACCGTACCGATCCTTCGGCCATTGACCGTGTATTTGTAAAAAACAAAGCCGGCGAAATGGTGCCAATTAACACACTGGTTAAACTAACCCGCGTTTTTGGTTCAGAAACCGCGTCCAGGTATAACCTATTTAATTCTATCGAGATCAACGCTATACCAAAACCAGGCTATAGCTCGGGCGATGCTATCCGCGCTATACAAGAGGTAGCAAAAGACGAGTTGCCTGCCGGCTTCGCTTATGAATTCTCAGGTCAAACCCGCGAGGAAATAAGCTCAGGCGGGCAATCAACCATCGTGTTTTTGATGTGTTTGGTGTTTGTTTACTTCCTGTTAGCCGCACAGTACGAAAGTTATATATTGCCATTGGCGGTGATACTATCTATCCCTACCGGTATATTAGGTGTATTTGTGGTATTGGGTTTAACCGGCATCGAAAACAATATCTACGTACAAGTAGCATTGATCATGCTGATAGGCTTGCTGGCTAAAAATGCCATCCTGATAGTAGAGTTCGCGATACAGCGCCGAAGGGCAGGGCATGACCTGGTAGCATCAGCTATTGAGGCCGCTAAATTAAGGTTGCGGCCTATTATTATGACATCTCTTGCATTTGTATTTGGTTTGTTCCCAATGAGCATCGCTACCGGCCCATCTGCACAGGGTAACCACTCTATCAGTATTGGTGCCGCGGGCGGGATGGTATCCGGTGTATTGCTGGGTTTATTCATCATCCCGGTATTGTTTGTGATCTTCCAGGGTCTCCAGGAAAAAATTACAGGCGTGCCTTTCGGCCCGGGTAAAGACAATGATGATGATCATCATCAGCAAATAAAAAATGGCGTGCAAATACCGGCCATTCATCAAACAGAACTGGTATAATTTAAAATAGAAACTATCATGAACACTATAAATAAATATGCCTTATTGATGGCGGTACTGGTGCTAAGCGCCTGTACCGTATCAAAAGACGTTAAAACACCGCAGGCCGCGTTGCCTGCGGCTTTTAGAAACAGTACTGCTACCGATACCACCAGCATTGCTGATATCCCCTGGAAAAACTTTTTTACAGATGCCGAATTGCAAAAACTGATTGACAGCGCCATCGTAAAAAATTACGATATGCAGTTAGCTATAAAAAACATAGAGTCATCGCAGCTATTGGTTAAACAGGTAAAATGGAACTACGTGCCAACAGTTGGTTTAAATGTAAGCGCAAGCACCAGTCGCCCGTCAGACAATAGTTTGAATGGTATTAGCTTGAGCAACGCCAATATCGACACTAAGCATATTGAGGATTATTCGGCTAACTTATCCCTGTCATGGGAAGCTGATATATGGGGTAAGATCCGTAACCAAAACAAAGCAGCGCTAGCCGCTTATTTGCAAACTACAGAAGCTAAAAAAGCAATACAAACCAACATTGTAGCTTCCGTATCGCAAGGTTATTATAATCTGCTGATGCTGGATGCACAGTTGCAAACTGCGCAAAATAATGTTAAACTGAATGATAGTACGTTACGTATCATCAAGCTACAATACACTGCCGGACAGGTTACTTTATTAGCTGTACAACAAGCTGAGGCACAACAACAGGCGGCTTCTCAATTAATACCACAGTTTGAGCAAAACATAGCCTTACACGAAAACGCTTTGCGTATTTTAACAGGTGAATTGCCGGATAGAATCCTCCGCAATAAAACTTTAAATGAAATTGCTTTTGCTGATAATTTACCTGCTGGATTACCATCAGCCATCGTCAGCCGTAGGCCAGATGTGAAAAGCAGCGAATTAGCGTTGAACATAGCCAACGCCAACGTAGGCATAAACCAAGCCGAAATGTATCCCGCTTTGCGGATCACTGCCAGTGGCGGCGTAAACTCATTTAAGGCGAGTAATTGGTTCAATATCCCGGCATCTTTGTTTGGTATAGTATCGGGTAGTGTTTTACAGCCGTTATTAAATCATAAGGAGTTAAAAACTAGTTATGAAGTTGCAAAGATCGACCGTGAAAAAACGGTTATACAATTCAGGCAGACCGTATTGAATGCTGTAGGCGAGGTGTCGGACGCGTTAGTAAAAATTGACAAGCTAAAAGCTGAACAGGATATTGCCGCTAACCGGGTAAATACATTGCAAAAAGCAACATCGAACGCTAATCAGTTATTTAAAAATGGCATGGCTAATTACTTAGAGGTGATAACTGCGCAAGGCAATGTTTTACAAAGCGAGCTGGCTTTGGCTACCATAAAAACCGAACGTTTAAATGCTGTTGCAGAGTTGTATCGCTCGCTTGGTGGCGGGTGGAGATAAATGTGTAATAGATTATTTACACATTGTTAGCTGTTTTTTATAAGATTATTGAGGTTTTGTTTGGAATTTGAATACTTTTAGCTCCGCAATCTATTGCGTATTTAAAACATAACCAATATAAATTCTTAATAATCATGAAATTAAAGTTCTTTAGCTTTTTAAACATTACTTTATTAGTAGTGTTGGCAAGCGTAAGCATTGCTAATGCACAGGTAAAACCACGCTTGTTAGTTTTTAAGAAAACGGCAGGTTATCATCACGGTTCTATTCCGCTGGCTGCGTTGGCAGTTATGAAATTAGGTGATGAAAATGGTTTTCTGGTTGATACTACTACGGATGCCAATAAAATCACAGAAAGCAATTTAAAAAATTATACCGCTGTTGTTTTTGCAAGCACAACCGGTAACATTTTAAATGAAGCTCAACAGGCAGATCTGGAAAGATTTATACAGGCCGGTGGTGGTTTTGTGGGTATCCACGCGGCGGCTGATGCCGAGTATAACTGGCCATGGTACGGAAAAATGATAGGTGGTTGGTTTGCTCACCACCCGGCGCAGCAAATGGCTACTTTAACCGTGGTTGATAAAAACTTTATAGCCACAAAAATGCTTCCAACCGAATGGAAACGTAAAGACGAATGGTATCACTATAAATCGGTAAACCCGGATATCCACATATTAATAAATTTAGAAGAATCATCACTTACCTATAATAAAAATGGTGGTGATGATGCTTTTAAAATGGGCGCGAGCCACCCAATTGCCTGGTATCATGAGTTTGATGGGGGCCGTGTATTCTATACTGGCCTTGGCCATACAGATGAGTCATACAGCGAACCGTTATTTTTACAGCATTTACTGGGTGGTATACAATATGCTATTGGTAAAAATGCTCCGTTAAAATACGCTAAAGCCAAATCACAACGCGTTCCTGGGAATTAAGGATAATATTTCGACACCAAAAACAGCCAAACAAATTTAATAACAATGAAATTAAGACTTTTTAGCTTTTTAAGTATTACTTTATTAGCGCTTTTAAGTGCGGGTAATGCTGAAGCACAAGTAAAACCACGACTATTAGTTTTTAAGAAAACAGCAGGTTTTCATCACGGTTCTATTCCGCTTGCGGCGTTGGCTGTTATGAAATTAGGCCAGGAAAACGGTTTCCTGGTTGATACTACTACGGATGCTAATAAAATTGTGGAAAGCAATTTAAAGAATTACACCGCTGTTGTTTTTGCAAGCACAACAGGTGATATTTTAAACTCCGTACAACAAAATGCTTTAGAGCGTTTTATACAAGCCGGTGGTGGCTTTGTGGGTATCCACGCGGCTGCCGATGCCGAGTATAACTGGCCATGGTACGGTAAAATGATAGGTGGTTGGTTCGCCCATCACCCGGCGCAGCAAATGGCTACTTTAACCGTGGTTGATAAAAATTTTATAGCCACCAACATGCTTCCAACCGAATGGAAACGTAAAGACGAATGGTACCACTATAAAAGCATAAATCCGGATATACATATTCTGATAAATTTAGAAGAATCATCACTTACTTATAATAAAAATGGTGGTGATGATGCTTTTAAAATGGGCGCGAGCCACCCAATTGCCTGGTATCATGAGTTTGATGGCGGCCGTGTATTCTATACTGGCCTTGGCCATACCGATGAATCATACAGCGAACCGTTGTTTTTACAACATTTACTAGGTGGTATAAAATATGCCATTGGTAAAAACACTCCGTTAAATTACGCTAAAGCCAAATCACAACGTGTACCTGAAGAAAACAGGTTTAATAAAAAACAACTGGCCGTAGGCGTTTTTGATGAACCTACAGAAATGACTATTTTGCCAAACCTTGATATTTTAGTGGTGCAACGTAAAGGCGAGTTCATGCTTTACAATCACCTAACTAAAAAAACAAGACAGGTTGGTAAACTCCCGGTATATGATCACGTATTAACTGCGAAGGGTGTAAACGCCGAAGAAGGTTTATTAGGTGTACAGGCTGACCCGGACTATGCTAAAAATCATTTTATCTATGTTTATTACAGCCCGGTAGGCGAATCTGTTAACCAGTTATCGCGCTTTACTTTTGTAAATAATAAGCTTAACCTGAAAAGTGAAAAAATGATCTTAAAGGTGGGCACCACCCGCGAAATTTGCTGCCATACAGGTGGCTCTATCGCTTTTGGTAAAGACCATGTGCTTTTTGTTTCGCAAGGCGATAACACAACACCGTTTGACGAGCCTAGCAATGGCCGCGGTAAAAATCCACCTAACTCTTACTCTTATGCTCCACTGGATGACCGTCCGGGATTTGAGCAATATGATGATAGAAGAGGTTCTGGTAATACCAATGACCTGCGCGGAAAGATATTGCGTATAAAAATTAAACCTGATGGTACTTATACTATACCCGAAGGTAACTTGTTCCCTAAAGGAATGGAAAAAACCCGCCCCGAAATTTATGTAATGGGTGATAGAAATCCTTACCGGATCTCGGTTGATAAAAAGAACGGCTTTTTATACTGGGGCGAGGTTGGCCCGGATGCTAACAATGATAGTTTAGCAACACACGGCCCACGCGGTTATGATGAAGTTAACCAGGCCCAAAAAGCCGGTAACTTTGGTTATCCGTTTTTTATAGGTAATAACTATCCTTATCGCCGCTATGATTATGCGACAGGTAAAGTTGGCGAGCCATTTGACCCGCAACACCCTATCAATGATTCAAGAAACAATACCGGTTTAACAGAACTGCCACCGGCACAACCTGCATTTATATGGTATCCGTACGGCGAGTCAAAAGAATTTCCTGAGGTTGGCTCGGGTGGCCGTACTTCTATGGCAGGCCCGGTTTATCATTCAGAAGATTATAAGAATCCCGGTAAACTCCCATCATATTTTAACAACAAACTGTTCATTTACGAATTTATACGTGGCTGGATAAAAGTGGTGACTATGGATGCTAATGGTAACTACGTATCAATGGAACCCTTTATGAAATCGGCTAAGTTTAATGCTATGATCGATATGGAAATGGGCCCAGATGGTAAATTATATGTGTTAGAATATGGTACCAACGGCGGCTGGTTTAAAAAGAATAGTGATGCCGGCGTAAGCCGTATAGATTATAATGCGGGTAACCGCGCGCCCGAGATCGCTTCTGTAACTGCGGATAAGTCTTACGGCCCATTGCCTACAACAATTACTTTAACGGCTAATGCTACTGATCCGGAAAATGATAAGATGACCTATACCTGGAGTTTTGGAAATGGTATTAAAAAAATCACTACAAAGCCATCAGTAACTTATACTTATCCAAAAGCAGGTACATTTAACGCTACTGTAACAGTTAAGGATGTTAAACTGGCATCAAGCACAAGCAAACCGGTAATTATTGCCGCGGGTAGCCTGGATGAGCCGGTAGACCCATCATTGCCATTTGCCGCAGGCAAAGCATTAATGATGTCGATGGATTGCAAATCATGCCATAAAACAAATGAAACAGTTATAGGCCCGGCATTTGCAGCCGTAGCAAATAAATACAAGAAAAACAAAGCAACGTATGCTCAACTTACCGCCAAAATACAAAATGGCGGTACAGGTGTTTGGGGCGATGTAACCATGCCGGCTCACCCGAGCCTAAAAGCTGATGAAGCCAAACAAATTTTAGACTGGATATTCTCTTTGAAAAAATAACAACAATCAACCTGAATATTAAAAAAGCCGAAATGGGAAACCATTTCGGCTTTTTTGTTTAAAACTATTTTTTCAATTCTGTTGTTTCATAACTAAACAAGCTATTAGTTATGAGCCTTGAAAAATATGCAGAGAAGCGGGATTTCACCAAAACAGCCGAGCCCAAAGCCGGCCTAAGTAAGGATAAAGACCATTTAATGTTTGTTATACAAAAGCACGATGCATCGCGCCTGCATTATGATTTCAGGCTGGAAATGGATGGCGTATTAAAAAGCTGGGCCGTACCAAAAGGTCCGTCAACCGACCCTAAAACCAAGCGCCTGGCAATGATGGTAGAAGATCACCCGTTTGATTACCGAAACTTTGAAGGCATAATACCACCGGGCGAATATGGGGGCGGTACGGTAATAGTTTGGGATGAGGGTACCTATGAACCTATTGAAGAAATAAAAGGTAAAAAAGCACAAGAGAAACACCTATTACAGCAATTAAAAGCAGGCTCAGTTAAAATAAGACTACATGGCGAAAAACTGGAAGGAGAATACGCGTTGGTAAAAACTCATGGCATGGGCGAAAACGGCTGGCTGCTGATTAAACATAATGATGACTTTGCTGCCAAGGCTGATATTACCAAAAAAGATAAATCCGTTCTCTCCGGTAAAACCATTGAGTCGATGGAAAAAACCAGCGAAAAAGTTTGGCAGCATGGCCATGAGGAAGCTATAGAAAAGATCGGCAAAAAAGCTGAGAAAAAAGGTCTGGCGCAATCGGCTGAAGAAGTGGTGGTTGAGGGCCTGACCGCGGGACAAGTGGATGAGCCCGAGCCCGATGTTGCAGCGCTTTTAAAATCGGCGCCAAAATCAGCTCCCCCCAAAAACATAAAACCCATGAAGGCCACGCTGGTAGATGCGCCCTTTGATGACCCGGATTGGGTATACGAAGTTAAATGGGATGGTTATCGTGCCATAGCCGCTATGGACAAAAAAGGAGCGGAGCTGATATCGCGCAACAACATTCCTTTCGATAAATATTATCCCATAAATAAACTGCTTAAAGACTGGCAGCTTAACGCCGTAATTGATGGCGAGATAGTAGTGTTGAATGATAAAGGTCTGTCAGACTTTGGCGCGTTGCAAAACTGGCGCAGCGAGGCAGATGGCAACCTGGTTTATTATGTATTTGATATATTATGGTATGAAGGTAAAAGCCTGATAAACTTGCCATTAAGGGACAGGCAGGCTATACTTAAAGAAATATTGCCAACCAACGATGATCGCATACGACAAAGCAAGGTTTTTGCCGCTAATGGTACTGAGTTTTTTGAAGCTGCCGAAAAAATTGGAATGGAGGGCATCATAGCCAAAAAAGCAAGCAGTGTTTACACTTCTGATCTGCGCTCGAAAGAATGGTTAAAGATAAAAGTACAACGAAGGCAGGAGGTAATAATAGCCGGTTTTACCAAAAACGCCGGCACCGCCAAAGCATTTAGTGCATTAATATTGGCAGTTTATGATGGCAAGGAGCTAAAATATGTAGGTAAGGTTGGTACGGGGTTTTCTGAGAAACTGCAAAAAGAAATGATGACCAGGTTTAAGCCATTGATAATCGATAAGAGGCCTTTTGAGATTGAACCTGACGTTGATAAGCCATCACGTTTTCGTCCGCTGCGGATGGGTGCCAAGCCAACCTGGTTAAAACCCGAGTTGGTTGGCGAGGTTGCTTTTGCCGAAGTTACCGGCGATGGTGTTTTCAGGCAGGCTTCATTTAAAGGTATGCGCGAAGATAAAAACGCCAAAGATGTGATATTGGAAATACCGAAGGATACGGATGAAACAGTAAAGGAGGCAGAAGGAGAACCAAAAGAAACCCATACTGCTATTAAACCGCCAACCGATAAGGATCGAAAAACTTTACTTAACCCTAAAGACGAAACGCAGGTGCGAAAAATATGCGGGCATGATTTAAAGTTTACCCATCTAAGTAAAGTGTATTGGCCCGAAGATGGTGTTACTAAGCGCGATATGTTTAACTATTACTACCGCGTTGCTGAATATATTTTACCTTATTTAAAAGATAGGCCTATGTCGCTTAATCGTTTCCCTAACGGGATACACGGGCCAAGTTTTTATCAAAAGGATGTTAAAGGCAAAGCGCCTGATTGGGTAACAAAAACCTTCCCTTACACTAATGGCGATGGTGAACATAAAGAATATTTGGTAGGATCAGACGAAGCTTATTTATTATGGATGGCATCATTAGGTTGTATCGAAATGAATCCGTGGTTTAGTAGGGTGCAATCGCCGGATAACCCGGATTATTGTGTGATAGATCTTGATCCGGACAAAAATACATTCGACCAGGTAATAGCAGCCGCGTTGGAAGTTAAAAAAGTACTGGATGCTTTAGATGTTCCATGCTATCCCAAAACATCAGGCTCAACCGGTATGCATTTGTACATCCCGCTGGATGCAAAGTACAGTTATGAGCAGTCGCAAATGTTTGCTAAGATCATTGTATCACTTGTACATAAACAAATACCCGATTATACCAGCTTAGAACGTATGGTAGCTAACCGTAAGGGCAAGATGTATTTGGACTTTTTACAGAACCGGCCCGGTGCTACCATAGCTGGCCCGTATTCATTACGGCCAAAAGTAGGGGCAACGGTTTCTATGCCATTGGCATGGGATGAAGTAAAACCCGGTCTAACTATGAAACACTTCACTATATTTAATTCTATCGATCGCTTAAAAGAAACCGGCGACCTGTTTAAAAGGGTTTTAGGTAAAGGCATTGATCTGGAGAAAACACTAACAAAAGCAAAAAACATATTCGGATAATAATTACTGATAACAATTAAAAGTTTAGTCGTTCACATTTATTCATTTTTAAATTAAAACACTGGGTTGTAAAATCCATTACAAATACATATATTTATTTTATTGCATTTGTGCATATACCAATCTAAACGCTCCTCCCTAGGCGTTGTTAATTATTATCGCACAAAGCTAGCGTCATGTCTTTTTATTTTAATTAATTTTTGTGCTGAGCGAAAATATTGACCGTGTTGCATTAAGCCATAGCTTTGATGAAAAGCTTTTTAGATTGCTTATAGCTAGTATAAGCGACTATGCCATATTCATGGCCGACCCCAACGGATATATTATGAGTTGGAACCAGGGTGCGCAAAGCATTAAAGGGTATACTGAGGACGACATTATCGGTAAACATATATCTGTTTTTTACACATCAACAGACAATAAAACGAACTCACCCCGACATGACCTGAACGAGGCGCTTAAAAACGGTATGTATGAAAAAGAATGCTGGCTGGTGCGCCAAAATAATTCTGTTTTTTGGGCACATTTGGCTTTTACAACAGTATATGATGATGCCGGGCATTTAGTAGGGTTCGCCGTAATAACGCGCGATATAACTGATAGGAAAAACAAAGACGAAAAGCGTGAAGAAATAAATGCCGAGCTTGAGCGCCTTGTTGAAGTTAACACCGCACAGATAGTAGCTAACGAATTGCGTTTCAGAAAGCTGATAGAAAACAGCTATGATGGCATTATTTTATTGGATGGTAAGTTGGATGTATTATACCGCAGTAAATCGGCAGAGCGGATTAATGGTTGGAGTGATGAGGAAAGGGCCGGCCATGAAGTTGATGACCTGATTCATCCCGATGATAGAATTAAGGTTAAAGAGCTTTTTGACGAAATATTGAATAGCCCCGGTGTACCCATAATTTCCACCTATCGCTCCAAACATAAACTTGGCCATTATCTATGGATAGAATCCCTTTTTACCAATTGGTTAGAAGATGTAAATATTAAAGCCATTGTATGCAATTTTAAAGATATAACACAAAGGGTAATTGCGGAAGAAGAGCTTAGAACCAAAAACGAGCAGATAGAAAACATACTGGAAAGTATTACCGATGGCTTTATAGCGCTTGATAAGGACTTTTGTTATACCTATGCCAATAAGCGTATAGGCGATATGTTAAGCCGTGCTCCCGAAGAATTAATAGGCAAATATATTTGGACCGAGTTTCCCGTCGCGGTAAATTCTTCAACCTATAAAGCTTTTAATAAAGCTGCCACTAAAAAGCAATACGTTTGTAATGAAGATTATTATGGACCGTTAGATCTTTGGCAGGAAAATCATATTTATCCATCAGCAGGTGGAGGCTTGTCTGTCTTTATCCGTGATATTTCTGCGCGTAAAAAAGCCGAACACCAAATTTATCAGCTTAATGAAAACCTGGAGAAAAAAGTAGCCGAGCGCACCCTGCAATTAGAGGCGGCTAATAAAGAGCTGGAATCATTCTCTTATTCCGTATCGCATGATCTGCGCGCGCCATTGCGCGCTGTAAATGGCTATGCTATGATGCTAAAGGAAGAGTTTGAAGATAAATTGAATGCCGAAGGTAACCGCGTTATTAACACCATTATAACTAATGCCAGGCTAATGGGCCAATTGATTGACGATTTGCTTGCGTTTTCGCGCATGGGCCGCAAAGCCATGGTTATGATGCGGGTTGATATGAACGCGCTGACTGATGTATGCCTGCGCGAGTTATTTGAAAATGAAACCAATAAATATGAGGTGAAGGTACATAAGCTACCATCATGCGAAGGCGACCTTAGCTTGATACGACAGGTGATGCTGAATTTAATTGGCAATGCTATAAAATACAGTTCGAAAAACGAACAGCCAGTAATAGAGATAGGCAGTGTAAAGGATGGTATCAAACGCGTTTATTATGTTAAAGATAATGGCGTAGGTTTTGATATGAAGTATAACCATAAATTATTCGGGGTATTTCAGCGGTTGCATAGTGCGCAAGAGTTTGAGGGTACAGGTGTGGGCCTTGCTTTAGCAAAACGGATAATTAATAAGCATGGTGGTACTATTTGGGCAGAATCAGTTATTGGTGAAGGTGCTACCTTTTATTTCAGCATGCCTTTAAAAAATAAATAAGCTATGAACAACACTGCGGTTGAAATATTGCTGGTAGAGGATAATATCCATGATGCCGAATTAACCATACGGTCATTAAAAAAAGTAAACCTGGCTAATAACCTGGTGCATGTTAAAGATGGCGAGGAGGCGCTTGATTTTATTTTTGCAAAAGGCCAATTTTCTGACAGGAAGATCACCAACCGGCCAAAAGTTATATTGCTGGATATTAAAATGCCCAAGGTTGATGGTATTGAGGTATTAAGGCAAATAAAATCAAACGATATTACTAAGACAATCCCGGTAGTGATAATGACATCGTCGAGAGAAGAACAGGATATTATTACAAGCTATAACCTGGGCGTAAACAGCTACGTAGTGAAACCCGTAAACTTTGAAACATTTGCCAAAGCCATTAGCGACCTGGGGCTATTTTGGCTGATCATCAATCAGCCGCCATTATAATTTTATAAAAAAGAGTGAATACAAAACTAAAAATATTGCACCTGGAAGATATGCCAACCGATGCTGAACTGGTAGGCATAGAGTTGAAAAGGTCGAAATTATTGTTCGAGCGATTGGTAGTTGATAATAAAATAGATTACATAAGGGCAATTGATGAATATAAGCCCGATATCATTCTATCAGATCACTCGCTACCATCCTTTGATTCGATAGAAGCTTTTCAGATCCTTAAAAAAAGTCGGCTGAATGTGCCGTTTATCCTGATTACAGCTACCATATCAGAAGAGTTTGCGGTCGAGATAATGAAAAATGGTGCCGCTGATTATATATTGAAAGACAGGATGCAGCGCTTACCTAACGCTATATTAAACGCGTTAGAAAAGTTTAAGCTGGAAGCCGATCGCCAAAGATATATGGACGAGGTGATATCCAGCGAAGCGTTGTTGAAAGAAGCTGAAAATATTGCGGATATAGGTGGATTAGACATCGATATACAGACCCAGCTCACCAAATGGTCGCCGGGTTTATATCATATCCTGGGGGTTAAAATTGGCGATATTGAACCCTCTTTTAAAAACTTTTTTAATAGGGTACATGCTGATGATAGGTTTCGGGTTAAAACTGAGATGGATAACGCCATAGCTAATTTGGATTCAGTTAGTTTTGATTTTAGAATAAACACGTATGATAACGGCATAAAATACATGCATGCCAAACTACTGGTTGACAGGGATAAACAAGGCCTGCCCATACGACTGAAAGGTTTTACCCAGGATATTACCGAAACTAAAATAGCCGAAGAAAAAATAAAGGAAGTTACCGAAACACAAGCAGCTATATTAAATGCCCTGCCGCCAAATATTGTATTAATAAATGCGAAGTGTAAGATAGTAGCAGTTAACGAATCATGGAAAAAACTGGCGCTGTTTAATAACCTGGGCATTCCTAATTACGGCGTTGGCTATAACTACCTGACGTTGTCCGAGAAAGCCACCGGGATTAATAAAACTGATAATAGTAAAATTGAACAAGGGATAAAAGAGGTTATTCGTGGCAGTAATAAAGAGTTTACCCTGGAGTATCCCGTTTTGGGTGGCAAAGAGTGGTTTATGATAGTTGTGGCTCCCCTTGCTGATAAATCTCATAAGGGCGCGGTGATTTTACATATCAATATTACTGATCGTAGACTTGCCGAGGCATCCTTACATAAATCAGAAGCTAACCTGCGCTCGGTGTTTGAAAATATTGATCTTGCCATTGTTCTTTTTGATATTAACCTTAACGTAGTATCTTACAATAGCAATGCAAACGCTGCCATGGTCAGGCATTTTGGTAAGAAAATAAAAATTGGAAAGCCTATTATAAACAACTTCCCCAAAAATAGGCGGGCATCCATCAGACATGCCATTGCGTTGGTTAAAGAGCATAAAATAGCTGCGTATGAAACAAGTTTTTCAACCTTAGGAGGCGAAGCAGAATGGTATGATATTAAATGGGTGGGAGTAGTTAATCAGCAAAACGAGAATGTAGGTGTTATCCTTACTTTTAAAAATATTACCGAGAAGAAAAATACCGAATCGGAACGCGAAAACATGACTGCCGACCTTGCCCAGCGCAATAAAGATCTGGAGCAGTTTACTTATATCATATCGCATAATCTAAGAGCACCGGTAGCTAATATACAGGGCTTAGCATCGCTCTTATCTGATTTTGACCCGGGCAGGGCCGAAAGTTTGGATACTCTGGAGGCGTTGTCTGTCTCGGTAAATAATTTGGATAAAGTTATACTTGATCTTAACCAGATTCTACAAGTTAGGAGCCAGGTAAATGACCAGATAGAAATGGTACCGTTGTCCTTATTAGTTGAAGAAATTAAAGCCGGTATCAGCCAAATGATTACTAAAAATAAGGTAACCATTAATTTTAATTTTGATGCTGTTGATGAACTTTACATTCTTAAAAGTTACCTGTATAGCATATTGCAAAACCTGGTGGTAAATAGCATTAAATATAGGCGCACAGACGTTGACCCTGTTATCACTATCAGCAGTAAAATAAAAAATGATAAAATATTTATCTATTTTAAAGACAATGGAAAAGGGATTGACCTGGATAAGTACGGCGCGCACTTATTTGGCTTGTACAAACGGTTCGACTGGAGCGTAGAGGGTAAAGGCGTAGGCTTATTTATGGTTAAAATGCAGGTTGAAAGCCTGGGAGGTGCAATAAGTGTGGAGAGTAAATTAGATGCAGGTACGCAATTTACGCTTCAATTTCCAATTTCTATGAAACGGAGTTCATAACTCCTGAGTATAAGTACCATCATTTTACCTACGAAAACTTCGTAATTTGTTAAAATGTGTTAAATTTCTACGAAAAGTTCGTAGAATGGTTTGTGGTTAGTTATATTTGTTTTGTAATTCAAATTTTATAGAGACTTAACATTTAAACTTATATCGCAGTCATGAAAAAAATAGCATCAGTTTTAGCAGTTTTATTGTGCGTGGTAAACCTTGCCAAAGCGCAAGAACCTCAAATGGCTAAATTAATAGTTCATTATAAATTCTCGCACGTTCGCGATACAACCAATAGGGATAAGCCTTATACCGAAAATATGGTTTTGTTCCTGGGACAATCGGCAAGTGTTTATAAAAGTTATGATCGCAAATTGCAGGAAGCGCTGATGCGTAAACAAGTTGCCGACCAGGTTGCCGAGCAAAAAGGATCAGGCGGTCCAATGAATATCAGAATAACCAACAAAATGTCTTCCACTAATACCGAGTATTTTCAATTCCCGGCGGACGGAAAATTTATGCGTAAAGAAAGATTGATAACACCATACCTGGTAGAAGAGAAGATGCCTGAAATTAAATGGAAAATAAGTGCTGATACTATGACGCTTGGCGGTATGCATTGCCAAAAAGCGATGACGCATTTTAAGGGTCGTGATTATACGGCATGGTTCTCGCCCGATCTGCCTTTCCACTCCGGCCCGTGGAAACTGAACGGTTTGCCCGGTTTAATACTAGAGGCTTACGATAAAAACAAAGAGGTTGTTTTTAAATTTGATAGTATGGAAGAAACCGTACCAACGGTAAAATCAGCTACAGCAGCTGCGCCCGAAGAGCATGGCGGTTTTAGAATGATAGGCATGGACGACCCTAACGTTGATCCTAACCTGATAGCCGTACCTACCGACGCGGTACGTACAACCGAGAAAGAATTTAATAACCTTCTTGATGCCATGCGTAAGGACCCTAACGCATTTGCTCAAGGAGCAATGGCGGGTATGCGCGGCGGCGCTCCGGGTGGCGCTCCAGGATCTGGTGGCCCGGTAATGAAAATCAATTTAAACGGTAGCGGTCCTGTAATAAACAACCCGTTGGAATTACCTGAGAAAAAATGAGCAACCCCAATAAATGGGTAGGAGTATTCATTTTTTGGATGCTGTTGTCCGTGGTATGCCTTGGCCAAAACATACAAGGAACTGTAGTTGATAGTTTAGGTAAGCCAATATCGTTGGCTGGGGTTAACTTAAAAAATAGCGGCAATATCATCATAGCCTATACTACCACCAATAACAAGGGTATATATAAGCTAGAACTGCCCACCGATGCGGATAAGACTGGCCTTAAACTGGAAGTTAGCTGTATTGGCTTCAACAAAGCTATTAAGCCGATTGAGAGTTTTACAGCGCCCTATAATTTTAAGTTAGGCGTAGCTGTAAACCAGTTAAAAGCTGTTGTTGTTAAAAATAAGCGCCCGTTTTTACATACTACCGGCGATACGCTGAGCTATAAGGTATCAGACTTTAGTAATCCGCAAGATAGGGTAATAGGCGATGTGATCAAAAAACTGCCCGGCATTGATGTAGCTAAGGATGGCAAGATAAGCTATAATGGTAAAGCCATATCTAACCTATACATCGGCGGCGATAATTTACTGGATGATAAATATAACATAGCTACCAATAATATCCCTAATGGGGTGGTAGACCAGGTGCAGGTATTACAAAATAATCAGCCCATAAAAATGTTGAGGGATAAAGTGGTAAGTGATGATGTGGCCCTTAATCTTACCATAAAAAAAGATGCCAAATTGCAAATGGTAGGGCAGGAAACAGTAGGAGCCGGCTTACCCGGTAATTATTATGCCGACCTGAACGCCATGATGTTTAAGGACAAATACAAAGCCATTAATTATTTAAAGGGAAACAACACCGGCGTTGATGTGCAGGGCGAACTGATATCACATAATATGGGCGATTATTTGTCGAGGATTGATAATGATAAACCAGCTACCATACTATCCTTAGGTACCGCCGGAGACCCTGATCTGCCGCGTAACCGTTACTTGTTTGATCAGTCGGGCATATTGAATTTAAATAACCTGTTAAATATTAATAAGGATGTGCAATTGCGTGTCAACCTATCATACCTGCGCGATAACCAGCGGCAAGACTATAAAAAGATAAGCGATATATACTTACCTACCGATACGGTGCATTATACCGAAATACAAAGCAATAAGAATAGGCCGAATCTGTTCCATAGCCAGTTTATGCTGAATGTTAACAACAGCAAATACTATTTGAATGATAATTTAATTGCTAATTACAATCATAACACCGGTTACTCATCGCTAATAACCAATGGGTCGGGAGTAAAGCAGGTTTTTAAAGATAACCTGCTGGATGCATCGAACGAGCTGAACTTTATGCAGACTTTTAAAAGCAGCGATATTATTGAAGGTTATAGCTACATCAACCACTCAAGCGAGCCGGAAAACCGGGTAATTGAGCCGGGTTTAAATCCCAATATATTTAATAACAATGCAAACTACGCGCAGTTAACGCAAAATGCCAATGTGCCAAGTTTCTTTACCAATAACTATATCGCTTATAAAATACCGCGTCAGTATGTTACGCAAAGTTATAAGGCTGGTTTTAGCTTACAATCGCAAACATTAAATTCAGATCTATCGGTAACGCAGTTAAATAATACCACTAACCTGGTGTCAGACAGTACAAAAAACAACCTCGATTGGTCGCGCAGAAAGCTATATACCGAAGCGGCTTATGATATCCCCGGAAATATATTAAAAGTAAACGTAACACTACCCTTAACTTTTTTAGGCATAAGCTATAACGACCCGTTTTATAAATTGGATAAAAGCCTGAACCGCTTATACTTCGATCCGCGTTTATCTATCCGATATCAAACCGGTATAGAAAATTATTTTACGGTAAACTATAGCCTTAAAAACAGCATCGGGGGTATACAGGATGTTTACCGCGGCGAGATATTAACCAATTACCGCAGCCTATACGCTAATAACGCCGACCTGACCGAGCGCCAAACGCAGGCGGCATCATTAGGGTTTAATTATCGCAAAGCTATAACGCTGTTCTTTTTTAGTGTTAACGCGGGGTTTGTGCATCAAAACGCCAATAATATAGCTTCGAGTATTTTAACTAATAATATACAGCAGCGCATTGTATTGCCTTATGATAATAACCTGGATTCGTGGTCGTTTAACGGTTTTATAAGCAAGTATTCGTTTGGTTTGCGCACTACGTTTAGTGCCGGCTTAAACTATCAAACCACCAAACTTAACCAGATACAAAATAGTATTATACTGCCTTATAGTACCATTAACAATACGGTAGGTGCAGGTACTGATACTAAAATAAGCGATAAGGTGACCTTTAGCTATAAAGCCAATTATAGCCAAACTACCAGCAAGTCATTGTCAACCAATATTAACAGTAAGTTTGAGCGGTTGATACAAAGCGCGGCGTTAAACTATAACCCGTTAAGCAATTTGTTTTTCAACTTATCAGGCGATCATTACTATACCCACCAACAACAAGCCAGCGATTTGAAATATGTTTTTGCTGATGCGTCTATCCGTTATAAGTTCAACAAAACTAAACTGGATGTGGAGCTTAGCGCGCAAAATCTCTTTAATACACAAAATTATACGGCGGTTTACCTGGCGGCCAACGTATACACATCAAGCAACTATACCATACCGGGGAGGATTGTTTTGGCTAAGTTGATGTTTAATTTGTAGATCCCCATTACTAACCAATACTCACAACCCCGTCAATAACGTGTAAGTTTAAGAAATAGGGCGAAAGTGGCTTACTTGTCGGTCTTTTTGTTCACCGGCACCGCTCCCATAACCAACTCCAACATCCCGCCCGCAACCAAATCTTTAAAGCTGATAAAATTATCCTTTAAAATCTTGCCATTTAACTTTGACGATTGGATATAAATGTTCTTTGCAGAGTTGTTATACGCTTTAATAATAAACGACTTGCCCTTGTAGTAATTAGGATTTAAATCAATCTTGATATAATTAAAAAGCGGACTGGTTAGATCTATCCTCAAATCGGGAGATGTGCCGCCATTCATTTCAAAAAGCCCCATAGCACCCGTTACAAACCAGGCACCCATCTGGCCCTCGTCTTCATCACCATTCCAGCCACCATAGGGCGAAGCATCATAAAAAACGTCTAATATCCGGCGGGTATAATATTGGGTCAGGTAGGTCTTATCGGTATAATTAAAAAGATAAGCAGCCTGCATATTTACCTCGTTGCCATGATTAATATAATACTCGGCAGATTGGCCCCAAGTACGGTCCAGCGCGTGGGCGGCAAATTGGTGCGGTTCTGACTTTTTAAAGCCGGTTTCCAGCCGGTTAACAAAGGTGGTTTTATCTACATACTTTACCAACCCCGGTATATCATGCGGCACATAAAAAGAGTACTGCCATGAATTACCCTCTACAAAATGCTGCACAGAAAAAAGATCAAAGTTTTTAATAAACGTACCATCATCCTTTTTAGGCATCACGTACTTACTCACCGGGTCGAACACGTTCTTCCAACTGTCAGATCGTTTTAAAAAGAAATTATAATCGTCAGTCTTATTTAATAGTTTAGCCATTTGGGCAACGCACCAATCGTCATAGGCATAATCAAGCGTTTTAGAAGTTGCGCCTTTTTCGGTAGATACATAACCATATTTAGCATAGGCGGATATTTGCGGATTACCGGGATAGCCACCACAGGTATTGGCAGGTTCAACCGTTACATTTTTTTTCATGGCGGTGTACGCCGTTTCCGCATCATTTTTTATGATACCTTTTAGATAAGCACTGGTCATCAAAGCCATTTCATGCGATCCTTCCATAATACCCGAATATTCTATCCCGGTAGGCCCTTTTGATAGCCAGCCTGTTTTTTCATACATTTCTAGCTGCGTACCTACCAGGTTCTCCACGGTTTTTGGTGCGGTTAAGGTCCAAAGTAAATTCAAATTCCAAAAAGAGTTCCAATAAGCGTCCCCACCAATCATGGCCCGCCGGTAGGATGGAAGCTGCTGCGTATTTTCGCAGGCATCGGTATACTTACCATTTACATCGCTCATTATCATTTTAGCGGTGTAACAGCGGTATAAATTGGTGTAGAATTTTTTCTTATCGGTTTCAGAGTTGCCCTCGACTGTTATCGTTTTCAAAACATTGTTCCAGGTTGTACGATTGCTTTTAACTAAGCGGTCAAAATCCCAGTTAAAATCCTTTAATTCAGTATCCAGATTGATTCGGGCCTGGTCCACATTAACGAAGGATATACCGGTTTTAATGATAACTTGTTCGGGTTTCGAGGTAGGGTAGGTTACATACGCACCTACATCTTTAGTGCCTTTCACCTGTTTGGTATCGGCAATTTCTTTTTGGTTGATATAGCCGTGAAAGTCTGTAAACGGTTTGCTAAACTGCATTACAAAATACAGCGTGTAATCATTAAATCCGGCTGTAGACGATTTTGCGTAACCCTGCATTTCGGTATTGCTTATTCGGGTTATAACCGCATCTTTCAACTCTAAACTATACTCGGAAAGGGTATTGAGCTGGATCATTATCCGGTTGGTGCTGTCCGCCGGTAAAGTATAGCGTTGTACACCTGTACGCTCTGTCGCCGTTAATTCTGCTTTAATATGCGAATCCAACAAATAAACCGAATAATATCCCGGCGACGCGTGCTCCTGATCATGCCTGAACCTTGAGTGATAGCCTGCGTTCGCGCCCTTAAAAGGTTCATCAGGGGCGCCTGGTTTTAATGCTAGGTCGCCATTGGTAGGCATGGTTAACAGGCCAGCCATTGTCCAGCCATGAATATGCGTAAACCCATGTATGCTGCCTACCGAATATTCATAACCACCCTGCCAAACATTTCCCTGGTTATCGGGACTCAACTTCACCATTCCATTGGGCATAGTAGCGCCGGGGAACAGCATCCACCGGCTGTTTGATGTACCGATGAACGGATCGACATAATCAACCGGCAGTTTCTTTTGCGCGAAACAAATGGTGTAAAAACAAACAGATATGGTAACAAACAGCAGTTTTAGGATACGCATAGGTAGATAATATTATTAAAGATAGGCCAATACTTGTTTCATCGATCAAAAAGTTGTTTCACACATCAAAATGGGCCAATTTGCAATTAATTGATAATAAGCATTATATGTAAAAATTATTCCTAAAAATAATGACGTAAAAGTTGTTTCATTTTGTTTCACTGGTTTTTCATAAATGTTTATTTTACAAATAGTTATCTAAAAATCTTGTTTCACTTGTTTCATCTGTTTCACTCTCGCGTGAAACAAAACAGGCTCACACTCAAATAAAAAATCCCGAAACTATGGTCCCGGGATCTGGTATGGTTATCAAACAAAGGCTATACGCCCAGGTCCTTTATAATTCCGTTAATTTTTGCATCCAACGCAGCATCGGTTTGCTTATAAGCTTCTTTACTGGCCAGTTTGCCATTCACACTGCAATAGAACTTGATCTTAGGTTCCGTACCGGATGGACGGGCCGATATTATACTGCCATCTACAGTTACAAACTGCAATACATCAGATACCGGTAGCGCGATAGGCGTAGTTGTGTTTGATGTAAGGTCAGTCTCTATTTGGCGCTCATAATCCTTAACCGTAATCACTTTTGATCCGCCCAAAGTAGCAGGTGGGTTAGTGCGGAAGGTTTCCATCATGGCCTTGATCTCTTCGGCTCCGGTCTTACCTTTTTTAGTTATCGATATCAGCTTCTCTTTATAAAAGCCATACTCAACATACATATCTATCATAGCCTCAAATAAACTGCTGCCTTTATCTTTATAATAGGCTGTCATTTCGGCAATGAACGCGCTTGATACTACCGCGTCTTTATCCCGCACCAATTCGCCTATCAGGTAGCCGTAGCTTTCTTCGCCGCCGCCAATAAAGGTTTGCTTGCCTTCAAATTTGGTCATCAACTCGCCAATATATTTGAATCCGGTTAAGGTGTTATAAAACTTAACCTTTTTAGCTTTTGCAATTTCCTCTATAATATTGGTGGTTACAATGGTTTTTACAATGTATTGATTGCCATCCAGTTTGCCTTTTTCTTCCCACGCTGTAAGCAAGTAGTTAATTAGCAAACTGCCTGTTTGGTTACCGTTAAGCAGGATAAACTCATTGTCGGTATTTTTCACAGCGATACCAACACGGTCGGCATCGGGGTCGGTAGCCAGTACCAGGTCAGCATCTATCTCGGCAGCCTTTTTTAGGGCCAGCGTTAAAGCCTCTTTTTCCTCCGGATTTGGATAGATAACCGTTGGGAAGTTGCCATCAGGAGTAGCTTGCTCTTCAACAACGGTTACGTTTTCAAAGCCAAATCTTTTTAAAGCAGGCGGCACCAACGTTATACCTGTACCATGAATAGGCGAGAAAACAATGCTCAGATTCTTCTGGCGTTTAATAGCCTCCGGCGATACTGATAGTGCTGTTATCTTATCAAGATATTCCTTGTCTATCTCCTCACCAATTAATTCAACATTTCCAGGTATACGGTTAAACTTTACATCGTCAATACTTGAAATAGCAGCTACTTCGTCCATCACCGCTGTATCATGCGGCGACACAAACTGGCCGCCATCGGCACCATAAGCTTTGTAACCGTTATACTCTTTTGGGTTATGCGATGCGGTAAGCATCACCCCACTCTTGCATCCCAGTTTACGTACGGCGTAAGATAGCTCGGGCGTAGGGCGCAACGCGCTAAAAAAGTATACATGGATACCATTCGCCGAAAATACGTCAGCGGTAATATTGGCGAATATATCCGAGTTATTCCGGCTATCATGCGCTATGGCTACGCTAACCTTTTCGTTTGGATAGGTCTTCTTTAAAAAATTAGCCAGTCCCTGCGTTGCCGAGCCAATAGTGTATTTATTAATACGATTTGAGCCCGGCCCCATGATGCCCCTAAGGCCACCGGTACCAAATTCAAGATCGCGATAAAAAGAATCTGTTAGTTCTGTAGTTGCGTTGGTGTCTATCAATTTCTGAATCCTCGCTTTGGTTTCAGCGTCATAATTTCCCTGTAGCCATGAGTTGGCTTTATTAAGAATTGTTGGATCTAATTCCTGCATATTATTAGGTTTGTTTTCTGTTATCAAATATGATAAAAAAATAAATGGGAAGCATTTTTGTTTCCCATATTTTAAAAATTGTAAAGATCGGGAGTTCAGCAGTATTATTAAAATAGATAGCTAATGATAATAGAAAAACTTCCTTTTGTTAAATATTTGGCTAAATTTGGTTTAACAGTTACCTGTTGTATATACAACCAATATGACATTTAAAAAATCACAACAACCAGGCTCCAGGCGAGACTTTATTAAGAAATCTGCAGTAGGGGTAGTGGCGTTTACCATCGTGCCGCGTTTTGTACTAGGCAAGGGTTATTTGGCGCCCAGCGATAAACTAACCAAAGCAGTAATAGGCGTTGGCGGCATGGGTCGCGGACACTTGGTTTATGAGAATACCCCTGTAGTTGCCATTTGCGATGTAGATAAAAGACACCTTGCGCAAGGCGCTGCACTGGTAGGCAACGGTGTAAAAACCTTTGGCGATTACCGCGAACTGCTACAACTGCCCGAAGTTGATATTGTACACATTGCAACCCCGCCGCACTGGCATGGTATTATTTCTGTAGATGCCGCCAAGGCAGGTAAGGATATCTGGTGCGAAAAACCAATGACACATACCATTGGAGAAGGTAAACGTGTAATTGAAGCTGTGCAACAGCATGGCCGAATGTTCCGTTTAAATACCTGGTTCAGGTTTAAAGATGTGTTTTATGGCATGAATGTACAGGCAAAACCTATAAAAAAACTGGTTGACAGCGGTCTGTTGGGCTGGCCATTAAAGGTTAGGGTAGGCAAAGGCACCGGGTTCGACTGGAAGTTTTACTGGGTGGGTAAAGAAAACCTGGAGCCGCAACCCGTACCACCTGAATTGGATTATGACACCTGGCTAGGGCCTGCACAATATAAGCCATACCATATACACCGTACGCATCAAACCTTCCGTGGATATTGGGATTATGATGGCGGCGGTTTGAGCGATATGGGCCAACATTATATGGATCCTGTTCAATATTTTTTAAATAAAGATGATACCAGCCCAATTTCGGTAGAAATAGATGCGCCACAGCAACATCCAGACGCTGTAGGTACGTGGAGAAAAATAACTTATACTTATGCCGATGGCTGCCAGATTATATTGGACGGCGAGGGTAAAGAAGAAAATATGCCTTATATAGAAGGGCCTAAAGGAAAACTGTACCCAGGCTTTAAATCGGATATTCCAGATATGGAGCGTAAACTGGCTGCTTTCCCTGACCCAGCGCCGCAGATCACCACTTTTACCGAGTCGGTTAAAACAAGGCAAAAGTTTGCATTGAACGAAGAGAACGGATTCCGTTCATGCACCATTGTTAACATGGGGTTGATAGCGCTGCGATTAGGACGCTCGTTAAAATTTGACCCGATAAAGTTGGAGTTTATTGATGACGATGCGGCAAACAGGCTTATCAATCCAACTATGCGCGCACCTTTTAGCATTTAATCAATCATGAAAAAAATATACATTACTTTGTTCGCCGCTTTGATGCTGCAAAATACAGTTAACGCGCAGGACAATGCTAAAATTACCGGCCTGCTTGCGCAAATGCCAGCTAAGGATGCCACTACGCTCCAAAAAGACATGGCTGCTATTGTCACGCTTGGCGAGGATAGCTATGTGTCATTAATAAACGGGCTAACAACTCCTGGTAACGCCAATAACGCGCCTATCGAGTATACAGTTAGCGGCTTTTCTGCTTATGTAACTAAGCCGGGCAACGAAGCCTTGCGTAAAATGAGCGTAAGTGCTTATAGCAAAGCCTTGCAAAAGTTGACTGATAAAAAAAATAAACAGTTTATCATCAGTCAGTTTGATATTGTGGGTAAGGACGATGCTATAACCTGTTTGCAGGGATATTTAACCGATAATGACCTGGCAGATGCTACTGCAAGGGCTTTGGTTAAAATAAATACGCCAGCTTCAAAAACAGCTTTGCTTAATGCCTTATCGCAGGCAAATGGCCCGGCCCGGCTTTTTATTATTGAAGCCTTGGGCGATAGCCGTTATTCGTCAGCTGCTGCACCTATTAATACTTTAGCTGCCGGGGATGACCCTGTTACGGCTAAAGTAGCCTTATACGCCTTGGCGCAAATTGCTAACCCGTCATCAGAGCCTGTATTGGCTACAGCCGCCGACAAGAGCGGTTATAAATACGAAAAAACAAATGCCACCGGTGCTTACCTGGTATACGCCGAAAACCTGCTTAAAAACGGTAACACTGTTTTGGTGCAGAAAATAGCTAACCACCTTATAACAAAAGCAACAACACCCGACTTGGTAAGTATCCGCATAAATGCCTTGCAGTTGCGGGTGAAAGCAAGTAAAGCTCCCCAGCAACTACTGCTTACTGCCGCCGGTGATGCTGACCCACAGTATCGCGCTGCGGCTTTACGCTACGCGCTGCCTTATTTAACACCAATAACAACCCCGCTTTGGACAAAAAAACTAGCTGCTGTTAATGACGCGACCAAAATAGATATCCTTTACATGCTGGGACAAAGCTCGGCCAAGAGTGCTTTGCCCGCTATACTGGCACTCGCAAAGAGCAAAGATCAGGCGGTTAAGGTGGCAGCCATTAATGCTGCCGTTAACATTGGCCAGGAACAAGTACTGGGTAGCCTGATAAAATTAATGACTAATGCTAATTCGGATGATGTCGACCTGATTACAAGCGTAATATCGCGGATGAAAGGAACCACCGTTGCCGCGCAGTTAGCCGCGGCCGTGCCTGCCGCGCCGGAAAGTACGCAGGCAACGCTAATAGATATGCTTGATTCGCGTGCTGCTATTGGTCAGTATAATGCGGTTTACATGCAATTAAAAAGCAAAAATCCGCGCACCCGTCATGCTGCTTACGCGGCATTGAGCCATGTATCCACACAGGAGAACCTGCCGCAGTTATTTAAGTTGTTTTATGATACTAACGATTCGGAAGAATCAGCCGTGCAGGATGCTTTAATCGCGACTTTAAGCTTATCGGGCGATGTCGGACAAAAGACGGATATGGTGTTACAACAAATGGCATCAGCCCCCGAAAATAAAAAGCTGCTGTTTTATAAGATACTGGGCAGCCTGGGCGATACCAAAGCATTAAAAGTGGTTGTTGATGGCTATAATAGCGGTAATGCACAAGTTCAGAAGGCCGCACTCGATGCATTGGCTGCCTGGCCAAATGAAGCCGCTGCTAAAGACTTGTTAAGAATAGCGCACCAAACCAAAGATGCTGAGGTGCTCAATACAGTGCTGAGCAGTTACCTGGGTTCTGTGAAACAAAATACAACTTACACACCCGAACAACGTTTGTTATTGCTACGCGAAGCAATGACAGTAGCTCAAACTGCCGATCAGAAGAAACAAGTATTAAGGGATATGCAGCAGGCTAAATGCTATAATGCTATCCTTTTTGCCGGTAGATATTTGGATGATGCTGAGTTACAACAAGCTGCAGCAATAACCGTGGCAACCATTACTTTGGCAGGTGAGTACAGTGGAGATCTGGTAAAACAGTTGTTAACTAAGACCAGCGAAATAATTAAGAGTCGGGATGCAGCTACTCAAAAAGATAAAATAAGTAAATACCTGGCCGGAATGAAGACCGAGACCGGCTTTGTACAGGTATTTAATGGCCAGGATCTCACCGGTTGGAAGGGTTTAGTGGCCGATCCTATCAAGCGCAGTAAAATGGACGCTAAGACATTAGAAGAGGCGCAGATCAAAGCTGACGCGATGGCAAAGGACAGCTGGAAAGTAATAAACGGCGAGCTTGTGTTTCAAAGCCATGGCGATAATTTGGCCACGATAAAGAAATATGCCGATTTTGAAATGCTGGTAGACTGGAAGATCATTGATGATAAAAAGGGCCAGGGAGATGCGGGGATATATTTAAGGGGATCGCCGCAAGTACAGATTTGGGATTTGGCGCGTACCAATGTTGGCGCGCAGGTGGGCTCGGGTGGCTTGTATAATAACCAGGTTAACCCAAGCAAACCATTAGTAGTAGCTGATAATAAACTTGATGAGTGGAACACTTTCAGGATACTGATGAAAGGCGACCGCGTAACAGTTTGGCTGAACGGCGTATTAGTTACAGATAACGTAATGTTGGAAAACTATTGGGACAGGAAACAGCCGATTTTCCCTGAAGAGCAGATAGAATTGCAGGCACACGGATCGCCGGTAGCTTATAGGGATATCTACATTCGGGAGATTCCTCGTGCCAAACCGTTCGAACTGAGTGCCCAGGAAAAGAAAGATGGCTTTAAAGTGTTGTTTGATGGCACTAATATGTTTAATTGGATTGGTAATACAGTTGATTACTCGACCGAGGATGGAAACCTGGTTATCAGGCCGAAACCGGGTAAAGGGTCAGGAGGCAATCTGTATACCAAAGAAGAATACAGTGATTTTGTTTTCCGATTCGAGTTTCAACTGACCCCGGACGCTAACAATGGATTGGGCATCCGGGCCCCATTAGAAGGTGATGCCGCCTATACCGGTATGGAACTGCAGATATTGGATAATGAAGCGCCAATGTATAAGGACCTGCATGTATATCAATATCACGGCTCTGTATATGGTACTATTCCCGCTAAAAGAGGGTTCCTTAAACCTGTAGGCGAATGGAACTATGAAGAGGTTATTGTAAAAGGCCCGCTGGTAAAGGTTATCCTTAATGGTACGGTGATTTTGGATGGTGATCTTACGCCTTTTAGAAAGAACGGTGCGCCTGATGGAAAAGCGCATCCCGGCTTGTTGCGCGACAGTGGCCATATTGGTTTTCTGGGTCATGGTTCGGTAGTGTCGTTTCGCAACATAAGGGTTAAAGACCTGGGCGAAAAGAAATAAATAAAACCGGCAAAGAAAGCCGGACGTATAACAGGATAAAATTTATGTCTACACAAAATAATTTAAGAGTGCTGGTGGTGGGTTGTGGTAATATGGGTGCATCGCACGCTACAGCTTATCATAATTTACCCGGTTTTGAAATATGCGGGCTGGTATCTACCGGTAAAAGTAAAAATGTACTTAACCAAAAGTTAGGTGGGGGGTATCAGTTGTTTACAGATTTTTACGAAGCGCTTGAAACTACCAAACCGGATGCGGTTTGTATTTCTACCTATCCCGATACGCACGAGGCTTACGCCGTCAAATCGTTTGAGGAGGGTTGTCATGTATTTATTGAGAAGCCGTTGGCAGATACCGTAGAAGGCGCAATAAAGGTTGCAGAAGCTTCTAAAAAGGCAAATAAGAAGCTCTTGGTTGGTTATATCCTCAGGTATCATCCATCATGGGAGAAATTTACCGAGCTAGCCAGGGAAATGGGAAAACCGTTGGTAATGCGCATGAACCTTAACCAACAAAGCCACGGCGCTAAATGGACAGTTCACCGCAACCTGATGAAAAGCCTTAGCCCGATTGTAGATTGTGCGGTGCATTATATTGATATAATGTGCCAGATGACACGATCTAAGCCAATGCAAGTTAGTGCCATTGGTGCCAGGCTTACTAATGATATCCCTGAGTGGAATTACAACTATGGCCAGTTACAGATTCGCTTCGAAGATGGTTCTGTAGGTTGGTATGAAGCAGGGTGGGGGCCGATGGTGAGCGATAACGCATTTTTCATCAAAGATGTATTTGGGCCTAAGGGCGCTGTTTCTATTGTTGCCAAAACCGCTGCCGCAGCAGGTAATTCAGACAATATTGACGCGCATACCAAAACCGAATCTATCAAAGTACATTATGCAGACATAGATGCTGCTGATGAATTTACAAGGAAAGACGAGTGGGTAGATCTTAAAGACGAACCAGACCACCAGGAGTTATGCAACCGCGAGCAACGCTATTTTTTAAAAGCGATACTGGAAAATATAGAACTTTCAGAGCCTACCGATGATGCCATAAACAGCTTAAAAGTCGCCTTCGCTTGTGATGAATCAGTTAAAACGGGGAAGATGATAGAATTGTAAGCGGGTAGGGTTATCAGAGGACAGTATATCTGGAGTTAATGAGAATAGGACATAGGCCGGCGCATATGCGCTGTAATGACCTACAACTATTACTCCGATTTGTTGTTTATGTGTAGGTCATATCGTGTTAACTGCTATATCTATGTTAAAAATTATTTGCCTCTGCCTATTTTTTTGCTGTTTTTCCATCTGCGCAACTGCGGTTGAGCCGACGGTTAAACAGGACAGCTTGTTAACCATCCTCCATATAAGCAACCCGCAGACCCGGGAAAAGAAATTGGTGCTTTACCTCCGCTATTATTTCGATAATATCTCAGAAAGCCGCTTAAATGTCGCTAAAGCAGAGATCAATAAGTTAATGCAACAATACCAGGTGGAGGATAGCATCGCCATAGGCTATTTTGTTGAAACCCTTTGCCTGATGCGGTTGCGACATTATCGGGAAGCGGAAAAAGTACTGATACAGACAATAGCGCTGGCGGATAAAAACGAGGATAGTTGTTTATTGTATGCCTGTTTCACGCATTTGGGCTTTATTCAAACCTATTATGGCAATATGATCGAAGCCATATCCAGCTTTTGGATGGCTAAAAAACAAGCCGATTTGTTAGACGATGCCTATATGCAGGTCATCATTGATATCAATATTTCCGATATTTATTATAAGATCAATCTTTATAGCCAGTCTTTATTTTACATTAATCAGGCCCAATCGCTGATGGTTAGCCATCATATTATCGTGCCCATGATTAAAAATGCCATCAATAATAACAAAGCGGAGATTTATTTCCGTATGGGCAACACAGATTCGTTAAAGAAGTATAATCAGGTATTGAATGCCACGAAAATTGGGACATACCGGTTATATAGCTACCAAAAGCGGACGAATTATTACGTTGACCTACTGCAACATAATTACCCAAAGGCGATCAGCGGTTTGCAGCAATTGCGTAAAGATACCCTGTACCGGTTTGACTCTACAGATGAACAAAACCTGGCGGATGCCTATTTCATGGCGGGTCGGTCCGATTCGGCCAAAGTGGTGATTAGTCGTCAGCTGGCCGATGAAGCGCAAAATAATCACCCAGAGATCAGGTTGCGCCTTTATGAAATGCTGGGCCTTGTGGCTGAAAAAGATCGGGATGACCGACAGGCCGTTCTTAGTTTTAAAATGGCTTTGCAACAAGCCAAGGAGCAAATTGGCAGGCTGACCCGAGTTGATACTATTTCATCGCAGATCAAGATCGATGAAATGCAGGGTGCTTATATTCAAAAGGCGGAAAGCTACAAAAGAGAACGCCTTTGGCTGATATTTACAGTCATTGTCACGGTGCTGAGCCTGATCCTCGTTGCGTTGCTTTATCGCAATATTAAGCGAAAAAGATATTATGAACAGATCTTCTTTACAGCCAGGCAAGAAGAACTGGCTTTCATTAATTCTCACGAAGTGCGGCGGCATTTATCCAATATCCTTGGCATCATCGATACTATTAAACAAAGCGATGATAAGCATAAGGCCTATATTGAGGTAGAGGACCATTTATTAAATGCTGTGGATAACCTGGATACAGCGATAAAAAATATCTCAGCCAAACTGGAGGTTTAAACTAAAGTAATGATCCGCGCTTGTGATAAATAAGTAAAACCGATGCGACCATTTAGAAAAGGCAAGGTTATTACCAGACTACTGCCGGGGAAAGGTAAACTAAATTATACCAACAACCCAGCGCGGTTTTTTTACCTATTATGTGACACCCCCCGGTGCTTTTTTGCGTAGGCGGCTGCTAATCGTTGGACAATTCATGCGTTACCAAATTAAGAACTGCAAAGCAATAAAGACTTTGGAAAAAAACTGAAATTACTTTTCATATTCTCTCAATTTAATTTATCTTGCCGCTGTTAAAAATTCTAACTGCTGAAGTGGCGTAATTCGTAGCCATACCAGACTTGGTGTAGATGCAAACTTATTGAAACGGGTAACCGCAGTAGTATATTATTGATAGTAACCCGCCCCGATTTTAATTAGATAGTAACTAACTTAGTTTTATAAAATATAACAATTATGAAAAATTTCTATAAAAAATGCCCCATTGTATTCATTGCTTTATTTGTATTTACAATCTGTTTATTCTCCGGATTATATGCGCAGGCAGCTTCACAATATTATTACCAAATAAAAATTTATCACTTTAAAAACGCAACACAAGAGGGGCGTTTAGATGCCTACCTGCAAAATGCTTATATACCCGCATTGCATAAAGCAGGCGTAAAAAATATTGGCGTTTTTAAGCTGATTAAACAAGATAGCCTGGATAGGAAAATTTATGTTTTTGTACCTTACCGTACCTGGGATGCTTTGGAAAATACCGATCAAAAAATATTAAAAGATCAAACCTATCTGGATGCGGGAAAGGATTATTTGGATGCTGCTTATAATAACTCACCTTATACTCGTATAGAAACAATTATAACTCGTGCGTTTGTAAATGCTCCCGAGCCAAACATGCCAAACCTAACCGGAAAAAAAGCAGACAGGATATATGAGTTACGCAGCTACGAAGGTGCTACCGAAAAACTACATGCCAGTAAAGTTAAAATGTTTAATATAGGCGATGAAATGGCCATATTTAAGAAGTATAACATGAATGGCGTATTCTATTCAGAAGTGATTGCCGGTGGCCATATGCCTAATTTGATGTACATGACCACCTATAACAACAAACAGGATAATATTGACAAATGGAAACAGTTTGGCAGTGATCCGCAATTTGTTGCCTTAGGCAAAATGCCCGAGTACCAGCATAATGTATCAAAAGGCGAAAGCTTTTTTCTTTATCCAACTGATTATTCTGACTATTAAACTTTAGAAATATGCGATTTGGATGCGATAATAGTAGACCTATGGGCGGGTCAACACGATAAAGATCGTCCGGGATAAAGAAATCAGAAAATTCAAAGATTACATATTTCTCGAAAATGAAAGTATTATTCGTATCGGCCGCTTTAAGGTATGGGCTGGTGTATAAACTTTGTATACTCCGGAATATCCCTGAATACTACCGCATTCTTTTCTATTATTTACTCATTTCTATGGCCGGGATGGTAAATCTGATCGTGGTACCTGCTCCCAGGGTACTTTCCACGTCAATCTGACCGCCATGCTGAACAACGAAGTCGCTGACCAGCAATAGGCCCAGTCCGCTGCCTTGTTCGTTATTTGTGCCGGACAGCGACTTTGGATCGGTATTAGTGAACAAGTGCGCCTTCATTTCGGCGGTCATACCGATGCCGGAGTCTTCTACAAAAATGCAGGCCATTTGCGCTTCCCTTTTGGCGTTAAGCCGCACCGACCCGCCTTCCGGGGTATACTTAATGGCATTGGTCACCAGATTTTGAACAATAGACCGGAGCATCAGGGAATCAGCCATTACCTCTATATCTTTGGGTATATGATTCTGTAGGTTGATTTTCTTCTGCTGGGCATTGGGCTTTAAGAGCTCCAACGATTCCTCGACACCATCGGCAAGCCGTACTTTTTCAGGATTAAAACTGGTTTTCCGACTTTGTTTTTTAGCCCATTCGATCACCTCGTTCAGCTGGTCAAGGAGTTTGTTCGACGTGCGGTGGATAATTTGGGAAAGCTGTTTGATCTGGTTGGGCCTGAGGCTTTCCGGATCCTCGCTTAATTTACCAGAAGAGGCCAGTAAGGCTGTAAGCGGGTTGCGCAGGTCATGCGACATCACCGAAAGAAATTTATCTTTGGATAAATTAAGCGCCTGCAACTCCTGGTTCATACTTTCGAGGGCCAGCGTGCGCTCCAACACCCGTTGTTCCAGTTCGTGGTTAAGTTGTAACAGATCGTCATTAATAGCCTGTAATTTTTCTTCCTGCCTTGTTAAAAGCAGATTCTTTTTATAGAGCTCTGCAAATACCGCCACTTTTGAACGCAATATTTCCGCGTTAAAAGGCTTCCGGATAAAATCTACGGCACCAGCCTGGTAACCCTTGAATATGGCAGCTTCCTCATAATCGTGCGCTGTTATAAAAATGATCGGGATCTGTTTCAGTTTATCTCTCTGATAAATTAGCTCCGCTGTTTCGTACCCATCCATGATCGGCATTTTTACATCGAGCAGGATCAAGGAAAAATCCGCTTCGTGTAACAGTATCCGCAATGCTTCGCGGCCGGAATTGGCCCTGAAAAAGGTATACTTTGCATTTTCCAGGGCGACCTCCATTGATAACAGGTTATTTTCGTTATCGTCCACCAACAATATTTTTACAGGCATGAGCTACAGTGTTTTATTTGATCAGCCATACCCTCATCAGGGATAAAAGCTGATCGGTTTTAACCGGTTTGGTAATATAATCGGAGGCACCTGATGCGATACATTTTTGCCGGTCGCCGATCATGGCTTTGGCCGTTACGGCGATGATCGGCAGGTTTTTATTTTTCGGTTCCTTCCGGATCATCTGTATGG
>NZ_JAQBOF010000007.1 GCF_028288185.1 Mucilaginibacter sp. | reverse complement strand
CTGGCCTGTGTAATAGTACCGCCCGAATTATTGGCGACCGTACTACTAAAGGTTAGCGGACCGGCATCTACCTGATTAATTAAACCGCCGTTAACTGGAGCAGCCGTAAACTGCAGGAGGCCGGATGGTCCGTTTTGCGTTATAACACCGCCCGAATTATTGGTGACTATCCCCGTAAATGTTATACCTCCTGTACCAGTTTGTTGAACCAGGCCGGTATTATTTAAAGTAGTATTAAATGTTATAAGGCCCGATCCACCTTCGGTAATGGTACCGCCTGAGTTATTGGTAACCCCCGCCGAAAAAAGCATAACCCCCGAGGAGCCTTCGGTAATGTTACCGCCGGAGTTATTGGTAGCCCCAGCGGTAAAGGTTATCTGGGCCGTATTGGTCTGATTAATTAAACCGCCGTTAACTGGTACGGCAGTAAAAGTCATGGTACCCGCAGTTCCATTTTGCGTTATAGTTCCCGTGGAATTATTAGTAACAACCCCCGTAAAAATGGCCGTTCCGGTAGTGGTTTTAGTAATAGTACCTGAATTATTAGTAGTAGTACCAACACTAAAGTTGCCTGTTGTAATACTTGTAGTAACATTAGAACCATTTGTAAACGTACCCCCAATAGCCATTGCGGCTCCCACTGTTTTAGTACCCGAGCCTGAAAAAATTAAATTGGCATAGTTAGTTCCAGTATAAACAGTCTGACTGGCTCCTCCATATTCAACATTCGCGCCTGCGGTATTAAAAGTTAGTGTATTTGTACCCGTGCCCGACAGGCCGGAGAATGGTGTGGTGTTTAAAAGTTTTAACGTGGCACCGCTGGATATTGCAACGGTTGAAGTGTTAGCCGCGTTTGCATTATTAGTTTGTACACCTGCAACCGATAATGTGCCCCCGGTTAAATTAAACTTAGCATCACCATTAGTTGGAGTAGCTGAATGGGCGGTGGTAAGAGCAATGTTACCGCTTAAGTTGAGAGCGGTAATTGACGAGGCTAAAGTTAATGTATAAGAGGCTGAGGTATTGCTGGCTGCAATATTAGCGTTTACTGCGTTTATTGTGCCCGCACCGGCAAGTGTAGCTGTAGAGGTCGCACTGGCGTTGGCCACAAAAGTGATGTCTCCTGATAAAGTTAAAGTAGCCCCGCTGGATACGCTGATCTGGGCTGTTAAGCTGCCCGATGTACCGAATGTTATAGATGCCATCGATATATTACCGGCTGATATAGTTGGGACAGCGCCAACGGCCCCTATTACCGCAATATCATTTGACTGACTCCCGGGAAAAGTGACACCCGTACCGCCCGAATGGCTCCAATTTGCAGCAGTAGTCCAGGCGGTGGTTCCTCCTATCCAAGTATACGTTGTTTGCGCAAATAAATTGTTGCTAATAAGTAATGTAACAGCAAGAAAAATAAAAAGTAAAAGCTTTTTCAAAAAAGTGAGTTTTAATAGAAAGGTTACTAATAAGCAGTACTTACTCTATCGCGATAGTAAAAAACTTAGAATATCCATGAATATTAAATAATATGAAAACAGTTAATTATAAGACAATTGGAGTGCCGCTGATTTCTTGCGACGTAAGTATAATGTGGTAATAATTAAGGTACCCGCAGCAAATAAAATAACCCATGAATCAAGGGGGCAGGTTACGCCGTCAGGGTCGCCAATTACGCCACTGGGGCTGCAGGGAAAGTCCCCCGGCCCGCCCAGCCCCTGGGCAAATAAGATAACCGGAGTTAGCAGTACAAATAATAAGCTTAAAAAAAATATTTTCTTCATTTCCTGATCTGGCGCTAGAGTAAAAGTTTTATAAAACGGTTATAATTTTATAAACCGGCTTTTACCGGGTTAGAGTATTGTCTTTGGGTTTTATCACCTTGTGCAAAACAAGTGCCCGGAGATAATTGGTTTACATAGCTATTCCTATTAGCTATAGTTATTTTAACCTAGCTGCGTACGGAGTAATAGATTTTTTAATTATTGGATTTGTTTAAGTTTTAAAAACTAAAGTGATAGTAGAAAATTTACCCCGTAATACGGGTAATGATTTCCCCGAAAACACATTGATAGTCACCTTTTTAAGTAAAAGGATAAACAACAAGGTTTGTATTTTTTAAAATATATGCATGATTTATTTATCTCATTCGCTGGTAAAACCCATTCACTTTAGTGCAGAGATATTTAGTTTAAGCCAGCAAGTTGTTTAATTATTACGTTAAATATTCATCGGTAAAAAACACTTGTTTAAACAGAAAATTTTATAAAGTGATTTAAAATACAGAACTTGTTACCGGCTTTTTATTTACCCGAAAAGTGCAGTTAAAATACATGTATGAATAAATTTTACCGGGGGGCGTTATTGTGCGTTTTGTTAATGATGGCCGGCCATGCTTTTAGCCAACAAGTGCTGGTTACTGAGGCTAAAAAAAAAGAACTTAATAATATTGCCAGGGTAGCAGATAGCAGTTATATAAAAAGCCATCAAAAAGCGCTTTTAATGGCCAAAAGCCGGGGCTGGGTTATTAGTCGGCATACGCGCAATGGCGGTATGTTTTCATTGCAAAGTGTAAATAGTTTAGGTTTTCCCAAGTATTTAACTACTCATAATAATACTACCGCCGCAGCTACTACGGGCACTAACCAGGTACAACCCGGCGGTTCAACTGGGCTTAATTTATCAGGATCAAGCGCTTTTTTAAACAACAAACTGGCTATTTGGGATGGCGGTTGGGTTTATGCCGCACACCAGGAGTTTGCCGGTAAAACTATATCATTTAAAGATACAGCAGCTGTAATAGATCATGCTACCCACGTGGCCGGTACCATGATAGCTAAAGGGGTTTATGCCCCCGCGAAAGGTATGGCATATAATGCATCCACCTTATTATCCTATGATTATAACAATGACGTAGCCGAAATGAGCCGCGCCGCGCCGGGTTTATTATTATCCAATCATTCATATGGCGATGTAGCCGGTTGGGATTATAACAACACGCAAGCAAGGTGGGAGTGGTATGGTTTACCGGGCGACACCGTTGATTATAGTTTTGGTTTTTATGATGCACGCACCCAATCATTTGATAGGGTTGCTTATAACGCGCCTTACTATTTAATTGTTGAATCGTCAGGTAATAACCGTGGATATGCCGGCCCGGCAGTAGGTTCAACTTATTACGGTTATACAAGCCGTACTAATGGAGCTATCATTAATAAAGGGCCGCGTCCGGCTACCATCAGCAGCAATACTGGTTATGATATTATACCAACAACAAGCACAGCAAAAAATATATTAACGGTAGGCGCTGTAAATCCGCTGCCAAATGGGCCCTCAAGCGGCTCGGATGTAACTATTGCGTATTTTAGCAGTATAGGGCCAACAGACGATGGGCGGGTAAAGCCTGATATTGTTGGCGATGGGGTAAAAATCACATCGACCAGCAGTAGCAACCCTACTGCCTATACATCAGAAGATGGTACTTCGTTTTCGGCACCAAATGTTACCGGCTCTTTGCTGCTATTACAGGAATATTATGCGCAAAAAAACAGTGGCGCGTTTATGCGCGCCGCAACCCTAAAAGGGCTGGCCTGCCATACCGCGATTGATGCCGGAAACGCCGGGCCTGATTATATTTTTGGCTGGGGATTATTAAGCATGCCTGCTGCTACCCAGGTTATTACAGATAATAATGGCAAAACCCTTATTAAAGAAAATACATTGGCACAAGGCCAAACGCAAACAGTTACCGGAGTTGCATCAGGCAGCGGGCCGTTAAGGGCAACAATATCATGGACAGATGCCCCGGGCATACCAACTGTTGAAGGTGCCATTAACAGCCGCAGCCCAAAATTGATTAATGACCTGGATATCCGCGTAAGCGATGGCACCAATACTTTTTTGCCCTGGGTTTTAGACGTAGCAAACCCATCGACCCCCGCTACCAGGGGCGACAATATCGTTGACAACATTGAACAGGTTTATATACCTAACGGCACGCCGGGTAAATCCTATACTTTTACCGTTACGCATAAAGGGACATTGTCATCAGGTTCGCAGGCTTATTCGCTTATTATAACCGGGATAGGCGGTGCCACTTATTGCGCATCTGCCCCCGCATCAAATGCCGACTCACGTATTAATAATGTCACTATATCAAACATAAACAATACACCTGCCGCAGGTTGTACAACATATAGCGATTTTACCAATCAAACTACGCAATTGGAGCAGGGTAAAACATACCCGTTAAGCATTACGTTAGGAACTTGCGGCAGCAACTTTAACAAAGCCGCCAAAGTATTTATAGATTGGGACAATAATGGCGTTTTTGATGCAACCGAACTGGTAGCTACCACTAATGTTATCAACGGCACGGGCACCTATACCGCTAATGTTATCGTCCCGACTACTGTTATACCGGGCAATTATAGCCTGATGCGTGTGGTACTAACAGAAACCAGCGATGCTGCGACAATACAATCATGCGGTACTTATGCCAAAGGCGAAACGCAGGATTACAGGGTACTATTTGTAAAAACCAATACCGATGCAGGCATAACGGCCATTGTTAACCCCGCTGCTACCGGTACTTGTAATGGCACTACAAATATAACCGTAACTATTAAGAACTTTGGTGCCGGGCCAATAAGCAATATCCCGGTTACAGTGTCGGTTAAAGCGCCTGATAATACGGTAACCAATATTAGCGAAACTTATCAGCCTACGTTAAAACCTTTACAGGAAGATAACTTTACGTTAAGCAATACCTTTAATTTTGTTGCGGGTTTAACTTATACCATTACAGCGTCAACCGGGTTGGCTAATGATCCGTTTAGTGCTAATAACCAAATATCGCAAACCGCGGTAATATTTACGCCGGGAGCACCTACTGCATTAAGTGCGCTTTATTGCACCAACAGTAATCAATATTTATTATCGGGTACGGGCGATGGTACATTGTTCTGGTATAATAATATTGCTGATGCATTGCCGTTTGCTTACGGCAATGCTGTTACTACAGCATCTGCCCCGGTAAATAATACTTATTACGTAGGTTTAAATGATTTTAGCGCCAATGCTGGCCCGGCTACTAAAAATGTTTTTACAGGTGGCGGGTATAACCAGTTTACACCATCTATAAATGTTTACACAGCGGTACCGGTTGTTATCCAGAGTGCAAGGCTATACATTGGTAATCCCGGCGTGATAACGTTTAACGTAACCAACTCTAACGGGCAAACCGTGGCTACAACATCTATTAATGCGGCAGCTACGAGATCAAACCCGCAGGCGGGCGCATTGGCCGATGACCCCAACGACCAGGGCAGGGTTTACAATTTAAACTTAACGTTACCGGCTGCGGGTAAATACACCATTACACCTGTTTATGATGCTAATGTAACGCTATACCGTAATAATAACGGGGTAACTGCATATCCGTTTAAAGCTGGCAACATCTTTAGCATTTTAGGTAATGATGCAGCACCAACAACCGGCACCGACACCACATTCTACAAAGGGTTTTATTATTACTTGTATGATATTAATATCAAGAGCGCGGGATGTGCCTCAACCGCAAGGCTGCCTGTTACTTTGTCAAAACCGGGCATAACACAAGCCGGTAATTTATTAAATGCAAATACTGCAAACTCAACTTTTGCATCGGCCTATCAATGGTATTTGGATGGGCAACCTATAAGCGGAGCTGTAAATAAAGCCTATACGGCATTGCAAAGTGGTAATTACATGGTAGCAACAACTTTAAGTACCGGTTGCCTTGTACAGTCTGATGTATTTACGTATGCGTTACTAGCCCTGCACCCTGATGCAAATACCGATATTGGTCTGACTACGTTTCCCGAACCGGCAAACAAACAGCTAAACGTGACTTTTGTAGTTAAAACAACTGATAAGTTAACCCTATCATTAATAAACAGTAATGGCGCTATTGCTTATACCAAAATACAAACCGCAGCAGCGGGTAATTTTAGTACCGTAATTAATGTGGCCAATTTATCGCCGGGTATTTATGTGCTTAAAACCATGCTCGGATCAAAAATTTATGGGAAAAAGGTGTTGATTATGCGGTAGGATCAATGGCAGTACTGATAGCTATCGGGATTAGTTAGCAGTTGGCAGTGGTTTACCTGTCGGCGTCGACTCACCCCGACATCGCTACGCTTGTCGACCCTCTCTTCGCCTTCGGCGGAAAGAGGGTATTTAACAACGGAATAGCTTTGACAACTTTTTAAAAGTTGCCAAAGCTGAAATTAAAATCATACAACCCACCCTCTTTACCGCTTGCGGAAGAGAGGGTGGTCCAGCGAAGCGTAGACCGGGTGAGTCCCAGGTGCGTTCATACAAACGCCAATCAATTACTTAAAAACATATTTTATTCCTAGTCCCGGTGCAAGGTCAAAAAATGGGCCGGTAGCCAGCTCAACCCTGGGGTTAAGGTCAAGGCTCACCGCAATAGGCGACTGGGGTATTAAATACTCCAGCCCGATAACGCCATCGCCACCCAATAATAATTGTGGTTTGGTATAGATATAATCGTTACCACTAAAAGTACGATAAGTGCCCGATCCTACAGAGCCAATATGCCCGCCAAACCCATAATAAAATTTTAAGGCAGGTACATTAAATGCTTCCTGGTGAATTTCGTACAAGCCGGTAAATACTATCCCGCCCTGCCTGAAACCAAGCAAGCCCTCAAGGGCTATGTTCTTATCCATAAAGTATTTTCCGGATATGCCGTTTTCATACCCGCCAAATTTTAAACCGGCGGCTACCTTGTAATCCTGCGCGTTAGATCGCTTTGCGGAAAATAAAAAAGCAACGGCAATAAGTAAGCAATAAGTAGTGTTTTTCATGATAGTATAACGATGTGTTTTTAATTTTATGGTAAAGACGCCTAAAAGTTTATAAGGTTTAATGCTTACCCGCTATTATGTATATGACTGTAGAAAGCTTATTGTTTGATAAAATTTACTTACAATTGCGTATCAAAACAGCTCAATTTATTTAGATGCCGGCTAACATAAAACACCAGGAAACTATAGATTATTTTTTAAAAATAGTTTGGCAAACCGTTGCAAACCGGTATAATGCATTGGTTACTGAGTTCGGCATAACGCAGTCAATTGGTTATTTGTTGATCAATATTGACGAGGAGGAAGGTACCACGGTATCGCAGGCGGCGGCATTGTTGGGGTTAAAATCAACCAGCCTTTCGCGCATGTTAAATCAACTGGAAAAAACCGGGTTGATATACCGCGAGTCAAACCAGGGCGATAAACGATCTGTTAAAATATATTTAACCCCCCTGGGTAAAGAAAAGCGCCAGCAGGCCCGTGCGGTGGTAAAACAATTTAATAACTACCTAAATGCCCACATAAGCGAAGCAGATAAGCTTTATCTGACAGATATGCTTAAAAAAATAAATCAACTCACCTTAAATTATAAGCCCGAAAACACCGGTAAATAGCCATTGCCGCTGCTATTGCCCCAACAGCAGCATTAATAAATGTTAAAATATGTTAAGCTGCCGTTTTTGAAATATAAAAGAATAAATTTGCCTTTTGGAAATGTAATGAATAGGGCCGCGTTAATTATATTGTTTTTATGTATAGGTTTTGCCGCTTGTAAAAAAACAACCGTAGGTGGTTTGGCAGGGTACAAAGCGCAGGCAGCTATTGATGATAAAATAATTGCAGACTATTTAAAGGCTAACCCAACATTGGTTGCTAAAAAAATAGATACATCAGGGGTGTATGCTGTAATAATAGACCCCGGTAGTGGTAATGACCTTTTTACAAATTCAACCCTGGTTACTATAGGATATACCGGAAGGCTGCTAACAACAGGACAGGTATTTAGCCAAACAAATGATTTTCATCCTTCATTTGTATTAGCTCAGGTAATAAAAGGTTGGCAATTAGGTATCCCCAAAATTAAAAAAACCGGGATAGTACGGTTGTTGATACCATCACGTTATGCATACGGCCCAGCGGCCCAGCCACAACTTGGTGTGGCATTTGGATTAAAAAACGGACTGCCCGCAAGCGCGGTACTTGACTTTGATATCCAATTGTTTGACGTAACTAATTAGAATAATATCGCCCCAATGGGCAAATAAATTATATACAAGTGCTTTAAAGCATAAAAACCCGCGAGTTAAATTAATACCTACGGGTAATAGGAAACAATAAATACAAATGAAACAAACTACTTTTACTCTTTTATTATTTGCTGTAATAGCTATGGTTTCCTGCCGGAAAAACCAATACGATCCTACTATTAAACAATATGATGACGATCAAATTAAAACTTATATAAGTGCTAATGGAATAACCGGGATGGTGCGCGATACATCTGGTATGTATTATAAAATAATTAGCCCGGGAACTGATACTGTTATAAAATATTCGGATAACCTGTCGATGGTTTTTACGGTAAAAAGCATTGATGGCCAATATATTTCTGCAGATACAATAGCTAACCATTATGATGGTTTTGCGGGCCGCATAGCAGGTAACATATTTCCTATCGGGCTTAGTGCCCCCGGTTTGCAAATGGCTATACATAATATACTAAATCATCATGGTGGTATGATGCGCTTAATTGTACCTTCTCATTTGGCTTACGGCGTTTCAGGTGCAGGTTCGGGCAGTATATCAACAGCAGGGCGTATAGCCGGTAATCAGTGCCTTGATTACTATGTTCACATAATTAGCAACCAGGATGCTTATGACCAATTGGTTATAAAAAATTATATCGCTGCCAATGGTTTAACCCAGATGAAACAAGATCCTTCCGGCTTTTGGTACTCAATAGATGCACCCGGAACCGGAACAGTGCCAATAGATGATAATAGTACCATAACTGTAACCTATACCACTACGCTGTTTAACGGCACTGTTGCAAGTGAATATAACCAGGTTGGTGGTAGAGCTTTTGAAATTCCTGATTTAATAAAAGGCGCGCAAACAGGCTTGAAAAAATATGCTAGAGCAGGGTCATTACTTACTTTTTTAATACCATCGTCATTAGCATACGGTAAATTAGGAACCAGTATACCGCCAAATACTTGTATTAAATATGGTGTACAGGTAATTAGCGTTTCGCCGTAATTAATTGCCTAACGCGGCTTTAAAAGTTTTTAAACACCGATCGCGCGCAAAAGCGTGATCAATAATGGGTTTAGGATATGTGCTGAAATCAGCATACTCCGGAACCCATTTTTTTATGTATTTAAATTCCGGATCAAATCGCTTCAATTGTGCATCGGGGCTAAAAATGCGAAAGTATGGCGCGGCATCTGTGCCGCATCCGGCTGCCCATTGCCAACCGCCTACGTTGCTGGCCATTTCATAATCTAATAGTTTGGTGGCAAAGTAACGTTCGCCCCAACGCCAGTCAATCAGTAAATGTTTAGTTAAAAAACTGGCGGTTAACATACGTACACGGTTATGCATAAACCCAGTAGTATTTAACTCGCGCATACCGGCATCAACCAACGGGAAACCGGTTTCGCCCTTGCACCAGGCCTCAAATAGTTGTTCGTTATTTATCCATTGTATACGGTCGTATTCTGGCCTGAAAGCACGGTCCACCGTTTTTGGGAAATGATGCAATATCATCATATAAAATTCGCGCCATATCAATTCATTCAGCCAGGTTTTTTCGTGGGCGTTATTTGCATCAGTAGCTAATTTGCGGATGCTTACCGTACCAAAACGTAAATGCATACCAATGTGCGATGTGCCTTTTATAGCCGGGTAATCTCGTTTTTCGGCATAATCATCAATAACAGTTTTATAATGGTTACCAGGCATATCCTGTTCACTGCGTTCAAAGCCAAAGTCCTTTAACGTGGGGATGGGTAGGCGTTTTATTTTAAGCAGGTTATTTAAATATTTTTTTGTGGGGTAGGATCTTAAATAAAACTCATTCAGTTTTTGTTTCCACTTACGACTGTAAGGGGTAAATACGGTGTAGGGTTTACCATCATCTTTTATAACTTCATCATTCTCGAAAATTACCTGGTCCTTGTAGGTTTTGAGTTCTATATCGTGTTGTTTTAACAGTTTACCAATTGCCTCATCGCGCATTTTGGCATAAGGCTCATAATCATGATTGGTATAAACAGCGCCAACATTATGATCTTTTATAATTTGTTGCCATGCTTTTTCAACCGTATCATATAAAACTAATAAACTACTCCCATGTTCCTGTAATTCTTTATGCAGATCAGTTATAGTGTCATAAATAAAAGTTACGCGTGTGTCCTGCTTATTGTCTAACTTATCCAGTATCGCCGGGTCAAAAATAAAAAGGCATAACACCTGCTTGCCACTTTTTAAAGCATGATAAAGCCCCGCATTATCATCCAAGCGCAAATCGCGACGAAACCAGAAGATGGTTGTTTTATTGGTCATATAATTCCTTGTGTGTCATTGCAGTGAAGCGTGGCAATCGCAAGGAGGCAATGCGGATAACAGTTCGCGATTCTTTGTCGTTCCTCCTCGCAATAACAGATTATTTTTTATAAATCTCTTTCAAGGCCCAGGTTAAAGTAGGATATTTAAACTTAAACCCGGCATCCTCAATTTTTTGTGCCGATACTTTTGTGCCGCCTAAAACTATAGTGCTCATCTCGCCTAGCAACAATTGTAAAGCAAAAGCCGGGACCTTGGGTAGTAATAAGGGCCGGTGCAGCTCTTTAGCAATTGCCTGTGTTAATTGTTTATTGGTAACCGGGTTTGGGGCAACCATGTTGTAAACGCCGGTTAGATCTTCGTTTTCTATTCCGTATAAATACATGTCGATAACATCTTCCTCATGTATCCAGGGTACCCATTGTTTGCCGGTACCCAAAGGCGAACCAATCCCAAATTTTATCGGCGCCGCCAGTTTGGCTAAAGCGCCGCCTTTGGCATCTAACACTACACCAGTGCGAAACTTTAATAGCTGCAGGCCCAGGCTTTCGCCGGCATCAACAGCGTGCTCCCATTGCAGGCATACGCTGGCCAGGAAATCTGTGCCGGGTGCGCTTGTTTCTGTAAGTAGTTCATCGCCTCTGTCGCCATAATATCCACTCCCTGATGCCGAGATGATTTTAGTAACCGTATGCTCCTTTCTTTTTAGCAATTTATAAATAAGGCCAATGGATTTGGTGCGGCTTTCTATGATCTCCTTTTTACGTTTGTCAGTCCAGCGCTCTTCGGCAACTCCGGCACCTGCCAGGTGGATTATGATATCAACTCCATTAATAGCGTGTTCGTCAATTTGGCCTGCATGTACATCCCATAAATAAGTTTGTACCCGGCTATCATTATTATTGAATGTACGGCTTAAATGACTTACTGAATAGCCTTTTGCTAATAAAAGCCGGGTAAGTTTGGTGCCTAATAAACCTGTACCGCCGGTTAATAGAATATGCTTACTCATTTTTAACAGTGAAATTATATGTAAAGTAACAAGAAAGTGGAGCGGGTGTTTGAGCCCTCTCTAAATCTCCCCCCGGTGGGGAGACTTTTTAAAGCCCTCCCTGCCGGGGAGGGTTTGGGAGGGGCTTATTACCCCAATATCTCCTTAATATCATCCGCCGACAGCGACTTAATAAAACTCTCTTCGGTAGTGATTAACGCGCGCGACATGCTGAGCTTGCGCTGTTGCAGGGCTAGTATTTTTTCTTCTACAGTATCTTTAGTGATGAACTTGTAGATAAACACATTTTTGGTTTGCCCTATGCGATGTGTACGGTCAATAGCTTGTTGCTCGACAGCAGGATTCCACCATGGGTCGAGGATGAAAACGTAATCAGCCTCGGTCAAATTAAGACCCACGCCGCCGGCTTTTATGGAGATCAAAAACACCCGCGTACTTTTATCTTCCTGGAATTGCTTAACCACATCGCCACGGTTTTGGGTAGCACCATCAAGATATACGTATGGGATATGCTGCTCATCAAAATGATTACGATAGATAGTTAATTGCTTTACAAATTGAGAGAATATCAGCACCTTATGCCCGCCATCTAATACGGTGTTCAGCGTATGCGTAACGCTCTCAAACTTGCCCGAATCACCCTCGTAATTCTGGTCTATCATGTAAGGGTGATTGGCTATCTGGCGCAATTTGGTCAATCCCTGCAATACCTGTATCTGGGTTTTGGCGAAGGTGCCGTCCTCCAGGCTTTTTAATAGTTCGTTGCGATATTCTGATTTTACCTCTTCGTACACCGATGCCTGCTCCTCGCTCATCTGGCAATAGAATAAGTTCTCGGTTTTTGGCGGCAGCTCGGTTGCTACCTGTTCTTTGGTGCGGCGCAGTACGAATGGTTTTATTAATGCTTGTAGCTTTTTGGCTTTATCCTCGTCTTTTTTCTTTTCGATAGGTGTTACAAACTCATTGAGAAAGTATTGCTGTGTACCCAACAAACCGGGATTGATGAACGACATCTGTGTCCATAAATCATTTACCGAATTTTCAACCGGTGTACCGCTCAATATCAGCTTAAACCTCGATTTTAATTGTTTAACCGACTGGAACGATTTGGACGATGGGTTCTTAATATTCTGGCTTTCATCCAATATCACATAATCAAAAAAGTAGGCTTTAAGCAGTTCAATATCTATGCGGCTAATGCCGTAAGTGGTTATCACTACATCATAATTGGCAAACACCTCCGGCGATTTATAGCGGAAAGTACCGGTATGCACCATCAGTCTTAATTTCGGCGTAAACTTTTTAGCCTCATTTAGCCAGTTATAGATCAGCGAGGTTGGCATAATAACCAGTGATGTGCTTTTGCCGCCTTCGGCTTCAGTATCTTCTTTATGCTTTTGTAGTAAAGCCAGGGTTTGTATGGTTTTACCCAACCCCATATCATCGGCCAAACAGCCGCCAAAATGATAATTCTTTAAAAAGTGAAACCAGTTATAGCCCGCCTGCTGATAAGGCCTTAAACTGCCCGAAAAGTGGGCAGGCATAGCCACTTCGTCCAACTGGTCAAAGTCGGTTAGCTTTTGCAGTTTGCGGCTCATGGTTACTTCGGCCATTTCGCCAGCCAGGTCGTTTACCAAACCTATGTGGTGGCGTCGCAGTTTAAGCTGATTGCCGCCCTCACTAAAGTGCAGCAGGTTGCCATATTGCGAGAACCATTTCTCCGGAATAACCGCTATCTCGCCGGATGGCAGCGTAAATTCTTTTTTATGGTTGAGGATATGATTTTTTAGCTGGATAAACGGAATACGGTACGGCCCGAAATAAACATAGGCGTTAATATCAAACCAATCGTTATCCTCTTTAACCTCCAAATCTATTTTGCTGGTACCAAATACGTAGCGTTTTTGGCCTTCGGGTTGTTCTATCTCAAAGCCCAGGTCGATTAGCTCATCATGATGCTGGTTTAGCCACTCAAATATAGAATGAGCCTGGTTGGTATCATCTTCATTATGCACAACCTCCAGGTTTTGAAATAGAGAAGAAACTGTTTTTAGCCCTAATTCCTCTAGTTGCGCTAGCTTGTTTTTTTCCCAGGTTACCGAGCGTTTAATGCGATGGAACGTATAGTTATCGCCCTGCTTTTCCATGCGCACAGAAATATGTCGGCCATCGCCATAAGAAAAAATATAACCGGCGTATTTAAAATACAATTGTAGCTGCGATGTGCCGCCCTCCACATATATCGGTTTTAGCATGGGCAGCGCATCGTGCTTTTCGGTATCAATGGTAAAGCCCTCGGCATATACATTATGCTTTTCTATCAGCGGAGCAACAAATTTTTCGAAGTAAGATTGCTCCGATGATCTTGGGATAGCGATGTACCGCTTATTTAAAAAAGGCAATAGCTTTTTACCTTCAATCTCTTTATCAAAATGGTAAAGGGTATCGTCCATCAGCATCCAGGCGGGGTAGTTACAAATGATCTCGGCGTTTTTGAACATAAACTCGATACGCATACCCTTGTATTTAATAGTAGGGAAGTAGCGGATCTCTTCCTCGTTCCGGCGGAAATGGAAAAGCACCGAAACCGGTTCATCAGCAATTTGTAGCTTACGTTCGGCTGGGTAGCCCTCCTTGCTCATTTGGTAAACCTGTTTGTCGCCCAGCAAGTTTAACGCATCGGCCATCTTCTTTTCTATTTTTGGGCGGATGGTATCAAAAAGCTGCTCGGTAAATATTTTGGAAAAGAACTCGGACGGACGGATAGGTTTTTTATAAAATTTCTTGATGATGTTACCTTGTTCGATTTCTTCTAAGAGCTTGATAAGCTTTAAATCCGTTTCATCAATACAATGAACAAACTCGGTTGCTGTGTTTGAGAATAACCGCTGGTGGGTTAAAGAAAATTCGCCGTTTGGATTTAGCTGAACTATATGTGGTTCAATAACATAACCTAAATATTCGTGCCGGGCTATGGCATAAATAATCTGGCAAGGTTTTGAACTGTCTACTCTTAACATTAGCTTCTTGAAAAAATTTAAGAGAAGCTACATCAACAAAAAATTCAAACGTACTTAGAATTTGCAGGAAGAAAAAATGTTTTGGGTTAAATAATTATTAACAGTGTGGATAAGGGCTATTAAGTCATTAACCATCGGTAGGTTGGATTTAATAACAGAGCCATCAACTCGAATATTTTGTAGCACCGCGTTTTAACCCGGTGGAAATAACAGAACGTGGAATGAGTACCATAGGTACGATACATTTATATGGGCCGAGCCTATGGCTCTTGACTAATTCGTGATTTAAATTCAACGGGTTGAAACCCGTTGCTACCAACATTGGCCGAGGCTATGCCTCTGAAAAATTTTTAGGAAACAGCATCTTTGTATTTAGTTGCTCTGAATTTGTGCAAGAGCCACCTGCACGATTTATATCTCCACTTCCCCCTCAAAAACCTGCACAGCAGGTCCTTCTAAAAAGATCTTGGTGAAGCTGATGCCATCATAATTAAAGCGGATATTCAAATCGCCGCCTAAAACTTTTATGGGTGTTTCTATGCTGCCGGTTTGGTGGTTGTGTTTGGCCATGGCCAGAGCAACGGCAGTAACACCTGTTCCGCAGGCATAGGTTTCGTCTTCTACGCCACGCTCAAAGGTTCGCACAAAATAACCGTTGGCTTTTGGCTCAACAAAATTTACGTTGATGCCGTTTGCATGATAAGTTTCATTGTTGCGTATGGCGTAGCCTTCAGTATAAACATCTTTGTTAGCCAGGTCATTAGCCAGAGCAACATAATGCGGCGAGCCGGTGTTTAATACATAAGCGTCAGCATCGTTGGTAATAGTATCAACATCTATCATTTGCAGGCTCACCCAATCGTCGGTTTCTGAAATTTTGGCATGATGCGGGCCGTCAACTGCCAAAAAATCCGTCTCGGTGTTGATGATGCCCAGGAATTTGGCAAAGGCCACAATGCAGCGCCCGCCGTTGCCGCACATGCTGCTTGGCTGGCCATCGGCATTGTAATATACCATCTCAAAATCAAAGCCTTCTTTATTCTGTAAAAACATAATACCATCGCCACCGATACCAAAACGGCGATCGCATAAATGAGCAATCAGTTTTACATTGTGATGATTTACAGCATTTTCGCGGTTATCAACCAAAATAAAATCATTGCCTGCACCCTGGTATTTATAGAAATGTAGTTTCACAGTATATTATTAACAAGCCCCACCCAAACCCTCCCCGGTAGGGAGGGCTTTAAAATATAACACTAAAGATAAAACGCTCCCAAAAGTCTCCCCTACCGGGGGAGATTTAGAGGGGGCTTATAGTTTCAAAACGCGGGGCCAAAACAACAAAATAGGTCCTTAGTTTAAATTTAACATTTTTTAACACAAAACCGTATAACTTATGGTTGCATTTACCGTCTATATGGTATTAAATTTGAAATACAAAAATAAGTATAACAAACAGAATTATAAAGATTAATAACATGAAAAGAATTGGTTTAACATTATTAACGGCTTTTGTAGGCGGTGCTATGGCGCTTGGTACTTACAAAGTGATCGAAAAGAAGTATGCTGATAACATGAGTTTTGACGATAAGCAAAATGTTTACTTTGCAAGTAATCATTTATCGTCAGGTATTACATCGTCAGCAGGTGAGGTTGATTTTACGCAGGCTGCAGCCGCGGTTACACCGGCGGTAGTTTATATTAAAACCACTTATTCAAATACTGCACAAAACTCACAGCAAGATCGTTTGCAACAAATGTTTGGCGATATGTTTGGCCAGCGTGGTACGCCGCGCCAAATGGCCCCGCAAATGGCATCAGGATCGGGTGTAATTATATCGCCTGACGGCTATATTGTGACTAACAACCATGTTGTAGCAAAAGCTGATAAGATTGATATCACTACTAATGATCACCGCCACTTTACCGCTAAAGTAATTGGTACAGACCCAAATACCGATCTTGCTTTAATTAAGATAGACGCCACAGACCTGCCTATTGTAAAACTAGGTAACTCTGACGATGCAAAGGTAGGCGAGTGGGTATTAGCAGTTGGTAATCCGTTTAACTTAACATCAACCGTTACAGCAGGTATTGTTAGCGCTAAAGGCCGTGGTATTGGTATTATTGGCCAGGAGGATGATAGCCAGGACGAAAATCCGTTTGGCCCAACCAGCAGACGTTCGCAAGAACCTAAAGTTAAAACAGGTATTGAGTCGTTTATACAAACCGATGCCGCTATTAACCCAGGCAACAGCGGCGGCGCGTTGGTAAACACTAAAGGCGAGCTGATTGGTATTAACTCGGCTATTGCCTCACATACCGGATCATACGAAGGTTATGGCTTTGCTATCCCAATTAATTTGGCTAAAAAAGTATTAAACGATATTAAAAAATATGGCGCTGTAAAACGCGGTTTAATAGGTGTTAGCTTTGTTGATTTGAATGAGGTTGGTTCGAGCCCTGATTTAAAAACCGATAAGACCAATGGTTTATACATTAGAAGCATAGTGCCTGGTGGCGGTGGCGAAGCTGCCGGTTTAAAAGAAGGCGATATTATTACCAAGGTTGAAGGTGTTACCGTTTATGAGTCGTCTGACTTGCAGGAACGTGTGGCCCGTTTACAGCCGGGCGATAAAATTAACCTTACTGTTTCGCGCGGCGGATCAGAGAAAAATTTTACCGTAATGCTTAAAGCTGAAACTCCTGTAGTACGTACGGCGGTTAACAATCGCTCGGCAACAGAGTTATATAACAAAATGGGTGCTAGCTTTATGCCGGTAACACAGGCACAAAAAAACAAATTCCATGTAAACAGCGGAGTTGTAGTAACGCAGGTGCGCGAGGGCGGTATGTTTTCTGATTTAGATATACCTGTAGGTTCAGTAATAACAGAGATTAACAGACAACCTATAAATAGCGTTGCCGATATTGACAAAGCAATAACCAGTATAAGAGATGGACAGCTAATTATAACAGGCCGCGATGTTGACGGCCGTAGCTTTACCAACAGGTTTGTTTTAAATTAATTATAGTGATTATATAGTAAAAAACCCGGCCGCAAGCCGGGTTTTTTTGTGAGATGGATTTTATGGTATGCTCATCGGTTTGGGCCAACCATGTTAAAAATATGTAACCAATAAACGCAGCAGGCTAATCTGTTTACTGTACAGTAGTATAGCTGTAATGCCAAATGTATTGCGAATCATTAATTTCAAAAGGGTAATTATTATCATAATACTTGTAGGTAAAGGCTGACTGAGTACCATTAGTGCTAAGTGTTAAAGGATTGTTAGCACCTGGTGTATTAGTAAACCCTTTTTGAAGCACAGTAAAATCAAGCCCGATGTCTGGTTTGCCGATGTTTGCTAAATCATAGCATTTAAAGTACACCCACAATGGTAACGCTTTTTGAAAATTGGCCTTATCATCAAAAGTGCTTATTTCGGTGATTACTGCATTCTGAATAGGTGCTCCATTTATAAACAGCTGGTAAATTTCTTTGGTATTGTTACCTTTAGCATCGTACTCATAATTGATTTTAACGGTATTTGGTTCATAGATTTCGGTAAGTTGATCTTTGGAGTAAGTAAGGAAAAACTTTTTACAAGATATGCCATGCTGCCTGAAAAACTCAATAGTAGCAATATGACCGTCCGCATAAGTGACCTTTGAGCTCTCAAGCTGTTCGGGAGCGACCGGACCATCATGAATTGGGGAGATGAATGTGTTGGTAAGCTGGTCATTGTTATTATAGTAATAAAAATAAGTACGTACACTTGTTCCGTAATAAAGAGGCACACCACCAGGGCCAGGGATTTTCTGTAGATTATTAGAATTTGAGCTTTGAAGCAACTTGCCAACGTATGTAAAAGCTGTTATGTAATAATATGGATTGGCACCTTGATTAAGGGTGCATTGTTTAATTGTATCAAGCCTAATTGAAGATGATGACAGTAATGAAGTTTTCAAGTCATTAGTTAAAGCTATCGGCTGTATGTTATCTATTTGTTTGTTGCAGGCCGAAATTAGGAGTGCGAAGAGCGCAATCAAAAAGAGATTTTTTTTCATGTTGGTAAATTTATGTTCGCTTTAGTTAACATTGGATTTTTTATAAATGTTTTGAAGTTTACCGGTATAAATGAATTTTAATGAATAGTAACATATAGTTAACTAATCAGATATAACAAGTGGTAGAATTGCCTTTGTTGTAATAAGTACATTGTTTTTAGTTTGCGTGTTGTTAGGGCTTCCTTGTTGTTTCCGGTGCTTTTGATGCCGGTTATTTATTAACCCATGTATTATTACATTTGCACCCATGATTGATATTGTATTAAAAAAGGGTAAAGAAAAAGCTGTGCTTCATCGCCATCCCTGGGTTTTTTCGGGTGCGATAGAGAATGTTAAAGTCAAACCCGCCAATGGTGATATTGTACGCCTTATAAATGCCAAAGGCGATTTTATGGCCTATGGATTTTATAATGATCAGTCGCGTGTGGCTTTGCGTTTATTGGAGTGGGATGAGCAAATTACGGTTGATGAGGATTGGTTCCGTAACAAAGTAGCGGTTGCAGTAGCAGGCCGCAGTGAGCTGTTAAGCACCGGTATTACCAATACCTGCCGTTTAATATTCAGCGAATCGGACTATCTGCCCGGATTAATAGTTGATAAATATGCTGATCATTTAGCGGTACAGGTGCTAACATCAGGCATTGAAAAAATGATGCCGGTTATTATTGACGAGTTAAGGCGCTTGCTTAAACCAACAAGTATTTTTGATAAAAGCGATGCCTCATCAAGACAACACGAAGGCCTGGAAACCGATAACGTAGTGTTGTTTGGTGATAACCCGCCCGAATCTGTAGAAGTAAAAGAGAATAATATCATCTATAACATCAATATTGCCGAAGGCCAAAAGTCAGGCTTTTATTGTGACCAACGCGATAATCGAAAAATAGTAGCATCCCACACAAAAAATAAAAAAGTGTTGGATTGCTTTAGCTATACAGGCGGCTTTACGTTAAATGCATTACATAACGGCGCGGCATCTGTTACCAGTGTAGATAGCTCGGCTTTGGCCATTGAAACTTTAAAGGAGAATATCCTGTTAAATAAACTGGATACTAAAAAGCATACTACTGTACAATCTGACGTAAACAAGCAATTGCGGGTTTTTAGAGAAGAAGGGGAGCTGTTTGATATCATCGTGCTTGATCCGCCAAAATACGCGCCATCGCGCTCGGCGCTGGATAGAGCCTCAAGGGCGTATAAAGATCTAAACAGGTTGGCAATGTTATTATTGAATAATGGTGGCCTCCTGGCTACTTATTCGTGCTCTGGCGCCATGAATATGGAAACATTTAAGCAGGTAATCGCATGGGCGGCCTTAGATGCCGGTAAACAAGTGCAATTTATCTACCAGTTTTGTCAACCCGAAGATCATCCCGTAAGGTCATCTTTCCCCGAGGGAGAGTATTTGAAGGGGTTGTTGTGCAGGGTGTTTTAGAGAGAGTCAAGAGGCAAAAATCAAGAGATAAGATAATATTGTTGTTGGAGTAAGAGCATTACTATAAAAAAGAGCCAAGGACCTGAGAGTGATTACACTCTTGATTCTTGGCTCTTGATTCTTGGCTCTTGCCTTTAATCTCTAATACTAATTAAACTTAACAGAACTATAATTTGATTTTACGGTAATAACTTTATCATTATTGCCTTTACCTACGTGGCCTTTATAATTTTTTGTTGAGGTATAGCCTCTTGTATTATCAGGTGTTTTGCTGGTAACGCTTGTGGCGTTACCGTACAAGAAATCGCCATAATGTACAGTCACATCAAAATCGGCATCATTTAACGACCCTAATTTTATAGGTGCGTATGATGCATTGATAGATAATGATTTAATGTTTTTACCTACATCGCCAATTTCTAAACCATTGCCATAATGTACGGTGAACGTACCTGATGTGCTTAGTTTGCCAATTTTTGCAGGACTATAGCTTAAAGTAGCATTCAGGTTATCTGCCGACTCTAAATCAAGGCTGCCGTATGATACATTTAAATCGCTATTGGTAAGGCTGCCAATGCTGGCGTTTCCGTATTTCACTACTATCACATTGTCGGCATTGGTTAATGCTTTAGCTACCAGGCCACCGTACGAGTTAGTGATATTTAATTTACCAGACATATCAGGCAGAGTAATGCCGCCATACCTGTTGGTAATGGTTAATGCACTCTTAGCAGGCATATATACGGTATAATTAATAATTACTTTGCGAATTTTAGTTAGCTTACCGTTCTGCGACATGCTTCCCCACCATGAATTTTCTGAGCGTTCAATAGCAGTTGTAAAATTTACAACATTACTTTCTTTATTGCTGGTGATAGTAGTTTGGTCAAGTAGTTTTTGCGCGTCAGCATCTTCGTTAGCGTAGGCTTTAATATCTACATCAACTTTAACCTCGTTTTTGTTCCAGGTGTTTACTACAATTTTTCCATAACGGTTATCAATCTGTAATTTGTCGTTAGCATCAACCGGGTAGCTTTTGGTAAAGGTTTTGCTTTTTTCTTTTACATCGCCGCTGGCTACTTGTTTAGCCAGGTTAACGTCCGAATCAAAATTGAAATGCATATTGTTTGAGAAACTCCTGGCAAAGTTCCTGTTAAATGTCGAGTCGAACCTAATACCTACTGTTTTACGTAGAGTGGCCATTCGCTCCTGCATAGCTGCGCCATTTTTTTTGCTTTCCTCACGGCTAAGCTCGGCCATTTCTTTGTTTAGGGCGCGAGATTGTTCTTGCAGTTTGCGCATTTTGTTGCGGTAAACCGTGTCTTGCGATCCGTAGATCAAAACATTAGGTGCGGTAGCATAAGCTGCCCCCGGTGCTACAACATAAACATGTGGTTCGTGATTTTGTCCGCTATAAACGTTAGTCTCCGGGGCTGCCGGTATAGCCGGAATGGCTGGTGTTGCCGGTACCGGTGCAACAGTTTGCGCATTGGCAAAAGTGCAGGCCACCAGGCTTAATAGTGCGATACTATATATTTTTAATTTCATTATTTCGTTGATTTTTAAATTCATTAAATTGTTCAATTACATTAAGTTGTTGATTAAGTACCTCTGTTTGCACCTGCAAGTTCCGGATCATTGCACGTAAAACAGCTTCCTGATTAGGGCTGGTAATTAAGTCTTTATTTAATTTTCTATAGGTCGAATCCATTTTAGCAATCTCGGCCGTAAACTCATTATAAAGTTGGGGGTCCGTTTTTGCAATGCTTTTTATCTCGGTACGTTTGCTGGCTATTAATGATGCATACTGCACTTGTTGTTTAGCATACTCGGGGTTAATAGCGGCCAGGTTAACTTGTGTAGATCTTTGGTTATGCAGGTAGGTGAAAAAACTTATCCCCATTACTGCAATTACTATAGCGGCAACCCGCAGTACAAACCCTAACGAAAATGTTTTAGCCTCATGCTTTTGTGCTGCAAATTGTTGTGGTAATTCTGTTTCTATCCTGCTCCACAAATTTGCCCGTGGTTCCAGGTCATCAAATTCTTCCCTGTTATTCTTTATAAAATCCTCTAATCGCTTACTCATTGTGTTATCCCTTTCCTGTTTAAAATCTCGCTCAGCTTTCTTTTAGCCCTTAAAAATTGTGTTCTTGATGTGTTTTCTGTAATGTTTAATATTTGCCCTATTTCTTCATGATCATAACCTTCAATAAGGTATAATGATATTACCTGTTTGTAACCCTCGGGCAGCTCGTTCATGGCCTGTTTTACCTGGGTTACTTTATATTGAATTTCTTCGTCATCATCCTGCTCCTCGTCAATTATGTTATCTACATCCTCGCCTAACTCAACCAGCTCTACTTTTCGCTTTCTCAATAAATTAATGGAGCGGCTTACTACTATTTGTTTAAGCCATAAACCAAAAGTGGTTTCCTGCCTGAAATCTGGTAGGCGTTTAAATGCATCTAAAAAAGCTTCCTGTAAAACATCCTCGGCCTCGGCAACGTTACCCACAATCCTAAAGGCGATGTTCAACATCGCTTTAGAATATAATTTGTACAACTCATAGCAGGCTTTCTTACTGCCCTGCTTACATTCAACTACTAAGTTGTAATGTTTGTCTATGAATAAGGTCTCCAAGTTTTACAGCTTTCGGGTTATATGACAACGACTTTTTTTGAATGTTGCATCAAAGTGAAATAATTATGAAAATAATATGAATTTAAGTATAATTGAATCTTTAAGTGTGGGTTATCTATATCTAAAGATAAGTAAAAGATTATTTGGGGATAAGAAGTAAAGAGGCCATTATATTATAATTAGGGCGTTGCCTGCGGCCCGTGCTGTTCGCTCATACTACACAAGGCCTTATTCACAGGCCGGTATCCGCTTCGATCACTAACGCGGATTGTCTGAACCTCGATTACCTGATTATAGGATTAATGGGATTTTGATTTAATTTAATAAACCTGCCCACTGCACTAAACACTGCCCACTAAAAAATTATCAATCGCCACAACCGCGCTATCATACCTATCCTGCCCTGTACCGCTAATAACCACATAATTGGCATTTAAAGCATTTAGCTCTTTATACCATACATTCATAAAATGTTCGCGCATGTGGGGGAAATCGCGCAGGGGGTCATCCTGCCAGGGCAGGTCAATGTTTAAAAGCAGGTACAAGTCGTAATGATGATTGGGTAATTCGTCCAGCACTTCCTGGGGGGCTTTGCCAAATATCTCATCACTCCAGATCTTTACGGTGATAAAAGTAGTATCGCAAATTAATATCCCGTTGGCTTTAGGCAGTAGTTCCTTTTCAAGAGCTATTTGCCCGTGAAACATATTGATCTCATCTTGCCAGGTGGGGGTATCGGTTAGTTTTTCGCAATAGCCGCGGGCGTATTCGGGTACCCAAACGGTATGGTAATATTCGGCCAAATAAATAGACATGGTTGATTTTCCCGTTGATTCGGGACCTACAATGGCGATCTTTCTTATTTCGGATGTCGAATGTTCGATTTCGGATTTTGGCATTTAATAATTACAAATAAATCATTGCTAATTTACAATTTAAATAAATCCGAAATCGAACATACGAAATCCGATACCTAAGCTACCTGCTTTTTCCAGTCCCTTTTCCAATCAATATACCCCATTAAAGCTATACCTACATATATGGCATACATTGCAGCGGTAAGGTGCAGGCCTTTAAATATATAAACACCTACATAAATTATATCAACAAAAATCCATATCAGCCAGTTCTCTAATACTTTTCTGGCCAGGAATATTTGTGCTACCAGGCTACACGCCGTACAAAAACTATCCACAAAAGGAAAGGATGCCGATGTATGATTTAATAAAAAAGTCCCCAGCAAAAATGTAAAAATTATAATAGCGATGATAGATAACATTACCTCTGTTTTTTTAATGCGCATTACAGGTGTTTTTTCTTCGGATGCAGGTTTTTTGCTCCAATAATACCAGCCGTAAATATTCATTATTAAAAAATAAACCTGCAGCCCCATATCGGCAAAGAGGTGGCTATCGAAAAAAATAAAGATGTAAATAACCACGCTGATGATGGCGAAGGGCCAGTTCCAGATAATGTTTTTGGCAGCAAGATATACACACAATAATCCGGTTATAACGCCGATAACTTCTAACAATGATTGTTGTTGCCACCAGGTTTGCAGCGCGTGTATAATTCCCATTGCTCAAATATAAAAAAACAGCCCTGATATTGTCGGGACTGTTAGGTGATTTGTAATTTGAAGAGAATTATCCCCCAAATTTTTAACAAAATGAAAATAATTTCATTTAAGGTAATAAAAATAGGATTTGTTAATTAAAAACTTTTAATTTTATGCCTAAGATTTAAACAAGTCCTGCGAGGATACTTTTTTTGTGAGGAAAGCGGCTATCGAGGACACAATACCCAAATTGTTAATTTTTTTTGTAAAAAGCCGTTCCTTTCATAGGGGAACGGCTTTTATTATTTAGTGCACATCTGTTGGCACTTTAACATTCTTTTTAAACGGTTGTAAGTACAGCAACGGTATAGAGAATAGCATCACCAGGCCCGATAGATAATAAGCATCATCATAAGTCAATAATAACGATTGCTTGGTTACAGCACCCTCAATTGCCGAGTAAGCCATGTGCAGCGCGTCAGACGCGGATCTGCCTTTGGCAATAAAACTCTGTTCTATCATGTGTAGTCTTTCGGTAAACGCGTTATTATACGGGTTGATATTGCTTAACAGGTTGCTTCTATGGAAACCCGTCCGTATATGGATGATGGTAGTTAACACGGCAATACCAAAAGAGCCGCCTAACTGTCGCATCATATTATTTAAACCGGTACCCTGGCCAAGTTCAGGCCCTTTCAAATCGGCAATAGCTAATGTAGTTAATGGTACAAATAACAGCGCCATACCAACACCTCTTATCAGTAAAGGCACCAATACGTCCTTTTGCCCGGTGCCGAGGGTTGAGTTACTTAGCATCGTTGTAAACACAAAGAACAAAAACATACCTGCAGTTGCCATAAATTGCGCCGGGATACCCTTATTAAGCATCTTGCCTATAAAGGGCATCATAACAATAGTACATAAACCTCCGGGGAATAACAGTTCGCCCGTTTGCTGAGCCGAAAAGCCCAACAGGTTCTGGCAAAATACCGGGAACACAAACACAGTGCCGTATAAACCAAACCCTAATACAAACGAAGTAAACATACCCACCGCGAAACTTCGATGCCGGAGTATGCCAAAGTTAACTATAGGGTGCTCTATACTCATTTCGCGCCATATAAACAGGATAACTCCTAGTACAGCCGTAACGGTTAATACCAGTATGTATGTCCTGGCAAACCAATCTTCCGATTCACCTTTTTCTAATATAGTTTGTAAACTGCCCACAGCTATGGCTAGTAGTGCAATGCCCCACCAGTCCACGGGTCGCCCTTTGGCTTCCTTGGGTGTTTCGTTAATAAAGGTGTAGGCACAAAATGCTGCCAGCGCACCTACGGGGATGTTTACATAAAATATCCAGCGCCATGAGAAGTGATCGGTAATATAACCACCTATGGTTGGACCCAGTGTAGGGCCCACAACCGCGCCTAAACCAAACAGGGCAGTAGCTGTACCTATTTGCTCGCGCGGCCAGGTTTCAACCAGTATAGCCTGCGATGTTGATATTAAACCACCACCCGCTATACCCTGTAGTATCCTGAATATTACCAACTCATCTAAACTGGTGGCATTACCGCATAAAAACGAGGCAATGGTAAATACGATAATTGATGTTATAAAGTATTGTTTACGTCCAAAGCGACTGCCTAACCATCCCGACATGGGGAGTATGATTACGTTAGCCACCGCGTAACCGGTAACCACCCAGGCAACATCCTCAAGGGTGGCACCCAGATTGCCCTGGATAACCGGTAAGGATACGTTTACTATCGTGGTATCAATTAGCTCCAAAAGCGAAGCCACGATAACCGTAATAGTAATGATCCATTTTTTAAAGCCAGTTTCAGCCATTATAATTAGTCTTTAGTAATAACAGATACGTTCACGCTCATACCCGGGCGCAGTTTATCCAAAACATCTTTTGACGCGTTTAATTTTATTTTAACAGGGATACGTTGTACCACTTTTACATAGTTACCGGTTGCGTTATCCGGAGGTAATAAAGAGAACTTAGCGCCCGTAGCGGGAGCGAAGTTGTAAACTGTTCCCTCAATTTTAAGATCAGGGTAAGCATCGGTTTCAATATTAACCTTTAAGCCGTTGTGTATTTTTTCTAACTGGGTTTCTTTAAAGTTGGCGGTAATAAACAAGCTGTTATCATTCACTATGGAGAATAGTGTTTGACCTGCTTGTACCAACTGCCCCAATTGCACATTCTTTTTTGACGCGATACCACTTGCAGGAGCTTTAACATTTGTATAGCTTAATTGTAATTTGGCATAATCAACATCAACCTGTTTCTGGCTAACACCGGTATTGGTAACCTTTAACTCATTACGTGTAGTACCAATTTGTTGTACAGCTGCTTTGTATTGATCTTGCGCGGCGTTTAAGTTTGCTTGTGCAACTTCCAGATCAGATTTTGCCTGGTCAAACTGTTGCTGGGTTATTGAGCCATCTTTTATCAGGTTTGCAAAACGTTGGTAGTCTTTATTCACCTTATCTAAACGGGCCTGGGCAGATACCACACCTGCCTTAGCAACTGCCGAGTTTGAAGCAGTAGTAAAGATCTGTGATTGGCCAACATTAACGCCGGCGCTTGCGCCAACTTGCGCGGCTTGTGCCTGCTCTAATTTTACCTTGTAATCTCGCGGATCAATTTTTACCAGTACCTGGTCTTTGTTAACGTGTATGTTTTCTTCAAAGAAAATGCTGTCAACATATCCGCCAACGCGTGCAACAACCGGGCTTATATCGCCATCAACTTGTGCATCGTCTGTATCAACGTGTTTACCGTAGTATATATATTCTTTTATTCCGAAAAAAGCGCCACCTAAAAGTACAAGCCCTAAAATTATAGGTAATACTCTGTTCGGTTTTTTGGGTGTGTTTTCGTTAGTGTCTTGCTTTGCCATTTTGTGTTGTATTATTTGTTAAGTTTTCCGGTTGATTTTAATAATGTATAATAAGCCAGTCCTGCATCAGCTTTAGCTAATTCTAAGTTTATTTGCGCCTGGTATAGTAATGTTTCTGCATCTGCCTTATCTGTTGCCGACGCGATGTTGCTTTTGTATTTTGATGCTAGTATGTTGTTATTTTCGCCGGCTTGCTCTATAGATGTTTGTAAAAGCTTGATCTTGTTTAAAGCCGTCAGGTAATTCTGATAGTTTTGGTTGATCTCGTTTTTGATATTATCTAAAGTGATGTTTTTGTTAATAGCTACTTCATCGCGTTGTATCCTTGCCTCGGCCAATTTGTTTTTATTGGTCCATAAAGCGCCAAAGTTCCAGGCTGCGGTTACACCTACAGTTATAGGAGTAACAAAATTGCCTGACCTTGGCAGCGGGTTGCCGCTGGCATCCAAATAATAAGCACCTGCCGATGCTGCTACAGTTGGCGTAGTATTGGCGTTAATGGTTTTAATATTTGTTTCGGCATACTTATTACGCAGGTCAAGCTGTTTAAGCTCCTGGCGATAACTCACCGCGGTATCAATATAATTACTAAGCGCGCTTAAATTTTGGTTTGCTTCATTGATCTGTGCGATGCTTAACCTGGTAGTTTCAGGCAAGCCTAAAAGAATGTCCAGGTTATAGTTAATTATTTTGCGATTACTTTCCAGGTCGATGCCGGTTAACTCAACATTAGCGCGTTGTAACTGGAAACGTAAAACATCATTTTTGGTAACTAATCCCTGGTCAAAAAAACGTTGCGACTGGTGTATCTGCGCGTCAATGGTTTCCAAATTCTGGTCTACCACTTTTTTGCTTTGCAGTACTTTATACAGGTTATAGTACTCGCTTATGATCTCGTAAGTGATCTGATCCTTGTCTTTCTCAGCATCTAACCTTGATATGCTGGTTAATATCTGGGTAGACTCCTGCGCATACTTGTATTTACCGCCTGCAAAAATGGTTTCGCTTAATGATGCTATGCCTAAGTAAGCGTTAGCATTTTTAGGCAGGTGGATATTGCTGCTGCCAAAAGCTAAAGTGTTGTAAGGTATCTCGGCACGGTTATAAGCAAAGCTTACGTTCCCGCTTGGTAACGCCTTATCCTTAGTTTGGTTATATTGTGATATCGCCTGGTCAATTTTTGACTGCGATAGCCTTAACACCTTGCTGTTATCCAGCCCTAGTTTAACGGCTTCGGTTAAGGTGATGGTTCTATCCTGGGCCGAAGCTTTTTTAGATACCAATGACATCAATAATAACGCGAGCGCAATAGCTAAAACAGGTATTTTGTAAAGGTGTAGTTTGTGTGAGGTGTTCAAATGTATATTCATGTTAGTTCAGTAAGTATGCTTTTAATAGGTTCTTCATAAAGCTTTTTATCTGCGGCTTTAACTTAGTCTCAATCATTTTATCATTCAGTATATTATAACCTAGTAGGCGTGATGACATTAAGGGTGTATTAATAATATAATTTTTGGTGCCATAAAGGGTGGCTATCACCATAGGTATGTCTATGTCTTTTTTAAACTCGCCTTTGGCAATTCCCTCGTTCAATATTTTATCCAGCTCGGTCACGTTCTTTAGCAATAAATCGCGCAATTTGTTAGACAGGTCATTGTTTCTGTTCATCCCTATTTCCTGGTATAATAGTTTTTGGAAACAGTTATTGTTAACAATTTTCTCGCCATACATTTCAATATATTGCTCCATCTTTTCCCAGGCGTTCATGCTCTCGTCATTACCCAGGTTTTGTAAAATATTTTGGAACGATGATATCTTGCGTTCAAATATTTCCAGGAACAGACCCTCTTTCGAGCCAAAGTAATAGTTAAGCATAGCCATATTAACACCGGCCTCACCTGAAATTAATCGGGTAGATGCGCCGTCAAAACCTTTTTCTGAAAACACGCGCTCGGCAACGTCCAGAATATAGTCTCTTTTGTCTATTTTATCTTTATCCATATCTTTTAATAGCACAAAGTTAATCAAACGATTGATTAAAATAAAATTATTTTTATGTTAATTCTATAAGTTGTTGATTTACAGATGTATAAAATTAATCAATCGATTAACAAGCTATAATAAATACAGTTTTTTTGGATAATTGTTTTAATAACGATTGGGGAAGGGGATTTTGGACAGGGGAGAGGTACTTATCGCTTGGTGACGCTCAATTGCCGCTAAGGCTGTTACTTTTGGCTTGATCCAAAAGTAACCAAAAGATCAAGTCAGGCCGATCGTTGCCACCCACAAGGCCAAACTCCCGGCCGCGCGCCCTGACAAGCAAAAAGTAAAGGGCCCTAGCGGCCTAGAGCGCTACGACGCGTTTAAGTGGCATCATTGCGATAGTTTTGTCCCTGCAATTTTAAAAAACATTAACGAGGTTCCCCCTCCGCTAACGCTTTATCCGCTCTCTTAACCGCTAACTTCTCTTTCCAATCCATATAACGGCTTTTAAAATTACGTTTCATGATATCGTCAAACTTGCGTTGTATCGTAAGGTTGTACAGGCTTTTGGCTTTAATGGCCCACGAGGTATCCCATGCGCGCAGTGATATGGAGAACGACCCGTCCAGGTATTTCATCCAATGCCAGTAGCCGGTAGGCATAAATAGGGTATCGCCATGCTCTAGTATAATCTCCTGGCCCTCAACGCCGTTTAGCGCGGGATATTTAATGTAGTCAGGATTTTCAATATCATAATCTTCTAAGGCATAAGTAGCAAACGGGATTTGGTAAAGGCGTTCGCTCCATTTATTATCAAACAAAATAACACGCTTGCGCCCGTTAAAATGGGTATGGAAAATGTGAGCCAGGTCAATATCAAAATGCAGGAAGGTAATTGATCCGGCACCGCCGAAAAACATATTAGGATATTTATCCAAAAAGCCACCCATCAGGCCGGTAGGCGGCCGGTAATCGTCCAGCAACTTTGGCGCATGCTTTATCGGGTCGAACAAAAATATACGCAGGTCGGTAGGTTCTTTTTGTATCAGGTCTATGTAGTCGCCAAACTTCATTTCGGCAGCCGATGCGTTGATGGCTTTCGACGGGTCGGCTTTAGCGCTATCGTAAAGCGGCACAATTTGGTCGCCAACGGTTTCTTTTAAATACTCGAAGGTCCACTTTTTTAGCGCAGGCCAGCTTTGGGTAGCATCGCGAATAACCAGCGGCTTGCGCGGCTTTAAGTAATTGTTTATAAAATCGTCTTTGTTAATGTTGTCAACCCTGTCAAGAGGGGTTAAAATAATACCCATTTTCCCTAATAATTAACGCGCAAAAACTAATTAATACCATAAATACGGCAGTGGGCCTTATTTGTTTTTGATATTTTGTTGAGGATCTGTCAGTTTGTAGTTTTAAAAGCAAGGGCCATGTGCGATTCCTTCCCTTGAGAGGGGGGAGGAAGGGGTTAATTATTGCAAATTTGCGAAACCCCTCCCTGCCACCTCACAACCAACACACCCCTCCCAGGGGAGGGAATTTTAAAAGAATAACAAAAAACCCGGTGCATTTGCAACCGGGCTTTCCATTTATAGGTAGATATAAGTAATTTATGGCTGCGGTTTCCAGTTCTGCCAACGAACTCCAGCAAACTGCTTACCGCTAAAGCCATAAATTATCTATTTAGGCATTAATACCGTATTTATTACATGTATTACGCCATTACTTTGGTTAACATCGGCAATGGTGATCCATGATTTGCCGCCTTTTTCATCAACCAGGTATAATTTTTTGCCTTGGACTTTTACCCATAGTTTACCACCTTGTACAGTAGTTAATTCGGCTTTGCCGGCTTTAACTTTTGCCCATAGGTCGGCGGCACTTAATTTGCCGGCCACAACATGATACGTTAGTATTTTTGTAAGGGTTGCCTTGTTCTCTGGTTTCACCAAAGTTTCTACCGTGCCTTTAGGCAATTTGTCAAACGCTTCGTTAGTTGGCGCAAACACAGTAAATGGGCCAGCCGACTCTAATGTTTCTACCAAACCTGCGGCTTTAACAGCAGCAACTAAAGTGGTATGATCTTTTGAGTTTACAGCATTCTCTACTATATTTTTTGTAGGATACATTGCCGCGCCTCCAACCATTTTGGTTTGAGCATAAGTGTTTGGCGCAGTCGCGATAGCTACTAAAGCAAACGCCGAGATAATTAGTTTTTTCATGGTTTTTTTAAAGCTATTTGTTGGAAGATACGGCGGGTTTTAAAGGACGGTTTTTAAAATCGCATAGCTATCAGTTGTTGTTTTTTTTAAACCGAAACTAAATTATCTGCGTAAGTACGTGCCCCTGAAAAATGAGCTATTTAAGTATAAATAGCTTAAAAAAACAGCTCGCCAGCTATATGATCGGCGTATAATTTACCGGTTTGGGTAAGGTAAATTTTATTGTCTTTTTTCATGATCCACTCCTTTTCTAAAAAAGGCTGGGCTTCGCTCATCAGTACATTGGATGATGTCGCGGCAATAGCGTTTAACTTATCCAGATCAAGGCCCCAAATGGTACGTAACGAGGTCATGATATACTCGTTCAGGCGGTTGTTTTCGGTCAGTTGTTCCGTTTCGGCAGGCAGGGTACTAGTTTGTATAGATTGAATATATTTTGCGTTATTGGCAATATTCCACTGCCGGGCCTGGCCGTTATAAGAGTGTGCCGATGGGCCTATCCCCAGGTACTTTACTCCATGCCAGTAATTAGAATTATGCCTGCTGTACTGTCCCGGTTTGCAAAAGTTGGATATTTCGTAATGCTCAAAGCCTTTTTCTGCCATTGCGGCCATCAGCAGGTTAAACTGTTCGGCGCTTTGCTGCTCGTTCATAGCAGGTTGTTTTTTATTGCGGATGAAAGATGCCAGCGCGGTTTGCGGCTCCACCGTCATAGAATAAGCCGATATGTGCGGTACATCCAGCTCAAAAACTTTATGAAGGTTATGCTTCCATTTTTGTTCAGTAAGCAAGGGGTAGCCATAGATCAGGTCGACAGTTATGTTTTCAAACCCGCTATCCTGCGCCCGTTTAACCGATGCCTCTGCCTCATTGGCGCGATGCACACGGTTCATCCATTGCAGGTCGTCATCAAAAAAAGATTGTATACCTATACTGAAACGGTTAACCGGCGTTTGGCGCAATGCTTGTAGCTTAGCTTTGTCCAGATCATCAGGGTTAGCTTCTAAGGTAATCTCGGCATCGGCAGTTACCGTATGCAAGCCGGTAATGGTATCCAGCAATAAATTAATATCGCCGGCTTCTAAAATTGATGGTGTGCCTCCGCCAAAATAAATGGTCTCGATAGTATCATTTAGCAGGTAGTTTTTTTGCAGCTGGATCTCTTTTACCAGCGATTGCAATAGCTCATCCTTATATTTTAGAGATGTGCTGAAATGGAAGTCGCAGTAATGACAGGCTTGTTTGCAAAAAGGAATATGTAGGTAGATACCGGCCATGCCGCAAAGGTAAGCGCAATTATAAATTTCTTATTCTTTTACAGATATTAAATTCTAAAACCGCCCCACAAAACCACCGCCCGGCGCTAACTTTATGGTTAACGTATCCTTACTCGCAAGCGTTTTCTCCTGCCTGTTAACAGCAGTATTGGTAGCCTGGTCATCATATATCAAAGTTGCCTTTGTCGGCTTTTTAAGAAAATCTAAGGGAATCTTTATTTCCCGTTCGGTAGCGCCGTTCATTACACCTATCCACCAGGTATCACCTTTACGGCGGGCATAGGCAACTACCTCGCCCATTTCTGTGGCCGGCAATACTTTTGTCTCGTCCCAAACGGTAGGTATTTGCTGGAACAGATCAAACATTGGGCTTTCCAAATAAAATTTATACTGATCGGCAAAGTGTGTTATAGGAGATAGATATACAATGGCCTGCGCAAACTCATGAGCCCAGGTAAATTTGGTGGATGTTAGTTGCTCCGGATCTAACATCACGGGGGTAATATCAGCAGCACCGGCCATGAACCGGGTAAAAGGCAGGGATACATCCTGCTCAAATGGTTCTACCCGTTTGTACCTGGTCATGTGCCATTCATTACCGCGGACAGCCTCGCGGGTAATATCATTTGGATAAGTGCGGCGCAGGCCGGTTGGCTTAACACTGCCATGAAAGTTTACCATTAATTTTAATTCGGCACAATCCTGCAACGCGCCCATGTACCATTGCATAATATCAGCGGTAGCAGGCGGAACGAAATCTATTTTTATCCCGGTAGCACCTAACGCTTTTATCTTTTCCAGGTAGGCACGTCGTTTTTCGCCTTCGCGCATTTCTTTAGAGTCCACCCAAACAATTGATTTTACGCCAACGCTTTTGCCATAGGCAATCACCTCGGCAAGTAGCGCCCATTGGTCCTTGCCGGGAGCCGTCCAGGTGCGCCAGCCATCGTCAACTAAATAGTATTCCCATTTTAATTTTACTGCCGCGTCATACCAGTTTTTCTGATCCTCATAAACGGGGCTACCCACGCTCCACCATTGCCACATACACCGGCCGGGGTTTACCCAGCTAAAATCCTGATCTTTAGCAGGCGGAGGGCATAAATTCATTAAGAGATCAGAATTTATCAAATAGGTTAAATTACCGGCGATCATTGTTGTTCGCCATGGTGATACGTTTTGACCTTTATATGTCCCGTTTAAAAATGTTGACCGGTTATCAGTCCTGTTTTTAATATCCCAGCCTTTTTTTGCAAAAGGAAAGTTGGCTTTAAATGTTGTACCATGACGCACAAAGGCCATGTCTGAAAAATTTTCACAATCGGCTTCAGCAATTGAAAGGTAATTACCAGCAACTTCAAGGGTTATAGGGCCCATGATCGTGGTATCCTGCGGCACATTTTCCAACGTTGTAACATGGCTCAGCTCCTCATAAGCACTGTTAAACCCAGACCATGCCAACTTGTTTGCTTTTGCCGGCAGGTTCCACGAAGTAGACTCACCGTTTATTTTTTTTGATCCTTCGGGGATGGTATAACGCATAGCAACACCATCATTATAAACACGCACTATTAATTTGAATGAGCGCCCTACTGTTTCAAGTGGGATCTCCGCCTCATTCGCTTGGTTCCTTGCTGTGGCGTGGTTCCCAAGAATAGGGTAGCTTTCATCAATTTTACTTAAAATTGGTTTAGCAGTTATTTTTGCCCCATAACCTAAGTCAATATCATCAACTGTTATACCTAAGGGCGATGGCTCCACTAGTTGTGTATTTTTATTTTGGATAGAATAGGTCAGTCTGCCATCGGGTGCTACAAAAACTATAACAGAAAGCTGCTTATCGGGGCTGATGATCTTGATATCGCCATCAGCAAAAATTTTGTTTACCCCTATGAATAAGCACAGGGCTGTCAGCATAACTTTAAGCAGTTTTTTCATTGTGGTTCTTAAAAGTTTGTAGTTTATATATTGTGGTCGTACTCAAAGATAGTGTATTATAAAATATAGTTAATGGAGCAGCAGGCGGCAATCCGCATTATTTCTATAACCACCATAAATTTAATTTTTCATTTGCTTTAATCGTTTAAAGTGATAGCTTTGGTTTAACCAATTAGTAAATCTTAATGAAAAAAGTAGGCCTCAAGGATATTGCGGAGCATGTGGGTGTATCTATCGCCCTGGTGTCTTACGTGCTAAACGGGCAGGCCGAAATTAAACAGGTAAGCAAAGAAAACGCCCAAAAAATAAAAGCCGCTGCCGAGCTGCTTAACTATCGCCCCAACCAAATAGCAAAAAGCCTTAAAATGCATAAAACCCATACCATTGGGTTGGTGGTGGCCGATATTAATTATCGTTTTAGTACCGGCATTACCCGCGCCATCGAGGCTGAAGCAAAAAAAGCAAACTACACGGTGCTGTTTGGCAGCTCGAACGAAAACGAAAATACTTTTGCCGAGCTGGTTAATGTACTGATAAACCGCCAGGTTGACGGCCTGATATTGGTGCCGGTTGAAAACTCGCAAGATCAGATAAAAATGCTGCAAAAAGCAGAGATTCCATTTGTGCTAATCGACAGAAATTTCCCCGAAATAACAACTAACCATATCGCGCTTGATAATTATAAAGCGGCCTATACCGCTACTGCGTATTTAATTAAGCAGGGGCATAACCGTATTGCGTTTTTTAATTATGCTACCACTATGTTCCATTTGCAGGAACGTGATCGCGGATACCTGGCAGCGTTGAAAGATCATGATATAGTTTTTAAGTCAGACTGGTTGCAACAAATAAATAGTGCGAATAGAGCAGGAGATATCCAACAGGCCTTAGATAGTATATTGAATTTAAAAGAACCCTGCGATGCGGTATTTTTCGCGACAGATACACTGGCTATAAACGGGTTAAAATATCTTAATAAAATTAAAGCGAAAGTGCCGCAAGATATATCTGTATTGAGCTTTGATGAATCGGAAGCTTTTGAATTGTTTTATAGCCCGATAACTCATTTAAGACAACCGTTAGAAGAGATGGGGCAAAAGGCGGTAGATACCTTGCTTGAGTTAATTAATTATAATAAAATAAGTAAGCAGATAAGCCTTTCGTCTGAACTGATAATCGGGCAATCATGTAAGGAGTAATTTTTTGAGAACACTTTAAACTAATTATAGAAACCAACTATATATACTTAAAAATAAAATAATGAAACCAACAAAAATAAGATCTAACGTCTTACTCATTTCCATAGTGGCTGCTACGGGCGGGCTGCTATTTGGTTTTGATACCGGGGTAATATCCGGCGCGTTGCCGTTTATGAAAGAGTATTGGAAACTTGGCGACTCGAGCCTTGAATGGATAACAACTACCGTGCTTGTAGGCGCGGTATTAGGTGCCATCAGCAGCGGCAAATTGTCAGACTACCTGGGCCGTAAAAAAATGATCATTATTAACGCCATTATTTTTGCCGTAGGGGCAGTGGGCTGTACCTATGCGCATAGCATTGTGTTTTTAATGGTGATGCGGGTTATTATTGGTATAGCCATTGGTATTACATCGTATGTAGTACCCATGTATATTGCCGAGATTGCGCCAACCCGGCGCAGGGGCGCAATGGTAACGCTTAACCAGTTAATGATCACTATTGGTATCCTGGTATCGTACATAACAGATTATGCGTTGGGTAACGATGCTAATTTGGAATCATGGCGATGGATGTTTTTTGTAGGATTATTCCCTGCGCTGATATTATTAATAGGCATGTTCTTTTTACCCGAAACACCACGCTGGCTTATCAGTAAAAACCGGTGGGCAGAAGGTGAAGCAGTGCTGAACAGGGTTGAGGACGCTGACCTGATCCAACAAACCTTAACCGACCTGAGGCGCGACATTGAGCTAACCAAAGAAAATAAAACCAACGGTAGCGAAATACTAAAACCCTGGCTGCGCCCTGCATTGATAATTACGGTGGGTATATTTTTCTTTCAGCAATTTTCCGGAGTGAATACCATCATTTATTATTCGCCCATCATCTTTAAAATGGCGGGGATAGTTAGTAATACAGCGTCTATTGTGCCGGCCATTATCATCGGTACAGTAAATGTTTTAGCCTGTTTTGTTTCGGTGATTTTACTCGATAAAGTTGGCCGTCGTAAACTTTACATGATTGGTATCTGGGGCATGATCCCGTCGTTGGCATTGCTGGGTATCTGCTTCCATTTTAAAGAAGCATTAGGCGCAAGCCTGCCTGTTTTCGCGGTGTTAAGTATAGTTTGTTATATCATATTTATCGCCATAAGCCTTGCCCCGTTGGGTTGGTTGTTGATATCCGAAGTTTTCCCGCTAAATGTTCGTGGTGTAGGTATGAGTATTGGTTCTTTATCTCATTGGGGTTTTAACGCCATTGTTGCGTTTACATTTTTTAAACTGGTTAACTCGTTGGGGATATCGGGCACGTTCTTTCTTTACTCGGGTGTTTGCCTGGTAGGTATGTTTTGGGGCCGGTATTATATCCCCGAAACTAAAGGTAAATCATTAGAAGAAATAGAGGAACATTGGCGCAAAGGCGGTACACCGAGAGAGCTTTAAACGCTTTATCATAATTTATAATCAATTGAAAAATCACCATAATGAAAAAATACCTATTACTAATACCTTTTATCCTGGCCAGCATCGGTCTAAAAGCGCAAAAACTAGGCGTTAAATATGACCCTGCCATCCAAAGCACCAAAAACCTGCAATACTGGCGGCCCAAAGGCAATTTATTTGTGGGCGATTGCATGCCGTTTTATAAGGACGGCGTGTTCTCTATGTACTGGTTGTTAGATTCGGCACATCATGCCAGTTTGGGTGGGTTGGGCGGACACCAATGGGCGCTAAGTACTACTACTGATCTGAAAACCTGGAAACAGGAACCCATTGTTTTAGGAATTGATGAGCCGTGGGAAAAATCTATCTGCACCGGCTCCATCGTCTTCTACAAAAATAAATACTACGCTTTTTATGCTACGCGATTAATTAATGACGGCAAGATAAACGAGCAATTAAGCTACGCCATCAGTAATGACGGCATCCACTTTGATAAACAAAAGCCTAACCCGTTTTATACATCGGCACCGGGTTATAGCAAGCGCGATTTTAGGGACCCTAAAGTTTTTGTCGATGAAAAGACCGGTGAGTTTCATCTATTCGTTTCCAGTTCGAAAGAAAACCCCGTATTGCGCCATGCAGGCGGCGCGCTGGTGCACATGGTATCAAAGGATCTTAAAAACTGGACCGTTCTTGACCCGGTACTAACGGGCCAGGGGTCTGTGCCTGAATGTTCTGATTACTTCTTGTGGAATGGCTGGTATTACCTCGTGTATGGTGATAACGGCGATACTTATTATGTGCAATCGCGTAAGCCATATGGCCCATGGCAGGAGCCTAAATACCAGGCGCTTAACGAGTCGTGGACAAACGTGGCTAAAACCGCGGCCTTTAAAAATGGACGTAGGATAGAAGGCGCGTGGATACCCAGCCGAAACCAAAACCGCGATAATGAAGGCGAACGATTTGGCGGTAATATGATATTCCGCGAACTTAAACAAGAGCTTGATGGTACGTTGTCAACAAGCTTTCCTATAGAGATGATCCCCGAAAGTGGCGCACCGCTGAACCTTAATTTTAAAACCGATGTTGATAGTAAAATGGACGCGATGAAAAACATGGTGATTAATACGGTTAGCGGCGTAGGTTCGGCTCACCTGGAAAATGTACCTGCAAATTGCCGTATAACATTAGAAATTGATCCGGCTACACTAACCGCCGATTATGGTTTATATTTACGATCAGACCAGGACGCTGACCGTGCTTATCGCCTAAACTTCTCGCCAACGGATAAAACCGTTTGGTTGGGTAATACCATGATAAGGGCAGTTGATGGACTGGACAAACCCGTTAAGATCGATATTATTATGAAGGACGATTTGATAGACGTTTCTGTTGGCGGCAAACGCTGTATTGTTAACCGTGTGCCCGAGCAAAAGGGGGGCTACCTTTGGTTTTATGCCAAGCACGGTAATGTGAAGTTTAAATCAATTAAGATCAGTCCACTTAAAGAAGACTAGTTAGATATGCTATTAGGTTTTGATATTGGCGGTACTAAATGCGCCGTGGTTATAGGTAAGGTATTGGACGATGATTCTATCGAAATTATCGATAAAGTGGTGCTACCAACTACCGGCCCTGCTTATGAAATGATTGAAACATTGTTTAAGGCTGCCGAAGAGTTATTGGCAAAACATACCGTTTCAAATAATCAATTGGATGGTATAGGCATAAGCTGCGGTGGCCCGTTAAGCAGTAAAAAGGGTTTGATATTATCGCCTCCAAATTTACCGGGCTGGGATAATATCTCCATGGTTGAAATGACCGAAAAGCGATTCGGCAGGAACGCCTTGCTGCAAAACGATGCCAATGCCTGCGCCGTTGCCGAGTGGAAATATGGCGCTGGGCAGGGCTATGAAAATGTGATATTTTTAACTTTCGGCACGGGCATGGGGGCAGGGCTGATCCTGAACGGGCAGCTCTATTCCGGGACGTCTGATTTTGCCGGTGAGGTTGGCCACTTACGTTTAGCCGATATGGGGCCTGTGGGCTTCGGTAAGGCAGGATCTTTTGAGGGTTACTGTAGTGGTGGTGGTATAGCGCAACTGGCGCAGATCAAAGTACGTGAGCGTTTGCAGATAGGCGAGAAAGTGAGTTTTTGCAATAGCCTGGATGATCTTGGTAAACTAACCGCCAAAATTGTTGCCGAAGCAGCGCATAATGGTGATGAATTGGCGCTTGATATTTATAACACCTGCGCCGAGTTTCTGGGCAGAGGATTGTCTTTACTGATAGATATCCTTAATCCCGAAGTAATTATTATGGGGAGTATTTACGGACGTGCAAGATCATTGTTAGATACCCGCATGATGCAGGTAATTGAGCGCGAAGCCTACATTGGAGCCAGAAATGTTTGTAAGATAGTACCTGCCGGACTGGGTGAAAATATTGGCGATATGGCGGCGCTTAGTTTGGCGGTAATGAGTATGCAGATAAAATAGTTTAGAAGTTATATCAAAATATACTAGTTTTATCACCATGAAATTTAAGGCTCATCTATTACTATTACCGTTGTTGTTTTTCATTACCGGCAACGCATTTGCACAAGCCAGGTATACACATTCGCATAACGATTATGCCAACAATACACCGTTTTACAAGGCATTTTATAACGGCTTTAACTCTATCGAAGCGGATATATTTTTGGTTGATGGCAAACTGCTGGTATCGCATAGCGATAAAGCTTTAGAGCCGGAGCGTACTTTAAAAGGCATGTACCTCGAACCTGTTTTATACGCCCTGCGCAAAGATACCACCCGCCGCCTTTGCCTTTTAATAGATGATAAGGAAGACTATAGAAAACTATTGCCCAAACTGATAAAAGAGCTAAAACCGCTTAAACCCTATTTATTGAGCAAAGAGAACCCTTATGGCCGGTTGAAAATCCTGATCAGCGGAAACAGGCCGATACCTGCAAACTATAAAGATTATCCATCCATATTATGGTTTGATGACGATTTAGTTTATCCGCATACTCAGGCCGAATGGGACAGAGTAGGGCAGGTAAGCCTTAATTTTGAAAAATGGTCTAAATGGAAAGGCGTTGGCGCTATCCCTGAAGCCGATAGGAAACGTTTACTAAAAACAGTAGACAGTGTGCACACCAATACCGGCAAACTAGTTAGATTTTGGGGTGGACCTGATTTGCCCGAATCATGGGATACCCAGATTGCCTTCGGCGCTGATATTATCGGCACTGATAAAATAGAGCAGTTAGCAGCTTTTTTAGCTAAAAAATCATTAAGGCAGCCAACCACCTCAGTCATCCCCAATAAACTATCTAAATAATTTATCATACAAAAACCCTCTTTCCCACTTGCGAAAGAGAGGGTGGTCCAGCGAAGCGTAGGCCGGGTGAGCCCCTGCCATACTATTTTTTAACACTTAACCTATAAACAACCAATAATTCGGGTATTTTTGCAGCATATTAACCCTGCTTATTAATATGCGTTTTATTGTTTGGTGTTTCCTGTTAATGGTTGTTGGCTGCTTTGCCGGCTACGCACAGGTAGATACAACGGTTCGCGGCCATACAGTTATTACCCCCGCCCAATCAGGCGGTATGCAGGTGCTTGATTCGGTTATAATGGCAACTGCAGCCCGCAAAAAGTTTGTCGAAGATTCTATCGCTTTTCAATACATCAAATATCCCGACTCTACACTAAGTGCCCAGGCCGCCCGGCAATACTTGCGCGAGCACTTATATCACGGCAACGGGTTTCTGGATATCCCCTATAAAGCAAAAAGCACGTTACGCACCGGCCACACGCGCCAAACCCGCGATCAATGGATCATTATAATAATTATAGGGCTGCTGTTATACACCGCTATATTAAACATTGCTTTAAATAAGGATATTAAAAACGTGTTCCTGTCTTTTTATAGTAAACGCGCGCTGGTGCAGGCAAGTAAAGATGATACACAGATAAATTTCTGGGCATTTGTAGGCTTGTTTTTATTGTTTGGCTTAACATTTGGCTTGTTTTTGTACCAGCTGGCATCCTATAAAGGGATCTATTACAGTATAAGTGGTTTCAGGCTATTTATTTCGCTGATGCTGATAATTTTGTTGCTGTTTGCTGTTAAGTTCCTGGTTCTAAAGTTTGTAGGGTTTGTTTTTGATATACAAAAACTGGTAACAGAGTATGTGTCAATACTTTACTTAACTTATTTCAATATAGCGTTTGTGTTTTTGCCCGTTACCGTATGTTTTAGCTTACTGGCGGCTGTATTTATAAAGCCTTTGCTTATAGTCGCGTTGATATTAATAGTAATAATTTTTACCTGGCTTTACTTGCGCAGCAGTGTTAATATTATTTCTAATTTTCGATTTCATAAATTTTATTTATTTGTCTATCTTTGTGCCCTCGAAATTTGCCCCATTTTGATATTAATTAAAGCATTGAATATATAATTTTTTAGGTTTTATACTTAGCGATTTGGAAGAAAGAAAGAAAAAGGTGAAAAGTATATTGGTTACTTTAGCAAAGCCCGAAAACGATAAAAATCCATACACAGAGCTGGCAAAGAAGCATAATCTGAAAATTGATTTCAGGTCATTTATCCATGTTGAAGGTGTGCCGGCTAAAGATTTCCGCAAGGATAAAATTAACCTTGCAGATTTTACAGCTGTTATATTTACCAGCCGTAACTCGGCCGATCATTTCTTTAGGATATGCGAAGAGATGCGTTTTGAAGTGCCTGTAGAAATGAAGTATTTCTGCCTGTCTGAAACTATTGCTTTATACCTTCAAAAATATATTCAATACCGTAAAAGAAAGATCTTTTTTGGTAAACAAACAGCTACCGACCTGGCCGAAGTGCTTAAAAAACATTCGAACGAGAAGTTTCTTTATCCATGCTCTGATGTAGCTGCCGAAGAAACCCAGCGTTTTTTGTTAGAGAATGGCTACAACTTCACACCAGCTGTATTATTCCGCACAGTTTGCAGTGACCTGAGCGACCTGGCCGAAGTTTTTTATGATATCATAGCCTTCTTTAGCCCGTCAAGCATCCAATCATTATATAAAAACTTTCCGGATTTTAAACAAAACAATACCCGCATAGCGGCTTTTGGTGCAACAACCCATAAAGCAGTACTTGAAGCTGGGTTAATTTTAGATATTCCGGCACCCACTCCTGCCGCTCCATCCATGACAATGGCTATCGAGCAATACTGCAAGCAGGTAAATAAATAGCTTTTTAGTAATTTTTAATCTAGTCTGCAACTTTTTCCTTATTTTGCCGTATAAGCGATAAGTAAATACTTATAGTTTATAACTAGTTAATTTAAAGGGATTTGGGAGTATATACCAATTTGTTCATTCGTTAATTAATTTGCCTTGCAGTTTAAAAGATGTTATTTTTAATTATAAAAACATTTTTTGATATTGGGTAGCAAATTTTATATATTCGGGGGTCATTTTGTGTTATATTTTTATAGCCTGATTTTGATTTGTAAAAAATGAAGCAGATATACTTTTTAATAGCAATTTTAGGTACAGCGGCACTAAGCGGATGCCATAAAGGAGACCAAGGCGAGATATTGGGGGCTAAGGCCAAGGTGTTTGCAGACCCCATACCCTATAATATGGTTTATGTGCCAAGCGGTACCTTTTTAATGGGGCAAACCGATCAGGATATTACCTTTGCCCAGATAGCCCAAACCAAACAGGTTACTATACCCGCTTTCTTCATGGATCAAACAGAAATATCAAACAGCCAGTACAGGCAGTTTGTCAACTGGGTTCGCGACTCGATAGCCATTACCTCCTATTTAAATGATCCTAAATATTATATAGGCGCGCCAACCGGAAAAGGAGCAGCAGCAGCGCCAAATCCTTCAGGCAAAAAATACATTAACTGGGCCTATGCAAAAAGATATCCTATTTGGGGTGCCGGTGGTAGCAAAAAAGCGCCAAATGCTAATGCAGCTAAGTTACAAGGCATGTTTTACCAGGGCGATGACCGTGTGTTTGACCGTAACGAATTAGACGTTAGAGTGTTAAAATACAACTATTCTAATATAGACCTAAACGAAGCAGCACGCTATAAAAACGATAAAAATAAGAAACGATCAGACTTTATAGAACGTGATACCGTACCGGTTTATCCCGATACCCTGGTTTGGTTAAGTGATTTTTCGTATGCGGCCAATGAGCCAATGGTTGAAGGCTATTTCTCACATCCATCATTTAGAGATTACCCGGTAGTAGGTGTAACCTGGAGACAGGCTACCGCGTTTACCGTATGGCGTACACGTTATAATAATTCTTATAAAGATTCACGCCGTTTACCACACCGATCACCTTATGTATTGCCTACAGAGAATGAGTTTGAGTATGCTGCACGTGGTGGTAGGATAGGTACTGATTATCCATGGGGTGGCCCATATATTAAAAATGCTAAAGGCTGCTTACTGGCAAACTTTAAACCAGGCCGTGGTAATTACTCGGACGATGGCGGTACTTATACCGTAAAAGTAAAATCTTATTTTCCTAATGATTATGGCCTGTATAATATGGCCGGTAACGTTGCAGAGTGGACACAATCTGCATTTGATCCCTCGGCATCAACGTTTGTGAATGATTTGGCACCTACCTTTAATTATAATGCTAAAAAGAATGATGCCGAAGTAATGAAACGTAAAGTTGTACGTGGTGGTTCATGGAAAGATGTTGGATATTTTCTTCAAAACTCATCACGTAGTTATGAGTACCAGGATAGCGCTAAATCATATATCGGTTTTCGTTGTGTAACACACTTCCAGGGTCGCGACTTAAGAGACAAGCGCTAATTAATAATCCAAAAACTTAAAAATAATATAATAGAATTTTATGGCAGGTACAGGTAAGAAACAACCATGGGGAATTAATAATGTTGTATCCTGGGGTGCAACAGTGGTTATTGTTGGGTTATTATTTAAAATCCAGCATTGGCCAAACGGCGGCTTATTTATAACCCTTGGACTAGGGGCAGAAGCTATTTTGTTTTTCATACTCGGATTTCAGCGTGAGGAAGTAGAGATAGACTGGACAAGAGCTTATCCGGAATTAGCACATGATTTTAATGGCGAATTACCAAAGGCATCAACAAAAGCAATTGGCGGTGGTGTATCAACCACAGCTGCTTTAGATAAAATGCTGGAAGAAGCTAAAATTGGTCCTGAACTGATTGGCAGTCTTGCCGATGGTTTAAGAACTTTTGGCGATAAAGTTAATAGTATATCTAAAGTTACCGATGCCGGCGAAGCTACCATCGCGTTTACGCAAAAAGTTAAGGCTGCTACACAAAGCTATGATAACTTAACCTTATCGTTTGAGAAAGCATCAGGCAATTTAATGGAGTTGGCTAATACTAATGTTGATTCGAAAGCATATCATGACCAGGTAAACAATTTGGCTAAAAATCTATCAGCATTAAATGCGGTTTATGAGTTGGAGCTGCAAGATTCAAGCGCGCATTTAAAATCAATGAATAAGTTTTACCAAAACTTATCATTAACCATGAACAACTTTAATGAATCGTTAGAAGACTCTAAACAGTTTAAAGAAGAAGTGGGCCGATTAGCTAGAAACTTATCATCGTTAAATTCTATTTACGGCAATATGTTAACAGCAATGAACCAGCCGCCCCGCCAGGCATAATTGGGCAAATTAACCAAATTTTGAACAATACAAAACAAGATATATAACAAATGGCTGGAGGTAAACAAACCCCAAGGCAGCGGATGATGGGTATATTATACCTGGTATTGCTTGGTCTTATTGCTCTTGAGGTTCCTGAAAACTTGCTTGACGCTTTTAAAAACATTAGCAACAGTTTAACGGCTTCAAAAGCAAATGTGCAGGTAGGTATTGATAATACTTTTAACGCTTTTGAAAAAACAAAATTAAAGGAGCAACCTGATAGGGCAAAGCCTATTTATGACAGGGCCAAACAAGCAAGTAAATTGACAGATGATTTGAATACTTATGTTGAATCATTAAAAAGTAAATTGGTTGAGGAAACTGGTGGCTTTGATGAGGCAACAAACGATTACAAAGGCAGAGATAATTTGGATGCATCTGTTGATCTGATGGTTGACAGAAGAAAAAATGCTTTCGACTTGTCAAAAAAAATAAATCAAACCCGTGAAGCTTTATTGGCATTATTGCCGGCAAAAGACAGGGTTGGTGTTAAATTATCTTTAACTACAATACCTCCTGTTCATAGAAAGGGGTTCCCTAATAAATCGTGGGAGCAGGCCAATTTTGGTGAGGGGGTACCGATGGGAGCAGCGATGACCGCATTTATAAAAATACAATCGGATTCAAAAAATGCCGAGAATGAGGTTGTCAAAAAAATATTGGGTGAAGTAGATCAGGCCGTAGTTAATCTGGATCAGTTTTCGGCAGTGGCGGTTGCACCAACAAGTTATGTTTTAGTTGGACAACCTTACACCGCTGAAGTATTTTTAACTGCGTCTGATTCTAAATCTTCACCATCAATTTCGGTTGATGGTAGCAGGGTGCCTACAGAAGCAGGCCGTGGCAAATATAGTGGGAGCACAGCAAGTGAAGGCGTGCATACCTGGATAGGAACTATTAGCGTTAAAGACAATACAGGTAAAATAACTGAATACAAAACACAGCCGCAAACTTATACCGTGGCGCGTCCATCGGCAGTAGTGTCGCCTGATAAAATGAATGTATTATATATTGGTGTGCCCAACCCGGTATCGGTATCGGCCCCCGGTATAGCTAAAAAGGACTTAAGAGTAAGCATGACAGGTGGTAGCATTACACCGTCAGGCAATGGTTATATTGCTACTGTTACAACCACCGGTACAGCTACAGTTAATGTATCGGGCGAGGTATCAAAAGGAAAAGTTATGGCCTTAGGGTCAACTTTATTCCGTGTAAAACGTATACCTGATCCAAAGGCGGAGTTTGCGGGTAAATCAGGTGGAACAACCAGTTCGGCCAACATCAAATCGCAGGACGCGGTGTTTGCTAAACTGGATAATTTTGAGTTTGATGCCAGGTTTAATGTTACACGTTTTACATTATTAGTAATAAAGCCGCGCCAGGACCCATTAAGTTTTTCGGGTACAGGCAACCAGCTAACCAGCGCCATGCATACGGTGTTGAACGGCATAACGGCAGGATCGACCGTAGTGTTTAAAGAAATTATTGCCGTGGGGCCTGACGGCACACAGCGAAATTTAGATAATATAGTGTTATTTGCAAATTAGAAGCGTATGAAAAAGAGAATTTTATTAGTTGTACTTTGTTTAGCTTGTGTAGCATCTTTCGCACAAACTAAAAAGAAGACACCGGCAACTAAAAAACAAACCGTAAAACAACGTGTGGCAACACAACCTGCTATTAACCCGGCTTCTAATAAACAATCATCAACGGTTGATACCAGCAAGAAGATAACTGACGTGCCTATAACTGCCGATCCGGCTAAACCGTTTGACAGGCCTTTGGATGGTTACTACAAAAAAAACAATATCGAGCATAACAAGGTAACGCCTTATGCTAACCTGCGCGAATCGGACGTAGTATATTCAAAACGTGTTTGGGAAGAAATTGACCTGCGCGAAAAAGTTAACGCTTATTTAGGCTCTCCAAAATCAAGGTTAATTGATGTATTAATGGATGCCATTGCAGCAGGCGAGTTAACTGCTTACGACCCGCTGCCTACTAAAAATGATCCTAATGGTGATAGCTTTGCCACCCCATTAACAGCCGATAAAGCAAAAGCTAAAATGGCTGATAGCGCTGTGGTAAATGTTATTGATAAAAAAACAGGCGAAAAAACCGGTTCCAAAATGGTGGCCGGCGATTTCCAACCGGATAGCATTGTAAAGTTCCGTATTAAAGAGGATTGGGTATTTGATAAACAACGTTCTGTATGGGAGCCGCGCATTATTGGTATAGCGCCAATGATCAAGCAAAAAGTAGATGGTGCAAATTTGGCGCTTGATTATCAACCGGCATTCTGGATATATTTCCCGGCCGCTCGCCAGGTATTGGTTACAAAAGAAGCTTTTAACCGCAATAACGATGCTACCGACCTAAGCTTTGATGATGTATTCCTAAAACGATTGTTTCATGGCTATGTAGTAAAAGTATCAAACGATAAAGATGAACGTATTAAAGACTACGCCATCGGTATAGATCGTCTGTACGAATCTGAACGGATCAAGAAATCTTTGATGGATTGGGAACTTAATTTGTGGCAGTATTAATTTAGTGATTAGTTAATTGGTGATTAGAGATTAGTTACCTGTAAAAATATAACAAAGCCTCGCGATCATATCGTGAGGCTTTTTGTTTTATAAATGTTGTTGGGTTGCATGTTTGCGCGAAATGACATTTAGTTTGTATCTAACCCGCTGCCGCCAAAATATTCTATTATCGCATTGGCCTGTTTGCCGTTTACTACCTCCTGCAAAGTTTCGGCATTTGCCTCACGTATCTTTTTAACTGATTTAAAGTATTTAAGTAGCTTTTCGGCAGTGGTTTTGCCTATGCCTTCAATCAATTCAAGCTCGGTAGCCAGTGTGCCCTTATCCCGTTTTTTACGATGGAAGGTTATACCAAAACGGTGCGCTTCATCGCGCAAATACTGTATAACCTTTAATGTTTCAGATTTTTTATCAAGGTACATGGGGTACTGGTCGCCGGGATAATATAGTTCTTCCAGGCGTTTGGCTATGCCGATAATGGTAACTTGCTTTTCTATCCCCAGCAGCTTTAAACTTTTCATAGCCGATGATAGCTGGCCCTTGCCGCCGTCAATTACTATCAATTGCGGCAAGCCTGTATTCTCCTCCAAAACCCGCTTATAACGCCTTAAAACGGCTTCTTCCATGGTGGCAAAATCATCAGGCCCGACAACGGTTTTTACGTTAAAGTGCCGATAATCTTTCTTGGACGGCTTACCATCCCTAAACACCACAATTGCCGATACCGGATACTTACCCTGAAAATTGGAGTTATCAAAGCACTCAATATGCCGCGGCAGTTGGTTCATGCGCAGGTCCTTCATCATTTGGGTAAGCAGGCGCTCGGTGCGTATCTCGGGATTTAGTTTTTCGTATTGATCTATACGTTCTTTTTTAAAGAACTGCACATTTTTTTGCGACAGGTCAAGTAGCTTTCGCTTCTCGCCCAACTTGGGTACGGTAAATTTTAAAGTAGTGTCTGCCAGGTCTATCTTAAAGGGGACGATGATCTCTTTAGAATCGCTGTTGTATCTGCTCCTAAATTCAATTATGGCCAGTTCCAGTAATTCTTCATCACTTTCGTCAAGCCGTTTCTTTAATTCGATGGTTTGCGTTTGGATGATGGTGCCGTTCATTACCTTTAAAAAGTTAACAAAAGCTATCTTCTCTTCGGACGCGATGCTGAACACATCCACATCCGTAATGGACGAGTTGACTACGGTTGACTTGCTTTGGTAATTTTCCAGCAGCTCGAACTTACGTTTTAGCCGGTGCGCCAGCTCATAGTTCATGCCGGATATAGCATTATCCATTTCGGTTTTCATTTTACGCAGTACCGCGCCAATTTTACCGTTAAGGATATCCTTTATTTCTTCAATGCTGTTATCGTAATCGTCCTCGGTTTGGTAGTTTTGGCAAGGGCCCTTGCAATTACCTAACTGGTACTCTAAACAAACCTTAAATTTGCCTGCATCAATGTTTTGCCGGGTAAGCGCAAGGTTGCAGGTGCGCAGGGGGTAGGTTTCTTTTATCAACCCTAAAATAGCGTGCATCATACTAACAGACGCATAAGGTCCTAAATATTTTGAGCCATCTTTAACTATGCGCCTTGTCCAGAATATGCGGGGGAATTTTTCATTTTTAATAATGATCCAGGGATATGTTTTATCATCCTTGAGCATTACGTTATAGCGTGGCTGGTGTTTTTTAATAAGGCTATTCTCCAATAGCCAGGCATCCACCTCGGTATCAACAATAGTAAACGTTATGTCGCGGATCTTTGATACCAGCACCCGTGTTTTGGCATTTACGTTGGTATCCTTATTAAAATAAGACGTAACCCGGTTACGTAGGTCTTTAGCTTTACCAATATAGATCAGCTCCTTCTCCTCGTTCCAATACTGGTAAACCCCGGGTTTATGGGGGATGTTTTTTAATGCAGCACGATAATCGAATTTCTCCATTTTCTATATAACTACGTCATTGCGAGGAATGAAGCAATCTCTGCAACAGACAGTCAATGTGATAAATTTCATCCCTATGCAGATATTTATTACGTACTAACCAACACTACGGACATTGATTAGCGAGTGAAGAGATTGCTTCGTTCCTGCAATGACGCGCGGGTATTTATTATATGAACTAAGTTAAAAACTTAGCTTCTTCTCCACCTCATTAGTGCCCTTTTGCTGCTGGCTGTAAACATTACAATCTAAAACAGAGGTTAAGCCTTTTTTAGGTAACTCAAAATCGATATTCTTTTTGATGCCTAATGATTGATCGGCATAAACCTTTTTAAGATACAGTGCAAATATTGGTAACGCCGAATTAGAGCCTTCGCCCATATGCGTTGTACGGAAATGGAAATCGCGGTTTTCGCAGCCTGTCCATACGCCGGTAACCAATTTAGGGGTTATGCCAATAAACCAACCGTCAGAATTGTCAGACGTAGTACCTGTTTTACCTCCGATTGGATTGGTGAAATTATATTTCCAGCGCAGCCTGTTACCGGTAGCGCCGCTCATATCAACAACACTCTTTAGCATATCAACCATTACATAGGCATCCTGCTCATTCATTACCTGTTTAACTTTAGGGGTGTAGTTGTATATTTCGTTACCGTTTTTATCTTCAATGCGTAGTAAATAGGTAGGCTCTGTCCATACGCCATGATTGGCAAATACAGAGTAAGCCGCCGTCATATCCATAACCGTAGCATCAAATACACCTAAACAAATACTTGGATACGCAGGTACGTTATTATGGATACCCATTTTCTTTATCAATTCGGCTACAGGCTCGGGGGTTAGCTCTTTCATCAAATATGCTGTAACCCAGTTTTGCGAGTGTGCCAGCGCGGCGCGCAAAGTTACCATTCCGGGTAAGGTCTCCAGTGGCGATGAACCAGGCGTCCAATCCTGACCGCCATAACCGGATATCGTCACCGGCACATTTTCAACCTGAAAACATGGCGAGTATCCATTGTTTATAGCCACCGCGTAAGTAAAAGGTTTAGCGGTTGATCCAACCTGGCGTGCGCCAACCTTTACCTGGTCATACTTAAAATGTTCAAAATTAATACCGCCTACCCATGCCTTAACATACCCTGTAGTTGGGTCCATACTCATAACGGCATTGCGTAATAGCATTTTGCAATAAACTATAGAGTCTATCGGTTTCATTACGGTATCAATATTACCCCTCCAGGTAAATAGATTAAGGTTATCGGGTGTATTAAAATTATTAATGATTTCTTCTTCTGATTGTCCTTCGGCTTTCAGCTCGCGGTAACGGTCTGATTGATGAATACCCTGGTCTATTAGTAACTTGTAATTTTTTATTTTATCTGATAGTTTAACGCCTTTCCACTGGCTATTAAATTGGTTTTGCAGGTCGCGCATCCATTCGCGTTGCGCCGCTTCTGCATACTCTTGCATGGAAGCATTAATGGTAGTATATATTTTTAAGCCATCGCGGTCAATGTCATAAGGAGTGCCATCGGCTTTGTTAACCGTTGTCAGTATTTTTTTAATATCATCTTTTAATACAGCCCTAAAATAGGGCGCTAAGCCTTCGTTATGATCTACCTGGTGGTAATCAATACCTAATGGTTTAGCTTTGTATTCTGCTGCCTGGCCGCCGTTTAAATAGCCCTCGCTAACCATACGGTTCAATACAAAGTTACGGTTATTAAGCGCCCTGTCAGGGTGCCTAACCGGCGAGTTTTTTGTAGGCGCGGTAAGCATTTGTATCAACGTGGCAGCCTGATCGGGCGTTAGGTTAGCAGCCGTCGTATTAAAATAGGTTTGCGCTGCCGAGCTTATACCAAATGTATTCGACCCAAAATCAACCGTGTTTAAATACATGGTAATGATCTCTTGCTTGGTGTAATGTTTTTCAATACGTACAGCAATTATTAGTTCCTGCAATTTTTGGATGATACGTTTGATGGGGTTGTGCGCTCGCTTTGTATCAGAAAAAAGATTTAAAGCCAATTGTTGGGTAATAGTACTGGCTCCTTGTTTTTTACCAATTAAATTATAGGGTATAATAGAGAATGTACGCCAAAAATCAACACCAGAGTGCGAGTAGAAATGGTTATCTTCTTTAGCTATCAGCGCGTTAATTGCATTGGGCGAAATGTCTTTAAAATTTACGCTCGAGCGGTTTTTGAAATAATATTTACCTATAACCTGTTTATCAGACGATATGATCGCTGATGCCTGGTCGCTTTTTGGGTTCTCCAGATCACGCAGAGATGGGAGTGGGCCAAACACACCAAACGTGGTAAGGCCTATTAGTATCACTACAAATGCAAAACAGCCTATAAAAAACCTCCAGATGTACCAGTTGTATCTTTTTATATCCTGCGGCGATAATTTAACGATCATTACTTTAATAGAGTTTGTTGATAATAATTAATATAATCATCCAATAATTTCTTATCGGCTAATTTATCCAGATTTTCTTGTGTTATGATAAAAAAACTGTATTTATCACTCGGTACCTTCATTATCTGCGGCATCAACTTGATAATTGCAGTAGCGTAATTTTTTGCCCAGGCAAAGCTACGGAAACGGCCAACATATATCAGCTGGTTATCGGTCCCTACATTTTTAAGCTGGTGCCTTATGGTATTTGCCTGAAAATTTGCACGGTTAAACTGCCCAATCCCAAAACGTGACGAGGAGAGATCTGTTGTGCCGATGTTCACATTTATCACAAAATAATAGTTGGTGCTGTCGCGATTGGTGAATATGATAGATACAACTTTTTCAACCGGTTTTTCTTTAACAACTACGGGCGCCTGTTTAACAGCGGGTTTTTCAAATACCTGCACCTGTGCAAAAGTGCGGCCACGGTTATATACCGCGTCTTTTTGATATTCGACAGGTGGCGTAAATAGTGCACCAGCTGTATCCGTACTCATAATAGCAAAGGTTTGTGCAGATAGCTCGGCAGTATTGGCATCAACATAAGCTAAGTGTTGCTTAACCAATGGCGTTATTAATTGATCGTTAGGATAAGTAGCCGCTATTTGCTGTAGCTCGGCGCGGAAGGGTGCCACTTTTTCTAAATGCCCCGAAGCTATTACCCTTAAATAATATAATTGTGCCAGTAGTTTATTGCCGGGATATTGCTTTAGTAAACTATCAGTATGGCTTATAACCTGGGGATAATTTTTCTGGCGATACAGATCGTACACAGTATTATAAGCCTCATTAAACCGCGAATCATTATCATCCAGTTTTTTACTGTAATCAGGATCTATAATTACTTTGGCAAAAACAGTTTCGGGATATTCTTTCAATAACTTGTTTTTATAGCCTGTTGATTTAGCAACATCCATATCACTATATAATCTGTACAGGCTATAATATATAGGCGCTTTATTGGTATCGTCTGGATATTTAGTTAAAAGCAGCTCGTAGTTGGCTATAGCTTCTTTCTTATCCTCCAAAATATCGCGGTAAAAATTGGCTATATCTAAATAAGCATTATAAATACGTATGTTTGATTGAGCCAGCAACAAAGGCGTAACCGGTACATTCTGTAACAGACTTTGCCTGTAACCACCTGCAGACACATCAGTTTTGCTCTTGCGCATATCAGTAGGCAGCGCGTCAGGATCGGTAATAGCGTTTATGGCCGGCGATGCGTTAGGGTTATTGACACTGGTACCGCCACTTTTATTTGCCCTGCGCCAGTTATCTTCCAATTTCCTATCGCCCCAGCGGCGTTTAAATTCGGTATATCCCTGGCTTACCGCGGCAGTGTTATAAAAGTAAAAACTGCTGCCTGTTGCGGCTTTCCCGGTAGGGGTGGCAGCATTGGTATTATTATACGTGTTGTTTGTCGCCGCGATGGCATTATTGCTGGCGATAACAGCATTTTGTTGTAAGGTTTGTGCAGTTACCATAGCATCAATAGCAGCCGAACGCGTTTTCTCGTCCATTGTAGCCAGGGCTTGCAAGGTGTCTTCGCGGGCAATTATTTGTAGTTTATCAACCAGCAATTGCAGGTTATTGGCTTTCTTTAGAATGGTTTGATAGCCGGGATAATTGGTAGACAGGTTGGTAAGCGTGCTATCATAATACTTTTTAGCATTAACATAATCGGCTTTGGTGTTAAAGTCAATATCGGCAATACGCAGGTAGGATAATCCCTTTTGATTTTGATTTTTTAAACTGCTGTGTGCCGATAGCCTGTAATATTTTAAAGCGTTATTAATATCCTTGTTAGCGGCATAGATCTCGGCCACCTGGAAATATACCTGGTCGTTAAAATCAACATTGTTCTCATCCTTTAATAAAGATAACAAAAGAGCGGTACGGTTAAGTTTAACGCCGTTGCGCATATCCTCTATACGTATGCGGTTTAGGTTGGCATTAAAAGCCATCTCGAACGATGCGTTGCTTTTTACTATACGGGTATAATTTACCAGGGCATCCTTATTTTCCCGGTTCAGTTCCTGTAATTGTCCCAGTATAAAGGTCCAGCGTAGTTTTTGGCTGCCGTCCTTTGTATACAATATTGCTTTTTTAGCGGAAGCTTCTGCGTCAACATAGTTTTTGGTATTGATATCATATTGCAGAGCGGCGGCATACAACTCGGCGGTTATGTGCTTTTTAGGGTCGACTTTAGCAAAAGCCGAATCAAGCGTTAGCTTAGCTTCCTTTTGGTTATCTAAATATAATAAGGCCCGTACTTTCCATGAGGCTGCTTCCTGTGTCAAGCTAAGTTGTTTCGGGAACGAGCGGATGACATAGCTAAAAAACTCGACCGCGTCAAAATACTTGCCATATAAAAAATTTGCCTTGCCTAAAACCAGGTAAGCATCGGCAACGTATTTGCTTTGCTCTTTTTCGTTTATAATAGTGTTGGCTTTAAATATGGCGGCATCCAGCTCTTTATCAAGCGCGGTACCGTGGGCTACGGTATCCTGGTAAACGCTCAATATATTGTTATACTGATCAATATAAGTGCCGGTATAAGTCTCTTGTTTTTGGCGTAGCAACTCGTTGGCATTATATAATATATTATAATGCGCGGTTAAATTTTGCATTGTACGGTTAAAACCGGTCTGCCTTTCAAAAGAGCAGCCTGCGGCTAGTAGTAATAATACTAATCCTAAAAAGGTAACTTGCTTATTTACAATGGATATACAGATGTGCCTCAAATTCAAAGTGGGATTATAAAAGCATTGCTAATTTAGTAAACATTATGCAATAGGATTTAATAAATTTGCGGATGGAAGAAAATGAATCAGATAGCGAAAACGAAAGAAGTAGCTTAGCTAAATTTACAGGTATTGCTTTTCAAATGATAGCTATTATTGGCATTTTTGCATTTGCCGGGTATAAAATTGATATGGCAACCAACCATCACACTAAATGGGTAACAGCACTGTTATCGCTTATTGGTGTATTTATTTCATTGTATATAGTAATCAAATCAATAAAAAAATGAAATTGCTGCGCCACATATTATTTTTTATATTATTTGTTATTGTTTTAGCAGTTCCTCCATATATACTAGCTAATAATGGGTATGCCAGCTTATTGATCCCACATTTTTGGCTGGTATTCTTTTTTCTTTCGGGCCTTACGTTGGTTGTGGTTATAGCGGTATTAACAGGCCAGCAAATGGATGCCGAAAAAGGCACCCAAATGTTTTTGGCCGCAACTGTTTTTAAAATACTGGCATGCCTGGTTTTCGCGCTCATTTTCATCCTTAAAAACAAGCTAAACAGGTATATTTTTGTTGCTGATTTTTTTTACATATATTTCTTAAATACGGCCTTTGAAATTTATATTTTGTTGCGTAACTTGCGCAACCAAAATTCAAGGTAAAAAACTTCATTTTGATGAATAAAAAGTCGATTTTAAACTCAAAAAAAATTAAGCAACTACTAATTTCTGCCGTTTTTATAATGGTTGCAATTTTCCCTGCTATCTCTTTTGCGCAGGAAAAAGAGCATAAAGCAGAAGAAAAATTCAATCCTAAAGACGTAATATTAGAGCACGTAGGCGATTCGCATTCATTGCCGATATTTGGTAGTATAGTATTACCGTTGCCGGTTATTTTGTATACAGATAAAGGTTTAGAAGTGTTTTCATCTGCAAATGTCAGAGAAGAAGAAGTTGGGGGTAAATCAGAGAAAAAAATATATCAGGGTAAATATTATACCTATACTGCCGATCATGATAAAATATTAGTTGCAGATGCCGCCGGTAAGATTGATAAAGCAGCCAGTAAAAAAGTTTGGGATTTTTCTATAACCCGTAACGTGGCCAGTATGTGGATGGGGATGATCATTTTAATCATCGTATTTATCGGTATGTCTTCAAGTTACCGCAAGCGTCAGGGCAAAGCGCCAAAAGGTTTTCAATCTTTACTGGAGCCTGTTGTAATGTTTGTGCGTGATGATGTAGCAATACCCAACATTGGTTCAAAATATGCAAGATATATTCCTTTATTATTAACTATGTTCTTTTTTATCCTGATAAATAATTTATTGGGATTAGTTCCATTTTTCCCGGGAGGCTTTAACCTTACAGGTAATATAGCTGTAACGCTGGTACTTTCTGTTATTACTTTAATAACCGTTAACGTAAGCGGAAACAAGTATTATTGGAAACATATTTTTGCGCCTGATATACCGCTTTGGTTATATATTATTATGGTACCTGTTGAAATTATAGGTATTATATCAAAGCCATTTGCATTAATGATACGTTTGTTTGCTAACATTACAGCAGGCCACATTATTGTATTAAGCTTAATATCATTAATCTTTATATTTAAATCATTGTGGGTTTCGCCGGCATCAGTGGTGTTTGTAGTATTTATGGATACTATTGAATTACTGGTGGCATTTTTACAGGCCTACATTTTTACCATGCTTACAGCCTTATTTATTGGTATGGCTGTTGAAGAGCATCATCATTAATCTTTTGAATTAATTATCTATTAATATACACGTTTAAATTAACAAACAATGACTGGAAGTATTGCTGCAATTGGTGCAGGTTTAGCTGTTATTGGTGCCGGTATCGGTATCGGACAAATTGGTGGTAAAGCCGTTGAAGGTATTGCCCGTCAGCCTGAAGCTGCCTCTAAAATCCAAACTAACATGATCATCGCTGCTGCCCTTGTAGAAGGTGTAGCTCTTTTCGCGGTGGTTGTTGCTATGATTGGCTAAGAGAAAAAAGAATAGACCGGCGCGATTGGCACCGGCCTATTCTTTAATTATTTTGAATGATACTGAAATTATAAGATATATACTATGGAATTAGTTACCCCACATATAGGATTGGTTTTTTGGACAACGATCTCTTTTTTGATCTTGTTATTTATACTGGGCAAATTTGCCTGGAAACCAATTTTAAGCGCCATTAATGAGCGCGAACGTTTTATTGAAGATGCTTTATTGAAAGCAGAAGCTGCTAAAGAAGAAATGTCTCGTTTAACTAATGAGAATGAAGCCTTGTTAAAGCAAGCACGTGCAGAGCGCGATGTAATATTACACGAAGCTAAAAAGGTTAAAGATCAAATAATAAGCGATGCTAAAGAAGCTGCACATACGGAAGGTGCACGGATGATAGAAATGGCTCGGGTTGAGATCAACAATCAAAAAGCTATTGCTATGGCTGATGTGAAAAACCAGGTAGCAACCTTATCATTAGAAATTGCTGAGAAAGTTTTGAAACAACAACTTGCAGATCAGCAAAAACAAGACGAGTTGGTTAGCCAGCTTTTAAGAGAAGTTAAGCTTTAAATTTCGGATTTCGGAATTACGATTTCGGAATTAGAAAATTGAATAATTACATAAATGAATTTGAATTGACGACGGAGGTAAATCCGAAATCGAAAATCCGAATTCCGAAATTAAAAACATGTCAGAATTAACGGTAGCAGCCAGGTACGCCAAATCAATCATTGATCTTTCGCAGGAGCAAAAATCTCTTGAGGACGTAAATAATGATATGATTTTTTTCCTGAAAACCTTAAAGGCAAACCCGCAGTTAATAGCGGTTTTAAGTAATCCTATCATATCGCACGCTAAGAAATTAAATATCCTTACCGCGTTATTTGAAGGTAAGGTAAATAAAATATCTATAGCGTTTTATAAGCTGATGATAAACAAAGGCCGTGGCGAAGTATTATACACTACAGCACATGAGTTTATTAACCAGTATGATACGCTAAAGCATATTACTCAAGCTACTGTAGTATCTGCAACCCCGTTATCGGCGGCTAACCAAGCCAAAATATTAGCCGAAATAAAAGCATCGGTAGGTGGCGAAGTGGTATTAGAAACAAAGGTTGACCCTGAGTTAATTGGCGGTTTTGTTTTAACCGTTGGCGACAGGCAGATAGATACCAGTATTGCAAATAACTTAAAGAAATTGAAAAAGAACTTTGCTCAAGGCATTGTTTAATTGAATAATTAAAATCTCAAAATTAAAATAAACTATGGTAGAGGTAAGACCAGATGAAGTATCGGCAATATTGCGTCAGCAGTTGGCGGGTTTCAAGTCAGAATCTGAATTAGAAGAAGTGGGTACCGTGCTCCAGGTGGGTGATGGTATTGCACGCGTTTATGGTTTAACAAAAGTACAATCAGGCGAGTTGGTTGAGTTTGACAATGGCTTACAAGGCATTGTATTAAACTTAGAAGAAGATAACGTGGGTGTTGTATTATTGGGCCAGTCTGACGAAATTAAAGAAGGCGATACAGTTAAACGTACCAATAAAATTGCTTCTATTAACGTAGGCGAAGGTATGCTTGGCCGTGTTGTAAACACATTAGGCGAGCCTATTGACGGTAAAGGACCAATTGCAGGAAAGACTTACGAAATGCCTTTAGAGCGTAAAGCTCCGGGTGTTATCTATCGCCAGCCGGTAACCGAGCCACTACAAACAGGTATCAAAGCTATTGATGCGATGATCCCTATCGGCCGTGGCCAGCGTGAGTTGGTTATTGGCGACCGTCAGACAGGTAAAACTGCGGTTTGTATCGATACTATCATCAACCAAAAAGAATTTTATGATGCCGGCAAACCGGTTATCTGTATATATGTAGCTTGCGGTCAAAAAGCATCTACAGTAGCAAACATCGTACGCGCGTTGGAAGAAAAAGGCGCTATGCCTTATTCTATCATCGTTGCTGCAAACGCGTCAGACTCTGCAACTATGCAATTCTTTGCTCCATTTGCAGGTGCTGCAATTGGCGAGTATTTCCGCGATACTGGTCGTCCGGCTTTGATCGTTTATGATGACTTGTCAAAACAAGCGGTAGCTTATCGTGAGGTATCTTTATTATTACGTCGTCCACCGGGCCGTGAGGCTTATCCTGGTGACGTGTTTTATTTGCACAGCCGTTTATTAGAACGTGCCGCTAAGATCAACGCCAATGATTCTATCGCGCAAGCGATGAATGATTTGCCGGAGTCTATCCGTGGTATCGTAAAAGGTGGCGGTTCATTAACAGCGTTACCTATCATCGAAACTCAGGCAGGTGACGTATCAGCTTATATCCCAACCAACGTAATTTCAATTACTGACGGCCAGATATTTTTGGAGTCTAACTTGTTTAACGCGGGTGTTCGTCCGGCTATTAACGTAGGTATCTCGGTATCACGTGTAGGTGGTAACGCCCAGATCAAATCAATGAAGAAAGTAGCCGGTACTTTAAAACTGGACCAGGCTCAATACCGCGAGCTGGAAGCTTTCTCTAAATTTGGTTCAGACTTAGATGCTTCAACTAAAAATGTATTAGATAAAGGCGCCCGTAACGTTGAGATCTTGAAACAAGGTCAATACTCACCGGTATCTGTTGAAAAACAAGTAGCTATTATTTACCTAGGTACCAAAAACTTAATGCGTAGCGTACCTGTAAATAAAATCCGCGAGTTTGAAAGCGAATATACAACCCAGTTAGAACAACGTCACCCGGAAGTACTTGCTGCATTAAAAGCAGGTAAGTTTGATGACCAATTAACAAGCGTACTTGAAAAAGTAGCTAAAGAACTGGCAGCGAATTATAATTAATTTAGTTTTGAGTAATGAGTAGTAAGTAATGAGTGAAAACTCAAAACCCACAACTCAAAACTCACCACTCAAAATAAAGAATGGCTAATTTAAAAGAAGTAAGAAACAGGATATCATCGGTATCATCAACGCAGCAGATCACCAAGGCTATGAAAATGGTTTCGGCGGCTAAGTTGAAACGTGCTACCAATGCTATTGTACAATTACGCCCTTATGCAAATAAGCTGAAGGAATTATTGTCAAACTTGTCTGCAAGTTTAGAGGATGGTTCGTCACCTTTTTTACAGCAGCGTGAGCCGGTGCGTGTATTGGTTGTGGTGGTAACATCAAACCGTGGCCTGGCCGGTGCATTTAATGCCAACGCTATAAAAACAGCTAATAACCTAATCGCCGAGAAATATAGCGAGCAGTTAAAAGCTGGTAATGTATCTATCATTGCTATTGGTAAAAAATCGCAGGAGTTTTATGAGCGCCGTAAATACACCGTTATTGGCAACAATACCGAGTTGTATAACAACTTAAACTTCCACAATGCTTCGTTAATTACCGAAAGCATTATGGAAGGCTTTTTAAAAGGACAGTATGACCGTGTTGAAATTGTGTACAACCACTTTAAAAACGCGGCTATGCAGTTTTTAATAACCGAGCAATTATTACCGGTACCAAAAACAGAGCTTAAAAAAGAAGAAGTAAAAGCAGCACCGGTTGATTATATATTAGAGCCTTCGCAAGAAGAGATTGTTGCACAACTAATACCTAAAAACATCAAGATACAACTGTATCGCGCGGTATTAGATTCGGTAGCTTCAGAGCATGGCGCACGTATGACAGCGATGGACAAAGCAACAGAAAACGCAGGCGACTTATTGAAAGCCCTAAAACTTTCATACAACCAGGCCCGCCAGGCAGCTATCACCACCGAGCTTACCGAGATCGTAAGTGGTGCAGCAGCGTTGTCATCAAATTAACATAACCCCTCTAAATCTCCCCGAAGGGGAGACTTTAAATAAGCATAAAAACAAAAGGCTTTTCAATTTTGAAAAGCCTTTTGTTTTTATATCTCGTCGCGCGTCATTGCGAACGAGGAACGAGTGTGGCAATCTCTGCGCGATACGTAAGTCGTAACCTGTCGTGTAGAGATTGCCACGCTACGCTCGCAATGACGTGTTTGAGAAATGGGAGTTGCTACTATATCAAATCAAACCCAATGTCTTTTCTAAAATAACAACCATCATAATAAATACGGCTGGCATCGGCAGTTGCTTGTTGCAGGGCATCAAACATATTGTCTTGTAACGATGTAATGGCCAACACACGACCGCCGGTTGCTAAAACGTCATCGCCTTGTTGTGTTGTACCAGCCTGGAACACATGCGAGCCGCGAACATTCTCCATGCCGGTGATAGCTTTGTTCTTTAGATATTCGCCTGGATAGCCGCCAGCAACGCACACTACGGTCGCGGCAACCTTGTTGGATATAATGAGTTCTTTTTCGTTCAGATTTCCTTCGGCTACCCCTAATAACAGCTCCACAAAATCAGACTCGATACGTGGTAGCACGCTTTCAGTTTCCGGGTCGCCCATGCGGCAGTTGTATTCTATCATGTATGGATCGCCACCGCAATTCATCAGGCCGATGAAGATAAAACCTTTGTAGGGGATACCTTCGCTTTTCAATCCTTCAACAGTTGGGATGATAACACGATCCTCAACTTTCTTTATAAACTCGGCATCCGCAAACGGTACCGGTGATACAGAACCCATGCCGCCTGTATTTAAACCTGTATCGCCTTCGCCAATACGTTTATAATCCTTTGCTGATGGTAATATTTTATAATTGTTGCCATCGGTCAGCACAAATACAGATAGCTCTATACCTTGTAAAAATTGCTCTACTACTACTTTGGCACTTGCCGCGCCAAATTTAGCTTCGGTAAGCATTTCTTTTAGTTCCTGCTGGGCCTCTGCTAATGATGCACAAATTAGTACGCCTTTGCCGGCTGCTAGTCCATCAGCCTTTAAAACTATAGGTAAGCCTATGGTTGGCAGGTAGGCTAACCCTTCCTGTAAGGTATCAGCAGTAAAAGTTTGTGATGCCGCCGCCGGGATGTTATGACGGGTCATGAATTGTTTAGAAAAATCCTTGCTGCCTTCCAACTGCGCGCCCTCTGCCTGTGGACCGATAACCGGGATGTTTTTCAACCGCTCATCCGCGAGGAAAAAATCATGTACACCTCTAACCAATGGTTCTTCGGGGCCAACCAATACCAGGTTAATGCCGTTGCTTAAAACACATTGTTTAATACCCTCAAAATCATTTACGCCAATATTTACATTGGTGCCATATTGGCCCGTGCCGGCATTACCCGGGGCAATAAAAATTTGACTACATTTTGGGCTTTGAGCTAATTTCCAGGCGAAGGCACTTTCCCTTCCGCCTGAACCGAGGATCAGGATATTCATAGGGCGCAAAGATAGAATTTTTGGTGGTGAGTTTTGAGCGGTGAGTAATGAGTTTTAAGTGGGTATATAATATCTGATGTATTAGTGCAGTATAGTTTGCCGTTATTGTCATTTACTTGTGTTTTATACACAAAACTTATAACTCAAAACCCATAACTCAAAACTAAAATCTTACCTTTGCCTGTCATAATGACTTCAAAATTACAATGGCGTAATTATTGAGTTGATGCCTATATAAAACTAAATATGTTAAATTTTATAAGTAAGCTTTTCGGAAGCAAATCAGAACGGGATGTTAAGGCTATTTTGCCTTTGGTTGAAAAAGTAAAGGCAGAGTTTGCCAAGCTTGACCAGATAACTAATGATGAGCTTAGAGCCAGGACCTTAACATTTAAGGAAACCATAAAAGCAGGATTAGCATCAATTGACGAAGAGATACAGTCAATAAAAGAGCAAACCGAAGGCAACCCGGATATGGATATGCTTGCAAAGGTTGAGCTTTATACCCAACTGGATAAGTTGCAAAAAGACCGCGATAAAGAACTGGAAGTTATATTGTTAAATATATTGCCAGAGGCTTTTGCCGTGGTAAAAGAAACTGCCCGCAGGTTTAAAGATAATGCTACTATAGAAGTTACAGCTACCGAATTTGACCGTAACCTGGCCGCTAAAAAATCAAACGTGTTGATTAAAGGCGATAAAGCCATTCACCATAATAAATGGCTGGCTGCCGGTAATGAAATTACCTGGGACATGGTGCATTATGATGTACAGCTAATTGGCGGTATTGTATTGCACCAGGGTAAAATAGCCGAGATGGCAACGGGCGAGGGTAAAACGTTGGTAGCCACGCTGCCTGCTTACTTAAACGCTATTGCCGGGCAAGGTGTACACATTGTAACCGTTAATGATTACCTGGCACGCCGTGACTCTGAGTGGATGGGCCCTTTGTATGAGTTCCAAGGGTTATCTGTTGATTGTATTGATAAACATGAGCCAAATGTCGAAGAGCGCCGTGCCGCTTATTTAGCAGATATTACTTTTGGTACCAACAACGAGTTTGGTTTTGACTACCTGCGTGACAATATGACACGTAGCCCTGAAGAGTTGGTGCAACGCAAGCTGCATTTTGCTATGGTGGATGAGGTCGATTCGGTATTAATTGATGATGCCCGTACACCTTTAATTATATCGGGCCCTGTGCCGCGTGGTGATGAGCATGAGTTTCATGATTTGAAACCACGTATTGAGCGTTTGGTTGCCGCGCAAAAAGCGTTGATCAACGGTGTTTTAAACGATGCCAAAAAAGCTATTGCCGAAGGCAAAACAGGCCCCGAAGAAGGCGGTATGGCACTGCTGCGCGCATTTAGAGGTTTGCCAAAAAGTAAGGCCCTGATAAAATATTTAAGTGAAGGCGGCAACAGGCAAACCCTGTTAAAATCTGAAAACTATTACATGCAGGACCAAAACAAGGAAATGCATAAGGTTGATGCCGAGCTTTTCTTTGTTATCGATGAAAAACAAAACTCGGTTGAGTTGGCCGAGAAAGGCATTGAGCTGATCACCTCATCAGGCGAAGATCCTAATTTCTTTGTAATGCCGGATGTAGGTACTGAGATAGCAGAAATTGAAAAATCTGATTTGCCGGCTGAAGAAAAGATCGCCAGAAAAGACGAGTTGATGCGCGATTTTTCTATTAAGTCTGAGCGGATCCACTCGGTTAACCAATTATTAAAAGCTTATACTTTATTTGAAAAGGATACCGAATACATCCTTGACGATGGTAAAGTGAAAATTGTTGATGAGCAAACAGGCCGCGTATTGGATGGCCGTCGTTATTCTGACGGCTTACACCAGGCTATCGAGGCTAAAGAGAACGTAAAAGTAGAAGATGCTTCACAAACTTTTGCGACCATCACCCTGCAAAATTATTTCAGGATGTACCACAAGCTTTGCGGTATGACGGGTACTGCCGTTACCGAAGCAGGTGAGTTCTGGGAAATATATAAACTGGATGTGGTAGAAATACCGACCAATACACCGGCCAGTCGTAAGGATATGGAAGACCTGGTTTACCGTACCGTACGCGAAAAATATAATGCCGTTGCCGATGAGATTGTAAAACTAACGCAGGCGGGTCGCCCGGTGCTGGTAGGTACAACTTCGGTAGAAATATCAGAATTATTGAGCCGTATGTTGAAGCTACGCGGTATCAAACACAACGTATTGAATGCCAAAATGCACCAGAAAGAGGCTGATGTAGTAGCCGAAGCCGGTCAAACAGGTACGGTAACTATTGCCACTAACATGGCTGGCCGTGGTACGGATATTAAATTGGGTGCAGGTGTAAAAGAAGCCGGTGGTTTAGCCATTGTAGGTACAGAGCGCCATGAGTCGCGCCGTGTGGATAGGCAGTTGCGTGGTCGTTCAGGCCGCCAGGGCGATCCGGGTACCTCACAATTCTTTGTATCGTTAGAGGATAATTTGATGCGTTTATTCGGGTCAGAGCGGATCTCAAACCTAATGGTGCGTATGGGTATTGAGGAAGGCGAAGTTATACAGCACTCCATGATATCAAACTCGATAGAGCGTGCGCAGAAAAAGGTAGAAGAAAACAACTTTGGTACCCGTAAGCGTTTGCTGGAGTATGATGACGTGATGAACTCGCAGCGTACTGTTGTTTATACCAAACGTAAAAACGCGCTGTTTGGCGAACGTTTAGATGTTGATTTAAACAATACTGTTTTTGATGTAGTTGAAGATGTTGTAACCGAATACAAAGAAGTAAACAATTACGAAGGTTATCGTTTAGAGGTTATCCGTTTGTTTTCTGTTGATATTGAGCTTACGCAAGATGAGTTTGGAGCAACAAGCTTAAATAATTTAGTCGACCGCACCTTTGCAGAAGTAACAGAGTTTTACAAACGTAAATCAGAAGCTATTGCACAGCAGGCTTTCCCAATACTGAAAGATGTGTACACCACCCGTGGTAATATTATCGAAAACATAGTAGTACCGTTTACTGATGGTGTTCATGCCATGCAGGTAGCTGTTCCACTTAAAAAGGCGGTTGAAAACAATGGGATGGAAGTGATCAAATCATTCGAAAAGAATGTTACGCTTTCATTGATAGATGATGCCTGGAAAGAGCATTTGCGCGAAATGGATGAGTTAAAGCAATCTGTACAAAATGCGACTTACGAACAAAAAGACCCATTACTGGTTTATAAGTTAGAGGCGTTTAATTTGTTCCGTACTATGTTAGCCAGTGTTAATAAAGAGTTAGTGAGTTTCTTGTTTAGGGGAGGAATTGCCGCGCAACAAGCACCTGATGAAGTGCAGGAAGCAAGGCCACAGCCAAAAACAGATATGCGTAAAATGCGTACCTCAAAACCTGAGTTAGTGCATGATGGCGGTACAGGCATACCACAGTTTGACGACACGCGCGAGCTACAAAAACCAATGCCAATACGTGTTGAACAAAAAATAGGTAGAAACGACCCTTGCCCTTGCGGTAGCGGTAAAAAATATAAAAGCTGCCATGGCATAGGCCAGGCGTAGGCCCCACCCAACCCTCCCCAAAGGAGAGGGCTTTGAAAAAAAAGCATGAAAAACGCACCCGATTATAAAGCAATTTTTAGCAATATAGCCGGGTGCATTTTTTTTATAACTATTTTTGTACCGGTAACAGCACAGGCGCAAACCCGCGGCACGGTCGAGGTTATAAAAGATGCACGGATAGATACTTTAGCAGCCAGGCGCTCTACTTTAAAAGGGAGTGGTGGTGTGGCAGTAACGGCTACTTATTCAACATTAGGCTATGGCTACCGGGTGCAGATATACAACGGCACAAGCCGTAAAGAAGCTTATGATGTGCAGGAGCGGTTTGTAAACCAACATCCGGGTATGCGTACTTATATTACTTATAACGAGCCGGATTTTAAAGTACGGGCAGGCGATTTCAGATCGCGCCTGGAGGCCGAAAAACTAATGCAGGAATTACGAGGTAAGTTTACAAGCCTTTTTATAATTGAAGGCAAAATAAATCCGCCTAAAATAAACACAGGAAATGATTAAACAGCAGATACAGCAACTTTCTAAAAACCTTTTTAACGAAGTGGTAGGCAATCGCCGCCATATACATACGCATCCGGAGCTTTCATTTCATGAAGTAGAAACATCTGCGTTTGTTGCTAAAAAATTAGACGAGCTGGGTATCGGCTGGGAACGCATGGCTGATAATGGTTTGGTGGCCCTGATAACAGGCGAGAAGCCGTCTGACAAGGTAGTTGCCTTGCGTGCCGATATGGATGCACTGCCTATTACCGAGGCTAATGATGTTCCATACAAATCGCAAAACATGGGTGTGATGCATGCTTGCGGCCATGATGTGCATACCTCATCCCTGTTAGGTACCGCAAAAATATTGACCGAATTAAGGAGCGAGTTTGGTGGCACTGTTAAACTGATATTTCAACCTGCCGAAGAAAAACTACCCGGTGGAGCAAGCCTGATGATAAAAGAAGGCGTATTGGAAAATCCAAAGCCTGATGCAGTACTAGGCCAACACGTAATGCCTTTAATTGATGCCGGTAAATTTGGTTTCCGCTCGGGCAAATACATGGCCTCTACAGACGAATTATATGTTACCGTAAAAGGCAAAGGCGGCCATGGCGCGCAGCCACAACAAAACATTGATCCGGTAATTATTACCGCGCATATATTAATAGCCCTACAGCAAATTGTTAGCCGCATGGCCGACCCTAAAAATCCAACTGTACTGTCATTTGGTAAAGTAATAGCTAATGGCGCAACCAATGTTATCCCTAACGAGGTTAAGCTGGAAGGTACCTTTAGAGCGCTTGATGAAGAGTGGCGCGCAGAGGCCCATATCAAAATGAAAAAAATGGCCGAAGGTATTGCCGAAAGTATGGGTGGAAGCTGCGAGTTTAATATTATGAAAGGCTATCCATTCCTGATAAACGAACCCAAATTAACCGAGGCCACACGCGCGCATGCCGAAGATTATTTAGGCAAAGAAAACGTGCTGGACCTGGATATATGGATGGCTGCCGAAGATTTTGCCTACTATTCGCAGGTATCTGATGCTTGTTTTTATCGTATGGGTACACGTAACGAAAGCCGTGGTATCACATCAGCCGTACACACCCCCACTTTTGATATAGAAGAAACTGCTTTGGAGCAAAGTATTGGCCTAATGGCTTATTTGGCTATTAAACAATTGGGTAATTAGATAGATAGTTAGTAGTCCATGGTCTATAGACCGTAGATGGAATAATGATGAAAAGAATCTTACTGTCTTTCTGCCTTTTGCTTTCGGCTTTTAGCTTGAAGGCACAGCATAGGTTTAACCCGGATACACTATTAACCGTTGTTATTGATTCGCCGATAAATATCCGGTCGCACCGCTTAAACGCGCAGGATTTTATTGATGCCGTATTAGCCGATACCGGTTTTTATAAAGCTTTCCGTAACATGAAACGCTATGGCTTCACTGCCGAAAACAATATTTACACTTATGATAAGAATAATAAAGTAGACGGCGAGATACACCGAATTGTAAAACACAACATAGTAGGAGGCAGGCATAAAACCGAATACCTGTTAAAGCAGGACAAAGGCAATGTTTATAAAAAGAATGGCAAGTATGAGCTGTATACTGTTGAAATGTTCGACTATATTTTTAACAACGCCTATAATTCTGAATTTTCTGCGAGCGATCCGCTGGCCGGGGCAGGTAAGAATGGAACGTATAAAGACAAGCTAAAAACACTGATATTCTCTCCGGGACGCAAAGTTACCGGTATCCCATTTTTGAGTGGTAAAACAGAGATCTTTGGCCGCGATATGAAGCAGTTTTACAGCTATGAGTTTGCGCGTGGTAAATATCTGGACTCTATACCCGTTTATCGTTTTAAGGTGATAAAAAAGCCGAGCATAGCCGATGGCGATGTAATGATAAGAGAGCTGACTACCATTTTTGATACACGCACCTTTAAAATATTGGGCCGTTATGTTGATATGAAATACAGTAACATTTTCTTTGATTTTGATGTGAAGATGAACATTGAATTGATCCCATATAATGGCGAATTGCTCCCAGCCAAAATAAGTTACCAGGGCAACTGGAACGTACCTTTCCATAAAGTAGAGCGCGCTAGTTTTCTAATCTTTCAACGGGATTATCATCATAATTAAAAAAGGCCCTCGCTCATACTTCGACGGAGCTCAGTATGACAGCCCTCGCGCTCTTCCTCCCCAAAAAAAGCCCCACACCGTTACCGGGCAGGGCTTAATTCGTTATATATTGCGTTAGGGAATTTCTATTACTTACCTATTTCTTTCAGCATTTCTTTTACGGCAGCTTCCAGTTGTTGGTCCTCGCCGGTAAGCTCCTGATTGTAATCGTTATTAACTTTAATATCCGGTTCTAACTGATGATTTTCGGTAGCGTGGGTTTCATTAGTCCCCCAGCTTGATATCATCGGTATACCAAAAATTATAGAGTTGTCTATCTGGTTTTCCCACCATACCGCGGTGCCTGTACCTGCAACCGGCATACCTATTAATTTACCTATGCCCAATTCTTTATAAGCATACGGGAACATAAACGCGTCAGAGTAATTACCCTCGCTCATTAATACGCAGCTTGGTTTATCCCATTTGTTGGCAGATTCGCCTCCATTGGCTACATGCCCTTGCGGCCTGAAAGAGAAATAGTGCTTGCCACCTAAAAAGGTAACCAAATCATCATGCAGCCAGCCGCCGCCGTTAAAACGGGTATCAACAATTAATGCTTTTTTATTAAGATTTTTACCTAAAACCTTATCAAAAGCGGTGCGATAACTTTCTTCGTTCATTTCTGCTATATGCACATACCCAACTTCGCCATGCGATAGGCTGTCCGTTAAATGCTCCATTTTGCGTACCCAACGGTTGTATAACATGCCATTTTCTGCACCAACGGTTATTGGTTTAACAGTTTCATTATAGGTTTGATTAGTTGCCGGATCATGGAAAGTGATAAGTGTAAATTTGCCGGTTTTATTATTTAATAGTTTGGCCCAATCATCATCGGCAGTAATGGCTGTGCCATCAATTTTGTCAATAATATAACCTCTTTTCATTTTGGTTTTAGCAATACTAAACGGACTACCGGTTATAATGTCCTTAACCATCAAACCATCATTGGTTCTTGTGTAATCATAAATTAAACCTAAAGCGGCCGTACGCTCACCATCAGGGAAACTAACGGCATAAATACCGCCTGTATGTGATGCATTTAACTCGCCCAGCAATTCGCTCAATAATACCTGGAAATCATAATTATTACTTACGTACGGTAAAAATTTAACATAGTTATCATGGTAATAGGTCCAATCAACGCCTTGCAGGTTAGGGTCAAACAATTTCTTTTTAACCTGTTTCCAGATATGCTCATAGATGTAGGCTCTTTCGGCAGATGCATTTAGGGTAAAAGTGGTACTGATAGGCACAGGTGTAACCTTACCATCGTCAACTCCTATACGCATAATACCACCGCCTGATAGTAAAAATAATGCCTTACCATCATTGCTCATTTCCAGCGATCCGCCGCCCGCGTTTATTTCGGCCAGCACCCTGGTTTCTCTTGTGCGGGTTGTTAGTACCCATAGGTTATACCCTTTATCAAACCGGGCTAGGTAATATAGCTTTTCACCATCTTTTGATAGTTTGGCATCGCCTATACGTGACGAAGTTAAGGTTAAACGCACGGTACGATCCTCCAAATTTTCCAGGTTAGGTAAAAACTCAGGTATAGCAGGCGGCGTTATTTTTTTCTTTTCGGCTTTAGCCACGCTATCCGCTTTTGCTATCGCTTTTTTGATATCGACTGAATCTCTTTTATCTATCTCTGTTTTAATAGCAAGGTCCTCTTTGCTTAGTTGGAATTTATCCCAGGTAGCCTGGTCAAAAAACATGGCGTAAACATCGCCTTGTCCGCCGCGAGTAAGGTTTTTCATACCTTGCTTGTCGCTTGTCCAGTACATCATTTTATCGCCCATGCCAAACTGCGGGTTGTTATCGTCAAAACCACTTTGGGTTAGGTTGACGCGTGCTTTCGAGCCATCGGCTTTAATTAATACCACCTCACTGCTGCCTAATGCGTTACCCTCGGTAGATTGTGCTAAGATATACTTACTATCTGCCGACCAAACAAAATTTTGATCGCCATCGGCATAAGAGAAGTTTACGCCTTCCGGTAATATAGCGACAGATTTTTTTGTGGCGATATCATAAACCTTAATCACATTACGCTCTTCCAGGTAAGCTATTTTTTTGCCGTTCGGCGATGGGATAGGCTGAAACTCATCCTTATCGGTAGCAATTACAGGCTCGGTAATTAGGGTAGTAGCCGCATAAAAATAGGGCTCGCTTTTGTTGGCGATAGATACTTTGTAAATATCCCATGATTGCTCATTCTCTACCGAATAGATAATACTTCTCCCGTCCGAACTGAATTTGATCATGCGCTCCTGGTTAGGGGTGTTGGTTATTCTTTTTACCAAACCACCTTCGGCTGATGCGGCGAATATTTCGCCGCGATACACAAATGCTATTTCTTTACCATCGGGCGCCACGGCCATTTCGCTGGCACCACCTCTAACAGCTATATTTTGGGTTTGATCGCCATTAAAATCAGCATTGATATTAATGGTTACCTTTTGTGGTTTCTGGCCTTCTTTTAATGTGTAGATATCGCCGTTTTGAGTGAAGGCGAATGTGCCGTTGTCTGCTCGTGACAGGTTACGTACCGGGTTTTTATCAAACGTAGTTAACTGGGTTACTTTGCTTGCATCAGCCTCGGTCGAGCGGAAAAGGTTTTGGTTGCCATTGCGCTCGCTTAAATAATAAAAGGTACTGCCGTTGCCCCAAAGTGGTTCGCGGTCCTCGCCTTTATAATCTGATACTTTGGTGTAACCATCCGTTTTAGTATTGTAGATCCATATATCGCGCGTTACGCTTGAGGTATGGTGCTTACGATAAGGGTTTTCATAACCTTTACTATCCTGAAAAATAAATTTATCACCTGCTTTATTAAAGTGTACAAACTCTGTACCTGCCGAGTTTACCATAAAACTACGGCCACCTTTAGCTGCTACTTTATATAATTTGATAAAGTAACCATCTTCGGGGAAACGCACCGAACTGGCAACATCATGCCTGCGGCTACCAAAATAAATGGTTTTATCATCACCCGAAAACTCGTTAGGGATATCTTTGCCCGAATCAAACGTTAGCCTTTTAGCTACACCACCGTCTGACGGCATGGTATAAACATCAAAATTACCGTAGCGGTCTGACGCGAAAGCGATAGTTTTACCATCATGGCTCCAAACAGGGTAGCCGTTGTATGAGCTATTGATAGTTAGCGGTATAGCGGCACCGCCGGTTGAGGCTACTTTAAAGATATTGCCTTTATATTCAAAAGCTATCCAGTTACCATCTGGGGAAATTGAGGGTTGCTGCATCCACAAAGCATGGCTTTGGGCAAATACCCGGCATGCAGCTATGCCGATTAGTAAAATAATCAGGGAGAATTTTTTCATGATAAGTTAATTTCGAGGGACAATATAGGGAAAGTGGGGCTAATTAGCAATAAGCGAAGAACAACTTAAACTACACGTCATTGCGAGGAACGAAGCAATCTCTGCAACAGACAGTCAATATCCTTAATATAATTTGGCGATAGCCAGCACGACAATTGAGGACGTTGATTAGCAACCATAGAGATTGCTTCGTTCCTCGCAATGACGTGTTTGTTTTAAATCAGCGATTAAAATTCTGCGTTTTTAGGGAACCTTGGGAAAGGGATCACATCCCTGATATTACCCATACCGGTAACAAACAGCACCAAACGCTCAAAGCCTAAGCCGAAGCCCGCATGCGGGCATGAGCCGAAACGGCGTGTGTCAAGGTACCACCAAAGCTCGTCTTTAGGTATGCTCATTTCGTCCATACGTGTTTCCAGTTTATCCAAACGCTCCTCGCGTTGGCTTCCGCCTACAATTTCACCAATGCCGGGGAATAATATATCCATAGCGGCAACGGTTTTGCCGTCATCATTTTGGCGCATGTAGAATGATTTGATCTCTCTTGGATAGTCGGTCAATATAACAGGCTTCTTAAAGTGCTTCTCTACCAAATAACGCTCATGTTCTGACTGCAGATCGGTACCCCAGCCTTCAACCGGGTATTGAAACTTCTTCTTTTTATTAGGGGTCGATTCTTTTAATATCTCTATGGCTTCGGTATAAGTTAAGCGTTCAAAATCATTACTAAGGCAAAATTGTAGCTTTTCGGTGAGCGTCATTTCTGAGCGTTCGTTTTGTGGTTTTTGCTTTTCTTCTTCTAACAAACGTTGGGTTAAAAACTCAATATCGTCTTTGTTTTTATCCAGCGCGTAAGCTATAACATATTTCAACAACGCTTCGGCGGTGTCCATGTTATCTGTAATATCGGCAAAAGCCATTTCCGGCTCTATCATCCAAAACTCGGCCAGGTGGCGGGTTGTGTTCGAGTTTTCGGCACGGAACGTAGGACCGAAAGTATATATATCGCTTAAAGCCATAGCACCTAGCTCGCCTTCCAGCTGCCCGGAAACGGTTAGGTTAGTGGCACGGCCAAAAAAATCTTGTTTATAATCAACCTCGCCGGTATCTGTACGTGGCGTATTAGCCAGGTCGAAGTTGGTAACATGGAAAGTTTCGCCCGCGCCTTCCGCATCGCTGGCGGTAATGATTGGCGTATGCAGGTAAACAAACCCTTTATCCTGGAAAAACTGGTGTACTGCGAATGCCAGGCTGTTACGCACCCTGAATATAGCGCCAAACGTATTGGTACGGAAACGCAAGTGAGCGTGCTCCCTTAAAAACTCCAAACTATGTTTTTTAGGCTGGATAGGATATTTTTCAGGATCGCTATCACCTAATATCTCAACCGTATGTGCGATAACTTCTACAGTTTGCCCCTTGCCTTGTGAGGCAATGAGTTTACCAAATATGCTGATGGCAGCGCCTACGGTAATACGTTTTAAAAGGGCAGGATCTGTGTTTTCAAAATCAACAACTATTTGTACGTTATTATTGGTCGAGCCATCATTTAAAGCAATGAAACGGTTTTGACGGAAGGCGCGTACCCACCCTTTAACGGTTACATCAATATCGGTTGTTGTGCTTTCTAATAATGCTTTGATCTTTATACGCTGGCTCATTGTTGTATGATAATATTTTAAGAGCGGCTAAATTACGATTATTTGATTTAATGTTACTTAGTAATTCTTCAAAAAAGGGTGTCATGCTGAGGCTCTCGAAGCATGTGGGTGGGCCTTTACGCTCATCCTTCGACGGGGCTCAGGATGACACCCATCTCTCTTGTCAAAATTAACTAAGTTTATCGCATGAATCCCAAACTAAGCCTTGCTATAGGCATTGTCTGCATATCCTTTTCGCCCATATTTGTAAAGCTGGCTGATGCATCGCCTATAATTTGCGCGTTTTATAGAATCTTTTTTGCCTGGATATGTTTGTTGCCTTATTGCCTTTATAAAGGCAACCTTAAAATGCAACGTAAGGATTTGGTCCTGGCCTTGGTTGGCGGCTTGGTTTTCGCTTCAGATATTGCAGTTTGGAACCTGTCGCTTAAAATTATCAGTGCAACCGTATCCACTTTACTGGCTAACCTGGCGCCGGTTTGGGTGGGGCTATTAAGTTATCTATTGTTTAAAAAAAGATCGGGCGGTTTGTTTTGGATAGGTACGTTTATAGCTATTGCAGGTATGGTGGTATTGGTTGGGGTATCAAACCTGATCCATCTAAAATTAAATATTGGTATTGTGTATGCTGTCGCGGCTAGTTTACTTTATTCCATTTATATCCTCATCACCAAAGATATTTTAAAGCGGATAAGCACCATTCCGTTTATGTTTTATAATATGTTGGCGGCCGGTGTTTTTTTGTTGATATTGAGTATGGTTTTAGGTAACGACCTGTTCCATTATAATTTAAAAACATGGGGCAGTTTGGCTGCCATGGGCATAATATGCCAACTCACCGGTTGGATCACTATTAACTACGCCATCAGTCATTTGGAGTCAACCAAAGTAGCCATTACGTTACTTAGCCAAACTGTTGTTACCTGCCTATTGGCGATGTTTATATTGAATGAAAGCCTGGAGTTAAAAGAGATTATTGGCAGTGTGGTTGTATTGGCGGGGATAGCAATTACTTTTTTAAAGCCGAAGACTGGTATAGCATGATTACATAGCGATGGGTTTGAAACCCATCGCTATAAATATATATGATATTTTTGGTGACGCTAAATTGTCAGTTTTCAGGCACCTCAAAACTTACCTAAAAGTCATAAAAATTGTGCCAAACTGTATCATGAAACTGATTTTAGAAAATCAATTGTCTAATTATCAAAACATTACAAAATCAAATGTGCCAAAGTGTATCAACGGGACACATTCACGTGGTACACCTCACCTATGCCTTGAGCTTTAAATAAAATGCGTAAATTAACCGTTCTTATTTACGGCAATGGATAATTGCCCTACATTTGCATTTTTAACACATGATCTTAAAATCAACTATCGACCGTATAATGGAAGCCACAGATATTGTGGAGGTGATAGGCGAGTTTGTGCAGTTAAAAAAGCGCGGTGCCAACTACGTGGGCCTGTCGCCGTTTGCTAATGAGCGTACACCATCGTTCACGGTATCGCCGGCTAAAGGTATCTTTAAAGATTTTTCATCGGGCAAGGGCGGCAGTGCAGTCACTTTTTTAATGGAACTGGAAAAGTTTACCTATCCCGAAGCCCTGAAATGGCTGGCCAAAAAATACAGTATCGAAGTTGAAGAAACAGTAGATGCACCCGAAGATCGCGAAGCAGATAACCGCCGCGAAAGCCTGATGATCGTATCATCATACGCGGCAAAATTCTTCCACGAAAGCTTGCTGGATACAGATGAAGGCAAAGCCATAGGCCTAAGCTATTTTAAAGAACGCGGTTTTAGTACCGAAACTATAAAAAAATTCGAACTGGGTTACTCGCCCGACCAATGGGAAGCCTTTACCGGCCAGGCCCTTAAAGAGGGCTACCTGGAAGAGTTTTTAACAGATAGCGGTCTGTCTGTCAAACGCGATAACGGATCGCTTTATGACCGTTATAGGGGCCGTGTGATGTTCCCGATACATAGTTTTACGGGCAGGGTTATCGCCTTTGGTGGACGAACGCTTAAAAGCGATAAGAACGTACCCAAATATGTAAACTCGCCCGAGTCGGAGATCTACCATAAATCCAGCGTGCTTTATGGGTTGCACTTCGCCAAAAAAACTATACGGGAAGAGGATAACTGTTATTTGGTAGAAGGTTATGCCGATGTAATATCGGTGCACCAGGCCGGGATTGAGAATGTGGTGGCCTCATCGGGTACTTCATTAACTGTCGAGCAGATCAGGCTGATAGGCCGCCTAACCAAAAATATCACCATATTATATGATGGAGACGCGGCAGGTATAAAAGCATCGCTGCGCGGATTAGATATGATATTGGAAGAAGGGCTAAACGTAAAAGTGGTGCTTTTCCCGGATGGCCATGATCCTGATTCGTACGTGCGATTAGTAGGCACCAACGGCTTTAAAAAACATATAGAGGATAACAAGAAGGATTTCATCCTATACAAAACCACACTGCTGCTTAAAGAGGTTGGTAATGATCCCATAAAAAAGTCAGAAGTAATACGGGATATAGTTGAGAGTATAGCCAAGATACCCGATTCGATCAAAGCATCAGTATTTATAAAAGAGTGCAGCAGTATATTACAGATAGATGAACGCGCGCTCCTGTCCGAACTCAACAAAATGCGCCAGGCAAAAGCGAAAAAAGATTCGCAACAGCCAAACGGCCGAATGGTAACTCCGGTAGAGGAATATCCGCTGGATGAACCTGTTCAGGAAGAGCGTAAAGAAACCTCGTCCCAAGAAAAAGAAATTGTGCGCCTGCTGTTGCTTTACGGCAATAAAATGATTGATTGGGATGGTATTGCCAATACCTATATTGGCCCGTTTATGATTGCCGAGTTAAACGATGTGGAGTTTGAGCACCCGGCCAGTAAAGCCTTTATAGAGATATACAGTAAAGAAGTAGAGAACGGCGTATTACCCGAAGAGCAGCATTTTATCCATTACCCCGATAAGGACATTGTCGACCTGGTGGTTACACTAATTGCCACCAAATACACGTTAAGTGAAAACTGGTATGAGATGCATAAAATATTGACAAGCGATGAACAGGCCAATATGAAGGCAACTATATTAGGCGCTATATTTCACTTAAAAATGCATAAGGTTGGCAAAATGTTAGACAACTTGCGTAAAGAACTACAAAACGCGGTAACAGACGAGGATCAGGATATACTGCTTACCCAATACATGCGCATGAAAAAGGTAGAGAAAACGATCTCTGATTATTTAGGATCGGTTATAATAAAGTAATGGCGCAGCATAATGATTTGGGCCGATACGGCGAAAACCTGGCAAAAGCGCACCTGGAAGCGACTGGTTATGAGGTATTGGATGTAAACTGGAGGCACGGAAAAGCCGAGATAGATCTTATTGCATATAAAGACAAGGTTATTATATTTGCCGAGGTAAAAACCCGCTCAGGCAATGGTTTTGGTGAGCCCGAGGATTTTGTAGATATCCGCAAGCAAAAGCTACTGGCCGGTGCTGCAGACGAATACATATATGTGAAAGATCACCAGGGCGAAGTGCGGTTTGATATTATTGCCATTTTAGTTAAAAACGAAACCAATTATAAGTTAAACCATATTGAGGATGCCTTTTGGCCATCAGCTGATAAATTATGAAGAATAGATCAATACTACTTATTACTGCCATAGCGGCCCTTGCTTTTAGTTGTAAACCGAAAGACGAAGCTGTAACCTTTACCATAAGTCCGTCTGTAAACTATGGCGAGCAGAATGGAAAGCCGGTTAATACCCATGTGAGTTACCCGGCATCATACAGACCCGACTCGATCGCTTATTTTTTAGATGGGGTATACGTTGGGTCAAAAAAAGACTCATCGGCAGTTATTATTAAAACCGATACTTTGCGTTGCGGCTCAAGGGTTATTACCGCAAATGTATACAAAGGCGGCAAAAGTCAGGTTGTAACAACTAATATTATCATAATGCCAACCCGGATGCCAACGCGATATAGGTTCAAGTTGATCAAAAAATTCCCGCATGATACAACCGCCTTTACCGAGGGTTTGTCGTACCTGGATGGGTACTTGTATGAAAGTACCGGTGGCCTGGGCCATTCAGAGATCAGGAAGGTAGAGCTGGAAACTGGTAAGGTAGTACAGCGCCAAAAACTGGACGATAAATATACCGGCACCGGTAGTGCTGTTATTGGTGATAAAATTGTAATGTTTACCCAAAAAGATAAAGCAGGTTTTGTATTTGATAAAAATACACTTAAACAGGTTAAGCAATTTAATTATGTGGATAGTGTGGCTTGGGGAGCGACAACCGATGGCAAAAAGATCTACGTAGGTAATAGCGCTAACCGGATATGGCTTTTAGACCCTAATGATTATCACAAAACCGGCTCCATTGAAATTTATGATCATGAAGCCCCGGTAAACCAGATCGGTGAGTTGGAATATATTGATGGTAAAATATATGCCAATATATTTGATTACGATACTATGTTAATAATTAACGGTAAAACCGGCGCGGTAGAGAAAGCAATTAGTTTTATGGAGCTTTGGCCCGGTAAAGAACGCCCTGCGAAATTTGAGGGCGACAAAAACGTATTTAACGGCATAGCCTGGGATGCAAAAGGCAAACGCCTTTTTGTAACCGGTAAAAAATGGCCATTTGTATACCAAGTTGAATTGGTAAAGGCTACAATGGAAGAGACACAACACTAAGGCCAAAATCACTATCAATGATCAGCAAAAAGATAAATATACTTATACTAAGTGCTGCTGTTACCTTGAGTATGTTTGGTTGTCATACCAATACGAAACATGAAGGCGACATCACCATTACACCTGACGCCGGAACGTCCTATAAAACCGGCGACAAAGTAACCGTAAAAGTGAACTATGGTGATTTAAAACCGGATTCAATTGCTTATCTGATTGATTCGGTAAGAGTAGGTTCAGGTAAAGGTTCGGCGGGATTTTTTGTTAAAACGGATAGCCTTCCAATGGGTCCCAGAACAATCACGGTTAAAGTTTACAGTGGTGGCAAAAGCCAGGAGATCTCAACCAATATAGTGCTGCTGCCGGCAAAAGCTCCGGAAGAGTTTACCTATAAGGTAATTAAAAAATTTCCGCATGATACCAGCGCCTATACCGAGGGATTTTTGTACAAGGATGGTTATTTGTATGAAACTACTGGTACTGCGGGCCAGTCAGACCTTAGAAAAGTAGACCTGCAAACCGGCAAGGTTGTACAGCGGCAAAAACTTGATGCCAAATACTTTGGCGAGGGCAGCGCCATTATTGGCGACAAGATAGTAATGTTTACTTATAGAGACAAGATAGGTTTTGTGTTTGATAAAAACACCTTTAAACTACTAAGTACTTTTAACAACAATGTAGGCATTGAAGGCTGGGGTGTAACTTTTGATGGTAATAAAATGTACCTGGATGATAGCACCAACCGGATTTGGTTTTTGGATAAGAATGATTACCATCAAACCGGCTTTATTGATGTTTATGATAATAAGGGCCCAATAAACATGGTAAACGAGCTGGAATATATTGATGGTAAACTATACTCAAACGTTTATACAACAGATACCATTTTGGTTATCAACCCCAAAACTGGTGCCGTGCTGCAACGCGCAAACATGGCAAACCTTTGGCCCCAATCACAACGCCCGGCAAATTTTGATAACTCAAACAATGTATTAAACGGCATAGCCTGGGATGCTAAGGGCAAACGCCTTTTTGTAACCGGCAAAAAATGGCCGTACGTTTACCAGGTTGAGTTTGTTAAGAAGAAATAGTTAGCAGTTTTTAGTTGGCAGTTTGCAAAATAAACTCCTGCAAACTGTTAACTAAAAACTGCCAACTGGCTTACCGCCAAGCCTTATACTGATTGATCAACCCATTAGTTGATGAATCATGCGAAGCGATTTTATCATTGGTTCTTAACTCCGGTAATATTTTACCGGCCAGTTGTTTGCCTAGTTCAACACCCCATTGGTCAAAACTGTAAATGTTCCAGATAATGCCCTGTACAAATATCTTATGCTCATACATAGCTATTAACGATCCTAAGCTGCGCGGCGTAATTTTCTTAACCAGTATAGAGTTGGTGGGGCGATTGCCTTCAAACTCTTTAAATGGCGCCAGTTCCTCAATTTCTTCTGCCGATTTACCGGATGCTTTTAATTCAGCAACCACCTCATCATAACTTTTGCCATTCATCAGCGCCTCTGTTTGCGCGAAAAAGTTAGATAGCAACATAGTATGGTGTTCGCCCAGCGGATTATGTGATTGTGCAGGAGCGATAAAATCGCAAGGAATTAATTTGGTGCCCTGGTGGATCAGTTGATAGAATGCGTGTTGACCGTTAGTGCCCGGCTCACCCCAAATAATAGGCCCGGTTTGATATTCAACATGTTTGCCATTGCGGTCGACATGCTTACCATTACTCTCCATATCGCCTTGTTGAAAATAGGCTGCGAAACGATGCATATATTGATCGTATGGTAAAATGGCATTGGTTTCGGCATCAAAGAAGTTATTGTACCAAATGCCGACTAAAGCCAGTATAGTAGGTAAATTTTCAGACGGCTCGGCAGTTTTAAAGTGATTATCCATGGCATGGGCACCGGCCAAAAGCTCGGTAAAATTATCAAAGCCAATGCTTAAAGAAATAGACAGACCAATAGCACTCCATAAAGAGTAACGGCCACCTACCCAATCCCAAAACTCGAACATGTTTTTAGTGTCGATACCAAATTTGCCAACACCATCAGCATTAGTTGATAATGCCGCGAAGTGTTTGGCAACATCCTCATCCTTGCTACCGCTGTTAATAAACCAATCGCGGGCGCTATGGGCATTAGTCATAGTCTCTTGCGTGGTAAATGTTTTTGATGCGATGAGGAATAAAGTAGTTTCGGGATTTAATCCTGTTAAAGTTTCTACAATATGTGTACCGTCAACGTTTGATACAAAATGCAGGTTTAAATGGTTTTTGTATGATTTCAACGCTTCGGTAACCATTACCGGTCCCAGGTCAGATCCGCCGATACCAATGTTTACCACATCGGTAATGGCTTTGCCGGTATAGCCCTTCCATGAACCGGAGATGATAGCATTGCTAAATTCTTTCATGTGTTGTAATACACTATTAACATCAGGCATTACGTCTTTACCGTCAACATAAATTGGAGTATTGCTTTGGTTGCGCAATGCGATGTGCAACACCGGGCGACCCTCGGTTGCGTTAATTATTTCGCCGCTGAACATAGCGCTTATTGCATCATTTAGCCTACACTCTTTAGCCAACTGTAGCAATAAAGCTATAGTTTGGTCTGTAATGCGGTTTTTTGAATAATCCAGCAGAATTTCTTCAAACTGAACAGAAAACTTAGCAAAGCGCTCATTATCAGAATCAAATAATCCTTTAAGGCTTTGCGATACTACGTCGATATAATGATCGGTTAAGTATTTATACGATTGGGTGGTGGTAAAATCAATATTTGGCAGCATAATTGGTTATATTTTGTAAGCAAAAATAGAATTTAATATTTAGGTGCATATTAAATTTTAAACTAAGTGACGCAGGTGTTATTTCAACACAATTATAAATAGGTTTGTTTTTATTTCATTGAATTGTAATATTTTTAATGATTAAACAAATTTAGTATCATATTTAAAATTATTATTTAATATATTTGAACACTTGATAAATAAATCAATTATTTATCGTCATTTTGATAATCAGAATTTAAATGTACTTGTATTATGTTTGAAAAACTTTTTATGCTTGTTAAAAATAACGCCGGGATGGCTGTTATTGACAACCCTGTAATTCCGGTAAAATACCATGAAGCGGTGATTAATGAAGCATCAAGCTCCATCATTGAGGTATTAAAGGGCCAGATGGAAAGCGGTAAGCTAAAAGATATGATCAAATATTTTCAGTTCCCGGGTATATATAATAACCCGCTAATTACTAGCACTGTTAATAAGTTTGCTAACAAACTGAATAACTATTACGGCATTGAGCCGGTTGCAGCTTTGCAAGTTGCTAAAGAGTTGATTCCGCCGGTTATGCAGGAAATAATACAACAATCAAAAAATGAGCAGGATACTGATTTTAGTTTAGGCAAGTTATTGGCTATGCTTAGCGGAAACAACAATATGAACACATTGCTTAGCCAGTTGGCTGTAGCTTAAAATATTCCATCTATCTATGAAGAGCCTGTTTGCTATTGCGGACAGGCTTTTTTATTAGAGTTTAAACTGTAGGCCTCCAAAACTTCTTTTAAATAAAACAAATCAATAGTAAGTAATTTCTCCTTGTAACGTTTGCAGATTGCTATTGATTGCAAAAAATATTACTTTTAGCTTATGTTAAAAGAGTATAAAAATGAACTGTTCCAGACGCTATTAACACACGAAATTGGAATTGATAATTTAGAAATCAATGAGAATTTCAAGGCTATTTTTCCGAGTTTATCAGGTTCTTATGTTAATGGTTTGAAGGTTTCATACAAACCTATGCCAAAGATGCAATTTGTCTTTCTTGAGCGACCAGACAGTTTTGAGTTGTTTAATATAGCTTCGGTAAAATTCACGCCAGCATTAGAATTAAAGCTGAACCAACCATCCAATCTTCATAATTTTAGGCAAGGTCTTGAAGAATTTAAGCTTTGGCTTGTTAAAGATCTAAAAGGATACATTAGAGAAGTTAATGAAATTGATCTATGGTCTACTTATTTGCAAAGAAAAAACGCGAATGATATTACAACCATTAATTACGCCGACCAAAGTAATTTTAGTAAAGAAGAAACTGAAAGCATCAAAATCGCTTTATCCGAGTTGAAAGTATTGATTAACGAACGTTATACAAAAAACGATGTACAACAACAAATAGTTGCACATCACATAAAGTATTTAACAGAACGGGTTGAGGCGTTAAGTAAGACTGATTACAAAGGCGTTTTAATAAACACTTTTATAAGCATATGTATAGCCCTTTCTTTAGATTCTCAAAAAGGAGCTGAACTTATGCAGCTTATTATACAAGTTTTCCAGTTTTCACCTGGACTGCTACATGCTAATTAAAAATAGTTTTGCCCCCCCGCACTTATCTGTACTAATTGTATCAACTAGCATTGTTTTAATTACCAATAGATTTCAAACCCATCGCTATTTTATATATTTGCCTCATGACTAAAGAACAGATCCAGGATTTAAGGGATAGATTAATTTCCCTGAGGAGGCATCTTTGACATCGACAAGAAGCTTGATGCATTAAAAATAGAACAGGACATAACTGTAGGCCCCCATTTTTGGGACCATCCAAAGGAAGCCGAAAAGGTTTTAGCATCCATCAAAACAAAAAAAGTTTGGACAGACGAGTATCAGAAAGTAGCATCGGTTATTGATGATACCGGCGTTATGTTTGATTTTTTTAAGAGTGGTGATGCTACTGAAGCCGAAATGCTGGAACAATATAACGAGGCCATAAAAGTGGTTGAAGAGCTTGAATTTAAAAACATGCTATCAGCCGAAGAGGACCAGTTTAACGCCGTGCTACAAATAACAGCAGGAGCCGGCGGTACAGAGAGCTGCGACTGGGCCGGCATGTTGATGCGTATGTATATTATGTGGGGCGAAAAGAATGGTTACAAGGTATCCGAGCAGGATTTCCAGGAGGGAGAGTCGGCAGGTGTTAAAACTGTAACCTTACAGTTGGAAGGCGATTTTGCCTACGGCTATTTAAAAGGCGAGAACGGCGTACACCGTTTAGTGCGGATCTCACCGTTTGATTCGAACGCCAAGCGCCATACATCCTTTGCTTCGGTATACGTTTACCCTTTGGTTGATGATACTATTGAGATAGATGTTAACCCTGCGGATATTGAGTTTGAAACTTTCCGATCAGGCGGTGCAGGTGGGCAAAACGTAAACAAGGTAGAGACCGCGGTGCGTTTATATCACAAACCATCAGGCATTATTATCAAAAACCAGGAGTCGCGCTCGCAATTGCAGAATAAAGATAACGCTATCCGCTTACTGAAATCGCAATTGTACGAGATCGAGATGCGCAAGCGCCAGGAAGCCAGTAATAAAATTGAAGGCAATAAAAAGAAAATAGAGTGGGGGTCGCAGATACGCAACTATGTATTGCATCCTTATAAACTGGTTAAAGATCTGCGTACAGATCATGAAACATCGAACGCAGCAGCGGTACTTGATGGTGACTTGAACGATTTCCTGAAAGCATACCTAATGGAATTTGGCGGGCCGAATGGTTAATATTAACAAAATACTTACTAAGTTTTTAAAACTTCGTAAGTCTTTCTCTCCGAAAAGGTTTATTATTGTATAAACCTTTTATTATGAAACCCGTATTTACAACTTTGCTGTTAATGGCTATGGTAACTATATCTTATGCCCAAGGCACCGCGCCTGCAATTCCGTTATATCCAGATGGCGTAATCAATTCAAAGCCCACGCCCGCAACTTACGTTGAAGCAACAAGTGCGGATATGCATATATCAAAAGTAAGCATTCCAACTATAACTCCGTTTTTCCCGGAGAAGGGCAAAGCAAACGGATCGGCCGTAATTATTTGCCCTGGTGGAGGCTACAGTATATTAGCTGCCGGGCACGAGGGTTATGCGGTTGCGCAAGAATTTAACAAGATCGGCATAACCGCGTTTGTATTAAAATATCGCCTGCCAAGCGATCAGATAATGGTTGACAAAGCCATTGGTCCGTTACAGGACGCGCAAACCGCTATTATGCTGGTACGTAAAAACGCGGCCGAGTGGGGTATTAACCCGTCAAAGATTGGCATATTGGGATTTTCTGCAGGCGGCCACCTGGCGGCAACTGCCGAGACCCATTTTAATAAACCGGTAATTGATAATAAAGGCATTAGCGTTCGCCCTGATTTTGCATTGCTGCTATATGCGGTTATAACTTTTGGCGATCAGGCTCATAAAGGATCGCGCGAAAATTTAATAGGGAAAAACCCTTCGCCCGAATTAGTTGAGCTTTACAGTAATGAAAAACAGGTTACTGCAGATACACCACCCACCTTTTTAGTACAGGCTGGCGATGACGGTGCCGTACCTGTACAAAACTCTATAATGATGTACGAGGCTTTGCTAAAAAACAAAGTAAAAACCGAGTTGCATCTTTTCCAGGCCGGCGGGCATGGCTTTGGCTTGCATAACCCCAAAAGCCGCGAGCTTTGGTTTACCTGGTGTGCAAGCTGGTTAAACGCCAACGGATTTTAATAAACATATATCAACTCCAAAAAGTATAAACTAATGAAAAAACTAATTTTTATTGCGTTAACATTTATCGCGACTATACCATTAACTCATGCTCAGGATGTTAAACAAATTCCATTATATCCCGATGGTGTGCCTAACTCAAAACCTACGCCGGCAACTTATGTAGAGAATGATGCTAATGGTTGGGCGCGTACAGTAAGCATACCAACGCTGTTACCATACCCTGCAGATAAAGCCATTGCCACAGGCACCGCCATTGTTATTTGTCCGGGTGGTGGTTATTCGGGCCTATCAATGGAGAATGAGGGCATAAGCATTGCCAAAGCCTTTAACCAGATCGGTGTTACCGCTTTCATTTTAAAATACCGTTTACCAAGCGATCTGATCATGATTGATAAAACCATCGGCCCGTTACAGGATGCTCAAGCTGCTATACAATTGATACGTAGTCGTGCTGCCGATTGGGGTATTAATCCGGCTAAGATTGGTATTATAGGCTTCTCGGCGGGTGGACATTTGGCATCAACTGCCGAAACTCATTTTAATAAAGTGGTAATAGATAATAAAGCCAATGTTAGTGTACGCCCTGATTTTGCTATTTTAATGTACCCGGTTATAACCTTTAGCGATAAGACACACCAGGGATCAAAAGATAATTTAATAGGTAAAACTCCATCGCAAGATATGGTTGACCTGTACAGCAACGAAAAACAAGTTACTGCCGATACCCCACCTACATTTATTGTAATGGCCGAGGATGACCGTACAGTACCTATTGAAAACGCGCTATTGTTTTACAGCGCTATGATCAAAGCCAAAGTAAAAGGTGAGCTGCACGTGTACCAGGCAGGCGGCCATGGCTTTGGCATCAATAACAAAACCAGTAAAGAGAAATGGTTTGACTGGTGCAAAAGCTGGATGAATAATAATGGGTTTTAAACATAATATAATAGCCTGCCCTTAATCAAATCATGGAGGAAAATTTAGGGCTCAAACATATCGCCGCTAGTTTGTTTATATAATACACTAACCTACATAAATCATGCTGATCAAGAAAGTACTCATCGGGATAGACAACAGTAAATTTGCCGAACACGCCGCTAAATACGGTTTTGATATCGCCCATAAATTTAAAGCCCATGTAGGTTTGGTGCATATTGTTGAACCGGTTATAATGCCATATAACAACTCCGGCGACCCATTGATGGGCTCATCAGATATGACAGTGGCAGATATAGATATAATTAATATACAAAACAACGCATCAAAGGCTATTATTGATGCTACAATAAAGAAGTTTGGCGATGGCCTGGACGTAACTCATTTTAGCGAGTTTGGCGATACCGCCGATGGTATAATTAATTGCAGTAAAGAATTTGGTGCAGATATGATAGTTATTGGCACCCACAGCCGTACAGGTATTGATCGCTTGTTAATGGGTAGCATTGCCGAGCATGTAGTGCGTCACTCAGAAGTGCCGGTGTTGGTAGTGCCGATGGTAGAAGTTGGTTCATAGCTAATAGTCCATAGACTATGGCCCATAGTCGATAGATTTGGGCAGCACTAATTGAGCAATGAACTATAGGTTACTAACCACAAGCCATGGATTAATTAAAAAACCATGGACTATGGACCATCGACTATGGCCTAATAAAGCAACCTAAACTTAATAGTATGCTCAATAGCCTTTAGCTGATCCAATACTTCGGTATCATAACCGGTATTAACATCGGTTATTACATAACCTATTTGCTCGTTGGTAACCAAAAACTCTGCAACTATGTTAATGTTATGGCGGGCAAATACATCATTTATCTTGGCCAATATCCCCGGTACGTTTTTGTGGATGTGTATCAGGCGGTGCGCGTTGCTAATTCGCGGTGGTTGCAGATCAGGGAAATTGCAGCTGGTATGGGTTTTACCCTCGTTCATAAAAGCAATTACGCGTTTGGGTAAAAAATCATCGTTACGCGGGTTATGTTTGGGGTCATCAAAAACAATAATGCCATTTTCGCAAGCCGCTTCTCCCAGTTTACGGTTAGCTTTACCAAAACAACCTATAACTTTAAGTCGGCCGGCATTTTGTACCTGCTCGGGGGTTGGTTGGTTGTCCTCGTCGCAAAGCAATACGCCTGCTTCATCCAGATACTTTTCTTCAATGCTATCACGCTGGCGTATGTTATAACCCTCTTTTTGCATTTGGGTTAGTACATCTTCCTCAATATTACCAATCACCAAACATTTTATGCGGTTTTTTGGGTATGATATAGCCCGTGGCAATTTGTTGATATATAAAAACTCATCAAAACTTGGCGTTATATGGTCTGCTCTTTCGGCTACCGATTTACGTTCAATGTTTTCTGTAAAGGCAAAGAATTTTTTGATCATGCCCGATTCTTTTAGTTGGAAATCAGAGTAGCCATCACCAATACCATAAATATCACCTTCCAATTTAAGCTCTTTTAACAGTTTTACTTTACCACCTTCCTGCGATAACGGGTTCTCGCGGTCATAGCCTGTTATATTACCATCCTCATCAAACTCAAAAGTATTGGCGTAGATGTTTTCTTTTTTAATATGATACTCGGTAACTACAGGTATAATAAATTCCTTAAATCCACCCGATACAATCAATACTTCGTCCTGGTGGTTTTTAAAAAATATGGTATTGCGCGAAAATGAAGTGGAAACTTTTTTCTTTAAATGTGTGATAAGCAGTTTTAAATGATCGCGGTTAGCTTGTAACAGTTTAACACGAGCCTCCAAACTTTGGCTAAATGATAGTTTGCCTTCCATAGAAGCATTGGTCAGGTCCTCTATCTGCTGGTATATTTTTTCCCTGTCGGGATGATTTTTTAGGGATATGCGGGCAAGTTCGTCTAGTGCCTCAACCTGTGTAAATGTACTATCGAAATCTATTATAAAATACTGGCTCATGCTGCTTAATAAACAAATATATCCTCCCGTAAGCTAGCGGTACCATCGGGCTAGCAAATGTGCAATTTTTGATTGGCTTTTTTAGTTTATGAATGTAAGATTTGACAAAAAATATAAGTTCAAAAAAACTTAATTTAGTGTTAAACCTTTTTTAGGTTGCTTGTCTAATAAAAATATAAAAGAAGGGGATAATTAGCCATGAGAAGATCAATTTATGCAGTACTGGTAGGTTTATTCATTTCAGGCTTATCAGCCTGTACCAGTTATGATTATTATGTTGCGGGTTTAAACCGCACAAATTTAAGCCGGTACCGTACTTTTGCCTGGATGCCGACGGGCCGAAATAATAGTAAAGCAACTACCAATATGGCTGCCGATGCAAAGATAAAAGACGCGGCAACGGCATCATTAGTAACTAAAGGTTTAACACTAAACCAGCGCGACCCCGATCTGATTGTAAGTTACTCGAGCGTAGTAGGTAAAGGCACCCGTACTTATTACTATCCTAATTATTATGGCGGTATGTATCCGGGCTTTGGTTTTGGCTATGGTGGTTTTGGTGGCTGGGGTGGTTGGTATCGCCCGTATTATTATGCTTATGGCGCGCCATTTATGTATGATGGTTATAACCAGGGGACAGAGCATTACAAAGAAGGTACTTTAATTATTGATTTGATTGACAGGCGCAGCCGTCAGATAGTTTGGCGTGGCTTTGGGGTTGGCGAAGTACATCATAATCAACAAAAAAATATTGACGATCTGCCTGAAGTAGTTGCGGGCGTTTTAGATCAGTTAAGTTTAGCTCCATCATCAGCTGCACCGGCTGGTGGCCGTAACGATGGAAGAGTGCCAAGGGGCAGACGAGGTTTTGTTTCGCCTGTATCTACTAAGTCTATATAAAATTTATAATAGAAAGCCCTGCCAGTTTAAAAAATCTGGCAGGGCTTTTTTGTATGATAATTTATGATCTGTTATAGTTTAATAAAGGTAGCGCGTCCAACTAAACTATTGTCTTTACTGCTGGTAACGTTTACAAAATAAGTGCCCGGCAATAAATTTGCCACCTCATAAAGCCATATTGGGAGCGTTGTAGTAGCAGTTTTTATTACAATACCCATATTGTTGGTAACGATTATTTTATAGTTTGCCGGTTTGTCGCTCTTAGGTTTTATAACCACACCCAAAATATACTTTACAGGATTAGGATAAACACTTACGGCATTATTATTACCAGCTATAGGTATTATTGGTGGAGTATAGGCAAATGACAAAACAGCCGAATAACTAACGCTGCCAGTTACATCAACTTGTTTTAAACGATACAGGTTTATACCTGTTACCGGGTTTGGATCAAGGTCATTATAAGTGCCCAAATTAGCCGATGTTAAACTATCCAGGTTTGTAAAAGTATGGCCGCCGTCTATACTGCGTTGTAATACATAGGTGGTATAATTTTCTTCATTTTCGGACGTCCAGGTTAATTTTATCTGTTTAGTATCCTGCACACCGGTAAAGCTTAATAAATGAACCGCTTTTAAAGCATTTAAACGAATCACCACTTTAAACCGATTTGCACCATAAGTAGCAGTATCGGTTTTAATATTAAAGGTATAAGTTGGGTTATGCTTAATATCCAGCGAATCTTTGGTGTAATTATCCTTTAACCAAACATCGTAAATATTAAAAGCCGTACTTATTTCGGTTAAATTTAATTTATAAGTGCCAAATGCAGCTGTTAATACATTTAATGGGATAGTTTGAACTCCTTTGGGCAAAGGCAAAAAATTTATAGCCATAGCCTTGTTATCGCTTGAAAAGCTTGATAAACTAACGGTGCCATTTCCTAGTCTATAAGGAGCATCCTCATCTATAACATATTTAGTGCTGGCATTGGCGGCGAAGCCCAGATAAATGTCTTCTTTATGAACAGAATCTTTTGCTAACTGCAAACGCAGGTGCGTATGTTCAACAGAAGGAGTCGATGCGTTTAAAGACAAGGGAGACGGCTGGTTAGGAACTTTAGCGTCCTCATAAAAAGTTAACTGGGCCCCTGGGGCATTGGCGTGTACAAAAAAGCCCTGCCCGCTTGCTATATAACGTGAGCCACTATTTGTACTTCCGCCATTTAAATAAGTTGCATAACCTTGTGTAGTAGGGTCAACAGTATATATAGTTGCATCAAGGTTAGTGCCTAAAATACCTGTAGCTCCTGCTGTTGTATGGAAAGTATTCCAATCAATAGTGCTTGGATACGGATTGCCCACTAAGTTATAACCAACAACATTTGTCCTTGGGTCAGTAGGGGGGCCGATGCTGGCGGCGGTATATGATAAATTAGTTGTGCCGGTTACCCATGATGTAACAGTAATTGGGCCCTGGTTTAATACGCCCGAACTGGTGAACATCAAACTATTTGGAACCGCTGATGTGCTGGTGCCAGTATTACCCCTATAAAAATACAATAAACCGTTACCAACCCCCAGGTTATGACTTCCATCCCCGGTAATGCCTATTGAATAAGAAGGAGTAGTATTATTTATTTTTTCAATACCCCGATAGTTACCACTGGTAAATGAAGCATTGCTTGGTGTTGCGCTTTCCCGATATAAAAACATGCTGGGGTTACCGGTTACATCAAATCCGCCGCCGGTTCCGGTAGCTGCGCTTATGTAACTGCCTGTGCCACCAGCACCTCCGCCTATTAAATAACCTAAGCTATAATAGCCGCCTGACCCCGGGTCTTGAACTGGCGATGATAGTAAACGATAACCCCGGTAAATAATATTGCCACCCGTTATATATCTTTGTATGCTTATAGTAGACGGACTACCGGTAATACTGGTGTTCGGTGGTAAAGTGGCCACGGAAGCCGTACTCGTAGCGTTCGAACTAAGCGTAAGTAAGGCAATACCGGGATTAAATATGGTGTTGCCTATAGTTGATAAGGTGATAACACCGCTGCTAGCTATGATAAATTTACCTGCACCCACTAAAGTTTTGGTGCCGCTTACACTGATGTTTAAATTATTAAATGTAACAGGTGTTGTAGTATTTAAATTAGTTATGCTTTGAGCGCCTGCACCGCTAAACGTCACAGATCCGGCACTGGCAGTAAATGTTGCCGGGGCGGCATTATTAGTAAATACAGATGCAGATACCAATGGAAACACTATTGTACCCCCTGTCTGGGTAACTGTACCAGAATTGGTAAACGTATTGTTAAAAGTAACTGTTCCCGGCCCAAACTGGTTTAAATTGGCTGTAGCTCCGTTTGTAAATGTGGCGGTAAACGTAGCTGTTCCACCTCTAAAAGTAAGTACGCTGGTAGCGGCGGCATTGGTAACTGTATTTGAAAATGTTATACCGCCTGTATTGGTAGCGGTTTGGTTAACTAAACCGCTATTGCCTAAAGTAGTGGTAAAGGTCATGGTACCGCCGACCGTGTTGTCCTGTGTAATGGTGCCGCCCGAACTATTGGTTACCGCCAGTGCGAACGTCATAACACTGCCGGTGACTGTGCTGGCCTGTGAAATAGTGCCGCCCGAATTATTGGCGACCGTACTACTAAAGGTTAGCGGACCGGCATCTACCTGGTTAATTAAACCGGCATTAACCGGGGCAGCCGTAAACTGCATGAGTCCTGATGGTCCGTTTTGCGTTATAACACCGCCCGAGTTATTGGTTACTATCCCCGTAAATGTTATACCTCCTGTACCCGTTTGCTGAACCAGGCCGGTATTGCTTAAGGTAGTATTAAATGTTATAAGGCCCGATCCACCTTCGGTAATAGTACCACCTGAGTTATTGGTAACCCCCGCCGAAAAAAGCATAACCCCCGAGGAGCCTTCGGTAATGTTACCGCCGGAGTTATTGGTAGCCCCTGCGGTAAAGGTTAGCGGGCCGGCATTGGTCTGATTAATTAAACCGCCGTTAACTGGAGCAAGCGTAAACTGCATGAGTCCGGATGCGCCGTTTTGCGTTATAACACCGCCCGAATTATTGGTGACTATCCCTGAAAATGTTATACCGCCCGTACCTGTTTGTTTAACCAAACCGGTATTAT
>NZ_JAQBOF010000035.1 GCF_028288185.1 Mucilaginibacter sp. | reverse complement strand
TAATATGATAGTAAATCTCTCTGCCGTTTTGTGTTTGTTCAACTAATTCGCACTCGGTGAGTATTTGGAGGTGTTTTGAAACGGTCGGTCTTGCTGTATCAAAGTTTGAGGCTATGGCTCCGGCAGTCATGGATTGCGAGGCTACCAATAGGAGTATAGCCCTTCTTGTCGGATCGGCAATTGCCTGAAAAACATCTCTGCGTAAATTCATTATGTAGTTATTTGACTACAAATATACATGTAGTTATTTAACTACGCAAATATTTCTTATTTTTTTGTGGCGACTTGCCTGGACTTTGTTAGTAATATTACCGACAAGGCCAGTACGTATATGATATAATAAGGTTTATAAACGTTACTAGTATTGTATTTTAAAAGTTGCTGTTTGTGTTAAGTTATTGTTTTCCTGTAAATTGGCCGGGACTGTAATGGTTAGCGCATCTGCGGCTGTACTAAATTTTATTTTTCTTTCTACTCCTAACAGGCTCACCTTTTTAATTTTACTGATGCCTTTTAGATGCAATGTAAGCGTGCCCGACAATTTTACCTTATCGTTATCAGACAGACTAAACGCATATATGGTATTACTATTTTTACTTTTTGTATAAAATATATTCCCTTCAGAATAGGGGGCAACAGCATCACTTCCATATATCCCCTCGCCATTAACTTTTATCCACGCGCCAATTTGTTCAAGGCGACTGTATGCTATTGGGTCCCAGTCACCATCAGGGCCTGGGCCAATATTCATCAATAAATTACCGCCTCTTGATACGATCTTAACTAACAAAGAAACGATTTGATTAGTTGACTTATATTGATCTCCCGGCACATAACTCCACGAGTTACCCATGGTTATGCAGCTTTCCCACGGATGATCAAGGGGCTCAGTAGGTACCTTCTGTTCGGGCGTGGTATAATTCTCAAATTCTCCGGGCACTGTACGGTCCACTATTATTAAACCGGGTTGTTTTTTACGGGCCATTGCAGCTATATTGGCCATATCTATATTCTGGTCATAGATCTTTTTATAATCAGGCGATGTACTATCAAACGTAGATTTAGGCCTTACCCAGCCACCGTCTAACCACAATATGTCTACCTTTCCGTAATCGGTCATCAATTCGCCAATTTGGTTGTAGGTAAAATCTTTAAATTTTTGCCAACGGTCGGGATATTTGGCAGGGTCATAATTTACATTTCTGCCCATCGGCGGGAAGTAAGACCACCAATAGTATTCACTATGCCAGTCGGGTTTTGAGAAATACGCGCCTATCATAAAGTTTTCTTTACTAAAGGCATTAAATATCTCTTTAGTAACATTACTCCTGGGGTTTGACGAAAATGGATCCCTGGAACTGGTTATTTTGTAATCTGTTTGTTTGGTATCAAACATCGAAAATCCGTCATGATGCTTTGTAGTAAATACTACATATTTCATCCCGGCGTTCTTTGCAGCTTTTACCCACTTTTCGGGATTAAATTTTGTGGGATTGAACGTGGTTAGCAAATTTTCGTAAGCTTTTTTATATTCAAAATAATTTGCACCGTAAGGGCCTTTTCGTTGTGTAAATCCTGCGTCTTCCGGGCAAAGACTCCAGCTTTCAACTACGCCCCATTCGCTGTATGGCCCCCAATGCATAAATAAGCCAAATTTTAAATCCTGCCATTGGTGTAACTTTTTTTGAACCAACGTATCAGTAGGTAGCACATAGCTCTTAGACATTTGGTGTTCTTGCGCCTTTAATAAGGTGCTTATAAACAATATCAATATTAACGCGGGTATTTTTTTCATATCAACTAAAGTTGGTGCACATTTTTTTCAATGTAATTTAATAATTATTTCATTATCAAGCTGTATGTTTCAGGCTATTATGAGATATTATTTATCAACCGAATAAGCATTACAATAATATTTAATAAAAGTGGTGACACAATTTTGCCAGTGTATACGGGGTGTATATACACACTACCTTGGTGTTAACTGGTCTTGAACAAATTAACCTGTTCTACCCCATTACCTTGTATTTGTTGCTCGTAAACTCGTATCAAACCGATGATATCCGCCCCGAATTGTGCCGCTTTTTGAGGGCCAACGCCTTTGATAGTGCTGAGCGCTTTTAAGGTAGCCGGTAATTTTTCGGCTATTGTTGCCGCAGTCTTTTCCGACAGGACCATATTGGGCATTACATTTTCTTTGTTAGCTATCGTTTGGCGCCAGGCCAGTAGTTGCACATACAATTCTTCATTGGGCAAAGCATTCAATGTTTTGAGATAAGTGCTGACGTTGCTTTTTTTAGTTTGACCTTCGAGGTAAGCAATCGCAGTAAACTCTGCTTTGGTAAAATGATCTAATATTTTAATGCGTGCCATAAGCCAATTGATTAATTCATCAGCTTTGGCAGCAACTTCTTTGGACTGACCGATGAACGCGGGTAATTGCTGGTGCAGGGTTTGGACGGCTGCAGATAGTTTTCCATGGAAGTAAGCCGAAGCTTTTTGGACACGCTCACTATTATAGTTTACCAGTTGGCGGGCTGAAAGTTCGGCTATGGCCAGTATCGTGGGTTGCATGTCAGGCAACAGGTATTCAAAGCCTTCACTGCGTTTTTTCAGGCCGTTAAAGTTAAATAGTTCTGTGAGCAGGAACAGTCGGTAAACTTGTTGGTCACGCTCCAATTGTTCGCGGTCAGGCTGCAACAATTTAGCTTGTGTATTAAACCTTGTTACTGCCGGGTCTACAATAATATTGTGCACTGCAATGGGATTACGTAGTACCATGCCGGACAAACTGCGGCAACGACTTAACGCAACATAAGCCTGGCCGTGGGCGAAGGCTTCGCTTACATCAATGATCGCCTTATCAAAACTTAGCCCCTGGCTTTTATGTATGGTGATAGACCAGGCCAGCTTGAGCGGGATCTGGGCAAAGCTGCCGACATTTGTTTCATTGATCTCATCATCGGCCATTTGATATTTGATGTTAGTCCATTCTTGAGCCTGTACCTCAATTTCCTGGCTGTCGCTTTGTACCGTGACGCTATCATTAGTTAATTTTATGACCGTGCCGATCTTGCCGTTGTAATACAATTTTGCGGACGAACTATCATTTTTAACAAACATCACCTGTGCGCCAATTTTTAGTTTTAACTCGGTTTCGGTAGGGTAGGCATCCTTAGGGAACTCACCTTTAATAGTGGCTTTAAATTCTATCTGTTCGCCGGCTAGGGCTTCAATAAATTCATTGTTAATTTGTTGAGTTATCGCATTATGCGTCGTCAGTGTAATATAAGGGTCGTCAGCCATCGGCTTGAAATTAGGTACATAGCGCGCATTCAATAGTGCCAGGCTCTGGTCACTGATCATTTGGTTTCGTACTTCATTCAATATATCAACAAATGCCTGTTCCTTTTGCCGGAAGACCTTATCCAATTCAATACGGACGTAGGGTGCCTTTTGCATCGCCAGGCTGCTAAAGAAATAGGGTGTCGTGTAATAACGGCCTAGCATCGCCCATTCCTCATCACGAATGATCGGGCTTAATTGCGATAAGTCACCGATCAATAATAACTGCACCCCACCAAAAGGGTGATTGTTGTCTTTAACGTTACGCAAGATCAGATCCACTTGGTCGAGCACATCCGGCCTTACCATGCTGATCTCATCAATAATGAGTAACTCCAGACTACTCAATAATTCTTTTTTCTCGGGACTATAATGTACCTCGGGCCTTGAATTGCCTGACGGAATAATAGGGCCAAACGGCAACTGAAAAAACGAATGGATCGTCATTCCACCCGCATTAATCGCCGCTACACCTGTTGGTGCCACTACAGCCAGTTTCTTTTTAGATTCTGCCCGGATGCATTGCAAAAACGTAGTCTTACCGGTACCAGCTTTTCCGGTAAGGAAGACTACAGTATTCGTTGATTCTAAATAATCATAAGCTAGCTGCATCATATACCCTGCAATTATACTAATAAATTTAGTAAAACTATAGGGCGATTATGGTGCAATCCCGTTTTTTGGTTTTAGTTCAAGTATAGGTGAGTATTTTATTCTCTTGATTTTTCAAACTCTTCAACTTTATTATCAAAAAAAAAACGTAAATAGGGTATTATTTATACTCGACTTTGTTTTTACTACCATGCAAACTAAAATAGAACTCTACGAAAAGGTAATACCCATTGCGCATTTAGGAATTTGGGAGAGGAATTTAGATACAGGCGAAATATACTGGAACCAGGTTGTGAGTGAAATTTATGAAATCGAACCGGGTTTCTATCCCAACTTGCAGGAAGCTGCTGCTTTTTATGTAGATCCGAATGCGCTTAATAGTTTGTATGAGCAGACGCGTTTGACCGGTAATGCTTCAACTGTTGAGCTTCAGTTGAGGATAGCCCCAAATAAATTGAAATGGGTTAAAATAAGAATACACGCAGATACCGAAAATAGATCAAACATTTACGGCACTATAGAGGATATTTCGGAACAAAAAAACCTGATTAACACCCTTGCGGAAAGAGAACAGCAATTTTATCATGCTTTTGAATTTGCTCCTATCGGGATGGCGATGGTATCAACAGCGGGCGCATGGATCCGGGTTAACCAAGTACTTTGCTTTATGCTTGGCATGGAAAAGGAAGACTTATTGCGTAAAACATTTCAGGATATAACCCATCCAGATGACCTGGATCTTGACTTGGCGCAAATGCATGCGTTACTTGAGGGGAAAACAACTTTTTATCAAATGGAAAAAAGGTACTTTCACAAAAATGGAAGTATTATATGGGTATTGTTAAGTGTAACGCTGGTAAGAGACCCGCAAGGTAATCCGTTATATTTTGTTTCGCAAATTAAAGACATTACAGAGCAGAAGAAGACGGAAATTGAGCGGGATAAAGCGTTGAAAACCGTTAAAGCGCAGAATAGCCGGCTTTTGAATTTCGCATACATTGTGTCGCATAACCTGCGTTCATATGCAGGAAATATTCATATGCTAACCGATATGATTTCACGGGAAGAGGACAATGTAGAAAGGGAAAACATGATAAATATGCTGGGTGTTAATGCGATGGGTTTACAGGAAACGCTTGAACATCTCAACAAGGTGGTTGATATTCAGCCCGGAGAAAGGCAAACGCTCAAATCGTTAAATTTATTAAATGAGATCAAAAAAGTTGAAGCCATATTATCGGAATCACTAAAGCAGACCAAGGCAGATATCACCATACAAGTACCGCCGGATGTCGAGGTAATGTACAATCCGGCTTACTTTGAAAGCATATTGCTAAATTTGCTTACCAATAGTGTTAAATACAGAAAAGCGGATAGCCAACTAAAGATCAGGATAACAGCGGAATCTTTAAATGACCGCATAACACTGACCGTAGAGGACAACGGAAAAGGTATAGACCTTGCCTTATATGGTGAAAAGCTATTTGGGATGTATAATACGTTCCATGGGAATGCGGACGCTCGCGGGGTAGGGCTATTTCTTGTGAAAAACCAGGTGGAAACCATGGGCGGCATTATTACTGTTGAAAGTACTCCGGGGCAGGGCACCAAATTTGAAATTACATTTTAAAACTTGGTGTGAAACTAAAAATTAGAATCGGTGCTGGACACTGAAAACTAATAGTTAAAAAATCAAAACTTCGAAAACGCCGGAGAACAAAGCAAGTCCGGATAACAATTTTTTACCACCAGTTATACATTAAACTCAGCGAAACAATACCCAAACACATAATAAATCAAATTCATGAAGCAGAAAATCAAGATAATAATAGGCACTCTTTTAATTCAAGTATTTGCTTTAGGACAAGCGTTCGCTCAGAAGTCATCATATATTTTCATCTTAAAAAACAGTTCCTCAACTAAGGAAATAGTAACCCGCAATTTGTTTGTCAGTGTTTCAAATACAGCAAATATGCATATGTTCAAAAGAGAGGAAGCAGAAAAAACGTTTGGAAAATTAGACAGCAATACAATTGTGCTAAGCGTAACGTTAAATCCCGGTGTTAAACTTGTTACATTAGGGGAATTTTATAAACGTCGTAATATCAGTGGGAAAGCAAAAAATGCTCCTTTTTTGATTGACGGCGAACTTATAAGAGATACAACTAACTTGTTAATAGACGAGAGTGTTGTTGAAACAGTTAATTCAAACGCGGATTCTATTGTAGTTAAGACACATGGCTATCCAAGGAGGCAGCAGGCAGGACATTAATAGACAAAAAATTATCGTCATCGATTATCAAAAGCACAAACCGATTAAGATCGGTTTGTGCTTTTTTTGCGTTTAGTTTTTCAGATCAGAATCCAACATATAAAAGTTGCAAGTGCGGATAACAATTTTTTCTCCATCGCTTATACATTAAACACAGTGAATCCAAACCCAGGACAATAAAATAAAACTTATGAAACAGACAATCAAAATCATAGTAGGCGCTCTTTTAATTCAAGTATGTGCTTTAGGACAAGCGTTCGCTCAGAAACCATCGTATATTACTATTGTAAAAAACAGTTCATCAACAAAGGAAATAGTGACTCGCCATTTGTTTGTAAATAGCCTAAGCGTAGCAGATATACATGGTATGACACAAATAGAAGCGGAAAAAAGGTTTGGAAAATTAGACAATAATACAAAAGTTATAATCTTAACATTAAACCCAAACGTTAAACTTACTAGTTTGGGCCAATTCTATAAACGTCGTAATATCAGTGGAAAAGCAAAAAATGCCCCGCTTGTGATTGACGGCGAACTTGTAAGAGATACAACTAACTTGTTAATAGACGAGAGTGTTGTTGAAACAGTTAATTCAAACGCGGACTCTATTGTAGTTAAGACACACGGCCATCCACATCAAAAGAGTCAGAAGGCAGGACATTAATAGACAAAAAATTATCGTTATCGATTATCAAAAGCACAAACGATAAGATCGGTTTGTGCTTTTTTGCGTTTAGTATCGATCCAAAGAAGTACTTGCCTTTTCCCGACAGAAGGTTTCGACTACCAAACATAGTGTCAAGATTTTATTTACAAAGTTTACATTTTAATTTACAATACAAATTCTTCAGGCTAAAGGATGTCAGGGTAGATTTGCTGATCAATTTTAATAAGATATGAAAAATAAAAGAAATGTTTTGTACGGTCTGGCTACCATCATGGTTGGACTAATTTATTTTCCTGTGCTGGCTCAGCAAAAAAGTGGCACTCATCGCGTTAGCTTTTCTGGCGAATGGAGAGCCAAAGAGTCGATAGCTATGGACGGAAATATTGTTTGCTGCTATAACTCGGGTGACCGTATGCTAGCTAAAACAATGAAAATAGAAGAGCAGGTAAATTTTCTAACTGTAGAGGTGTCAAGCTCGTTTCCTGGCACAGCTCCTGTTACCAGCCAGGAGAAACTGGCCTTCGACGGTAAAGCAGGCGAAATCGATAATGGCCCGGGAAGAGGAAAGAAGTTTACCGTAAAGTTGTCAGGTGATGGGCAAACGATGACTGTGAACTCAATTGTACATCTGATGGTTGCCACTCCTTACCATGTAAATGTTCAGAAACAAACATTTGTTTACATAACAGAGGTTTGGAAGTTGAGCAATGATGGCCGGTCTATTTCTGTGCAGGCCAGTGCAAAATCAAGCTTAATTGGCAGCGAGCGTTCCTGGAAGACCGTATTTGATAAAGTCGGTTAGCATTCAAATTTTTTTTGTACAAGCCAGACTTTGTTGGGCTAATGGTTTTTTCTTTGAAATGAAGGGGTAGTTAGAGCACCTTGGATACATCCGGCGTTCAATCATAACTTGCTGATTTTGAGACAAAAAAGGCTGCTCTTTTTAGAGCAGCCTACTGATGATTTTGCGGGAATCCGTTTCGTGGAGCCGGAGGGATTTATATTATCCTTGTACCGCTCTGATATTTAATATTTTATAATGGCTTAATTTCTTACTCACCGAAACACTCACCACTTTTTTAAGTACAGATTAATTGCAAATCTTATGAAATAAAGATACAAAAATGAATTGATATAAATCTAAAATTTGAAGTTTAACTCCAACGTGCATATAGAATAATCAAACACTTTTGGCGAAGATAGCCGAAGACTTTTTACCAAACTTTAGTGAGACAAGTCATCATTCTTGATGCCGCGCTTATTCTTTTTGATCTCCTCTTTGAGCTTACCAAAGCGGTAGTTTAAACTCACAGTGAATCTTCTATAATAAACTTGATAATTGCTGGTTTGCAGAAAATCGGGGCCGGTGAGTTGTTCGTTCACATAACGATATTTGGTAAATGGACTACTTACGGCTGCTGAAAGAGTTAATTTATTTTGAACTATATCCTTATTAACACTGAAAGATGATGCCGTAAAGCCGTTAGTTCTTCCCAGCGGTAGTAAAATACCCCCCTTCCTGTATGTAAAATCTGCATTGGCACGCCAACCTTTATTAAAACTGTAACCACTTGAGGCATATGCATAAGCGTCATAGCCTGAATTTTTGAGTGTTACGTTATCTACAAGCCCGTAAAAGGTCACATGTCGAATATCAGTATTCAGGTTAACGTTCCAATGGTCATTGATTTGGTAATTTATATAAATATTGGACTTAAGCACACGACCCTTACCATAATTCTCAAAGCGTGTGAGTGTTATGTTGGTAGTAGGATCATACGAAGAGAAGGCGTTGATGACTTGGTTAAAATATAAATACCCTAACGCTATATTATAGGTTAACTTACCTGATTTCAGGTAGCTTAACTGAAATGCGGTGGAGGTAATGGGCTTAAGATTAGGGTTACCACTTGTTTCGAAATTAGGATTAGATCTGTCGACAAATGGATTTAACTGCGATATTGCAGGACGCTGTATTCTTATTGAATAGGAAAAACTCAAACTGCTGCGATCGTTAAACTTCCTGTTGGCAACGATGGCTGGTAATACATTTAAATACCTTTGTTGTATTTGGTCGCTACCCTGGCTGTAATCACCATTGATAATAGTTTCTTCCGCCCTAAGGCCAGCTTTGAGTTGCCAGTTCGCAGCTTGGTAAGAATAACTATTATAAGCGGCCAGCACATCCTGACTGTTATTGAAAATATTTGAGCCTGTTTGATCCAGGTCATAATTACCAGTTAGCGGGTTCTTTGTTAAATATTGAAAGTCACTTTTATTCTTTCTAAAAATCCCTTTTAAGCCCGCCTCCATTATTATGTTACCAATTGGCTGCACATAATCGGCCTGCACGGTATGTTCAGTCAGGCTCTCGGCGTTGGTCTGATGATAATCCGGATTACTGTAATTGATTTCATTAGACACGTCGATATTATTAAACAAGGAATTGCTATTTTTTAAGTAGCGATAAGAAATGGTTAGCAACTGATCCTTATTCGCTTTAAAACCCAGCTGATAATTAATAGCAGCATCAAGGCCGCGTCCTTCACTGTTATTATCATTGGCCAGGTTGTACTGTTGTAAGTTTGAACCAGTTAGGATAGAAGTTTGAAAAGCCAGCCCTGTCTGTTTACTGCTGTTCCAGTTGAACTGGCTGGAAATCAGATTAAGGGAATCAATTTCATAACTAAGTTCCAGCCCGGCATAGCCTGTATGGCTGTTGCTTTGGTTAGTACTGTGCTGTTCCAGGTTGGTTGGATTGGTTCCTGTAGTTACTCTTGTTAGTTCTCCACTGGTTTCAGGTATGTTATTTCGGCTAATCCCGGCAAGTGTAGACAAACCAAACTTCCCTTCTTTAAAAGTAAAAGCACCGCCTGCGCCTGGCCCGCCTACAGGCCCTTTTTCGTTGATATTAACTGAGCCGTGATATCCGTTAGCGACGTCTTTATTGGTAATAATATTGATGATTCCTGCCAGTCCTTCCGCATCATATTTGGATGGAGGTGTAGTGATTACCTCGATACTTTTGATGGTTGAGGCTGGGATACTGCGTAGCACATCTTTAGGATTTCTTTCCACCATTGCCGATGGCTTGCCGTTTATAAAAACACGGTAACCCGAACTGCCCTTTAGCAGGATATTGTCATCGCCATCCACGGAGAGGTAAGGTACTTTTCGCATCATGTCCAATACGCTGCTTACTTTGCTTTGCGGATCTGCCTGAAGGTCATAAGTGATCCGGTCGGCTTCCTGCCTAATTAATGGACGGCTTCCTGAAATGTTCACGGTGGCCAATTGATGTGGAGCCGATTTTAAAACTATATCCGTTAGTTCAACCATTTTCGAATCAGCTACTGTGATTTTCATCGTTAAACTGTCTGTTTCGATAGAAGATACGGTCAATAGGTAATCACCTTGTTCATAAACAATTATATTGAACTTTCCACTGGTGTCTGCCAGTGTGGTTGAAATAATTTTGGTACTACCGACTTTGGCAATTCTCAAAGTAGCCAATTCAACGGGCTTATGATCTACTCCTGTTACCCTGCCTGTAATCGTATAATCAGTTTGCTGTTTTTTTTCCAGTAAAATATTCCCATCGATCTGCCTGAAAGTGAAACCTGTATTTTTTAGTAACTCTTCAAGTGTTTTTTCAACAGTACGACTGCCAGTGATCAAGTTTAAATCAGACAGCATTTGCACATCCAATCTGCGGTAATAAAACCGTAGCGACGTTTGTTGTTCTATCTTTTTAAGGCCGCTAACCAGATCCTCATGATTAAGACCGACCGTAACCTTCTCCTTGTGCATGTCTTGTCCTTTGGTTGTAGTGGCCCACAATACCTGTAAAGTGGTTAGAATAATTAATGTGACTACAACGCTGACACGCATTACTTGACGGATAATTTGTTTATTTGATATTAGACCCCCGAGGCAGGTATATAATGCCCCCGGTTTCCGCATATTTGCAGAAATATTCATACTTTTAAATGTTTTAAGTGACTACAGATTATTTAAAACCCCGGTTCTCCGGGATACCTGTAAGCCGATGACCGTCGGTTTACAGGTTCTTACTTTCTATCCCGCCTGGAGGACAAAAGCTTATATGAGCTTAAATACTTTTCATTTTAATTTCGGTTCATAGTTACTTGCAGCCTGCCCCGTCGATAACGATGCTGCCATCTGATTTAGTTTGATAAGTAGCATTATTAAATGCGCAGATGACTTTTAGGATATTATCCAATTTCTCGCCGTTTAATGAAGTTCCGGTAAAGCGGCAGCCTTTTAATTTATCATTGGCGAAATTGATTTTTACATTAAAACGCTGTCGTAACTGTGATACAGCATCGGCAAAGCTCACATCATCGAAATGCAATTCGCTTTGCTGCCATGCAATTACCAATTCAGCATTTACTGTTTCCTTAATTGCTTCCTCTTTTAACGTATTAAAGCTGATCTGCTGGTTTGGTGTAAGTACGCCCAACAGTTTTTCACCGTTTGCTACGCTAACTTTACCACGGGTTACAGTAATCTCGATGGTGTTTTTGCTTTTGTCTTCCCTGATATTGAAAGCTGTGCCCAATACGGTGGTTACCACGTTACCCGTGTGAATGATAAAAGGCTTATGGGCATCATGCGCAATATCAAAGTAAGCCTCCCCGGAAAGATAAACTTCTCTGACTTTGCCAGTAAAAACTTTCGGGTATTTTATTTCCGAGCCAGCATTTACCCACACCTGACTGCCATCTGCAAGGGTAATTTCCTTTTTTTGATTAACGGGTACTTGAAGTGCTGTAAGCTGTACAGGGTGTAAGCGGCTTTGTAAAGCTGGCCATTCTATGTATAGCACGGAAAAGATTATCAATACCGCTGCGGCTGCGGCAACGCTTCGCCACAAAAAATGCTTCCTTTGTGGCAACTGTATGACTTTAGCTTCCCCGCCACGAATAGTGTTTTTGATATCCCCAAAAACACTGGAAAGCCATTCGTCTTTACCTGATTGATCCAAGCTTGTCCAATCCGCATTGGAGTTGCCATTCTTTTCCAGCCAGCGTTCTACCAACGCATTTTCTTCCGTTGATGCTTCGCCTTTGATATAACGATCCAGTAAGGCTTCGATTTGGTTACGACTCATTTCTATCAGAATTTGACAGTAGTCGTTTGAAATGACGTTTGGTACTATAAGAAAATGAAATATTTTTTTTGAGTTAAAATAGCTCAGGAAAGCAACCACATTGTTAGGGCGGTAGTGGTGACTACAGTCAGTGATTGACGTAAATGTTTTAATGCAGCGGTCAACTGGTTTTTTACAGTTTGTTCCGAAAGTTTCAATTGCTTAGCAATATCAGGGGTGCTAAGATTTTGTTCCCGGCTTAATAAATAGATCTCTTTTACTCTCGGTGATAATTCTTCAAGGGATCTTTCGATGTTCTTCTGTAATTCTTTTGCGGCTATTTGTTGCTCAATAGTTATTTCATGAACGGTGCTTAATGCCATTACCATTACGGCGTATTCTTCGCGGGTAACATTTTTCCTGATCTTATCAACGATGCGATAACGTACTAAAGTAAACAGATATGCTTTTAAATTACTGTTAACCTGCAATTGCTTCCTATCCATCCAAAGTTTCACAAACAAGTCGTGGATAATATCCCTTGCATCTTCCAGGTTAAATAATTTGGATGATGCGAAACCTGCCAATTGCTCTGCATAACGGCCATAAATCTCGGCAAATGCATCCTTATCATCTTTTTTTAAAAGATCGATCAGCTGCAAATCGGTTAAAATATGATAGGCTCCCATTATTCGTTAAAACGAAAGTACAATCAAACAGACACATTTTAAGTATTGATTGTTACATTTTGGTAATAAAATAAGTATTTCGCACACCACCCCATTTTCAACGCTTAGGCACCAAAAGCGCAAGGCGGGTGAAATGTCAAGGCCGAAGCACCGCTAAAAAACAAATTAAAATGCTTCGCTTGTATAGCCCGCTTTGATAGTTTTTTGGCTTTTTTAAATAAAAAAGCAAGCTGAAATTAGTTTTCATAATGTTTTAAGCATTAAAAAGTGAAACAAAATTAAGCTTGCAATCACATCTTTACAAGATGTTCAAAATTTTAACACCTTGATTATCAAAGCAATAAGTCGTTTTGGCGAGTAGGTAATTTAAAATATACTCACCGAATCGCGCTCCTTTTTATTGCGAAATGGTGAATACTATAGTCATTTGACTAAAAACAAAAGCCTGCAATCATTTGATTTGCAGGCTTTTAGTCTGTTTTAACATTGAACTTTGTGGAGCCGGAGGGATTCGAACCCTCGTCCAAACATGGTACAAGATATGCTTTCTACGTGCTTAGCATCTGTTTAATTGTAGGGAAGGGGAAGGTCAGCTGCTTACCTGTACCGTCTTCCTTAGGTGTTTTGTTTCGCCTGCTATGCACACCGTTAAGCAGGCTAGTTTCATTTTTCGATGCCCCGGTTGCCGATCCAATAAAACGGAGAACCGGCGGGACAAAAGCTAGCTAAATTCTAAATTAAGCAGCTAAGGCGTAGTTATTTTCGCCATTTGTGATTTTGAACGTTCAGATTTAAGCGCTAATTCATCCAACGCGCTGCATGCTTACATACTCATCTCCATCCTGTCAATTCCGGTCGACCCCATTTTTGCAGAGTTGCCCTGTTTAGTGGCAGTAGCGGATTATAGAACAACAAATATACCAATTTTTGAGATGTTAGCTAACAATATCTCATTTCTGCCAAAATAACATCGCTAACCTAACACTGAGTAATTAAGCTAAACTTTTAAGACCCGGGCTGGTTTAATAAATGATTAGGTGATATTGGAAATCGCATCGAAAACACCATGGAAAACAGAAGACTTACCCTTGCAATTATTATAAGCGCTATAATAGGGGCTGTAATAATAAGTTGTAAAACACAATTTGCCACCACAAAAGATACCTATACGGCCACAGCGTCTGACGCTCGGTTTGAGCGTGGTAAGGTGTTAACCTATAGTATTTGCGGCGGTTGTCATTATGATAAATTGACTAAAAAATTTATCGGAGCGCCAATTCATGATATCCCGGGTATCGCCGGGAAAGTGGTTTCAGCAAATCTCACACATTCAAAAACAGGGGTTATTGACCACTATAACGATGCCGAAATACGGTATCTGCTTAAAACAGGAATCGCGCGCGATGGACGTTTTTTAAATTATATGCTACGCCCCAATATGGCCGATGAGGATATAAATGCCATTATTGTTTATCTGCGATCAAACGATGCCGCTGTACAAGCTGATGGCACTACTGTTGGGGTAACACATCTTACATTTATAGGCAAAGCTTATATGAATTTAAAGGCCAAACCCGTGCCGTATAAAGCAGACGTTAAGTTGCCTTCGGATGGTAATCATGTAGCTATGGGTTATTACCTGGTTGACAATTTGGGCTGCTTTCATTGTCATTCTAAAAAACTTACTTCATTAAATTATCAATATCCAAATCAAACTAAAGGTTATTTAGCCGGTGGTATCAAATTTAAGGGTGAAAATGGAACTATTGTAAAGGCCGCCAATATCACGCCTGATAAAAATACAGGTATTGGCGATTATACCCAAGAGCAGTTTTTACGGGCGATGAAAGAAGGGGTTACTCCCGATGGCGAGAAACTTAAACCTCCTATGCCTAAGTTTAAGATTTTGAAGAATGAAGAGATTAACGACATTTATGCCTACTTGCAAACAGTGCCGGCAAAAGCTCATACAATTAAATAAACTATAAAAAACGGCAACGATATTAATCGCCGCCGTTTTTTATAGTTTTATAAGCTTACGGCTAATAGTTCATTGTCAATTGTTCGTCCGGGATATACTTTCAGGGCTTCATCTAAAACGATCATGGCTTTTGCAAGGTCATCATTGTTTAAAACGTAAGCCAGGCGAACTTCTTTTAAGCCGGCACCTGACGTACTGTAAAACCCTGTGGCAGGTGCCATCATTACAGTTTGGTTTTGATAGCTAAATTTTTCCAGCATCCATTGGCAAAACTTGTCAGAATCATCAATAGGCAGTTGCGCCATCACATAAAACGCGCCACCGGGATTAGGGCAATAAACGCCGTCCATATTGTTAAGGGCTGTCACTATTGTATTTCTGCGGGTAGTGTACTCGGCTTTTACTCTTTCAAAATATTCGTCAGGCGTGTCAATAGCAGCTTCGCCGGCTATTTGCTCAACCATGCCGGGGCTAAGCCTTGCCTGGGCAAATTTTATGGCGGTATTCCAAAATTTACGGTTCTTGGTAATAATACAACCCAAACGCGCACCACATGCGCTGTAACGTTTGCTTACGGTATCAATAATGATCACGTTCTCGTCCAATCCATCTAAATGCATGGGCGAAACAAACTCCTGGTTGTTATAGCAAAACTCGCGATAGGCCTCATCAGCAAATAAATACAAATCATGCTTTAAAACCAGTGCTTTTAAGGCTTCCATTTCTTCGCGCGAGTACAAGTAACCTGTAGGATTATTAGGGCTGCAAATAAATATTGCTCTTGTTTTATCGGTTATGGTCTTTTCAAATTCGCTAATAGGCGGCAACGCGAAACCATTGCTAATGTGTGATAATATAGGTTTTACCACAATATCGCTCTGGCTTGCAAAACTGTTGTAATTGGCGTAAAAAGGCTCGGGTACTATCACCTCATCACCGGCATCAAGGCAGGTCATAAAGGTTATAGATATAGCTTCCGATCCGCCTGTGGTAACAATTATATCCTCTGGAGTAATATTATAGCCTGCCTTGTTATAGTACTTAGTAAGTTGTTTACGATAAGATAGCGTACCTTCTGACGGGGTATAGGCCCAAACTTTAAAATCGATATTTTTAATAGCGTCTATCATACCCACCGGAGTTTCAATATCCGGCTGACCGATATTTAGGTGATATACTGTTTTGCCTTCCAGTTTAGCTTTGTCGGCAAAGGGTGTTAGTTTTCGTATAGGTGAAGCGGGCATTCGCTGCCCCTTGTGCGATATATTTGGCATGTTGCAAAAATAGTAAAAAGATGATATTTTGTCGATGGAATTAGTAGATAATGTATAAACAAAAAGGCCCGAAATATTTCGGGCCTTTTTGTTATGTATTTAGACCCTTTATCTTTTTGCAGAGATCAAGGGTTGTGGTCTTAATCGCTATCTGGTGCTTGGTGCCGCAGCTTTGGCTACGACTTCGCCAACAATAGTTAAATATTTTTGTGGCGTTTTAGCGTTTGATGTTACTATAATAGCTTTAGTAAACGGCGCAACTACAGCCGCGTTATAAGTAATGGTTATTTTACCGGTTTCGCCTTTTTTAACAGGGGTTTTAGTATAATCAGCAATAGTACAACCGCAAGTAGGCCTAACTTCTGCCAAAATAAGCGGCTCAAAGCCAGTGTTTACAAAAGTAAATACAGTAGTTACAGGCGTGCCTTGTGGTATTTTACCAAAGTCATGCTTTTCTTCGTTAAATTTAAATTCGGCTTTTTGATTATCCTGTGCAGATACGTTAAACACAAAACCTAAAATTACAGCGCACATTAAAATTAGTTTTTTCATATTGTTGATTTGAGTATTACAAATATAAAAGGTTTAATGTAAAAACCATTATAACGGATAAATTTAACTATTTGTTGCAGATTATGCTAAGTGTAAGTAATAATGTCGCCCCCAATAATTAAAATCAAAATATTTTTTCATAAAATCATATTGAGTATTAGCAGTATATGTACAACAATGATGTTCCCATGTAAAAGTTATGGTGCCAATTCAAAACTTATCCATAAATTGTACCTTTTATTAGGTGTTTATACTAATTACAAAATAGATTTATAATTTTACATTCTAAATAAAATTCTATGCCCGAAACTGCAAATTCTGGTACCGGTAAATTAGATCTTGCTGAGCTAAGTTTTGATGATTTCAAGAATATTGTAATTAATGATTACCGGATAGCGTACGAGAGCAGGCAGGCCAGTTTAATAGGTCGGCGCGAAGTACTAACAGGAAAGGCTAAGTTTGGCATATTTGGCGATGGTAAAGAAGTTGCCCAATTAGCCATGGCTAAGGTTTTCCGTAAGGGCGACTGGCGCGCGGGCTATTACCGCGACCAAACTTTTATGTTTGCCACAGGCATGAGCAACCTGAAAGAGTTTTTTGGCCAGCTATATGCTAACCCTGATATTGAGGAAGATCCTGCATCAGGCGGCAGGCAAATGAATTGCCACTACGCTACCCGTTTTATTAATGCTGATGGCAGCTGGAAAAATCAGGTGGAGAGCATGAATTGCTCGGCTGATATGTCAACTACAAGTGGCCACATGCCGCGTTTGTTGGGCTTGGCTTATGCATCAAAATTATATCGCCAAAACAAAGAACTTAAATCGTTAGATACCTTTTCTGTTAACGGTAATGAAGTTGCTTTTGGCACTATTGGCAATGGCGCTACATCCGAAGGTTTATTTTTCGAGGTATTTAATGCCGCCGGCGTATTGCAGGTGCCTATGGCTATTTCTGTTTGGGATGATGCTTATGCTATATCTGTACCTGCCAGTATACAAACTACTAAAGAGGATATATCCGAAATATTAAAGGGCTTTCAGCGTGAACATGGTACAAACGGATACGAGATATTTAAAGTTCGCGGCTGGGATTATGTGGCGCTTTGCGAAACTTATGAACGCGCTATAGCTGTTTGCAGAGAGGAACATGTGCCGGTATTGATACACGTTGTTGAAATGACGCAGCCGCAAGGCCACTCTACATCTGGATCTCATGAGCGTTATAAAACTAAGGACCGTTTAACCTGGGAAGGTGATCATGACTGCTTGCTGCAAATGCGCAACTGGATGGTCGAATCGGCTATTATTACTGAAGATAATGTTACCGCTTTAGAAGACGAAGCGAAAAAATATGTGCGCGAATGTCAGCGCGAAGCCTGGAATAAACTGGGTGATAAAATAAAGATAGATATTGACGAAGCTGTACATTTAATTGGCGAATTAACCCATGTATCCGAATTAAAGAACGAATTAGAAGATGTTGTTGCCGAGCTATTAGCTTGTATTGACCCCGGCCGTAAAGACGCGGTAGCTGCTATACGCAAGGCACTAAGATTAACTGTTTGGGAAACGTCCACCGAAAAAACTGCTTTAGCTGAATGGTTGACCCGGGAGAATATAAAAAACCATGATCGATTTAACTCTAAACTGTTTACAGGGTCGCCTTCATCGCCATTAAATGTTAGGGTAAACCCTGTAGATTATGCAGAAGATGCCCCATTGATAGATGGGCGTGAAATACTAAACGCTTGTTTTGAATCTAATTTTGAGCGCGATAAAACCCTGGTAGCCTTTGGCGAAGATGTTGGCGCAATAGGTGATGTTAATCAGGGCTTTGCCGGTTTGCAAAATAAATTTGGCAATCTGCGTGTAACCGATACCGGTATTCGTGAGGCTTCTATAGTAGGTAAGGGTATTGGCCTGGCTATGCGCGGCCTTAAACCTATTGCCGAAATACAATATTTAGATTACCTGTTATACGCCATAACCGTTTTAAGTGATGACCTGGCGAGTTTAAGTTATCGCACAGCAGGCGGCCAAAAAGCGCCGGTTATTGTTCGTACGCGCGGACACAGGCTGGAAGGTATCTGGCATTCAGGCTCGCCGCTGGGTATGATATTAAATACGCTACGCGGATTATATATTTGTGTGCCGCGTAACATGACACAGGCCGCCGGTATGTATAATACGCTGATCCGTGGTGATGAGCCCGCATTGGTTATTGAGTGCCTTAACGGTTATCGCTTAAAAGAAAAGTTACCTGCCAATATAGGCGAGTTTACCGTTCCGCTTGGCAAGGCCGAGATATTAAGAGGAGGTACAGATATGACCGTAGTTTCTTATGGCTCGACTCTTCGTATTGTACTGGAAGCCGCGGTTGAACTGGAGAAGCTGGGCGTTAATATTGAAGTGATTGACCCGCAAACTTTATATCCGTTTGATACGGATAATATTTGTGGCGCGTCTTTACAAAAAACCAATAAGTTATTAGTGGTTGACGAAGATCTGCCTGGCGCGGCATCGGCTTATATCCTGCAAAAAGTACTGGAGGGCCAAAGCGGCTATTACGCTTTAGACTCGCCGCCAAAAACATTAAGCGCAAAAGAGCACAGGCCGCCTTATGGGTCAGACGGTGATTACTTTAGCAAGCCATCTGTTGATGACGTTGTGGAAGCAGTTTACGCCATGATGAGCGAGAGCAATCCCGGTAAATATCCGGCGATATATCGATGAAGCGCTTTTTTATACTTTGCTTAATAAGTATGCTGCACTTTGCTGCACATAGCCAGGATACATCAGGTACAAAAAAACAAGTTGTCACGGTTATAAGGCATTCTGTGCGCCTGGATACTAACCGTGTGGTTTATGATGAACAGGGTAATGCCTTACATTATTACCAATACAGTAAACTTTTAAATAGCGGCGACTATACCATGCGGTCAACAGGCGGGCTGTCTGACGCGACCGGCAGCAAAATTGTTTTGATGAAAATATCGCTGGAGCAAAAAATGGCAATGTACCAGAGGCTTAAAACGCAAATGGCCATTAAAAATTCGCCATTACGCGATGGCGCGCAATTTGATATTACCCCGCTGCTTGATATTGTTAATAGGGATGACCTAGAAAGAAAGGTTATTGTACTGATTTTTTGGGACCCGGACTGCCCGCCCTGTACCGAAGCTTTTCAAAGTCTGAATGATTTCCTGAAACAAATACATAACCCCGAGGACCTGATAGTATTGGCTATTACGAATAGTAATGAGCTAGTTGCCGCGACCAAATTAAAACAAAAGCCACTGTTGTACGCACATTTGATAGGCGGTGCAGGGTCGGTTAGCAATGCTTATCATGTTTACAGCCTGCCATCGTATGTAGTGGTTGATAAAAGCCGGGTTGTTCGTTTTGCGGTTTCGGGGCAGTCACCCATTACCCTGTCTGCCTTTAAGGATGTTATACGGCAGGTTTTGGAACAGTAGATTTAAAATTCATTCCACATGAAATTTTATTTGCGTTTTACTTTTATGGGTTTCATTTAAAAGCATTTTATGTCTGATACATTTTTCACCATACAAACCATCATCCAAAACCGCCGCACCATAAAACCCTTTATGATGAACGGGAATAAGATCCCTGATGAACAAATAACCGACCTGTTGGCTCTTGCCGATTGGGCACCAACCCATGGCCTTACAGAGCCATGGCGATTTGTTGTTTATACCGAACCGGCTGCGTTTTGCCATCAGCATGCCGAAATGTATAAACAAAACACTAGTGCAGATGAGTTTGCTCAAGGGGTTTATGATAACCTGGCGCACCAGGGCGATAAAGCATCGCATGTTATTATAGCCGTTATGCGTAGGGGAGATCTGGCTAAGATACCCGCGTTTGAAGAATTGGCCGCTACAGCTTGCGCGGTGCAAAATTTATTATTGGGGGCTACCGCTTTAAATCTGGCATCGTACTGGGGTACCGGTGGCATGATACTAAAACCTGCTATGAAAGCGTTCTTGAAATTACGCGACGAGGACGAAGTAATGGGTGTTTTATATTTTGGTTATGCCGATGAACATCCCAAAGGTATCAGAATGGTACCTTTGGCCGAAAAGGTTAAATGGATTAAATAAAAGTAACTTTCCGCCCATTATTTCGTAAAAGAAATTATAATTTAATTTAGATATAATTGCTTTGTCATAATTTGAATTATTGTTAATAAATTTTATTTATTAGTAATAATTGCGTATATTTGTATGACAATTATATCAACTCACTCCTGATTTTTTATTAAATTATTGACTTAAAACTCAACAAATATGAGAAAACATTTCTGGTGGATAAGCTGCGTTGCATTGATCTTATTTATAAGTGTTATTGGCTGGACGCCGGTAAGCGCCACAAAAAATTCTGTAATTACTAAAACTACACTTACTGCAAAAGAGTTATTTGCCCAATACGTAAATACGGTTTACCAAACGGCGCGTTTGCAGGAAACAGGTTTAAATGTAGAAGTTTTTCAGAAAGCGTTAACCGGTTATTTTAATTTAAAATCGGCTAATTTACTATCGCAAAGCAGTAATGTTATTACCGTGGTTGATTTTTCAAAACCAAGCCGCCAAAAACGTATGTGGATAATTGATGTATTAAGTAAACATCTTTTGTTAAATACATGGGTTGCACACGGGCAAGGTAGCGGCAATGATATGGCTACTCAATTTTCTGATACTAACGAGTCGCACCAAAGTAGTTTAGGCTTTTATTTGGCTGATGATATTTACGTGGGTAAACATGGTCGTTCATTAAGATTAGATGGCTTAGACGAAGGCTTTAACACCAGCGCGCGTGCTCGTGGTATAGTAATACATGCTGCCGATTACGTAAGCGAAGGCGCCATTGCCCAAATGGGCCGTTTAGGCCGCAGCTTTGGCTGCCCTGCCGTATCACCTTTGGTGGTAAACCAGGTAATTAATACGATAAAAGGTAAGTCGTTGTTTTTTATAAATGGCAACAACCCAACCTATACCTCAAAATATTTAAGTGAGAATGTATTAGCAAATTTTACCTCTCCGGATAGCGATTCAATGGTGGATTCTGTGAAGCTTTAAACCAATTATAAACTAACAAAAAACGCCCCCGAGTTATCGGGGGCGTTTTTTGTTTACATCAAATGTCATTTCGAGCGTAGCGGAGAAATCTATACAAGATAGGGGTGGTGACATGCTTGTGTATAGATCTCTCCGTTGGTCGAGATGACATGTAGAGTAGTTGCGATTATTTCACCTTTCCCAAAGCATTATATAACACCACATCCAATTCATAAATGTCAGGCCTTATTTGTAAGGTACCTGTGGTATCTATCCAACCGGTTACATAGGTTATATATACGGGTACTTTGGGTGTTAAATTAATGGTGGTGGGGTCTGGTTTGTCGGCTGCCATATCTTTGACTATCAGATCATACTTCTTACCCTCGCCAAATAGGTTGAGGGCTAATGCCTGCGGATCGCCTAAACGTACACAACCGTGACTAATCGCACGCATTTTTTTATTAAACGCTTCTTTAGCGGGAGTGTCGTGCAAATAAACACTGCTTTGGTTATTAAACAAGAACTTTATTTTCCCCAATGAATTATTATCGCCGGGCTGTTGTTTAAAGTCGTAATCGCCTTTTGATGCGGTTGTCCAGTCAATATTATCCGGATCGATCAGCTTACCGTCTTTGTAAACGTTAATGCCTTTATTCTCTAAATAATATCTGTCTTTAGCGGCTTCTACCATGATCTCTTTACTGGCTATGCTTTCGGGTATGTTCCAAACGGGGTTAACATCAACACTATGTATCATGCTGCTTAGCTGTGGGGTTGAGTGTATGTTAGGATTATCTACCGTGTTACTATCGGCATAATTCATTAGGGTTACGGCATTGCTTGGGTTACGCCCCTGGCCAACTACAACCTTCATGTTTAGTACTGATCTTCCGTCTTGCATCACATCCAACTGATAATCGGGGATATTAACGATCACGTATTTTTTATCTTGTGGTTTATTTTTCCACCTTAAACGTTCAAGGTTAGTAATAATAACGCGTTTGGTTTCTTCGGGCGATAATCCCGGAGCGGCAGTGCCGGTGGCTAATGCTTTTTGTAACCCAATATACGATGGGCTTTTAGGCTGAATGCTATCCAGGTATTGTTTGATATCCGTTACCCGAAAGATCTTTTGTGCCGATGTGCTATCCGGGCGCAGCGTAGTAGTATAATAGCGCGCGTAAATACTTTTCGGGTTAACTACGCCGTACTGCAACGCGTTGCTATATCTTATTAACGAGTTGGCTGTAAGCAATTCCAGTTCGGCAATGGCATGATAGGCTTGGTCAAGTGTTTTAATTTTTTTATTATTATAGAACTTGTTTATCAGCGTGGCCATTTCATCGGCCTTAAACATTGCGGGATCAAGGCCATGCTCGCCTGCTTTTTGATAATAAATGGTTAGCGTTTTTAGATCTTTATTAAAAATATGGTCCATTACAAAAACCGGGTCGTAACCATTGGCCTTATAAAAGGCGCTTATAGTTTGCGGGTAGGTGAGTTCAGATTTTTCGTCTTGAAGTACTTTTTGAAATACTTCTGCGCAACCATCCGGCGTTACATCTTTAAAAACTTTATTTTGGGTTTTGAGGTAAAGGGTTTTACCCATATCAGAACGGCTTTTTTTACAGCTTTGAAAAGTAAAGGTAAAAGCGAGAAACAAAATTATAGTTAGCCTAGTTAGTTTTTTAGTATCAGATAGCATAAGTTTAAATTAAATATAATTAGCTAATAGCAATAGCTATACCACTAATTATTAAGCATGCAATAATATTTACAGGCTAAAATATAGTTTATTTAAAATACTTATAATAAATGTATGGCAGATAACCACAAACCCGAAGTATGGCTGCGCGGTCCGCTGGAAGGGATACCACTACTATTACAGCCCATAGCACACGCTTTACTACAAGCGCGCGAGGAAGTGAACGATTTGATGTCCGGTTTCCCCGAAATATTATTATGGGTTAAGCCGGTGGGTATGGCATCGCCGGGGTTTCATTTACAGCATTTAGCCGGGGTGCTCGACCGATTATTTACGTATGCAAAAGGCGAGGCGCTTACCCAACATCAGTTAACCAAATTATCATTAGAAGGAAAAATGCCCGAAATAGACTACAGTGTAATTACTTTACTGGAGATATTTAACCGCCAGATTGACGAAGCCATTAAACAATTAAGCGAAACGGATGAGCTGATACTAACCGAAAAAAGAGGAGTGGGCCGGGCGCAACTACCGTCAACCGTAATAGGCTTATACACCCATGCTGCCGAACATATTATGCGGCATGTAGGGCAGTTATTGGTTACAGCGAGGATTTTGAGGGGATAAGCTAAAAAGCTATGTCATCTCGATCGAAGAGAGAGCTATACACATACATTCAAATATTGCGGGTGTATAGATTTCTCACTCGTTCCTCGTTCGAAATGACATTATGATTGTATAGTACCCTTGTACAGCCACCAATACCCTAATGATGATATTATACTCACTGCACCCAGTATCCACCACAATAAATTAAATCCGCCATAAAAAATAACATTGCTGCCCAAAAACGGCGCGATGATCTGTGCTGCCGACCATGACATGCTGTACAATGCCGCATACTCGCCGCGGTTTTGGGCAGTGGTACGGCTTATCCAAAACGAGTTCATGAAGGGCATACTTAACATTTCGCTAAAGGTTATGATGATGACGATAAAAATAGCTGCGACTTGCGTAGCAGGCAGGATGTTTAATAACATATAACCGCAACTACCAAGAGCTACACCACCGATCATGTAGATCATTCCATTTCTTTTGCCCTCCAACTTATGCACCAAAACCATTTCTACAACAGCAATGAGTACACCGTTTAATGCCATCAGGAAACCTATAAAGCGTTCGCTAAAATGCCATTCAATTTTAAAGAATACGGGTTGCATGATCATGAACTGGTAAAAGCACATGGCAAATAAAGTAGCTAATAATATGAATTTAAGGTACACTTTATCTTTATAAGCTGATACTGTAGCTATAGCCTTATCTACTTTCTTTATAGTTTTTGAAACCAGGGCACGTGGCATTAACAACAACAGTAATACAGCCGCTACTATGTTAGTACAACCATCAACCCAAAACAATAAATGATAATTTATAGATGCCAAAAAACCACCCAACGCGCCGCCGACCGCCCAACCCAGGTTTATTGCCAAACGGTTTAAAGAGAAGGAGCGGGTTTTATTAGCATCGCTGCTGTAATGCGCGATAGCGGTTGAGTTTGCCGGACGGAAAGACTCGTTACAAAAACTTAGCACAAAAGTGCCTATTGACATGGTAATAAAGCTATTTAAAAACCCTAAAAGTACAAACAGCAATCCGCCGCTTAACAAAGCGCCAACCTGCAAGTCATAAAAACCGATCCTATCGGTGAGTTTGCCACCTATAAAGGCACCCGTTAGCGCACCCACGCCAAACAACGCCATAATACTACCGGCCTGCACAATGCTAAAATGTAATTGCTGTATACAATAAATGCTTAAAAAAGGCACCACCATAGTGCCGCTACGGTTTATCAGCATCACAATGCATAAGTACCAACTGTTTTTAGACAGGCCGCTATACGCGTTTTTGTATAATTGGATAGTGTAGGTAAGCATTACACAAAGATAGTATTAGATGTGCAGAGATGCGGATATGCAGATGTGCAAATTTTCCGCCAGGTAATTCAAAGTGATTCACTTTTTTATGAATCACTTGAGCGGAATATCAGACTTACGAAGTTTTAAAAACTTCGTAAGTCTTTTGGTTTCGTAAGTCTTTTAAGCCTGCGATAATATCGTATTCCTATTCCTTAACCAATGGTCGGCAATAACCAGGGCGGCCATCGCTTCAACAATAGGTACGGCGCGTGGTACCACGCAAGGATCATGACGGCCCTTGCCTGATATTTCGGCGGCGTTGCCGGAGCTGTCAATAGTAGCCTGGGTTTGCATGATGGTAGCAACCGGTTTAAAGGCCACTTTAAAGTCTATAGGCATCCCGTTGCTTATACCTCCTTGTATACCGCCCGAGTAGTTGGTAATGGTTTTAACATCGCCTAAATGCGTTTTGACGAAGATGTCGTTATGTTCTGATCCGCGCATTTCGCTACCTGCAAAGCCTGATCCAAATTCAAAACCATGTACAGCGTTAATGCTTAGCATAGCTTTGCCTAGTTCGGCATGTAGTTTATCAAATACAGGTTCGCCTAAACCAACGGGGCAGTTTAGTATATGGCAGGTTACTTTGCCGCCTACAGTATCTCCATCCTTACGTACCGAATCAATGAACTCGATCATTTCTTCTGCTGTCGCCGGATCCGCGCAGCGTACGATGTTTTTCTCACGTTCGTTAATAAACTCCTGCGCGCTGGTTATCTCTACGTTAGGCGCGTTTATTTTGCCTACACTGCTAACATGAGCAACGATCTCGATTCCCTGCGTTTTAAGTAACAGTTTGGCCAAAGCGCCTGCCGCTACACGAGCTGCTGTCTCGCGGGCAGATGAACGGCCACCACCACGATGATCGCGGATGCCGTATTTAGTTTGATAGGTATAATCCGCATGCGATGGGCGGAATACATCCGTATTATGGTTATAATCCTTACTGCGCTGGTCCTCGTTAGGGATCAGCATCATGATAGGGGTGCCGGTTGTTTTACCTTCGAAAACGCCTGAAAGGATCCTAACCGTGTCACTCTCTTTACGTTGAGTAGTGATTTTAGACTGGCCGGGCTTACGCTTATCCAACTCGCCCTGGATGTATTCCATATCCACAGGTAATTGCGATGGGCAACCGTCAATAATTACACCAATAGCTTCGCCATGCGACTCGCCAAATGTAGTTATCCTGAATAATTGTCCGAATGAATTGCCTGCCATTTCTATAATGAGTGAATGAGTGATTTTTTGAATAAGTGAATGTTTTGTCATTGCGAGCGTAGCGTGGCAATCGCAAGGAGAAAGGTTCGCGATTGCTTCGTTCCTCGCAATGACAAGTTTTATATATCTTTTACTTCAAATCCCGCCTTTTCCAGATCTGTCCAGAAAGCAGGGTATGATTTTTCTACTACCAGTGAATCTTCAACTTCAAGCTCAGGTATCACTAAAGCCAGTGGCGCAAATGCCATTGCCATGCGGTGGTCATCATAAGTGTTGATAAACATACGTTCTGGTATAAATTTTTCGCTGCAATCCAGCTTGTAGGTTTGGCCCTTCTCTATCAGTTTAACACCCATTTTTCCCAGCTCGTTTTGCAAGGCCAGTATACGGTCTGTTTCTTTGATCTTTAGGGTTTCCAATCCGGTAAAAGTAGCTTCGTGATTTAAAGCCGCGCATACCACAATAATGGTCTGCGCCAGATCAGGGCATTCTTTCAAGTCAAATATTTTACGGCTGATAGGCTTTGCTTCCTTAACCAAATGTACACCACCATCCCTAAATTGCGAGGTGATACCAAAGTTAGCCATGATCTCGGTAATAACGCTATCGCCTTGTAAGCTATATTGGGTTAAGCCATGCAAAAACAGATCAGCTTGATCTGCCAATGCTGCTATAGCGTACCAGTATGAGGCCGCGCTCCAATCAGGTTCAACAGGTAAAAAGGTTTCTTTAAATTCCTGGTTAGCAATGCTGATAATATTACCGTTCCATTGGTGCTGTATGCCTGCCTGTTGTAACATGGCCAGGGTCATCTCCACATACGGGCGCGATGTTAGGTCGCCTTCAATATGCAGTTCTAAACCTTGCGGTAATTTAGCGGCAATTAGCAGCAGTGCAGTAATATACTGGCTGCTGATATTACCTTTTATGCTGATAACATTGGTTTGCTGCTTAATATTACCCTTTATGCGGATAGGAGGGAAGCCCTCGTTTTCCTCATAGCTGATCTCGGCACCTAGCTTGCGCAGAGCATCGACCAAAATACCTATAGGGCGCTGCTTCATGCGTTCGCTGCCGGTTAAAACAACTTCTTCATCCTGCAAAGTATAGTAAGCGGTTAAAAAACGCATGGCAGTACCGGCGGGGCCAATGTTTACTATTTTATGCTCCAACTGGTGGGTTATGGGTTGTGGCTCATAACCTACAGTCTGCAAAGTAAGGCCCAGTACTTTTGATAAAGTCACCGCATCTGCCGCGTCTGATATGTTTTCAACCCGCACCTTATCATTACTTAAAGCCTCAATAACCAGCGCACGGTTGCACTCGCTTTTTGAGCCGGTAAGGTGCACCTCGCCATTTACTGACTTCGATTTTTTAGAAAGCAGAATATTCTGACTCATTGTGTTATTAAACGTGCGTAAGTTTCTCTGCCTGCTGGCCAGCTGCCTGGCCCTCGTTCATGATCTCGGTTTGCTTCCGGATAGACTCGCTGTGAATCAACTCCAGCAATTTCTCTGTAAAATCAGGGCTTAATTTTAATGCTTTACCGTAATTGATACGTTTGTGTAATATCTCATCCCAACGGTTAACCTGTAAGATAGTGATGTTGTTATCTTTTTTGTAGGTACCTATCTGCTCAGCAATTTTCATACGCTCAGCCATTTTCTGGATAATCAGATCGTCAATCTTGTCGATGTTATTACGTAACTCGCTTAGTTTATCGTTTACCTGCGCGTTGTTGGTTTCCGGCTTGCGTAAAGTTAAGTGATCAATTAACTCGGCTAATGCAGCCGGGGTAACTTGTTGTTTAGCATCTGTCCAGGCTACGCTCGGGTCAATATGCGACTCGATCATCAAACCTTGCATATCTAAATCCAGTGCTTTTTGCGATACATAAGCAATCAGGTCACGGTTGCCCGAGATATGGCTCGGGTCGCAAATTAAAGGTAAATGCGGTGCCAGAGTTTTCATGTGGATAGCGATATCCCACATTGGTTCATTACGGAAAGCTGATTTCTCGTATGATGAAAATCCGCGGTGTATAGCTGCCAATTTGGTGATACCTGCATTGTTGATACGCTCTAAAGCACCTATCCATAATGAAATATCAGGGTTAACCGGGTTTTTAACCATAACGGGGATGTCAACACCTTTTAAAGCATCAGCAATTTCCTGTACAGTAAAAGGGTTAGCGGTTGAGCGGGCTCCCACCCATAAAATATCAACACCTGCCTTTAAAGCTTCTTCTACGTGTTTTGCTGTAGCAACTTCAACAGCTGTTGGTAAGCCTGTTTCTGCTTTAGCGCGTTTTAACCACTCTAAACCAATGCTGCCAATTCCTTCAAACTCTCCCGGGCGGGTACGTGGTTTCCAGATACCTGCACGTAACGCGGTAACGCGACCGGTGTTTTTTAATAAATGGGCTGTCGCCACCAACTGATCTTCGGTTTCTGCGCTGCACGGGCCGGCTATTAACAGTGGTTCTTTAGTTGCGGTTATCCAGGTATTTAATGGTTGGATGTTTAAATCAAGTTTCATTGTTTGTTTATATTATTATAATGTCTTTTTTACTATTTAATTGGTGTTTCTATTTTGCCAGTTTTTTAATGCTGATGTATTTTCTTTCGGGCTTAGCCGGTGCAATGTTTAACTGTTTTTCTAAATTGCCTTCGTCCTCATGGCGTTTATACTCACCCAGTATGTTAAAGTTGTGGGTGTATTTTAATATCTGTTTTACAGCTGTATCATAATGCTTGTTTTCTTCCCACTCTACATCAACATAAAAATTATACTCATTACGCTTACCCAATACCGGCATCGACTGTATCTTGCTCATGTTAACACCCTGGTTAGCAAAAATATTCAATACTTTAGCCAAAGCGCCAACCTGGTTGCTTACCTGGAAGCATAACGATGCTTTGTTGGCAGATGCTTGCTTAGCTGCCTTTTCATGCGTGGTTAATATCAGAAAACGTGTGAAATTCTTTTTATTAGATTCGATACGGCGCTCAATGATATCCAAACCATAAAGTTTGGCAGCTAGCGTGTTTGCTATAGCAACAGTATCAGTTAATTTTTCCTCACTTATACGTTTCGCACAGGCAGCAGTATCACTGCTTTCGACAATTTTTAAATGAGGATACTCATCAAAAAAGTCGACACACTGGCGTATAGCGATTGGGTGCGAAGTTACGTATTTTACTTGTTCAAATGCAACTCCCGGCAAAGCCATTAAATGTAACTGTATGGGCAGGTAAATTTCACCAATAACCGGGAAGTTATAATTTAACAATAACGAGTAGTTGGGCAGTATGCTACCGGCTATACTATTCTCTATAGCCATTACCACATAATCAGCCTCATTGTTCTCTAAAGCATCAAATGTTTGCTTAAAAGAGTTACACTCAATAGTCTGGATGTTTTCTCCAAAATATTTAAAGGCAGCCTCTTCGTGAAACGAGGCGCGTATGCCCTGTATGGCAACTCTTGGTTTTTCTTTCTTCATAATGTTGTTAAAACAAAAAATCCCGGCTGTATGGGCCGGGACTTTTAAATTCTTTATATGTGTTTAGTGCATATTAGTCCCGGCTCTTACTGTTAAAGTAAAAGTAGTAACCATAAAAATATGCGCTTGTTAATTTCATTGCTTTTATTTCGGCGTAAATGTAATAGTTAAAATTGACTTGTCAATAGATTATTTTTATTTTTTGTAAAAAAAATGATCAAAACGAATTTTATGTGGTAAATAACTTAAAAACCTATTTAAAATTGGTTTTACAAATTAGTGTAATAACTCAATCCCTCTAAAAGCTCTTCATCGGTACAAATATTATCAATTGTAAACTGGCCTATGGCACTTAGTAGTGTGCAATTTATTTTACCGTTTTGGTTCTTTTTATCTTTTAACATGTATTCTAAAAGCGTGTCGTTATTGGCGGCTTTCAGGTTATATCCAGGGTAAAGGTTAGTAAGTACTTGGGTTATCTCTTGTAGTTCTTCGGCGCTTAAACCGGTTTTTTTGTAAGACAGGTAAGCTTCGCAGATCATGCCGATGGCAATCGCCTCGCCATGTGATAATGAATCTTTGTCGTTGATCAATGAATAAGTCTCGACAGCGTGGCCAATAGTATGGCCAAAGTTTAAAGATTTGCGAATATTCTTTTCGTGCGGATCTTCCAGCACAACCTTGTTTTTTATAGCTACTGATTTATAAATCAGCCCGGCAGTTGTGTTTGACAGATCGCTTGCTTTAAGCTCATTCCAGTAATCAGCATCGCAGATCAGGCCGTGTTTTAACATTTCAGCAGTGCCGGATAGTATCTGGCGTGCAGGCAAGGTCTTTAAAAATTCATCCTCAATAAAAACAGCTTTAGGCTGGGTAAATGTGCCTATGATGTTTTTAATGCTATCAATATCAATACCTGTTTTACCACCAACAGACGCATCAACTTGCGAAAGCAGGGTAGTAGGTACATGCACAAAGTCTATACCGCGTTTAAAGGTAGAGGCTGCAAAACCACCCAGATCGCTTATAACACCGCCACCTAAGTTTATTAACAGGCTTTGACGGTCGGCACCAAAGTCAATCAGCATTTTCCAAACGCCTATACAAAAATCAATGTCCTTGCTTTCTTCGCCGGCGTTAATTTCTATAATATCAAAATTATCAGGGTTGCCTAGTCTTTCTCTTAGCAGTGGTAGGCAATATTTAGCCGTATTTTCATCAGTTAAAACAAAAAAGCGCGAGTAGCGGCCATTTGCTATAAACTGTTTAAGCTCGCCTAAACTATCTTCAAAATATATATTGTAATTGTTGCTTTTTATCGCATCCATAATATCAATTGTGTAGGTATCTGTATCTACTGTATTCATAAATTTTAAATCACTTTTATTTTGTTACCTCTAAATTCAACAATGTCGCCTTTTTTAACTTTTAAGCGTTTGCGATAATCAACTTCTCCATTGTGTTTTACTTCGCCCTCATCCACAACTATTTGCGCTTCGCCGCCGGTGGATACCAGATTGGTAGCTTTTAATAATTGTATCATCGGGATGTATTCGCCGGTAACTTTAAACTCTATCATTAGGCCGCAAAAATAAACTATTCGCAGAATAATGAGTTATATTCCCATCATTTTATAATTTTGCTGCACGCTAACGGGTCCATTTGCTTCTTATCTTATTGGTTTGATAGAAGCTAAAATACATGGATCATGAAAATTAACTATGACAAAACAACCCGGCTTGTCTTTTGAAAACACGGAAATTGCTTTCCGTCATTCATCAAATGCTGATCTGAAACGTGCCTATTGGCTATTCAAAATAATTAATATTAACTTTTTAGTGAAGATCGGTCCGCCCATAACCAACTTTGCTGTTAAGATAGGCCTGCCAATTAAAGGCCTGATAAAAGCTACCATATTTAAACATTTTTGCGGAGGTGAAACCATCCGCGAATGCGAAAAAACTATAAAAACATTAGAGAGCGGCGGTGTAGGAACCATCCTGGATTACTCGATAGAAGGCGAAGATGATGAACGGGTTTTTGATGAAACCTGCGAAGAGATAATCCGTACTATTAAACGCGCGGCTAAAGACAAAGCTATACCTATTACCGTATTTAAAATAACCGGCGTGGGGCGTTTTGGTTTATTGGAAAAACTGGATGTGGGCACTGTATTAACAGAAGATGAGCAGCAAGAATGGCAAAAGGTGCAGGACCGTGTACTGGCGATTTGCGAAAAAGCACACTCGGTTAATATCCCGGTGATGATAGACGCTGAAGAAACCTGGATACAGGATACTATTGACTTGCTGGCCTTGACCATGATGCGCAAATTCAACAAAGAAAAAGCCATTGTGTATAATACTTACCAACTTTACAGGCATGATAAACTGCAATCAATAAAAAACGATAACGAGGTTGCCATAAAAGAGCAATTTATATTAGGGGCCAAGTTAGTGCGCGGCGCTTATATGGAAAAAGAACGCAAGCGCGCCGAAGAAAAGGGCTATCCATCGCCCATACAACCTACCAAAGAAACCACTGATAAAGACTATAATCTGGCACTTAACTATTGCACTGACCATATTAAAACAATAGCTTTTATTGCCGGTACACATAACGAGGATAGCTGCCGGTTACTTACCGAACTGTTAGACAAAAAGAAAATAGACCATAAAGATACGCACGTATATTTTTCGCAACTACTGGGTATGAGCGATAACCTGAGCTTTAACCTGGCCGATGCGGATTACAATGTAGCTAAATACGTTCCTTACGGACCGATAAAAGCTGTATTGCCTTACCTTTTTCGCCGGGCGCAGGAAAATACCGCAATAGCCGGCCAAATGAGCCGTGAGTTGGGTTTAATATCTAAGGAAGTTAAAAGACGCAAGTTATAATTGTTATAAACGCAAGACTTAACTTATCAATAACCATTAAGTGCGTATTACATCCGTATCAACCGGTGTGTAACCTAATAAACGACTCATGGTAAGTATCTGTCCTTTATGATGAAACTCATGCGTTATACCATGCGTAAATAATTGTAAAGGAGTTACAGTTACAACATATTCTTTGCGAGGTAGGTTTTGTGTAAAAGGGAGTGTATAATCTGCGCTATAACGTATTAAAAAATCATTGACGATGGTATCAACCAATTGATATGTTTTTTCAATAGCATCCATACTCGTAATATCAGCAGTTTTTACAAATTCTATATCCGCACTTTTATCAAGCTGGGCCAGCCAATGTATATAGGTATTGGCATTATGAACCAGCAAGCTTATTATGGTTTTATCATTAAAATCAGCAACACCTTTAAACAGGTCGGCATTGTTCAGACTACGGCAATAGCTAAATAGTGCTCCTCTTGCACCTTTAATTTCATTATACTGTGCTGATAAAAGTGAGTTCATAACTATAATAATCCGTTGGTATTAAAATATTTTTGAATGGTATCGGGCGCAGTCATTAAATAAGTTTGCAGACCAAGTTTCTTAGCCGTTTCCAAGTGCTGCGGGCTGTCATCAATAAATAAAGTCTCGGCCGGGTTTAAGTTGTTTTCCTGTAAAACCTGCTCAAAAATTTCGGCATCGGGTTTGCGTTTACCCATTAAATGCGAATAATAGGTTTTTTCGAAAAGGCCGCTGTTATCGGTCATATTATATTCACGTTTTAGATAGTTGTGTACATAATCGTAGTGGATAGCATTAATGTTGCTCAGCAAAAAAGTGCGGTATTTATGTTTTAATTGCAGCAGTAACTCATGATTCCCCTTGGGGACGCCGACAAATATATTGTTCCAGGCACCGTCAATTTGCTCATCGGTTAGCTCGGGTTTATGAGTTAGCTCTCTTATCCTGTTTCTAAATCCCTCAGGCGTAATTTGACCACGCTCTAATGCATTAAACACATCGTCCTGCTGCCGGTGGCCATAAAACTCGTGCGCGTTGGTAATACCCAGTTTTTTCCAGGCTTCTGCAACCTTGTTAAAATCTATATTAAATATTACGTTGCCGTAATCAAAAATGATGTTTTTGATAGTATTCATAAACCTATTATTGATTTAGGGTAAGCCCTAAATTGCAATAATACCTAAAAAAAGCAAATTGACATCGATCATCATTTTCTACATACCTAACATTATGGTTAAATGTTTGTAGTAGTAAATACATATGCGATTTACTATAGGCTGTTACATTTTATTGGTTTCTTTTTTATCTTGTAATCCATCGGATGAAAATACAGATAAAACCAATATCGCAAACAACCCCTACAATAAAATTATCGGCTATCCCAAGGCAGATAGCGCGGGCTATATTACCCATATAAATACCGGAAAGACCAACCCGGCAGATCTTTTGGTCTTTGCCCATACACTGATCGGTATCCCGTACAAATATGCATCTACAGACCCCACAGTAGGGTTTGATTGCTCGGGCTTTATCAGCTATGTTTTTAATCATTTTGGGATATTAGTACCCAGAAGTTCGGTAGACTTTACACCGATACACCGCCAAATAAAACTTCAGGATGCCAAACCTGGTGACCTGATACTTTTTACTGGGACAGACAGCACCATACGCAAAGTAGGACATATGGGTATCATTATATCGTTACCTGGGCAGGAAATTAAGTTTATACACTCAACATCAGGCAAAGCCTATGGCGTTACCGAAACGCCGTTAAATATTTACTATATGGGGCGGTATGTTAAAACTATCCGCGTATTCCCTCAAAACGATAAAAAGTAATCGCTATAACCCTTCGGTTATGGCCTTCATTTTAGCTAAACTGGTTTTAGCAACAAATAACGCATCCTGTTTATAATAGCTTTCATTAAAAACCTCCAGCGAAATAACCACCGGCTTATCCGGGTTTTTAATGGTTTGTAATATTTGTTTAAGCGGAGCGATACCATCGTCCGGGTAAATCCTGTCGGGTTCTGATATTTTTTCGGGGGCTATACCTGCCGGATAATCATTAACATGAAAAATCTCAATGGCGCTTTTACCTACAAAAGGCAAACTATCCAAACTCGACCCACCTTTATAAATATGAAAAACATCCAGCAGCACTAACGCGTTTTTATGCTCGCTTTCGGTAGCTACATACAATACCTGGCTAATTTTTTTAAGGTTATGCGATGATCCCCACATTTCAACCATTGGCACAACGCCAGTTTGATCGCCCATTTGCAGAATAGTTCGGTAGCGATCAGTAATTACATTCAGATCTATCAATGGCAACCCTGTAGCGCCCGATGGGGGAGCAGCTATGCGATGGCAGCCAATTTGTGCTAACAGATCCATTTCATGCTGTAGCTGCGTTAGCGCGGCTTTGCGGACGGCTTCATCATCCACTATCCATTTAGCAAAGCCTATGGCGTTTTCAACAGTGATACCCAGGCCGGCAATTATTTTTTTTGCTTCGGATGTTGATCCGCCATTATGCAGATAAGTTTGAAAGGTATCCATCCAAATTTCGACAGAAGTAAATCCGGCTTTGGCGGCCACCTGCAACTCTTTTATAAACCCTAGTTTTTGGCCACGTATAGTACTCATATTTAATGAGTATTTAAATGCCGCATTAGTTTTTTTTGTAGTGCTCATGGCTGAAACAGAAGTATTTAATAAGGCGGCACCGGCTGTTAAACCTAAAGTTTGCAATGCCTGCCTGCGATTTTGTAGGTGATTACTCATGTAAACAATGGTCTGGTTTAAAAGTATATCGTCAAAAATATGTTATTTTAATTAAAATTGACTTTGTAAATTGAGGGGAAAGTTGTAACATTGCAGCCTGAAATTTAACAAAATTTCTGCGCGCCTATAGCTCAGTTGGTTAGAGTAGAAGACTCATAATCTTTTGGTCCCTGGTTCGAGCCCAGGTGGGCGCACGAATGAGGTCCTACGGTATTTACCGTGGGACCTTGTTATTTATCCCAAATAAAGATTTAAAGTGCCCTTACAAGTCAGAAATGCAGGTTTTTAAATTTAATTAGTAGTTAAGAGTATTCATTTTGCTGTAGCGTTATCGCTTTCATTTTCTACATAGGCATAACGTTTTAAGGTTTCTATTAGGTGTTTTGGCGCATTGTTGGCGCACGGATGGCGCGATTTCGAGTGTCTGTTTCATAAGATTTTAACTAAGTTAATAAATAATTATAAAGCCTACCCAGGTTTGGTGCGATAAAGCAAGGAAGGAAACGGAATAAATGGGCTGTGTAGAGATTGTGGGTTTATGCCGTAGTCTTTCTTGCGCTCAGAAGCACCAGTCCTAACTTTGCGTGCTTAATTATGTATTCTCTCTATATATATTCTAATCCAAGAATATGAGATATCTTACTTTATAAGCATGGTGTAAATCTTGGATTTGCAATTCAAGAAATATTAAAAATCTTTAGTTATACAGGTCGTATAAATCTTGAATTGACTTCTTACAACTTCCAATTTCTTAGTAATTCTTGTTTCTATATAGGGAGTTTACAAACTTTTAAGAATTATTGGAAATACAAAGCTAATTCTAGAGATAAGTCCTTTCCAACCTTACTATTTAAAAGGGAAATTGCTAAGTACTAGTATCGACCAGCTTTGCTAAATCGCGTCTTAACTACAACAACCCCTAACGAAGATGGAGCTTATACTATATGGATTGATACAGCATGCTAAGAATAAATTAGCTTACAAGAAATAGCAAAGCCCAACCGTATAGCTGGGCTTGTTGTAACAACTATTTTGATACACCATCAGTTATTTGCGTACCCTCTGAATTTTTCACAATCAATTCAAAATCAGAAGAATACCAAAGCCTTATATCATCAAGATTAAATTTATTTTCATTCGCTAAATCTAAAAAACAATATTCATGTAGGCGCTCCTTTATCTCGTTTAAATTATAATAATAAACTAAATTAAATTCAGTATAATCATACACTTTAATGGGTGACCTTGTATCATCTCTTGAGCAAAAAAGATAATTTGCGTTATAAAAATACAATTCATTATTTTCTTTTTTTATTAGTTTGTCTGTACTGTTTTTCGTTATAACCAAAACAGCCATTCTTAATTTATCAGGACTATAAATTATTGAGTCAATATATATACTGGTTTTATTATCAAATTGATTCTTAGTTTTAAATGGATGAATATGTTTATTTAACATTTTAATTAAGACTTTATATATTTCAAGCGAATCTTTCATATATAAAGTATGACTAACTATAGAAATATTTTTGTATTCTAGCGGTGTAATCGAAGATTGGTGTTTGCACGATATATTTACAAAGCATATGTTTATAAATAAAAAAATGGTTTTTTTCATAGTTTTTATTGTTTTACCCATTCTCCATCTTGAAAAACGTATGTACCCTCTTCTAATTGATTAATATTATTTATAAATGTCATTATAGAATGATCTGTTTTTAATGGGTCTTCTGTATAAGAGTTTCTATCTTTTTTACCTTGGTCATTATTAAGGCCTTGTTGTTTCCCATCTGCAATTCGATTCATGGGATCATGGACTCCATGTTTTTTAGCATTGTGCGTGTATTGTTCTGTATGCACTCCTTCAATCGCTCTTAATTCTGCACCTTGTAAAGGATCAAAGTCAAATTCACTGATTTTCAATCCATTACTCTGATCTGGATGGTTAATTGCCCATTGAACTATTGCATGGATAAATCCCTTTGCATATGCTCCGCCCATACTATGACTCACAATTTTTAAACTTTCTGTGATAACACCGCCAGATTTATTTAAACTTGTAATAATTGCTTCTGCATCAATTCCCCCTTGTTTCTTACCTGCTTCATACCGATCGCTTGAAAAAAGATTACCATGACCATTTAATCCGCCGGTTGCAAATTGATCAAATAAACTTGTTGCAGTGTTTAGCCATCCACCATCAGCACCATCATAGTATTTGGCTGGTTTCAAATCATTAAAATGCCATTGTACCTCCCAATCAAATGCACCGTTTTTATCTGACCAATATTGATGTGAGGCGCCATTACCAGAATTTTGTCCAGCAATAAAAATTACAAGATGTCCATTAGGGTCAATTGCATTGGTAGGTGTATTTAAAGCATAATTATACGGCGACCAATTAAAATACAATTCAGCCTTTGGGTCTATATGCCCCCACCTTGCAATTACAGGATCGTAGAACCTTGCGCCATAATCGTATTGTTTATCTAAGTCTTTTAGAATCTCCTTCCCGTTATAAAGATAGCGGTTATCATTCGAACTATCAAAAAGCCCGTTACGCAAACCAAAAGCATAATATTCATCTTCCTGTAAAACGCCATTAGCATCCATACTTACCCTAACATTACCTAAATGGTCCTTTAAGTTGTATTGGTATTTATACGTACCTCCGTTAGGTATCGCTCGGCCCTCTTCAGTACTGATAAAGCTTATGGTATTATTATGGTATATAATACCGTTTATGTAGTCCCAGGTGCCATCGGCAGTACTGGTGGTTCGTCGTTTGGTTCCGGTGCCATCGTAAATGTAATTAGCAATAGTTGCACCGCCCTGGCTTAAATTGGAAGGCAAATTAAGAATATTATAAATGAAAGTTTTTGTATTACTGATTTTTCCATCTGTGGTAGCATTACCATTTGGATCATAACCGTAACTGAGGCCTGCACCTAATGTATTACTTACAGTAACCAGCTGATTGCTTTGGTCACTATTGGCGTATGTATAAGAAAGATTTGCCGCGCCACTACCACCACGTATTAACGCTGTGATGTTACCCATCTTATCATAAGTTATAGCCTCATTAAGATTATTACCGGTTGATGTAGCAATTGTTAAACGGTTAAGCGCATCATAAGTATAAGTAAATTGATGGGTTGCAGAACTTGGGTTATGGACATTGTAAACCATAGTGCTGATGTTACCATTCCATTGCTGAATGATACCTGTTCCCGAATTATTATAGTTAAGGCTCAGGTTAAACAAATTACCATCAGTGGTAGAACTGGTTAACCAGCCACGCTCGTTATAATTATAGGTAGCAGCCTGTAAAAAGGTAGTACCATTATCGGTACTATGCAAATGTTTTATGTATTCCTGCCCAATATCGTTAAAGTCGTTTTGGCTAATTAGCGTATTGATGCCATTGTTTATTTGCTCAAAGCTTTGGCGCTTACGGCCCATATGGTCATATACATAAGTATTTGCTATGGTTACCGCAGGGGTGGTGCCGCCAACGGTAGTATAATGTGTCCGGGTGGTATTGGTTATGGCGTTTGTAAAATCATATGTGTTAACTATATGATCGTAATTAGCGGTGTTTAGGCTGGCTGTTCCGCCTAAATAGTGCTGCGTGTAAACATGAGCCATGCGGCCCTTATCATCATAATAGTTTACAGTCCAGAGCATATCATTAGTGCCCAGTATGTTTACCTTGCTAGCGGTAAGCAGCCCGGTAACCATTTGGCTGTTTTCGGTATGGTGATCATAAGGCAAGCCCGTTATATTATAATCATCATAATAGTTAACACTTAATATAGTGTTTAAGCTTGTGGGGTAGGTATTGGTTAGGGTGTAGCCGTAGATTTGGGTATTGTCTTTGGTTTCCCATTTGGTGGTTTGCGCATATACCAGGGTTTTTAAACTTTCCGGGGTTATGGTGGTGTTGCCGTTGTTCCAGATCCCTGTTATAGCTACCCTGCCTTGCCCATCATACTTGGTTATTATCCATTGGTTATTGGCACGCTGGTTAGCATCCTGCGTGGCTACAGGTTGGTCAAGCACGTTATAAACGGTGTATTCCCAACCTTTGCCGGGTAGTTTTTTCTTTGTTACGCGACCCAGCTCATCATACTGGTACTGGTAGCCCAGGTTATCCAGTATGGGTTGGTTCGCGCTACTTGTAAGGCCCGCATCTGGCTCGGCTTTAGGTGGCAGCACAAACGCCAGGTCGCCAAAATCATCATATACATAATAGGTAGACAGCATTTGCACGCCGCTTGTAATACTGTTATAGATGCGTTTTAGTATAACGTGGTTCTCTTTATCTGTATAGGTTTCGGTTGTACCAATACAGCCCAGTGTTGGGGTCCAGTTTTCGTCTTTGGTTATGGTTACGGTTAGCTCGCCATCGGCGTACGTACTGCTGTTGGTAAGCGTGCGGCTGCCATCGGTATTTACACTGGCGGCATAAAACACCACCTGCCTGCTGCCCAGGGTATTGCCGGCGTTAAAAGCTACATTATCATTTAAGGTAGTAATAGTTTTTACGGTATGGCCGTTGCCTGGCTGCCAATCGGTGCCCGGCGCGCCGGTTTCTAATGGCCTGTTCAGCGGCGAAAACTCGGCAAAGATTTGGCTGTACGGCTGTAGCGTGCGCACCACCCCTGGTATACTGGTTGCGGGGCTGTAATAGGTGGCCTGGTCGGCAAACGCCGTGGTACGCAGGCTGCCCGATGTACCCGTGGCGGCATAGGGCAGGTATTTGGTACCCTCTCTCCCGAAAACATCATAGGCATTGGGTATTACTACGTCCTTATCGGCATTGGCGCCGCCTTTGGTTTGCACGGTTTGCAGCAGCCTGCCCAGTCCATCCATATACTTGATGGTTTGCATAACTTGGCAAACATCAAGCAATGGTATGGTAGATGGGTTGGTAATGCCATCTACCCTTAACGTATGGGTTGCAATGTAGTTTTGACCGGCTGATGGAGTTGATGCAAGCGGCACGCAGTTAACCGCCAGCGGGTTTATAAATGCGTGGAGTGTTTGACCCGGTGCGGTAGTGAATCCGTTAGCTAATGTTATGCTGTTGCTAGCCGAATAGGTGCCCGAGGTATTAGGCGATGACAGGGTTAGGTTAGCCTGTGCATGCAAGTTGAGCGTACAGCCAACTAGGCAGGCTGTGCTTAATATGACTGCCCTTAGGTCTTTAAATATCTTCATGTTTCTTTTTTTAAAGAAATAATTTGCTGATTAATTATTTACACAGTTGGTTGACGATGTTTCGGTATAGTTATCACTGTAACTGCCATCGCTAAACAAGTAATGGTAAACACAGGTATACTGGCCGCCGGATGGTGTACTGCTGATGTACTGCTTAGTACCTGTTTCGCAGGTGCCGTTAACTACTTTTTGACCTTCGCCTCCGCATGAGCAGGTACCAAGCAGGTTGGCATTGGCCTGCCCATTGGCTGTAACCTTTGCCTGCGCTTTAGTATTGGCATCGGCAATGCTTATCTCTGACGATACTGTACCCACCGGCACATCATAGTGTACCCGGCTGCCGGTACCCTGGTCGGGTGGGCAATCGTTTTTAAAGAAATTTCCGCCGTAAGCCTGGTCATTATAAAACATGCACTTGCCGTTGGCATTGGCGTAGGCTTGTCCGTTCAAGTTTATCTCTTGCTGGGCCTTTGCATTTGCCGTTGCCTGGTCGGTACCGCTATATTTACCGTACGGAACGCTATAGGTAACGGTAGTCGGCGTAGATCCCGCAGGGCATCCCTGCTTTGTAAACACCTGTTCCATTTCGGCGTTGTAAGCCAGCGTTGTTGACGCCGGTGTGACAGCTACGCCGGGACCATAATTATAACTGTAATTTTGCCTGATACTTTTATACTGGTCCCTGATGTTCACCAGGCGGCTTAATCCATCATAATCATAATATTCTGCCTGTCCTGCTGCTGAAACTCGGCTGTTAGCGCCAATCAGGGGGCTATAGGTAATGGTCTGCATTTGAGCATCTTTCGGATATAGCCGCAGCTCATCGATATTAATGCCCGAGCCGGTAAGCTCTATCAATGTTGTGCCTGTTGGCAGCAGGTGTTCGTAATAGGTCCACCCGTTTATGGTGGTGCCCTGTTTGGTTACCGGGGCGGCTGTGGCTCCATTTACAGTAACCGTGGCCGCGGCGCTTGCCCAATAAGTAACCAACGGCTGATAAGCCTCGCTTGTCAATACCTTGCTTATTTTACTTGTTGAGGTAAATGTGCCCGATTGTTTACCCGTAAACGAAGAAGCTGTATTGATGCCTACCTGGTACAGCGTCCAGCTGCCGCCATTACTCGTGGGTTCAAAGCTGGTATAGGCCACCCTGCGACCGGGCGAATTAGTTACGGAAGCCGTGGGATACAGGGTATTGTAATCCCATACATAAGAAGCAATGGGTGTCGGTACTTTTGACTGCTCCGAAAGATTCCCGTCAGTCGTGTAGGCAAAAACTGCCTCTATCTTATAGGAGGTATTATAAGTGAATACGTTGCCGGTACTAATATCCGACTGCTGAACGGTCGTTAACGGTACCACGCTTTGCAATATCATAGTTGAGTCGATTGCGCCTAAATGGTTCGGCGAATAAATATTGATCATTCCGTCAATATACCGCTTGTTGCTTCCATCGGCCTTTTGCCTGTACTGAAGCACCTCCGCCTCTTTTCCATGCACTTTACTGCTATTTAACAATTTTAAGCCCATTGCCGGTGCATCTGCCGATGAGCCTGTAATGTTGTAATCCTCCGCGTATTTTTTTAACGTAACCACCTCGCCATCGCCGGTAGTGGTCTGCCTGATCTTGGTGGGGTAAATATGGTTAGGATTGTCATAGCTGTAATTATTTGTAAACGTTCTGTAATTATTACTTGCCATATCGTAACTCTTTTCCGTCGTCGATATCAAACTGCTGCGCTGGTTGTTGAACGAATATGTTTCCAGGTAGTAATAGGTGTCTACGGCTTTGCCTTGTGTGCAGTCCGTAGGAGAGTTTTCCCATGCATAGTGCGGGTCCCATACGCCATTGTGGAAGCAGTAAATATTATGGTTGTTTTGGACTGACTTTGGCTTAATATTAAATCCAGAAAAAGTATAGAGCGTGTTATATAAATAGGTGTTTGTAGTTTCTTCCAGTAACTTATTATCGCTGTTGTATATGGCTTTTTTTAAGAGATCGCCACTCGCAATATCATCATCGTGTGCATCAATATAACCTACGTTATAATTATAAACTGTGCGGCCCAATTGATGGCCCAGACCGTCCGTTTGGGTCTCGGTCACCTGCGTATAACCAATATGGCTGCCTTGAACGGAGCCTAGCCCGGTAATAGCGTTCGCGGATACGTTATAAATGACATTCTGATCCTGTGGCTTCCAACAAGGGTCTGGGTCAAACGTCCCCGGCCGCCTCACGTCTGATATGGTTTGCGTCAGGTAGTTTGGCGTTGTGCCGACAAGACCGCTTGTGGCGCCGTCATCGGCCAGGTAGGAATAAGTTTTCCTGGTCGCTATCATCCCGCTTGTCGAGTAGTCATCGATCTCGTTTATTCTCAGACCTCCTACGTTTACAATAGGCGAGCCTGAATCGCTTGCCCTGGCCTGATTGAGCGCGTAGTCAAAGGTGGTATATCCACCGGTAGGATATTGTATTTTATTGAGTATAGTGCAAGCCGAGCCGCCCAGGTCTGGTTCTCTGTTCGCGTTTCCACCCAGCGTAATAGGGCCATAAGAAGCTCCATTGCGCCCAATTACACTTACATTAGGCACCAGCGTGGTGTTGCCGGATGCATTAAAAAAGCCCCAGTGATCCAGGGATGCGGTAAAGCGCGGGGGCACATTCGTATTGTTGTAAGTAAACTGGTAGGGAGGTTTCGATGGGGTTACGCCATCTACAGACATCTCCTGCACCCCGTCTAACCTCAACTTGATATTGGTTCCAAAGTAGCCGTAAGTCAGGTTATACTGCTTTACGAGCGTGGCGTTGCCATCCGCGAAACTATAAACGCTAACCTGATCCAATCTCCGGTCCTCTGCAAAGTCCGAGTCGTTTCGGTTTTGCGATGATGTGAAGTTGATGAAGGAAACGGTTTGTCCGTTTCTTTTGAGCGTAACCTTGTTCAGGAACTTTCGTTGCACGCTGCTGGTTGGCGGGTCAGCAAAATAAGTGTTCGTTTCTCCATTAAATCCAGTACAACTTATCAGTGCAAGAACATCGTACTGATACGAGTAGGATTTGTTTTGGTACGGATTGGTATAAAGGCTTTGCTGTCCGGCTGTAGTGGTGTAATCGAAATCCATTTCCTCCAGGCCATCGGCAGAGGTTATCTTGCTTAGAAAGTAGGCGGATTTGTAGTAATACCAGATTCCCGTTGCGGAATTATTGGTGGCTGCCTGCTCGCCTTCGGTGAAAGAGTAGGTATTGCCATTTTCATCGATGACCGTAAAATAATCGTTATTAATATTATCCGGTATAACGTTCACCATGTCTTGTTTTTTCTTGATAACATTGCTAACAGGTGTCAGCAGAAATTTACCGGCATGTCCGTTGAAATTGTAATAATAGGTATCGGGTTGCGTTTCCAAAACACTGCCCTGGGCGTAATCAATGTAATTGTAAAATGCAGCAATATCAGACTCGTCCGGATGCACTAGTGGATTACTACTGGCATGAAAGTAATTGTTATTCACGTCCGGATTACCGGATACCGCTCTCGAAATTACACCACCTGCGTTCAGAGACCAGCTGCTGCCCACCCACGTTGCCAGTTCCTCAGGCTTGAAACCCGATGCGTTGTAGCTGAGAGAAATAGGTAAACTTAGCGAGTTACCCTTTAATTCGTATAGTGGGACGCTGATGCTGGGCGTACCTGTAAAAAGGCTGACAGGCACGTTGCCATATTTTCCCAATTCGGCCGCAATCGGTGCAGGTGGAATTACCTGCTTGGCCTGGAATTCGGATTTTGCTACGGTAACGTATAGAGCTTCTGTCTGGCCGTAACTGTTAAATACTATTAGCAAGTAACAAACAAGGAGTAGATATTTTTTCATGACAAGGAAATAGGTATTAATTATTAGTCTATTTATTATTGGCTAATTTGTTGATCTGATCCTGCAAAGACTGATTTATTTTTTGTTGTTCAATAAGATACAAGGTCAACTCTTCCACCTTTTTAAGTAACTTAATGTTCATTTCGCCGAGATTCAAGCCATTCTTTTGTATTTCAGCGGCTGATGGTATTTCAGGCAAATGATGGTTTGCATCCAAATAAGTTTTTAGCTCGCTTAATTGAGGAAGTTTATACGTTGGTTCAAACACATAATCAGGAACTGGGATGCTGGTATCTACTTTTACTTCTTTAGAATGGATAGTACCATTAACTGTTAATTTGGTATCAGGTTGAGTAGTGCCTATACCTACATTGCCAAACCTATCGATTCTTAGACGCTCACGAGAGTCAACACCACTGTTATGGGTTACAAATGCCAATTCCGTATTATTATTGCCAATTCCACCAGCGGTATGAACTATCGCCATTCCTGTTGCTCCGTTGTCGCCGCCGGTAAGGTTACCGCCATTAAATGTACCGTCAGCTCCCGTAGTGCCGACGAATGCGAATTGACCTGCGGAAAGAGATGAATATGTGCCTAAGCTAATGCCTCTACCATTTGCGGAAATGGGCATAGTGAGGGGTTGTGTAGGGTTTGTCGTGCCTATGCCTACGTTTCCCGCAGACACCATAAGACCTTTACCATTTATTATTTCTACATAACTTTTCCCAAAACCTGTATTATCACCGGTACCTGCTCCAAGCTGAATACCTGTATCAAATTGCAAACGCAATTGCTGATAAGGCGCACTCCATTCACCGGGCGTACGGTAAATTCCGTACTCAAGTCCGCTGTGCCAAAACAAACCATTTGTTGAGTTAGTAACGACATCGTCACCAAAAGTTATTTGACCAGCGTTGGAAAGATCAAGTTTGCGTTGAGGGGTAATTGTACCAATGCCTACGTTACCCGAACCATAATATATTCCACCAGTTCCTGGATTCCATTGTGCATAAGAAAAATGAGCGATTGCAAATATTGCAACTAGAGTTGTGTAGAGTTTTTTCATGATAAGGTTTTAAACTGCTGGGGTACTGGGTTAAAGATAGTTAGCAATAATCAAAAAGCCAAATAAATGTTAGTCAAATCATTAATCGTATTGAATCTAACATGATAACTACTTATTATCTGTTAACTTTGCCAGCGCTTTTTCTAAAACAGCTATGCGTTCGTCTTGTTGCTTACTCTTTTCTTGTTGTTGCTTTAGAAGTTCAATTTGTTTCTGTTGGTCAATAGCGTATAAAGTCAGCTCTTCAACTTTCTTAAGCAATTTAGTATTCATGTCACCTAGATTGATCCCTTCCTTAGCCATTTGTGCTGCTGACGGTATTTCAGGTAAATGATGATTCTTAACTACATAATCTTTTATCTCTGACAAGGTTATTGGCTTATAGTCGGCATTAAAAACATAGTCCGGACCTGGCACATTTAGATCTACTTTTACTTCTTTGGAATGGATCGTGCCATTTACGGTTAATTTAGCGTCGGGTGTTGTTGTGCCTATACCTATTCTTGCTGCATCTAAAATAAGCGGTTGATTTCCTCCTCCTGTTTTCAAAACTATAGGATAATCATTACTAATAAAATCGGGATTACTTATATCATAGTCTACTTGAAAAGATCGTGCATCTCCAGCACCTATTCTACGTGGAAAAAAAAGAGATTTACCATAAACAGTAAGTGGTGCCTCGGGATTTGTTGTGCCGATGCCGACGTAGCCTGTATTTCTTTGGAATGTCAGTAGCTGGGTGCTCGTGCCGGCATTTACCCTGTTGAGCTGCAGGTCTCCCGTTGTCAGGTCATCTTGCAAGAAGCTAAAGCCGTAGGTCGGGTTCCCGCCCTCCGTAAAAGAAAGCACGGGCGCATAAGCTGCTCCAGCAGGAGAATTGATTTGTAGTTTTGCGCCAGGGCTGGTTGTGCCAATACCGACATTGCCGCTTGATAGGTTTATATCCAATAAATCGTTCAAGGTCGCTGATCCTCCAACTGTATTTCCTGACGATCCCATTATTCGAAACAGGCCTCCGGCTTTGTACAACGATGCTACACTGGAGTTACGAGCAATCCATCCACCACTTGAGAAGTCAACGTCAAAGCCGATGCTCGTATTATCGGGAGCAAAATTAAGAGCAGAAAGGCTCCCTTGTCCATTGGTACTAATGCGAAACTGAGAATTGGACGGTGTAGTGCCTGAATTTATGTGAACCAATGCTTGCGGACTTGTTGTTCCAATACCAACATTATCCATTGTCGTCGTATTACCACTACTAGTATTAAATTGCGCATAAGAAAACTGGGTAAATATGGCTATAGCTAGTGTTAGAAGTATTTTTTTCATTGTGATGTGATTAAGTTTGCCTCTAAGGTAAATAATTGCCTATCAAATAACAATAGCCTTCTTTCTTTCGCGAACCGTTCTACGCGAATAGAGGGTTAGGTCCTTATAGAGATAGCCGCAAGGCGACTATAAGGAATGCATCACAAGGCATTGGCGCTGCATTTGAACAATGCGAGTAGCATTGTAATTGCAAATGCCGTGACAATGCTGATGCCTAACCCGAGGCGTAAGGTGAGCAAAATTATGATTTGCGACTTGATTCAAGCAGATTGAGTGTTGCAAGGTTTACCTGGTTGCAAACCAAGTAACCGAAGCATAAATGAAAATTGCTTAAATCAAGAGAGAGCAAATATGAAGCAACAACTTTGCTATAGTCAAAGCAGGGTGACAGATTGCGAAGTGTGGATCTTAAACAGCACATTTTATGAATGGGTGGTATATGTGTATAGGGTATGAAATAAAAATGTGCCGCAATCCACGCGAAGCATTACCTTATAATGTATGCGTATGCATTCTTTATCAGGTAAGACATCTGGCGACAGCTTTGAAAGCATTGGCAGTTGCGTAATACCATATTTCCTTGTGTGTGAAAGGCCCGGAGCGCCAACAGGAGCGTAGCTAACCTTACCCAATGTAAGCAACAGAAGCGGGTGAGGTTAGTGAAGCTACTGTCATACATTAGAGCCAATCTTTATGACCATCTAAAAATGAAAAATCTTTGTGTCCAAAAGCTTTTGCTTTATAACGTCTGATTACGTCCATTCCTCCTTCAATCAGTGTCCAGTCAAGATTCTTAAGTACGGAGTACTTTTCGACCAACGGCTTGAACTTTTCATCACCATTGGTTGATAGACAGTTATAAACTAATAACAAAAGCTCGTTAGATGATAATTGTGCTCTTATGATGTTCGCATATAGCTTTTTATTTGAAATGCTAGATTCATCAATGAATTTGAAGATATGATACAGATTTCTAAAGTAGTGGCCTAGTACATGCTGATATGAATCATATAGAGAAAGATATGTACTTATTATATCTTCCTCAGCCAGGTTTTTTAGGGGGTTCCACCTTTTAATAAGCCATCCATTGATAGCTATAAAGCTTTCTCGACCAACAGCAATTGCATTTCCTCGCTCATCCCTTGCAGCTGCTGAATTTACTAAATTATGATGCAATGTGACCATCTGAAAGAAGGTGCTTTCAAATCGCTGTAGACTTTGAGTAGCCAATTGCTCAGTATACACTTCTCTGCTAGCTTGAAGTTCAGCGGTTTGAAGTTCAAATTCTTTAATTTGATTAGTTAAAGCATCGGTTTGCAGGCCCAACGCTTTACGATTCACCTCCATGTCTTTACGTTGTTCTGTCAATGCTATGTAGAAAAGTAATACACCAGCTAAAGACCAGAATGTCCCTACTAACCCACTCATAATGGAACCTAAACTGCTCAATTTGCTGTGGTCTATTGTTGTCGATGTTGAGAATACTGTAGAGTCTTTCCAAAGGAATAAGATTAATAAGGTAATGAAGGAACTCGCACCTAAACCAATCAGCCAAAATGCATATGTATCTTTTACTTTCATAGGTTAAATATATACAATCACTAAGTAATGTTGCTATTACTTCTCACACATCTTATAGCACAGCGAACGAAGAGAGTTGCGAAGCAGGTCGGTGTCAGCCGACCATTATCGCAGGTCCGTCTTTTGGAACTTGTAGGATAAAGTCGTTACCATCCCAAGTTGCCTTACATGATGGTAATCGAAAGCAATCTCCTTGATTCCATTGTGCACCTACTATGTTTTCAATCAAGTCGTCTAACCATACATCCTCACCAGCTTTTAGGTTTTTAGGTACGAGGTAGGCTGCATAGGGTGATTGGTTGTGATGTGGGTTATAGTCGGTAAAGTCAATAACTGTTATCAATCCTTTATTGCTACTCTCGGCGCGGAAGTCATGTATTAATTCTATTTCACCTGTGATCGGGTTTTGTAAGACTGCGAACTTGCTTTTAATGGATGGGTTAGGCACTACCAGTTTAACTAAAGGCATATAACCTTTGCTAGCAGCCTTATTAATGGCTTCCTTTGTTCTTGCAGTTAATATTGTGCGCAAGCCTGTAGTTAAATCAATCAAATGTGAGCTTTGCTCCTTGCGGAATAATTTATGTATCATAAGTGATCGTGATGTTAAATTGGTTAATGTCGACCTTTAAGCAAGTGTTGGGGTTTAGCTGTAGGAGTCGTTGTAAATCCCTTTCATTTAAAAGGGCTGTATCTAAAACTTGATGCTGACAAGTAGCACATAGTCTGTCTTGACTATGTGCTATATTCGTTAGTTCGTCCCAATGTTTGTTTAAAGGGCAATGAAGTTTTTTTAAAGCTGTTAAGCTATCTGTAAATAGTGTTTGAGTGATTGGGTTATACTTCATGGTTAGTAAGTAATTGGTACTATTTCTTTAGAACCTTTTAGCAGTAAACGTACAGCTTGCGCTTTGATACTTTCCTCCTTTCTCCGCAACAGTTATAGTTAAAAGCGCGGAAGTTACTACCCCAAGTGTTTTATTGACTGTTAGACGAGCTGTCCACTTTTCCTTTTCACTTTCTTCTGTGACATCATAGTATTCATTAGCAGATATAGCTCTAAGAACTATTGGTTTGGCATCATCCGGCAGTTGTAATTTAACGCTTTTGTCGTAAATAGTGATGATAATCGCTTTGCCTAAGCCTTCAGATGCCTGTTTGTACATTTTATCATTTGATGAGTTAACATCAGTGATTTTAAGGCTTTGCGCATTGGATATGGTTAAAGTGCCAAATACAAGGAAGCATGTGAGAATTAGTTTGTTAAACATAAGATTGTGATTAGCAAGACAGACAAAAGTCTGCCTTGTAGGGTTTAAAGATTAGGTATTAACATAAATTCATGTTTGTCGTTACCAATAGGTACGTCAACGTAAATTTTTTCTTTAAAAGATTTACTTGTGTTAACAATTACATAGCCTTCAATGCTCTGTCCTTTTAAAAGAGTGTTGCTCCGAATAAGTTGCTGACTTATGTTTTGATTTTGCTGAGCAAAGTTTGTTGCCACGTGTTCTAATTCTTGCCTGCTTCTATAGTCTGCTTCTGATACCTTACTCGCATCGTAAGTTGTAGTGGATGAACTTCCTACCGCATAGCTGCCGTTGGATGAAACTACTGCTGCATTGGTTCTTGAAGTAGAATAGCCTGCAGCGGTGTTATTATAACCATCGCTGAACGCCTGCACAGCCATTGCGAAATTTTGCTTTCTCTGTAGCTTGTTGATGTATTGATCAGCGGAATATACTGCATAGGATTTAAGCTTCTTACCGTTTAAGGTATATACTTGAATTTGTTCCGGTATTGCGTCAACTCGGTTGGCGTTGTTGTTAACGTAACCTATTCTCAGTTCAAGTTCACCGTCGACTGGCTTAATGGCTGTTAAGATAACCGAAGTTTCACCCTTCTGCGAGATTGCATAAGCAACTCCATTATTGATGATGATATTATTTTGTCCGGTTGTAAATGGATCTGGTCTGTAGTAAAATCCATGACTACAAGCTGTGGCAAGCATAGCTATGCTTAAGATAAGTAAAGGTTTAAATTTCATTATATGATTTGGTACCATATCAGTCCTCTATGGTAGGTTGGTAAACACAATAAGCGCAAGGACTGAACTTAATTTGTGACTAAGAGGCCCTTGGAAAAGCCCAACACCAACAAACAAGTCTTCGCCCTTACGCTTATCGCGTAGGACGTTGAACTCATCTGTCTTTGGTGTAATTGAAATTTCCAAGGTTTCTTAGCCAAGACAAACAAAGCTTAACGCTTATATCTTAATAATAAAATTTTCTTGTAATGGTATGTTGGCGGTTTCCTCCTTTTTTATTGTAAAGTTAATAAACAGTTGTGATACTATGCAGCCTTCATTTGTTTTCTTCTTACAGCTGCTGGCTTGTACTTAATTAAATGAAAGGTGTGATGCTTCATCTGCTCTTCGAGATATGCGTACATTTCGTCAGGATTATGTATAAAGAAACTTGTTTTAATGCTATCCTCAATGTTCTGAGACGTAGCTTCCCGCATAGTGGCCTTATAAAGAAAGCGTGTAAATGCAACTGTGATATGAGCATAGTCCTCACATGGTTCAAATCCATAACGAATACTAAGCTTGCCGTCAATGTCGCTTTCAAGGCGTAGATAAAGCAACGGATTACAGAACTCGTGGATAATTCTGCTTAGCGAATCACTTAAGCGATCTTCTCTTATCAATGAGTATCTGAGTTCTTCGCGCTCCAATGTAGCAAGCAATGCCTTTGCTTCTTTAAGGATTTTAAAAAATACCGTTTGAACCTCTTTGTTAAAAGGGGATTGCACTGGTTTAGATGGTGTTTGTTTCATAAATTATTTGTTTAGTGAGTTAGTGTAAACGATAAAAGCCCTGGTCGTTAGACCAAGGCTTGATATGTTGTAAGGCAATCTCAAATGATTACCTTGTAAAGGAATGGATGTGTATTGGCTCTTGCACAGCCAATACAGAATTGTAGAAAGTATTAAAGTCAGGTGCAAATTGCTTCTCAATGGCTGCTCTGTCTAACGGATAGGCTTGCATCAGCTTTCTTATCTCTGACTCATAACTGCAATTGTTAAAGGCATAGGTTATTTCATAATTGTAGGTGAATGCACAATCAAGTCTCCAATAAAAATGAGGTGTGAGCAAGGCATGCATACCATAAAGTCCTTCTGACCTATCTTCTTTGTAATCACGTTCAAAATAGACATCTCCAGGCAGCATGTAAAGCGACTTTACGACATTGACAATGCGATGGTAAGCCACTTCAATGGGTTCATTGTGCGTCGTCATTTGGTCATACTTCTTGCGTTGATGAGCAACGGTCCAACGCTTGTTTCCTCGGCTTTGTGATAATGGAAAATGTTGTTGGATGATGTCTCCAACGTGTTTGATCTCTCGCATGTTATGTGGTTTTAGGTAAGTGAATAGAATGAGTTTGTGACTAAGGCATAAGCCGAATTGAAAGCCAGGCAGCAGTGATAGTATGAATGCAAAGCATTCACAGGGTTTCAGCTTTTGCTTGCAAAAGTGTGCTTTCAACATAGGCTGTGTGCCCTTAAGTCCCACACTCAATTTGATTTTATACCGGTATCAGGTAAGGGGGTGAAATTCTAAGCGGCCGATCTCCGGTTTGAACACTCAGAATATATTTCAGGGGAGAACATTTGTTAATACTAAAGCAAAGTGCTATTAAAAAGGGCGGGGTAAGATCATATGGAGCGCCTCAAAAAAATATATTTTGAAAATTGAGTTTGACGGTTATGTGTTTGCTCAGAAAGATGCCCTTGTAAAGTAAAGGGTTGGGAATGGGTATAAAACAAAAAAAGGTGCACTAAGGCACCTTTTTTATAAGTGTAACTTTCTAAAGTCTTCGTACAAGTTTCGGATGGACAGCTTAGAGATTTCATCAATTGCTAATTTTTCCATTTTCAAATTGGCTGCCATTATTGCGAATGAGCTGATCGGCTCGAGTGTCGTGTTTTCATAAATCACTTTGGCTGTTGCTTTAAATAAATCATTTAAAAAGCATTGAGGGCAACTTAAGTCTCCTGATTTACTTATCGAACAGTTAGCTTTCTCATGTCCAGCGATTGTTGTTGTATATTGTGTATCTGATTGCGATAACGTCTCGTTATCAAATTCCTGGGCGAAATAATCCATGGTCATATTATTTTGTGTTATAATAAACTTAAAATATCTTTTGTGGATGCTGCTTGAGCAAATGGAGATCTATAGAAGCGACGAAACGGTTATCATTGCTTTATTAACATAAAGATAAGCAAAAAAGCTCGTGTACACAAAGAAAAGATAAACTTGCAGATGTCAATTATCCAAACCTTTGCTTTAAAAAGGGTACCCTTCTGAAGGATGTAGCATCGAAGTGTTTTGTATTTATAATACCATGTTTCGTTTCGTAATACCAAAACACTGTTTTTACAAGTAAAACATGCTAAACGATGGTTTGAACGAATCGATGTGCAACTAGCTGCTTTGAAACAACAAAACCCGCTTTAAGGCGGGTCTTGAGGCTCTGTTCCTGTTTAGAAACAATTATTTTTCATTCCTCTATAAAGGTAAGTTTTGAACTCCGAGAGGAAACATCAAATTATCACTACTCACGCTGCTTTTAACAGGTTAAAGTAACAATGCTCAATGATGTAACCGTTTACTAGCTTACCGCCTTGTTCTACTTTGCATCCATGCAGTTTATACCTTCCTGGCTCGTTCAGATCGGTAGCATTTGCTTTCTTTACCACTCCAGTCTTGGGGTTGCGTATCTTCAATAGTGTATAAGCGAACTGTAGTATGTTTACCAATCCCTCTATTGAGCAACGTTGGCCAACATCTAAGTTGTGATCTAGGTGAGCCAGTAACAATACTTCTGCATCTGCATTATGCTTTTCAATGAGTGCCGTTCTCACTGCTTTCTGTTTGTATTTTAGTTCAGCTAGCTTTGTCTTGCTTAGTCCATTATAGGCTTCATAGGCAAGAGGATTACTTTTCTGTATGCGTGCAAGCTCCTTTGCAACATGACCCATTACATAATCACCCTGATGCTGTAACAGTTCTTCTATCAACTGAATATCCTCTTTGAGTTTATCAGCTTTAGACTTACGTTGCTTCGATGCTGCTGCGCCATAGGGTTTCATCTCTACTTCATACAACGCCTGTTCCCATGCCTCGTTTATGGTATCAAGGTTGTTAAATTGCTCATTACACACCAATCCGTTTAGCACCTGGTCTAATCTGGTGGTATTGAAAGTTGCGATTCCTGTCTCTTCATCAATATCTGCAAAGCACTCAATAGGCTTAGCATAACTTTCTAAAGGCTTTACTCCAAATGTATTGCAGCGAGCAACATAGCTGTTGTAGCTTTCTATAGGTTGAATGTGTATCTCATACTCTTTCCTGAATTGATCAATAGTTTTCATGCCTTGTATGTGTCTGTTATTAGTTATATGTATGATCTGTTGTGTCGGCTTCCTTAAGCGGCCAATAGCCTGTACACCTTTATTGGTAATACCAACTTTGGTGTGTGCCTTATGTATGTCGGTAACCAGCAGCACTGTTGCGTTCTCCTCGTTAATATCTATGCCCTCAAAGTATTTGCAAGTAAAGAAATTGAAGTCTGCGTACTTATTATCTGTTGGCTCACGTTGAAATACCAATAGGTTATCCGGTAACTTATCAAAGTTGTCTTCATTAGCTGCACAATAGATATGGGCCTGGTCGGCTGTCAACCTGTTACGTTTAATACATTCCGTCATTTCTGTAACTGAGTTATAGAAAATAAATAGCTTGCCTGTAAACGCATCCCTGTTGCTGATATAATAATCAACACAGGCATCAACGTTACCGGTAGGTCTTACGATCACTTTACCCAAGTATGTCTGATGGAACCTGATATAAATAGGCTGAAACTGTTCAAATCGCTTGTCGCTAAATTTAAATGGTGTAGCTGAGATAAAAGTCTTGCGTTTGAAATTCCATAGGTACTTGAATGGATTCAGTATATTCTTTCTGAATGCTTCAGTAATTGCAGTATGACACTCGTCCATAAGCAAGAAATAATCCTGATAGAGTTGTGTTGATTTACCGGTATTAATAGCTGCGGTTATAATTTTACCAAAGCTATCAGGCGTTGACATGATCTTTTTATATTTGGTGGGAGACTGCAGATAAGCCTCAATAGCTTCAACACTAACGTCTCCATCTACGCCGAATAACTCTGAGTGCTTATTGCACTTACTGGTTATAATCCCCTTTGTCGGTACAATTATAATAGAGCAACGTTTGGCTAAAATCTCTAGTGTGGTACCACCTATGCCACATCTTCCTTTATGTATAAACGCGTTTGAAGGTAAGGTCCTAAATGCTTTATCTAAGTAATCGGTGTTGTTCAGGGTAATAATTATTGGTTTTATCATTTCTTTGCATAATACAGTATTTACGTTGTTGATCTGTGGAGTGTAACATGGTGTATCTGGCTTTAAATGATTATCTGTAACAATTGGCGCGGGAGAGGAAATCTTAGGTAAAGAAAAAGCTCTGTTAGCTAAACAGAGCTTTTTATTAAGCCTGTACCGTACTCTGAAATGTTATGTAAATATAAGAAAATATCCCGACTTTATCAAATAAACATCTAAATATCAACATATTAAGTCAATATTCCATTTGCTGCACTTGCGGTCAGGTGAAGCCCCTGAAAACAGGAATTTCAGTTTATTTTACATTTTATTTGAAAATAATAAAATCAATACTATCTTTGTCACCAGCGGGAGCAACCACATGCTTACTTACCGAATTCCCGCTAGGCCGACTACCAAATTAACCAAATAGGCCGTCAATCAACCAACGTACATACCCTCTGGGTAACTGAATTTTTTATGTTCTTTGACATGCTGTATACACTTTAAGCTTATTGCTTAAATTTAAAATTGACCAATAGTAGCTGTACCGGCATGGCCATGCTTTGTACAGATTATATATTGTAGTTCCCTACGTGCACGTAGGGGATGCAAAGGCAGGCTATTGCCTGGGCTGTAATAATCCCATAGTAGCTAGATAAACATTAAGCAAAGAGATCATTAGACGTAACTTTTATATTTAAAAACTTATTCAAATGACAACAAACTTTAATGTTAATGATTTAACAACAACCCAACAACAGAGATACTATTCACTTATAGACACCTACGGTGATCGACAAGCAATAGATATAGTAAAAGGATTAACTAACCGTGGTAAGAGCTCTTATGCGGTCTTTGTAGACAAAAGCGAAGCCGTGATAAAGGCTAAGCACGATGAACAAGATTACTTTACTGCTCTGTATGAGGCATTCGAGTTAAACAAACCTGTTACACCTGGTGATGTAATTCGTATCGTAGGTATCGTTAGGCGTACTCTCGAATTGGATGCTTACAAAACGAAACTTAAGATTCGTAGTGAGGCTGATTTCTTCCAACTCTTTGTGTTTGAGGAACTATATGTAACGAACACTGATACCAATGGTAACGAATTTAGAACACTGACTGGCTATAGCCCGATTGCAAGGGTTAGACCCGAAGTTAGTGACGATGCATCGTAATATTAGGCCCACCCTGCTAAGGTGGGCCTTTTGTTTTTAAAGGGTAGGCGCTGCTTCTTTAAGTTCTTCACTATTGAATTCTCCTAAACTGCGCAGATACTTAAGGGTAACCATAATTGACGAATGACCTAAGAGCTTCTGTAGGAGATATACATCTTTGGTTCGCTTAAAGACTTGGACTGCTGCTGTATGTCTGAATGAGTAAATCGTTTGGTTGTTGAATACTAGGCCTTTCTCAAACATCTTAACCCAATGACGTTTCCATTGCGTATTGAAGTAGGCGTCGTTAAATGGTTTCGGACTACCTGTGAAGATATTATCTGACCGCTCTATGCGGTCTAGGACAGGGATAATCTCTGTTCTTATGTATTCAGGGAGATATACAACTCGGACCTTGCCTCCTTTATTTTCTGATCCCGATAAATGCACTTCCGTATAGTTGTTCATAAAGTGTTCTTTTGTTAATAATCTGACTTCTTCATGAGGTCTTAACCAAGCACCATAAGTGAATAGACAGCATAAGTATAAATTGTAATTCTTTGCTCTAAGATATTCAAGAATGGGCTTGATTTGTTCTTTGTCATACGCTTTATGTAGTCTAGCTTTAACCCTTGCAGGTTCAGTTCTTTTAACCACGTTCAGCGTTTTATCAAGCATGCGACCAACCGATGCAAATAGGACTCCTAAGTCTCTTCGTCTGTCCATGTAATAGGTTCCGGAGGAGTTATAATTAGATAGAAACGCTTCGATTCGAGTTGTAGTTAATGTAGTAATTGGGGAGTTCTGCTCTTGCTCAGTTAGAAATCTTATAAACTGTTCATAGATCAATCTGAGGTTTCGTTTGTAAGTCTTGCTTAGACTTGCATTCATCTTCTTATCAAGCGCGGCTTTTAAAAGGAATTTAGTCCCAGGCTCATCAGCAGGAGCGATATCGATTTCTTTCTTCGCAGGATAGTTGTTAGCTTGTAATGATTTGAGTAACTCAAATTGAAGTTGTCTTAAAAGCTTACCACGCTCCTCTAAAGTAGAAGCACGATTGGGATTGATTGTTAAATTAATGCTTTTCCCGTTGTACTCTCTAACTCGTTTGTTGTCGAGATAGAATGTTATATAGGATCTTGTTTGTAATTCACTCGTTGAAACGATCTTTGGTTCTGTATACATTTGGCGCACATTTGGCGCACTTCTTCATTTATAAGGGAAAATTAGCTCTGCTACGCTCAGTTGGTTCGAGGGTGCAACACTCATAATCTTTTGGTCCCTGGTTCGAGCCCAGGTGGGCGCACGAGGTTTGACAATGGCGGCAAAGCCGGAACCGGCGGGGAAAGATTTTTCTCCGCCGGTTTTTGTTTCTTCTTATTTGGTCTATAACATTGACTTTAACTAACCAAATTTTTGAAGACGATTAATTCGAGGCAATAATTCCCACGTTCATCGATAAATACTGTCTATTAAAGCAAAAATATGCGTGAAAGCAGAATTATGCTTATAATAGCATTTGATCATGTTCAACAGATCCAATTATCGACAAATCATAGATCGTTATCTCCCGGCGATGCTTCACAGCATTGCCTGGCTTGTCTATTTCGCGGCCGTATATAATGGTAATTTTGAGAAAAACGATCTTAATAAATTCATTGTACGTTATAGTCCTAAATTTCTTTTTCAGGCCGCTGTTTTTTATATTAACTATCTGTATTTAATCCAGGAGACACTGGCTAAACTCAAAGTTTTAAAATACCTGTTCTTTAATTGTTTATTAGTATTTTTATTCGCTTTATGCCTGTCTGGCCTAGCACATCAATTACTTTGGATCACGTTTCTAAATATTTCCTGGTTCTTAGTTTTGTCTATACTGATCCGTTTTAGTACCGACTGGTTCTTGCATAAACAGCTGGAAAAGGAAAAGGAAAATCAGCACTTAAAAACAGAACTTGATTTTTTGAAAGGACAAGTTAATCCCCATTTCTTTTTCAATTCTTTAAATAATTTATACGCACTGTCGTTAAAACAAGCGCCCGAGACGCCGGAGACTATTTTAAAAATATCAGGGATCATGCGTTATATGCTCTACGAAACAGATGCTGCCAGGGTGCCGATAAAGCAGGAAGTAGACATGATTAATACGTATATTTCCTTACAGCAGTTAAAAACCAAAACCGAGCATTATGCTCCAATTAAGGTTGTTGGCGAAATTGATACTTTACAGATCGAGCCCCTTTTATTGTTGCCGCTGATCGAAAACGTCTTTAAACATGGTGCGGTTCCGATTGAGATCACTTTGACGGTAACCGAAGGGCATGTACGGCTCACTACATCGAACAAGATAAATGAAGATATATTAACGACTACAGGAGGAATTGGTTTGATTAATTTAAAGCGCCGGTTAGCATTATTGTATCCAGATAGGCATTCATTGAAACTTCAGAAAAACGATGGTACTTTTACAGCCACACTTGCAATAAATTTTTCAAACAAATTATGATCCGGTGCATTGCCATAGACGATGAGTTTTTAGCCCTGGAGGTGATCGAGAACTACGTGGGACGATTGCCATTTCTGGAATTGGCGGGAACTTTTACCAATGCCCTTGAAGCTTTGCCTTTGCTAACGGGCGAACCTGTTGACCTGCTGTTCCTGGATATTGAAATGCCGGACATCAATGGCCTTGCTTTCCTGAAGACCCTTAAAAAAGCGCCGCTGGTCATTTTCACCACAGCTTATGCGCAATTCGCACCCGAGGGCTTTGAAGTGGACGCGGTGGACTATCTGATCAAGCCGATTCCGTTTGACCGGTTTTTAAAAGGGGTACAAAAGGCACAGCAAAGATTGCAGCCAACGGAAACGACTATCCAGCCGGATCATTTATTTATCAAATCCGATTATAAAACGCTCCGGGTTGCCTTAAACGAGATCCTGTACATTGAAGGCATGAAGGACTATGTTTGTATCCATACCATCGGACAATCCATTAATACCTTACTCAGTATCACCGCCCTTTTAGAAAAGCTTCCGGCGACAGGCTTTGTCCGGGTTCACCGTTCCTTTGTTATTGCTTTGAATAAGATCAATAGTATCGAACGCAATACGATTTTAATTGGAGCAATTAAAATACCCATCGGCGATCAATATAGGGAAGAATTGATGAAGCGGATTAGCCCCTAAATATTTGACGCCAAATTTCTGACCGTTGACGGCTAAAATCCCCCCTTTGATGATTTAATTCTTCGCCGGTTTTGCTAAAACATTCCTTTGTTGCTGTAAAACAAACAAAGCAATGGAAGCACGATCAAATATTATCGAAACCCGGAATTTGAATTTCTCCTTTCATCAGGGTGCATCTATCCTGAAGGATATTAACCTCCAGGTACCTGCCGGGAGCATCTACGGTTTTTTAGGGCCAAACGGGGCAGGTAAGACGACCACCCTAAGATTATTATTGGGACTGATCAAACAGGAGCAATCTTCCATTCAAATCTTTGGGCAGGATTTTTGGCCAAACCGAATGGCAGTTTTAAAACGCATCGGTTCACTGATCGAGCAGCCTTCTCTATACGGACACTTAACAGCTAAAGAAAACCTGGAAGTATTCCGGCTTTCTTTTGGGTGTGACAGAAGCCGGATAAGCGAAGTATTGGTTACAGTGGGCTTACAAGCTGCTGCGGATAAAAGGGCAAAGGAATATTCTTTAGGCATGAAGCAAAGGCTGGCTATCGCCATTGCCCTGCTTCATGAACCGGACTTGCTCATCTTGGACGAACCCACCAACGGGCTTGACCCCAACGGCATTGTCGAGATCAGGGACCTGTTACGGAATCTGAACCGGCAATACGGTACTACCATTTTAATTTCCAGCCACCTGTTGCCGGAAGTAGAAAAGATCGTTACGCATTTAGGCATCATTAACGAAGGTAAGCTGATCTTCCAGGGCACCCTGCCTGAATTACAGCAATTTAAAACCGCTAGATTGACATTAGCTGCCGAGGTAGATGATCCGATGAAAGCGACTTCGCTCATTAGCCGCAATTTTAATGTAAAACAAGCCGAAGGCCAGTTGCACATCAGCATCCAAAACAAAGAGCAGGTAGCCGAAATCGCCCGGATATGGATGCAACACCATATTAATATCTACCAGCTAACTTTACTAAAAAGCAATCTGGAAGACCTATTCATGCAAATCATCAACAACTAAGACCATGAACAATTTCTTTTTAAATACCCGTGCGGAGTTCCTGAAAGCCAAAAGGACGTCCGTGATATGGATCACATTGATCGCCGCCCTGTTTGTACCGGTTATCGATTTTATCATTTGCCTGGAGCGACCCGACGTGATGACCCACCGGATGCAGCCCGGTTTCTGGTTGCTTTATCTGCAGTTTGTATGGAAAAACACGGCGGCTATTATCGTGCCTATCTATGCGATACTCATCACCAGCCTTATCGTTCAAATTGAATACCGGAACAATACCTGGAAACAGGTTTATGCTTCACCGCGCAGGTTCGGTGATATCTTCTTTTCCAAACTGATCGTGATCAACACTCTGGTTCTATCCTTCTTTATTTTATTCAGCCTGTTCTTCACTTTATCAGGACTAGCGGTAGGCGCGGCCGATGCAAACTATCACGTTTCAGATCATGCCATCCCTTTTACCGAAATGATAGACACTGCGGCAAGAATCTACTTAGGTATCCTGCCGGTAATGGCCATACAATACTGGCTCAGCCTGCGCTTTAAAAACTTTGCCACGCCACTAGGTATCGGCATGGGTTTGTGGGTAACAGGCGTGATATTGCTGGATTGGGATAAGATCATCTACTACCCGTATATGTACGCGCCGCTCATGTTCTTTTCAGACTTCAGCAAACATCCTGAAAAGCTGCCGCAACTGATGATCAATTCATCGGTGTGCTTGGTCATTGCGCTCCTGTCCGGTGCCTGGAACATTCGCAACCTGAAAGAAAAAGGATAAGCAAGTCCCGTCCACTTACATTTTAAATGCTCATCAAATGAAAACATTATTGCTTTCCATAGCTACGCTATTGACTATACTTCCTGCCAAAGCGCAACAAATCAGCGGCATGGTTAAAGACCCGGACAACCGGCCGCTCAAAGGCACGTCCCTCATCCTGAAAAGAACAAAGGACTTCACCGCAGTTAAACTGGCCGTGACAGATGCCTCCGGGCTTTACCGGTTACCAGCTCCGGCAGGCAGCTACTTTTAACAGCCAGCCATGTCGATTATGAAATAATACGGATGCCCGATCTGGTTTTGAGTACTTGTGCATTGGAAGCCTTTTTACAGCAAGACTTTGACCTGGGCAAGGGTTACCGGGCGAAACTGACTACCCTATACAATTCACCGGCGATCTTACAGGGTACCTTTAAAAGCAAAGCCAATAGCGATGTTGACTTGGGGGTGCAAAAAAATCTATTTTCTGGCAAGGGCTCTCTAAGGGTAGCTGTGACCGATATTTTCCATACACAAAAGAACCAGGTTTCGAGCAATGTTTCCAGACAACAGCTCCAAACCAGCAGCGGCGGCGAAACAACCCTGTTGCGGGTAGCTTTCAATTACCGCTTTGGTAGCAACAAGGTAAAAGCTGGCGCCAGACATCGCACCGGAGCAGAGGAGGAGAGCAGAAGAACCAATTAATATAAGATATCCGGGAAATGGTGCAGATGTTACCCACTAAGGTTCTCACGAATCCTTTAGCAAATTGGCAAGAAGCCGCATGTCGTCTAAAAAATGGTGCGAAAGTTGCACATTTTGGAGCACAAAACGCATCCAGTGCGAAGTCGAAAACCCCTTAAATCACTGATTTAAGGGGTTTTTCATTAGGCTATTTGAGTTAGCTTTAAGGGGCAGATTAAATCAAATGATTTAATAGCATTGACCTCTTCCCTTTATTAGATTTATTATTGATACCCAGGGTTTTGTTGGGCAGCCAATACTGGGTTAGAACTAGTTTCTAACGATGGTATAGGGAATAAAAATCTAAAGTTTGTAGCAGGTAACGCCACAAATGATTTTGTTCCGGCAAAAGGTACACCAGCTGTATAGGTAGCAAATGTAGCATTAGCATAAGCCACTTTTGCAGGCACACCTAAACCACCAAACGTGGCATCTGTTGATAAACGGTGAAGGTCGAACCAGCGTTTACCTTCGCATAAAAATTCTATCCGACGCTCATCCAATATAGCTTGTATCAAAGCATTGCCATTACCAACAAAGTTGGCTGCGGTATATTGGTCTATAACGGTAGGAACAGATCTGTTTCTAATCGCGTTTAGCAATGCTAAAGCGTTAGAACTCGAAGGTGTAGTACGGGCATAGGCTTCGGCTACATTTAATAATACTTCAGCATACCTGGTTATAGGGTTATAATCTGTAAACGTAGCCGGGTCCTTGTATTTGCTGGTGAAATAGGCACGGCCATCATTTATACATAATAGCGTACGCCTTAAATCGTTTGTTTTCCAGAAAGGCATATCCCAAATAATTGGCGATATAGCAATAAGGCCACGGCCCGGAGTTTTAGAGTACATGGTACTTATAGAACCATTGGTGCCCGCATTACGGGTTGTAGAGTGTTCTATAGAGAAAATAGACTCTGCATTTGAACCATTGGCAGCAACAGTAGAGAACGGTCCGTCAGGCGATGCTGTTAAAGCATAGCTGCCGTAACCGGCAGGCGCTGTAAATGGAGCAGCCAAAGCGCTGGTGCCCATTTTTGCGCCTTCGGTAATTACACCGGCATAATCGCCTATGTCAAGTTTGACACGGGTTTTAATAGCTACTGCCGCCCCTTTTGTAGCTCTTGTAACCTTCAAACTCCCGGTACGGGTTGCCGGTAAATTAGTCTCGGCAAAATCAAGGTCAGCTAAAATCTGGGTGGTAACTTCTTTAACAGTCGCGCGGCCCTTTGCTTTTGCTTCGTCCACACGTGATGGTGAAGTGATGGCACTCAACTGAAGCGGAACACCTGCCGCAGCACCTGCCGACAATGAATAAGGCTGAGCGAAATGAGTTAATAATTCATGGTAACACAATGCTCTTAAAAAGCGGCATTCCCCTTCGTAAGCAAGCTCAGTCGCATCATTAATCACTCCACTTACTACCGCTCCTTTTAAACCCTCAATAACAATGTTTGCACGGTTAATAGTAGCATATAATGATGTCCATAACGCTGTATTGTTACCGGTTGTAGCATCATAAGTATTGCCATAAGTTATCAGGAAAAATGAAGGTACGGCAATTACATCTTCGCCACGTGCGTCACCCTGCTCAGTATTGGCAGCCCCAAACGGATAGCCACGGTTATTGCCATCGGTATACGGGCTTGATTGTGCCGCGCTATAAACGCCGGTTACAGCCAGTGCGATACGATCCGTTGATGTAAAAGCGGTAGTTTCTGAAAAACTGTTATTTGGCTGCAGATCGGTAAATTTTTTGCAGGACCCTACTACTATCAATAAGGTTAGCATTGGAATAGCTAAAGCTTTCCTAGGATAAAAATATTTTATATTCATTTTTTTTAATCTTTTAATTAAAAGCCAAGGTTAAGTCCAAAAGTAAATGTGCGTTGTTGCGGGTTACCATTATAATCCACACCAGTAGCAGCAATATTTGGCGAGTTAACAGTATTTACCGTACCTGTTGTACTGGTTTCAGGGTCAAGACCTCTGTACTTGGTAATAACAAATAGGTTTTGTCCGGATATATATAATCTTAAACGGCTAATTTTTAATTTGCTCACAATGTCTGCAGGCAAGGTATAGCCTAAAGTAACATTGTCTAACCTTACATAGCTGCCATCTTCAACAAAACGGGTTGATGCTTGTGTATCTAAATTGATAAATGTGCTGTTACCAAAGTATTGTTTTGGTGTAACACCATCGCCCGGTACAGCAACGCTTTGCCACCTGCCTAATATTTCGGTGCCATTATTTACAAAGTTCTGGTTCAACTCGTCAACACGGGCACGATTATAAATTTTGTTACCGCCAGAAAAACGTAAGAAAACATTCAGATCTAAGTTTTTGTAAGTAACGGTATTATTAAAGCCGCCATAATAGGTTGGCAATATATTACCTAATACTTTACGGTCTGTAGATGCTAATGTTGCTGCAGTAGTTAGCGCTGTTGGATTAGCAGGATCATAATTAAAATATGCCGAAGTACTTACGTTACCTTGAATTACCTGCCCGTTAGATTTAGTGTATAACGGGTTGCCGTTTGCAGGGTTAACACCTGAGTATTGATAACCAAATAACGCGTTCAGCGGTTCGCCTACGCGCCTAACGTTATAGGTACCACTACCAATGGTAAAGAACGAGTCTTGCCCGTCAACCAATGCTAATACCTTGTTATGTTGTGTGCTGAAGTTTAAAGTCGAGGTCCAGCGTACGTCCTTGGTCCTTAATACATCGCCGCTTAACGCTAACTCAATACCTGAGTTTCTAACAGCACCGATGTTACGGTTAATAGTATTACTTGGGATACCTAATGATGGTGGAGTTGGTGCCGCCAATATCAGGTCTTTACTATCTTGTAGATAATAAGCAGCTACTATGCTTGCCCTCCCGCCAAATAAACCGATATCCAATCCGCCGTCATACTTTGATTGTCTTTCCCATTTAAGCTGTGGGTTGCCTGTTTGGTTGTAACCTATACCGCTTTGCCCTGCATAAGCAGCCGCGCCGTAAGTGCCTAAATAAGGAAATGAGCCAATATCAACGTTGCCAACGTTAGCGTATGAACCACGTATGCGCAGATCAGAGATAAAACTTAAAGCCTTAATTTCACTAAAAAATGGTTCTTCTGATATCCGGTAAGCAACAGCCCCACCAGGGAAGTATCCTTTACGTGTTGATGCAGGTAAATTTGATAATTCATCAGAACGCAGTGATCCGCTTATGTAATATCTGTTTTTGTAGTTATAGTTTATACGACCTACGTAAGAGTCAATACTTCTGTACGTTAAACCGCCGCTTGCTGTAGGTGTTACGAAAGTGTTTGTAGTGATGTTTTGGTTAAAGAAAACATCTGATAAATTTGATCCTGTTGCCAGGAAGAAGGACAAACGTGTTTTTTGATACTCATTTACTAAGGTAACATCTAAATGATGATCGTCTGCAATGGTTTTTGTGTAGTTTAAAATATTTTGCCAATCCCAGCTGGTACTTGGTGTATAAGCTTGTTGCAAAAGTCCATTTGCTGCAAATCCATCGCCATGACGGGGGTCTCTAAACTGAAAATCATCAATAAATTGATCATCAATACCAAACACGGTTTTAAATGTTAGTCCCGGAGCCAGGTTTAATTGCATAAACGCATTGCCCAGCAAACGATAAGTTTGTGACCGGTTTTTATTTTTTTCCAATATAAATACCTGGTTTGGTGTATTATCAGATATAGGAGTAAGGTTTGCGCCCAATCCCAATGATTTTCTGTCCGCAGAAATATTGTATCCGGTTGGGTCTGCAGGATTAAAGATAGTTACGTTAGGTAACATACGTATACCACCATATATATCACCTGATATGGCATTGCCACTAACTGTCGGGCCTGTATTGTCCTGGTAAGTTACGCCTGCGTTTATACCTACGCTTATAAATTTATTTACTTTTTGATCTAAATTAGCTCTAAAAGTATAACGTTTTAACGCATTAGAAATAACCACACCTTTTTGGTCTGAGTAGCCTAAAGAGAAGAAATATTTTCCCTTGTCATTACCACCCGAAGCAGAAATAGAATGGTTTTGTTGCGATGCTCTTTTAAAGATATAATCCAGCCAATTGGTATTTACAAAACCGCCATTACCATCAGGAGTTTGAAAAGCCTGCGCTGGGTTACCTGCGTTTACTAAACGCTCATTTGCTACCTCAATAAACTGGTTGGCATTTAATAGGTCATATTTTTTAGAAACTTTTGCAGTAGCATAATAGGCATCATAGTTAAAAGTAGTTACACCCGACTTGCCTTTTTTAGTGTTAATTAAAATTACACCATTTGCTGCTCTTGAACCGTAAATAGCGGTAGCAGCACCATCTTTTAAAATTTCAAAACTTTCAATATCATTGGGGTTAATATCGGCCAATGGATTTGATGCAGTAAAGCCGCCCACATCGCCCGTGTTATTAACGGGTACAGGTATGCCATCAACCACAAATAATGGGCTTGCACCATTATTAATAGAGTTGGTACCACGTATGCGTATCTGGGTGGGTTGACCCAGTATGCCAGATGGGTTTGTAACTTGTACGCCGGTTGCTTTACCAGCAAGGTCCTTATCAAACGATGGAATTGCCCTGTCTGTAAATTCAGCTCCTTTTATGCTGGATAATGACCCGGTTACATCTTTTTTAAGCTGTGTGCCATAACCAACGACCACGATCTCGTTCAACGCGTTCGTCGCCGGAGACAGCGTTACATTTACAGTGCCTTTTGCAGCAACAGTTTGTGTTATAAAGCCGATGTAGGAGAATACTAATGAACTGCCGGTAGCAGCCTGAATGCTATAACGGCCATCTGCATTTGTTTGCGCGCCGGTATTTGTTCCTTTTACAATAACGGTTACACCTGCAATTGGCTGGCCATTATCGCTTGCTGTAACCCGGCCAGTTACTATTCGGTTTTGGGCGAAAGCACTGGTCAACGTGGAAAAGCAAAATAATAAAATAAGTAAATTTTGTTTCATGTTGATTTGTTTTAATAATACTTTAGATTAATGAGTATGGATTGCACGGGGGAGAATAAGTGGTGCCTACAGCCATAGTCATGGCGGATTTGATCTTTTCATAAGTTATAATAATATCAGTTAACAACAGGCCTTACAGGGTTAGCGGGGCCATAATTGTAATATTAGGGAATAAGCCAATGAGCGGATATGCGAAAATCACCATTCGTGACTTTGAGCCGCATTATGACAGCGAAAAAAGTATCAGGCAGGAATTTTAAACCTTGAGGGAGTTATTTGGTATTTGCTTTTAAAAAGCCTGATAAAAGAGCTTGAGCATTCAAAACCAACCAGGTTTACAATTTCATTAACAGAATAATCTGTGGTTTTTAGTAAAATGCGTGCCCGCTGTAGCCTCACCTGTGTTAAAAACTGATAAGGAGATTGGCAGTAAGCTTGTTTAAATGTGCGTAAGAAATGATTAACAGATAGACAGGAATGTTTAGCTATCATATCCAGATCAATACTGTTGTTGTAGTTACTCAGCATGTATTCCTTTGCCAGGTTTAATCGGCGCAAAATCTCAATCTTGGTGCTTTTGTTTAAAAACGTAAGGTTCTCTGATTTTTTTACGATCTCTGTATCATAGATATTATAATAGTTTACCAGGCTATGGTGCAGGTATTCGTTAATGAGCAACTCATCTTGTAAGCCAGCATCCAAGTGCCTTTTTAGGTGTTTAATATTATAATTTATATCTCCTTTAAACGGATAAATTGTTTCATCAAAATCAATAATGCTAATTCTATCCGTTGTATGGTCAAGTAGCTGACTGCTTTTTAACCGCAGGCAGTTTGTAAAATCCTGTAAAAACTGCTGGTCAAAATCAATAGAAAAAGACTCTACGGGTAAGTTTGATTCTATTGTGCTGGTAAACTCTGTACCTTTGTTAATTAATAAAAATGAATCCGGGTGTATAGCAAGCTGCCGTCTTCCCAGGCTATATTTTTCTTCGCCGGATAAAACAAATTTAAAGCTCAGATCCCCAGTCTGCGGTTTTTGATATCGCTGACTTGACACATTGCTGTAAACTTTGTTGTTATTGTTTAGAACTTTTAAATAACCCATTTTATTGATCTGTATAATTGCGTTCTTCAATCAGTAAATAGTTGTTATTTGCCATATCGGCAAATTTGGCTGCCAAACCCATTTCAGAGTATTGGGGGGTACTTAAAAAGTTTATACCCATTGCCCTTAGTTTATGATAATCTTTTAAACAATCAACTGTATTTAAAATAATAAGGTTCATGTAATTATCATTTGCATGCCTTTCAAAAACGCCAAGCATTAAATCAGTTTCTTCATTTTTAAGTAAGATGCAGGAGTTATTATCGAAGATGAGCGAAGGGCCGAAGTTTTTAAATTCAAGGTTCGTTATAAGGAAATCAATTGTTGCTTTAACATTTTTTACGAACACCGGGACGTATTTTATTTTTAAAGACATTACTTATAAATTAATATACAGTTAATAGTTATAAGTAAATTTAATCAAAGGGTAGGCGGCGCGCATCACCCCAGCAGGGGGAAATATGAGAGATTTGGAAAAGGTTTTAGATCTATGTTAAATAAGGGTGAAACGGAGTACTATGGTTTTAAATTAACTTGTTGGCTTTGGCTGTCCGGATGGCATCAGCACGCGAATTTACATCCAATTTAAAGTAAATATTGCGGATATGGCTTTTTACAGTTTCAAGATCGATGAATAATTCTTTAGCTATCTGACTGCGATTTTTACCATCGGCTACCAGTTCAAGCACCTGTGTTTCGCGCTTAGACAAGGGTGAGTCAGGATTTTTTTGAAACGATCTGATAACCAGCCGGGCTATGTTTACACTCATAGGTCCACCGCCTTCCATTACCTCTTTTACAGAGTCAATAATTTTTTGCGCAGGTGTATTTTTAGTAAGATAGCCGGATGCACCATTGGTTAAGGCCTCAAATATCAATTTCTCAGATTCATAGACAGTGAGTATAATAATATGTGTTTCGGGAAGTAATTTTTTTAGTATGGGTATGGCTGCTATGCCATTGGTGCCGGGTAATTCAATATCCAATAATATTACATCAGGCTCATTGCTGGTAATTTTTTTAAGCGCTTCGTCAAAAGATGGGTACGTTGCTACTACTTTATAACCAGGGTTATTGTTAATTAAAAACTCATATCCTTTCCTGATGATTTCATCATCCTCTATAATAATAAGTTTAATTATATCGTTGCCCATCGTTTTAAGTAATTATTTGAGTTTTGCTGGTTTATAGTTTAATTCAAAACTTGTGCTGCCACCGGTAGTTGCGTTAATATTAAGCGTTGCATTAATACGGTTGATACGCTTAAATATATTATTTAATCCTTGCCCTCTTTTTACACTATTAATATCAAATCCTTTGCCATCATCGGTTACTATTATATTAATTTCATTTAATGACAAACATGATACCGTCAGTAAGACGCTAGTAGCTTCAGCATGCTTTAATACGTTATTGAGTAATTCTTTAAATATTAGGTTCAAGTTGCGGCTTTCCTGCATCGCCAGCTTAATTTGCTTAAATTTTATTTCAGGCTTTTCCATCATAAAGTTTACATCGGTATCCATAAACAGCTCGGCACCAAAATCTTTTATATGTAAAAGCAGGTCATGCAAGTTGTCGTTTGCAGGATCAAGCGCCCATAAAATATCTTTTGTGCCATTATACAGGGCTTCCACATTTTGCTTTATCTGGTTTACAAGCCTTCGTTGGTCTGCCTTGTCAGCATCAATTTTTGTATTTAGTATATCGGTTAATACGTTAATACGGGTTAATCTGTTACCCAGATCATCATGAAAATCTTCTGCAGTTTGTACTCTTAATCTTAATTGTTCTTCGGTTTTTATTAATTCAACGGCCATTTTGTCTTTAAGCCGTTTTCTGTCATAATAAGATTTTAAACCAACACCCAGTAAAATGAATGCTAAAATTAATGTCAGCTTAAAAAGTAGTGTTTGGTAAAATGGCGAAAGTATTTCGAATGAGATGGCTGCATTATTAACAGCGTTTAGCCCGTTTTTTGTTAACGATGTAACTACAAACTTATACTTGCCGGGCGGTAGTGCCGGATAATCAACAGTGGAATAGCTTACCGGAGCAGAAAAATCGCTATCTAATCCTACCATCTTGTATTTATAAACAATACTTTGCGGATTTTTTAAATAAGCCCCAATGTATGATATGGTGATATGATTTTGCTTATAGCTTAAAGTGGCATTATCCTGCAAAATATCGCCCCGAATAACCTTATTGGGGTCATTGCTGTGTTTTGAATTCGGCTGGAAATATTGTGCTGATTGGATAATTGTATATGGAGGCGCGGCGTTTTCTTTGCGTAACCGGGTATCAATAACACTAACACCTTTGCTATTACCTATCCACATTTTGTCCTTAACCAACAGCATAGCGTTTTGGTTAGCTTCAAATATTTCGCTTTTAGGCAGATAATAAGGTAATATGTCGCAAGTAATGTTTTTGCTATTTACTATAAGCCTGTTTGTGCCACGCTCTGTACCGGCCCATACAATACCCCTGCTATCAACAGCTAAACTATAAATTATATTAGAGTTTAGGCCATCTTTGGTGGTATACAGTTTAATAATCTTTGTTTTTAAGTTATACAAATAAAGTCCGCTTCCGCTCGAACCATATATTATGTTATCCTTATATCTTAGCATGCATAAAATACCCACATTGTTTAATTCGGGCAAATTAAACTTAGTATCTATTTTTTTATTAATTATTAATCGGGGCCCGGTTTGGCTGCCAACTAAAACAGAGTCTTTACCCAATAGAAGTATTGATGCACAGAACGAGTTTATACCGGGTATTTCAGTAATCTTTCCGTGTTGTATATACCGGCAGCCAAGCGGGGTGCCAACCCATAATGTTTTCTCATCATCAATGGCTATGGCGCTAATAGTATAGCCATAGGTATTTAGCATTAAATTAAACTTATTATTATCATATTGCCATAAACCGCCATGGCGGGTACCAATCCAGATAACGCCATTTTTGTCCTTATAAAAACATTCAATATTGGCTGCATTTTGCATGGTTGAAGGTGGCAACCATATGTTTTTTATTTTCGCTCCGTCAAACCTAAATACACCGCCGCCATCGGTGCCTAATAAAATATTATTTGCCTTATCAAGCGTTAGTCCCATAACAGCGGCATTTTTTATTAGGCCCTGATCTTTACCAAAAAATGCGTAGTTATCACCCTGGAATTTATAAAAACCATCGCCATTGGTGGCAAACCATAAATTATTGTCTTTGTCATTATAAATTTGTGTAACAGCATTGTCTGTAAAACCATTACCTGCGTTAAACCAAACCCAGTTGTTGTTTTTAAAACAGCCGGCCCCGTTAAACGTGCCCAACCATAACTGGTCCTGCTCATCTTCCTCGATTGTTAAAAATGTATTATCACCTGCAGTAGCTAAAGTCTGTATGTTGCCGCTGATTATTTGGTAAATATTTTTTGCTGTTAAAATAAAGTATTTGTTAGGGTCGATTTTATCAAACAATAACTGCCTTATTGATTCTTTGCCCGGCAGTTTTGCTAATACGTGTATCCATGTGTTTTTTTCTAATTTATATAAGTCCTGTGAATTTACAGATACCCATAACTTTCCATTTTTATCGATGGTGATTGCTGATATTGGCCGGTTTTTCCAGGTTTCATCAGCTTCTACTTGACTACCTTTCACACTAAATAAGTTGGACCCAATATGGGCCCAGATCTTCCCGGTTACATCCTGTACTATATTGGTTACCCATCTTTTAGTAACCGAAGAAGGGATTTTACTATTGTAAATACTGTCATGATTAAGGTATGACAAGCCATTGTTGGTGCCAAACCATACACGATTAGACTTATCACTAAAAAGCGAATAAACAAAATTACTTTCAAGGCCCTTTGCTTTGGTATAGGATATAAAGTCTTTACCATCAAAACGGCAAGCGCCGCCAAGGGTAGCTATCCATAAACGATGAGTATTGTCAAGTACCAACTTGTTAACCTGCGATTGGATCAGCCCGTCTTCTATTTCGTAATGCGAAAAAGCATAGCGCTGGGCGTAGCCCCCTATAGCTTTAAGTAAAAATAAGCCAAGAGCAATAATAAAAAGGGGGATATTTAATTTACGCAATGTTTAAATTCTACAATCTTCTAAGCTAGTTAAAATCAATAAAAAAATATTTTAATAGTTAAAAACCACCCTTTAAGGGTGAGTGGAAACTACACTGTAATTGAATTTCATTTAAAAAATAAAGGAATCTGTACCTCGCGTGCAGATTCCTTTTAATTAACTATTAACTGTCTCCTATTAACGTGAAAACAGCACGCTGTAAAGGTATATGACCAATTAATGGTAAAATGTGCAATAATCACCTATATAAATTGTTTGGATTTACTTGAAGATCTCGGGAACGATTTGGCGGTAAGCACAGCCACGATTCACGCAGTGTTCTTCAATACCTTCCGCGAGCCACATTCTTTTGGGGTAAAAGCTGGTTTTATGGCTTTGTTTTTTGGCCCATACGATCACTTCGTTGAGCTGGCTAAGGAGCTTGTTCGAGGCGCGGTGGATGAGGATAAATTGACCCGTTTTCGGCCTTTTTTGACTTAAAAAGCTGCCGTTTTGATGCAAACTGTACCGTGAAATCCCGGGCGGGCAAAATTATATACTTATTTGTTTGTAAATCGCGATAATATCCTCATCACCCAAAGCTGGCTCCGCATCCTGGAATGTTTGATAAGTAACCTCACCAAGCGGCATGGAAAGGCCAATGTCCTTTGCAAGGCGCAGATCTTTCGCGATGTTACTTAATGAGAACAGGGCATTAAAGTTATTGTTGACGATTGCTTCGCTCTTTATTTTAATCAACGGGCTGCCTAATGCACTGTTGTTAATGAGCATCGCGAGGTCTGCACTTTTAATATGTTTCTGTTGCGCAAAAACAAACGCCTCCGCCAACCCCTGGGCTTGTATGCCAAGCAAAGTATTAATAATCAGTTTTGCGGTATTGCCCGCGCCTATATCACCTACCAGCATGGCCATGCGGCCAATTTTTTCAAGTATTGGTTTAACTTTTTCAAATGTATTTTCATCACCACCTGCCATAATAACCAATTGTGCTTCCTGTGCTTGCTTTACACTGCCCGACACAGGCGCATCCAAATATTGATTGCCTTGCTTTGCACAGGCAGCTGCCATCTCCTTACTGATCGCCGGCGACACAGTACTCATGTTAATGATGATCTTCCCGCTGGTGCTTGCACTTAACAGGCCATTGTCCCCTTTAAAGATATCATCGATAGCTTTATCGTCAGTAACCATCAGGATAATAACGTCCGCCTGCTGTATCAAAGCGGCGGGTGTTGATGCAACACCCGCACCGCTTACTTTTAAACCATCTTCTTTTTCTTTACTACGGTTGTATACAATTATCGGAAAGCCAGCCTTTATTAATGATTGTGACATGGGGATACCCATTTTGCCCAACCCTACCCAACCTATTTTTGTTGTGTTCATGATCTTGTATGTTATGGTGTAATGTACCGATTTATTTTTCAGGGATTTTTTACTCTAAAATACAATCTTCGTGTGTGGGCAGATTTTTCCTTTCATCGGTAATTACACCGTTAGTTCCAATTGTTCAAGATAATCTGTAATTATTGCCACTTCTTCTTTGTTTAGTGTACTGTCAATGGCTTTGGCATTTTCGATGGCCTGTTCAGCGTTCCGTGCCCCAACCAGTGTAATGGTAATTCCCGGCTGCGCCAGTGTCCAAAGGATAACCAATTGCCCCAGCGTAATATGTTTTTCGTTAGCAATAGGCTTGATGAGATTTAAAAACTCATTGGTTCTTTCTAAATTGTCATCCTTAAAAAACGACAATTGCCTGCGGTGATCGCCCTCAGCAAATTTGTATCCGGGCTTCATCTTGCCTGTTAAAAGCCCCCGCTCTAACGGGCTGTATGCCAGTATAGATTTATTATTTGCTATACAATAAGGAACAAGCTCTGCTTCAATATCGCGTTTAACCATACTATAAGGTACCTGGTTAGAAGCCAACGAGATATATTTTGCAGCTTCTTCCATTTGGCCGGCGTTATAATTACAAACACCAGCATACCTTACTTTGCCTTGTTCGATTAAGCGGGAAACGGCCTCCATGCTTTCTTCGATTGATGTAGTTGAGTCGGGCCAATGAATCTGGTATAGATCAATGTAGTCGGTTCCCAGGCGTTTTAAACTGTCTTCACATTCTTTAATAATGCTTTCTTTTCCTGCATACTTATAAATGTCAATATTCTCGCCGCTATTGGTTTTACTGCTAAATGAAAAATCACCCTTTTTGAGGTCCCACCTCATACCATATTTGGTCAGAATTTGGATCTGGTCTCGTGGGACTCCTTTGATCGCTTCGCCAACGATTTCCTCGCTGGTCCCCTGTCCATAAATAGGAGCCGTGTCTATAGAAGTTACACCCATGGAGTAGGAAACCCTCATGGCATCAATGGCATCTTTGCGTTCAGTACCGCCCCACATCCAGCCTCCGGCCGCCCATGCTCCAAAAGTAACTTCAGAAAGCAATAGGTCTGTATTTGCTAATTTTCGATATTTCATGATTGTTTAATTTTAGTTACATTCTTTGTTTATTGCACATCAATTATCAACTTTGTGAAGTTCTGCCTGTTGAATAAGGCATTCACTACTACAAAGGAACAAACAATTAACGTGGCAGCCAACGGCTTAACCGTTAATTAGTAACTCATTAACAAGTTAGTATGTCAGAAAGAAAATTAAGTTCCACGAATTTTTATAATCAATCATTCCTGGAAGAAAAGTGCGCGCTTAACGAACTTTTGTATTTGTTGAGTAAGCGATGGATGACCGAGGTTCTTTTCAGCATTGAAGAAGGCAACTCACGCTTTAACAATTTGAAAGAAGATTTGGAACATATCAGTGATCATATTCTTGCCGACAGGCTGAGGAACCTTGAGCAACTTGGGCTGGTCTATAAAAGTTGTATACCGGGTAACCCACCCAGAAGTGAATATACTTTAACCGCTAAAGGTGAAGAATTGAGCGAAATATTAGGGGGATTATGCGATTTTGCAGAAAGCAAAATGCAATTTTGATTACCCATTTTGTAAGATCTGGAAAGTCAACCTGTTTTAGGACGTTACATAATGGTTTCCAAATGTTTACAGGTTTACAAGAGATATGGTCGGGTATACTATAAGCGGGGACGCTTGCAGGAGCGGAGCAGCAGGCAGAGCGGTGCTATTTAGTTGTCGCTGTTCCCAATTTAGCATATTCCACATCATTAGGCTCCCATAATTCAATCTTATTGCCTTCAGGGTCCATCAAATGGATAAAGCTGCCATAACTGGCTTTCTCGATCGTGTCGGTCGGCAGGATACCCGCTGCCTTGAGATTGGCCAGTAGTTGCTGTAGCCCTTCAACCCTATAATTGATCATGAATTGTTTTTCAGAGGGCAGGAAATATTTGGTCGTTTCCTTAAAGGGTGCCCATAGTGTGAACCCTTTTTTGGTGCTGTCGGCACCCTGCCGCCATTCAAAATTAGAACCGTAAGCCCCCATGCGGATACCCAGGTTTTTGCTGTACCAGGTTTTCAGCGCTGCCGGGTCTTTGGCTTTAAAGAAGATCCCGCCAATACCTGTTACACGCGGGCCGGTATTCGGCGTAGTGGTCAAACGGCTAAACCCGAAACCCGCCAAAAAGGCAGCGGCCAGTAATATCGCCAAAGTTATTTTTTTCATTATTAACGTTTTATCACCTAAAGATAAACAAAATCCAATGACTAAGGTTAGATTGAAGGTCATTTCACTAATGATGCCCCGCTTCCATTTAGCGCGAAACCCCGCCTTTGCCAGCCACTCTTTTTTTATTAGGTTTGTGTATGACCAAATCCCCTTCTCAATTTAATCCACATCAGTTTTGTTGTGTTCTGCTGATATTTATGTCTTTAACGGTTAAAACCTATGCTCAAAAAAGTTACCCGTTTACCCAAGGCCTTTCTATAAGGGTTAACGTTAATTATAACCGTGCGGCGCTATACCAGGACCCTTTGGCATATACCATGTATAAGGGCGCATTGGCAACCCCGGTAGAGGGGGGCAATATCGGCAATAACAAAACGGATAACGACCCAAAATGGACCAAGATATCGGCAGATACCGCTAACAAATTCAGGATAAGGGGCGGGGAGGGTACCTATCTTTACTTTAATTACGATTCGCCTAAAGACCAGGTGGCTATCCTCAATATGAATGGCAACAGTGCCGTTTTTGTTAACGGCGAGCTACACATGGGCGACCCTTACAGTTTTGGCTGGATGAATATTGTTGTAAAGCTAAAAAAGGGCCGCAATGACTTTTTTGCCCGCGGGCGAATGGTGCAGGGCAGTTTATCTTTCCCCGACAAACCGGTATTGCTGGATGTAAAGGATGCCACCAAGCCAATTATTGTGGCCGGTACCGGTACAGATAAAATGAAGGCTGCCATAGTAGTTATTAATACTACCGCGGTACCGCTTAAAAATTTGATGATAGTTAGCAGTTTATTGGGCAAAGGAGCCGGCAGCACGTTGCAAACCATCCCGGCCTATGCTACCCGGAAGATCTATTTTACCTTAGATGGAACCGCCATCAAGACGAAAGCGATGAATGATTGCTTGCTGACGTTATTACAAAACGGGAAACCGCTTGATAAGGCAACGCTTAAAATTGAAAGTACAACAAAAGGAGATAAATACAGCGAAACCTTTGTAAGCGCTATTGACGGCAGCTTGCAATATTATTCGGTTGCGCCGCAAGTTGGCGGGCAGCAAGATGGTGCATCATTGTTCTTCTCTGTTCACGGGGCAGGGGTTGAGGCTATTAACCAGGTAAGAGCCTATAAATCTAAAGACTGGGGTAATTTGGTTAGCCCTACCAACCGCAGGCCACGCGGCTTTAACTGGGAAGACTGGGGGCGTTTAGATGCCATGGAAGTATTAGATATTGCAAAAAGAGAATTTAAGCCTGAGCCGCAGCATATTTATCTTACGGGACACTCAATGGGCGGGCATGGTACCTGGTTTTTGGGGGCTACGTACCCGGATAAATGGGCCGCGATTGCACCATGCTCTGGTTACCCGACTTTAAAAACTTATGGCTCGGCAGATGGGATAATTCCGGACACCAGTTCGACTGCTTTTGGCAAGCTGTTATTGAGTGCCAGCAACCAAAGTGATGTGCCCAAGTTAGCGCTAAACTATAAGCAGGTGGGTGTGCATATTTTGCATGGAGATGCAGATGAAACCGTACCCGTAGCATTTGCACGCCAAATGAAACAGCTTTTAGCCGGCTTCCATGCCGATTTTCAGTATTACGAGTATCCGGGTGGGTCGCATTGGTGGAGCGATCAGGCGGTGGATTGGCAGCCTATATTTGATATGTTTAAAAGGCATACTATTCCTCTTGATAATGATATAAATGTCATTGATTTCACAACAGCCAGTCCCGGTATTTCCGCCTCAAATCATTGGGCCACAATATATCAGCAGATTATTCCATTTCAATACAGCAGGATAAGGTTAAACAGGGATAAAAAATTAGCCACAATAACCGGATCATTAGATAATGTAGAGTTGTTAAAGTTGAAACTGGCGGCTTTCCCAAAGAACAAAGTGATAAGTGTTGTTCTGGATGGCTCGAGCCCGGTTAAATACACTACACTGAGTGACAATGACAGCATCTTTTTAAAGAAAGCGGATAAAACATGGAAGCTTGTCGCACAGCCTGATTTGCATGATAAGGGCCCTCATCGTAACGGCACTTTTAAAGACGGTTTCAATAAAAACATGCTGTATGTATACGCGACAGGGGGTACGGAGCAAGAGAAACAGTGGAGTATAGCCAAGGCTCATTATGATGCAGAAAGCTGGTATTACCGCGGTAATGGTGCTTTTGATATTATCAGTGATAAAGAATATTCGAAAGCAAAATATACAGGCAGAAATGTGGTATTGATCGGCAATTCATCTACCAACGCTGCATGGAAAACTTTGCTAAATGATTGCCCTGTAAATGTTTCAAACGGTATGGTGAAAATTGGAACAAAACAATGGACAGGTGGCGATTTGGGAACTTACTTTGTTTGGCCAATGGCGGGGACATCAGACAATACAATCTCTGTAATTGCAGGAACTGGTATTGAGGGAATGAACGCAACAAATGCTAACCAATATTTTACCGGCGGAAGCGGCTTCGCTGACATTATGGTATTCCGTTTGGGTATGTTAAAGGAAGGGGTAGGGCAGTTGGTGCATGCAAGTTTTTATGATAATCAATGGAAAGTGGTACAACCATAGCAGCCAAATTGTAGTTAACTAGACTAATTTCAGTCTGATTAATAAAATCGGCAAGCAAACCCTTCAAATAATTTATATGAAGGGTTTTTTATTTAAATTACAAGCCAGTTATCCCTGTAATTTAAAATCATGCAAAAATCAATTTATCTAACCCTTTTTTGTTTAATAATGGTATTAGGCTCTGTTGCCTGGAGATCCGGTAACACTGCAAAAGTTATCAAACCTCAACGAGATACCAGTGGGCGTAATGTTATTTACGGAAGTAATATCAACAGCGAAGGCAAAAACCAGGCACTAAATATGGATATTTACTATCCGCCAAATATTGTCGATGGTAAAAAATATCCGATGGTAATGTTGATACATGGCGGCACTTTCTTAAATGGAAATAAAGAAAATATGGGCGAGCTTTGTAAACAACTGGCTGATTCTGGATTTGTTGCTGTTACTATAAACTATCGTTTGGGTTGGAATGCGCTAAGCGCGCTTGGCGGTTGCGCAAGTTTAGATATAAATAGTCTTACACTGGCCAACTACCGTGGTATCCAGGATGCGCATGCGGCTATGCGTTTTCTTGTCGCGAACGCGAAAAAGTATCATATAGATACCAAATGGTTATTTATTGGCGGCGGTAGCGCGGGTGGTGTTATAGCATTGGATATAACCTATCTTACTCAAAAATTCGCCAGCGAAAAACTGGGCAATTCCGTTACTACCCTGGGGAATATTAATAATGCAGATAATACCTATGCTGATAAATTTAAAATAAAAGGCATTTGTGATATGTGGGGTGCCTTGCCCGATTCTACTTTAATTACCAAAGCCAATGCGATACCCACCATATTCTATCATGGCACCGCCGATAAAACGGTTCCATACGACAAAGGATACTACATACCTAATTGCACAAGTGCGCCCGAGTTATACGGCTCGGCCTGCCTTTACAGGCAAACATTGGCAGCAGGGCAAACAGCGGTATTTAATACATCAATAGGTGGCAAGCATGGCCCGGTTGAGTTTACCGGTAAAATTATGATGAGCAATGTAGCCTGCTTTTTTCATCATGTAATGCAAGGTACTGCCAAAAGTGCCGGTTATTACAACGCGCAGGCAGGGTGCAGATAAAAAAGACTAAAATGTATCTCTAATATAAAGCTTGTGAAGAATAAATATTACTTCGTTGTATTGCTGTTTTTAAATTGTAGCCTTTTCGCGCAAGTTCCTATTTATTCGGGGGCCCTAAAAGAAGTATTTAAGGCCCCGGCGAATGCTGAACAACGCGACCAATGGTTAGCCGATCTGAGAAAATGGCGGCGTGAAGAAAAGATAAGGATTAAGTACGATAGTACCGCATACTCAAAGCCAGCTTTGCAATGGGTTAAACATACTTTTATATATGCCCAGATGATGGCGCATGACCGTTACTTTTATGATGCGTCAACACATAAATACACCGTAACCCATTATTTAAACGATTTGAAAAAACGCTATGGTGGTATTGATGCCGTATTGATATGGCCAACCTATCCTAATATCGGTGTGGATAACCGCAATCAATTTGACCTTACAGCAGATTTACCGGGAGGTAAAGCCGCGGTAAGACAAATGATAAAAGACTTTAAGCGAAATGGTGTGCATGTGTTTTTCCCAATCATGATATGGGATCATGGCACCAATAGCATCAAACTTATCATGCCGCGAGCTTTAGTTAAAGAGATGAAGGATTTGGGTGCCGATGGCATGAATGGTGATACAATGTCTGGTGTGTCGGAAGACTTCTACCAGGCTGCACAAAGCGAAAACTACCCGCTGGCATTTCAACCCGAATTAAATTTAAAGGACCTTAAAACTATAGAATGGAATACCCTAAGTTGGGGCTATTACTGGGGATATGAATTTAAACCTGGTGTTAGTGTTTATAAATGGTTTGAGCACCGGCATCAGGTTAATATAACCAACAGATGGGCCACTGATAAAACCAACGATCTGCAATATGCTTTTTTTAACGGAATAGGTTATAATTCATGGGAAAATATTTGGAGCGTTTGGAACCAAATACCCGATAGATATGCAGAGGTCATCAGGAGAATAGCTGCTATTTACAGATATTTTCCAAGTGCATGGAGCAATAGGAACTGGGAGCCATTTATACCCGTTCTGCATCAAAATGTTTTTGCATCCAAATTTCCGGATAACAATAAAACCATTTATACATTTATTAACAGGGATAGTACAGAAAGTAGCGGTCGGCAAATAGCTTTGCCATTAACTACAAATGCAAAGTATTATGATTTGTGGAACGGTAAGCAAATCATTCCACAAATTAAAGATAACAAAGCTGTTTTAAGCTTTACCATTGAAGGTAATGGCTATAGTGCATTATTGGTAATGAACAGTGATGCTAAATCATCAACATTAACAGGGTTTTTAACAAAGATGAATAGCAGGAGTAAAAGAAGCCTTAAAAGCTTTTCAGCGGCATGGAATCCTATCCCACAACAAATAACCACCATTAAAAATACAATCCTATCGGCAGCCACTCCGGGAGGGATGATCAAAATACCGGCGATAAATGATTATCACTTTGAATCAGTAGGTGTGATGATCGAGGGAAATGAGCTTCCAACTGCCGTAGGTGTACAACATGAGTGGGAATCCCATCCATCGAGATCACAAAAACATAATATTAACATCAAATCATTTTATATCGATCAATACCCGGTAACTAATAAGCAGTTTAAACAATTTATAAATGCAACCAAATATCATCCGATAGATGATCATAACTTTTTAAAATATTGGGCAAACGGTAGTTATCTAGTCGGATCAGAAAATCAACCCGTTACATGGGTGTCATTAGAAGACGCCCGCGCTTATGCAAATTGGGCCGGAAAAAGATTGCCGCATGAGTGGGAATGGCAATATGCCGCTCAAGGCAATGATGGGCGCTTGTATCCGTGGGGCAATAATAAAGACAATAGTAAATATCCGGCACCAGATACTTCCAGGGTAATGAGGAAACCAACAGATGTAAACGCATACCCACTGGGCGTAAGCCTTTTTGGCGTGATGGATATGGTAGGCAATGTATGGCAGTGGACCGACGAGTACGTCGATTTACACAGCCGGTCTGCTATTTTAAAAGGAAGTAGCTATTACCATGCGCAAACATCGGGCTGGTATTTTCCGGCAGCACTTGAATTAAATAAATATGGAAAGTATTTGCTGATGGCGCCAAGCCTGGATCGGGCAGCTACCATTGGGTTTAGATGTGCTGTAGACAGTAAATAATTGTTTTTTTTTGAACTGACTTGAAATTTAATGTATTTTAAGTTTCTTTGTTATGTATACCGATTCAACAACCATACTGCATTAAAATTTGACAAGGAGGATATTCTATATATGTCTTGTTTTTTGTAGTAATGTATGTACATATTATTAAATCGAATATAACTGTAGCACTTTTATTATGAAAAAGGGATTTTTACTGGTTTGTATGATTAATACCTTAGCACTTATAGCTAATGCGCAATTCGATCAAAAGACTGTTTGGGCCGTTGGTAAGGCTGATAATTTGCCTAACGAATTTTCGCTGGCCCCAAATGGATTTAAAAATTTTATAGAGCATGATTTTGGCTACGAGGATAAATTTTTTGTAATAGGTTACTCTAAAGAGAAAAATGATTTTCCATATGTGCTGCCCGGCCCCGTTGATACCTGGGGCGGTACGTGGCCCACTGCCGGCTGGCGCACAAACCAGGTAAACTTATTGTTTACAGTTAAAGATCTGCCCGCTAAAGGAAGCTATAAGCTGGTTATAAAACTAGCCGACTATGCCAAGAAATTTCTGCCGATGCTTAAAGTGAGTATTAATGAGCAGGACGAGCGCCTGCAACTAACTGCTGCGGGTTACGATGTGAATAAACAACCTAATCCAAAGTTGAATGAAAAGTTTATAGATACCGCCGCATTAGTTGGTAACCTGGCATCGGCAACGCCAAAAACAATTGAAATACCTGTTAAAGCCGGTATGATAAAAAAAGGGGGCAACAGCATTACTATAACTGTTGTACAAGGCTCATGGATAATGTTTGACCAGGTTAGCTTGGAAGGTCCGGCACAAACTGCTTTACAGCAGCCGGGGCAATTATTTGTAAACAGCGTAAAAACTGCCGATTATGAGTTGGCTGATAATGGAAAAAAGACGCAACCTTTAATAGTTGCCGCCAAATATTTAAAAGGTACACCAAAGCTAAGAGTTGAGTTGGATGGTAAAACGATATTTACAGAGACTTTGGAAAAAGGATCATACGAGTTTGAGGCCCCAATGCCGACTGTAACTACAGCAAAGCAAAGTAGCTACAAAATATTCGAGAATGATAGGCTAGTTGAACAAGGCACCGTAAAAAGATCGCCCCAAAGGATACAAACCCTGGCTAATTATGTTGATACCCGTTTAGGCACCGCTCACTCCCGCTGGATGATAGCACCCGGCCCATGGATGCCATTCAGCATGGTTAAAATGAGCCCTGATAACCAAAACGCGGGTTGGCAGGCAGGATATCAGCCCAGTTATGAAAGTATAGGCACGTTTAGCCATATCCACGAGTGGACGATGGGTGGCCTGGGTATTTTCCCAACTAATGGTAAATTAAAAACCGTTGTGGGTAACGAGTTAAAATCAGGCATAGGTTATCGCTCTGCTATTGATAAACGAACCGAGGAAGCGCCGATAGGCTTATACAAAGCACAATTAACCGATTACAATATCAAAGCCGAAGTTACTGCCACTACCCGTTGCGGTTTTGAGCGCTTTACTTTCCCTAAAGATAGGGACAGCGCGAGGATATTGGTTGATCTGCATATACCGGCAGAGTATGATTATCAGCTTAAAAATGTAAAACTTAAAAAGGTTAACGATTACCGTATGGAGGGTTCTTCGCACCAGTTCTCTAAGGGGATATGGAGTACCGATGCTGATCAGGATTATACCATTTACTTTGTTTTGGAGTTTGACAAGCCTATAAAAAATATGGGTAGCTGGATAAATAACGCCATACAACATGGCGATGAGTTGGAAGCAAAAGACATAAAAAATGCAGGTGTGTTTTTACAGTTTGATGCTAAGGTTAACCCGGTTGTGCAGGTGCGGTCGGCAATATCATTGGTTAGTTTGGCAAATGCTGATGAGAATTTAATTACCGAAGTTACCAAGCCGTTCGGTTGGAGTTTTAGCGCGATCAAACAAAACCAGCTAAATGCCTGGAACGATATATTTAACCGTGTAAAAATAACTACCACCAATAGATTGGACAAAATACGATTTTATAACTCTATGTACCGCTCTGTTTGCAGTCGCAGTACGTGGAGCGATATAAACGGGCAATGGCGCGGTACGGATGGCAAAATTCAGCAGTTAAAAAATAAGGATGACGTAGCTATGGGCTGCGATGCGTTCTGGAATACTTTTTGGAACTTGAACCAAATGTGGAACCTGGTAACACCCGAGTGGAGCAACCGCTGGGTAAACTCGCAATTGGCTATGTACGATGCTTACGGCTGGCTGGCAAAGGGCCCTGCCGGGATGAACTTTGTACCGGTCATGGTGGGTGAGCATGAGATCCCGCTGATCGTATCGGCATACCAGATGGGGATTCGAAATTTTGATGCGAATAAGGTTTTGGCCGCCTCGGTAAAAATGCAGACCACACCCGCACAGAAAGTCTTTACAGGTTTTGCGGGTAACAGAGATTTGGTGGCTTATGAAAAATATCATTATGTGCCGTCTGATCTGGGTAGGTTCTCTAATACTATGGAGAGTTCTTATGATGACTGGACAGTGGGGCAACTAGCCAAATCATTAGGTAAAACAGCTATTTACAACAAATTTAATGATAGGGGCTACTGGTGGAAAAACGCCATTGATACGGCTGGCTATTGCCACATGAAACTGAGTAACGGCGAGTGGTCTAAAAATTTCGATCCGTTTAAAAGCGGCGCTAATGAGCAATATGTAGAAGGTAACGCTTGGCAGTTAACCTACTTTGTGCCGCAGGATGTGCCGGCATTGGCTGATATGATAGGTAAGAAGAAATTTATTGACCGCCTGGAGTGGGGTTTTAAACAAAGCGAACCATGGCGCTATAACGGTATGAACGACCAATATTGGGATTACCCGGTAGTGCAGGGCAACCAGCAATCTATGCATTTTGCGTTTTTGTTTAACTGGGCCGGTAAGCCGTGGTCTACCCAAAAGTGGAGCAGATCAATAATGGAGCGTTTTTATGGGTATGATATTGGCGATGCTTACTTAGGCGATGAAGACCAGGGCCAGATGAGTGCTTGGCTGGTGATGGTGGCTATGGGGTTGTTCCAAACGGATGGCGGCACTGCTGCCAACCCGGTTTACGAGATAGGCAGCCCGCTATTTAAGCAAGTGCAGATAGACCTTGGCCATAAGTTTGGCAGGGGCGGCAAGTTTATCATTACCGCTAACAACACATCGCGCAATAATATGTATGTGCAAAAGGCTACGTTAAATGGCAAGCAATTAAACTCGTTTAAGTTTGAGGCAGCCGAGTTATTAAAAGGCGGATCGTTAGTGTTAGAGATGGGGCCAAAGCCCAATGAGCATTGGGGGGTGGAGTAGCAAGTGTGGTGTTTCGAAACACTTCGATATACTGTGCAGCCTATTTATGGGCCACCGGCAGATGATAAGAGTTTTTTACAGGCAAAATATATCCATGCCAAAAGTAATTAGCTTATAGCAAACGATCAGTCCGATACCTTATTAAAAAGGCGACGGCCCGTGACTGCTTCCAAATGGAAATTTATTAATCCTGCCGTGTGTGTGATCGACATGTGCATGGTCACGATACATTTTTTGATTAAAGTTTTGGCAAGGTGTTAATTCTGACTTAGTTTCAGTCTTATCGGGCTGGGCAACTAGGGTAGCTTTTTTCTTCATGGCAACTCCTCCTAATTTTTAATACTTATGTACTAAGTTAAACATAAATCGCTTATTTGCAATTGTTTTTAAGGAAATTTTTTATGGTAATAGTTTGAAAATAAGTGTTTAACGTTTTATTTATTTAATATGGTGCATAGTGTAAATTCTATTACTTTATAAAAGTTTATAGTGATGTATACGTTAAAGGTATTTATATAAATGTTACATAAACTACATGTAATGCTAAACTAAACGTGGTATTTTTGGCTGAATACTAACCACGCCTCCATGAAAATAACATTACCCATTTGCTTTGTTTTATTTCTTACTATCTCTTTTAACACATTTGGGCAAAATGCTACTATTAAAGGGAAAGTAACTGATGCCAAAAATAATTTTTCTATAGAATATGCCAGCGTGGCCCTGTTTAAATCAACAGATTCAACCTTAGTTACAGGGATAGTTACCAAAGAAAATGGTGCATTTGAATTGGTGAAAATACCGCAAGGCAATTACCAATTAAAGGTCATTTTTATTGGCTATGAAACAAAGTATTTTAAAGATATTCATCTGACTAATAACCAAAACCTTGATCTGGGAATCATTGCTCTTAATCCGTCAAGCAAAATGTTGAATGAGGTAGCTGTTGCTGGCCAAAAGGTTACGGCATTAAATAAAATTGAAAAACAAAGTTATAAGGCCGGTCAGTTCGAATCAGCTAAAGGGGGATCGGCTATTGATGTTTTAAAGAACCTGCCGTCAGTAGCGGTTAATTCGCAAGGGGATATTAGTGTACGCGGGTCGGCCGGTTTTATGGTGTTAATTAACGGCAAACCTGTTTTAGCAGATGCGCAGACCGTACTAACCCAATTGCCCGCTAATGCTATTGATAATATTGAATTGATTACCGCGCCATCTGCTAAATATGATCCTGATGGCCGTGGCGGTATTATTAATATTGTTACTAAAAAAGGTGCCAGCGATGGTTTTACAATTACGGCCAATGCGCAAGGCGGCCTGCCAAGCACTACCGACTATGGGAATCTGAAAAAACCTAAACGCTTTGGAGGCGATGCAACCATCAATTTCAAGAAAGCAAAATGGGATATATCTGTAGGCGGCAACTATACCCGTAATGACAATGAGGGTTATCGAGAAGGGAATGTCTACACCAAAAACTTTGTTAATAATACCATTTCGCGCTTCCCATCTAACGGCGAAAGAAGTTTTGACCGGTACAATTATGCCGGAAGGGCCTCCATAAGTTATACAGCCGATGCCAATAACGTAGTTTCAGTTGGGCTTTACAGCGGCAAAAGATACCAGGCACGTTTAGCCAATTTGTTGTACAATAATACCACATCAAACTTAGCAACTAACACGCTTATAAAAAGCACAACTTATTATAACTCTAACCTGCAAACAAAAGAGGGGACTTTTAACCTGGGTAATTTTGATTATACACACACCTTTGCCGATAAATCATCTTTAACCGCGAGTTTGCTTTATGAACATGATAACCTATATGGGGGAACCCAAAATCGTAACTTAAAATACCCAAATACTGCCGATACTATACAATACGTAAATAATCCTTATAAAAGGCCTATTAGTTCCTATCGCTTTAAACTGGATCACAGTATTAATATTGGTAAAGGAAAGTTAGAAAGTGGTTACCAATTCAGGCACGATACCCAGGATGGCATTTTTGATTATTTTGTAACACCTCTTACATCACAATCCGATCTGGCCAAATTTAAAGGTAGTACGCATGCTAAAAACCAGATCAACTCTGTGTACAGCCAATACTCCGGTAAAATGGCAAAGCTGGAATACAGCGGCGGGCTTCGTTATGAGTACGCCACACGTGCGGTTAATTTATCTTATGATGCAAACGCGCATAATCTTAACTTATCTAATTTGTTTCCATCGGCCAGTTTGTTGTATGGCATTAATGATGGTTTGAAACTGAAAGCAGGTTATAGCAAACGCGTGCAGCGCACAACTAACTTAGAACTGAACCCCATACCAGAACGCGAGCATTCTGAAACATTAGAAGAGGGCGACCCGGACCTGTTGCCTGAATTTGTAGACTTGGCTGAACTGGGTCTGATCCGTGAATTTAAAAAAGGATCATTTTTTGCCACCCTATATTATCAGCGTATTAAAAACCCTATACAAAGGCTTAACAGCGTTTATGCCGATACCATTCTTAACCGCGTTTATACCAATGCAGGCAACGCGCGTTTGTTTGGGATGGAGGCCGGCGCCAATCTGGCACCGTTTAAATGGTGGAGTATTTATATTGGTGGTAATCTGTACAATTATAAAATTCAGGGTAATATATCCATATTAAATACACCGGTAACTATTTTAAACAGCAGTTGGGCATATTCTATCAATGGTAATACCAATTTTCAGTTAAGTAAAACATTGAGCCTGGGGGCCAATGTAAATTACCTGTCTAAAAGGCCAACAGGACAGGGCGAAGACGGCCAGTTTTTTGTGCCAAATACTTCTGTAAAAAAAACGTTCATGAATGGTCGGTTATCAGCTTCGCTACTTTGGCAAAACATGAATATGGGTTTCATGGGGGCAAATAAGCAACGCATAACAACCTCGGGTACTGATTTTTATACAACTACTAATTATATCTCTGAAACGGATGTGTTTTTAATAAACCTAAGTTTTAACCTGAACAAGTTTACCAGTAAGTTAAAGCTACCTACCAGCGATGTAGGCGATAAAGAATTTTAGTAAGAACTTATTTAATGCAATCGAAAGACGAGTTACATGCTGAACTATTAGATGATATAAACATCATTGTTAATGACGAAAGACTTTACCATGAAACTAATTTCAATTTAAGGGCGCAGGCCATTGATGACATTGAGTTTCATGTCATTGATAGAATAGCCGGTATTAACAAGCTAACTACCCTGAAGCAATATGCCGAAAAAGTTAAAGACGATCTGGAAGCTGTAAATACCCAAATCTTCTGCCAGCTTCGCGCCAAGATATCAACAGGGGAGTTAAGGGGCCAATTATTGCTGGACCAAATCAGCGAATATTTTGATAACGATTTAAACTCATTTCTTCGGGAGGATAAACCTGGCTATGACAATTTGGATGTGTTTTTTAATGGGTTGCTGACCGATGAAACCCTACCTGCCGAAACGGAGGCCCGTGAGCCCGAAATGGTATTTTATCAAAAAACACCGGTCCGTATAATTTTAGAATTAATTAAACGTGCTGATTTTAAACCGAATGATGTTTTTATCGACATTGGTTCAGGATTAGGGCAGCTAAGCATATTAGTAAACCTATTTACAAGCGTAATAGCAAAGGGCATAGAGTTCGAACCTGCTTTTTGCAGTTATGCATATGTTTGTGCCGCCGGGCTTAATTTAACCGATGTGGAGTTTATTAATACAGATGCCCGCGATGTTGATTATTCATTGGGTACTGTGTTTTTTATGTACACCCCGTTTGAGGGCAAAATGCTGCAGTGTGTATTGCAAAAATTAAATCGTGAAGCGGAAAAGAGAACCATCAGGGTGTTTACATATGGGCCTTGTACGGTTGAGGTTGGTAAGGAGGGGTGGTTGGTGAGTACAGGCAAGAATACGCTAGTTGAGTTTGGGGAGTTTGTTAGTGTGTAGAGCGTGGGCTAATAGTTTAAAAATATCATGCTTTATTTAATAATTTATCACGGCATCTTCTTCGTTTCAATATCCACTATCGCTTGTCCCTGCGAACCCATGTAGCCGGCTATCAGCCCAGGATAAAGCTGCATACCATTGTCAGAATTGGTAAAGATCACCAATGCTCGTTTTGATCTGGGGAACATAAAGGCTATGGTATGTACGCCAGCATCATGCCCGCTATGCGATAGGGCGTACTCGCCGTTTCCAATCGGATCATAAATTGCCCAGCTTAAACCCATGTAGGCACCCGGTTTAGTTTGTACTTGGTGACTCGTCATTTCGGCAAATAATTTTTTTGATAACCCGCCGCCTTGCAGCATCCATTGGATAAATTTAGTGTAGTCGGGTATGGTGGTTTCTAAAAGGTCGGCAGCATTGGGTTTGGTGTTTTTGGTTGCTTCCAGTTGTTTCCCTGTCGCGTCAAAAGGATAGGCGAAGCGGCTTTCGTCTGCATCGTTCCATATAAAATGCGTGTCCTTCATACCCAATGGTTTAAATATGATGGAATCGGCCAGTTGATCCAGGCCACGATGGAATTTACTTTCCAGCGCGCGGCGCAGATATTCAAATCCTTCGCCCGAGTATTGGTATTTTGTTCCGGGATCAGCCTGAAAAGCCAGCTTACCGCCGGGCAATTGAGAGCGCCAGTTAGGGAAACCTGTGCGATGTGTCAATATGTCGCGGGTGGTTAGTTTTTGGCTCCTGGGGTCGTCTTTTAGATCCGGGTCGGTCCAGTAATGTGCCACTGGCTCATCCAACTGCCATTCACCGGAGTTGACTAAGTTAAGCGTAACCATTGTAGTAATGGTTTTAGTTATAGATGCCACATTAAATACAGCGTTTAGTGGGGCGGGTACGCCAGGTTTAAGATCGCCGTATAGCTTCATGTTTTTAACTTTCCCTTTTTCTACATAAGCGATGCCTAATGCGGGGATATGTTTTTCTTGTAGCCATTTGATAACGGCGGTTGAGTCTTTTAGGTTGATGTTGGGCTCTTGCGCTTTAATATGTTTGGTTGTTAAACATAATAATAGCAGTAAGGATAGATATCTCATGTCTCGGGGTTTTGTTATAAGACACAGAAGTGGGTAAGTTGGTTACAGATGTTTGCTTTTATTTGTAACTTCCCAAAGTTTAGTCTAATATGCATCATGAGTTAATATTAGATAACTATTTTCCAATATTGCTTAACAAATAGCTTATTATGCAAAACTTAACAGGCGCAACAAATGCGTTATTTGTAAAACAGTTAATATAAAATACATCACCCGGATATAATAATTACTATGATCCTTAAAAAATTACAATTAGTAGCGCTGTTTACTTTGTTAAGCCTTTCATCAGTTTTTGCGCAAGATGTACAGCATTTAAAAAAGTTGCAGCAACAGTTTGTTGATCTGCGTTTTGGTATGTTCATCCACTTTAACATCCCTACGTATGCGGATGCCGACTGGCCCGACCCGGAAGCATCGCCCTCATTATTTAATCCTACTAAATTAAACTGCGACCAATGGGCAAAAGCGGCAAAATCAGCCAACATGACCTACGGTTGTTTAACCACTAAGCATCATAGCGGTTTTTGTATCTGGGATACTAAAAGTACCGACTATAACGTAATGAATAGTCCGCTTAAACGCGATGTAGTTAAAGAGTATGTTGACGCGTTTAGAGCCAACGGCTTAAAGGTGATGCTGTATTATTCTATACTGGATACGCACCATAAACTGCGCCCTAACCAGATACAGCCCAGCCATATTGAAATGGTTAAAACACAAATAACCGAGCTGTTAACCAAATACGGTAAAATTGAAGCGTTGATTATTGACGGCTGGGATGCGCCATGGTCAAGGATCACTTATGATGATGTACCTTTTGAAGACATTTATCACCTGGTAAAAAAACTACAACCTGATTGTTTATTGATGGACCTTAACGGCGCCAAATATCCTGGCCAGGGTTTATACTACACTGATATTAAAACTTACGAAATGGGTGCCGGCCAACATATGGAAAAAGCCAGCAACTATATGCCGTCATTAGCTTGTTTGCCAATACAAAGCTCATGGTTCTGGAAAACCGATTTCCCTACCACGCCGGTTAAGGATGCCACCAAATTGGTTAATGACCAATTGATAACATTAAATGATGATCGTTGTAATTTTATATTGAACGTTGCGCCAAACCGTGACGGTTTGTTTGATGATAACGCTTTAGAAGGTTTGAAAGCCATTGGTAAGCTATGGAAAAACACCGGCCCGGTTGCTGCATTGCCTGATCTGGACGCGCCGATCATATCGCAAAATCTGGCTAAAAATATGCCGGCAAATTCAAGTTGGAGCGATGATATGAACATCAGCGATTTTGCCAATGATGATAGTTTCAGAAGCTCATGGACATCAAGCCCTACGGTTAAACAGCCCTGGTTAGAAATTAGCTTTAAACGCGAAACCGGCTTTAACACCATTGTAATTGCCGAGAATAGAGCCAACATCAACAAATATAAATTAGAGTATTATGTTGATGGTGCCTGGAAAACTTTGCTGGATGGCGAGATAGCCAAGAACGTTAAAGTACACCGCTTTAACCGTTTATGGGCCAACAAAGTGCGCATACAAATATTAGGTTATAACCGCACGCCGTCTATATCAGAATTTGAAGTTTATAACGAGCAGCGTTAATATTTATTAAAAACGTTACAAGCGAATAACCTTTGGTTATTCGCTTTTTTGTTATTTTGCCATCTACAATTATAACCATGCGCGTTAGGCTTATTATTTTCTTTTTATTGAGTGGGATGATCGCCCGGTCGCAGAACGCCAAACTCCCTGCCGATAAGGAATTGTTATACGGCAAAGATCTGATAGCGCGCACGGCTTATTATTTAGGGCCCAAAGGAAAAGTTGCCGCCTTAACCAACGGTATGAATTGTCAAAATTGCCATAATGATGCAGGAACCAAATTTTATGGATTAAACTTAATGGCTACCGCCGCGACATATCCGCAATATATGCCGCGTACCAATAATGTGATGTCAATAGCCGGACGGATAAATGGCTGCTTTCAGCGAAGTTTAAACGGTAAGACTTTAGATACCACAAGCCGGGAAATGAAAGCCATGATAGCTTATATTAAATGGCTGGGAAAGGATGTGCCAAAAGGGCAAAAACCGGCAGGCAGTAGTGTGCTAAAACTTGCCTATATGGATAAAGCCGCCGACCCGATAAAAGGTAAAACAGTATTTATACAAAAATGCCAGGTTTGCCACGGCGCAACAGGCGACGGGTTGTTATCAGCAGATCAATCGGTTTATATTTACCCGCCTTTGTGGGATAAAAATAGTTATAATGATGGTGCGGGTTTGTATAGGATAACCACTTTCGCAGCGTTTGTTAAGAGCAATATGCCGTTTGGTACTACGTATAAAAATCCGCAGTTAACAGATGAAGAAGCCTGGAATGTTGCGGCGTTTGTTAATTCGCAACCACGGCCGCATTTTGATCAGCATAAAGATTGGAAAGATATTAGTAAAAAACCCATAGACTTTCCATTTGGCCCTTATGCGGATAAGTTTAGCCAAAGCCAGCATAAATTTGGCCCGTATAAACCAATTGCAGATAATCAACAGAAATCAACAACTAAAAAGTCATAACTTTATATTATGAAAAATCTACTTAAATACTTTATAATCATTTTAGCTGTAGCGACAATAAGAACTGCATCAGCCCAAACATCAAACGCTGATTTTAAAGGGGCAACAGCTTCACTATCACATTACAAAGCTCTTTATTTTGTTGATGATACAGCATCCACCAAAATTGGTATGACCCTGCGTAATATCAATAATGCGCTGGAAGATCCACGTTTAAAAGGTAAAGTAGAGATAGAGTTGGTTGCGTTTGCAGGTGGTTATACCATGTTTTTAAAATCGGGCAAGTATGAATCGCTACTATTGGGCTTGCAGAAAAAAGGCGTAATATTGGCAGAGTGCGAGAATACCATAAAAGAAAGAAAGATAGACAAAGCAACCCTGTTTGATTTTATAAGCTATGTGCCAAGTGGTAACGGCGAGATCATCATCCGAGGTAACGAGGGCTGGACTATCGTACATCCATAGTTATTGCCAAAATATACTATTATGAAAAAAGCAGCACTGTTAATAGCTTTTGTAAGCTTTTGGTTTGCTGCTTTTTCGCAGGATATTAAAGGCGATTATGCTATCAAAAACGTGCAGACGGGTATGCTGTTACGTGTAAAAGATGCTGGATCAAAAAACGGTACACCACTGGTAGCCTACTACCCCGAAAACTGGAAGTGCATGACCTGGAACTTTAAAAAGACAGATGAAAACACTTACCAGTTGCAAAACCTGCTAACACATAAAACCTTCCAACCGATTACGTTGGCAAGTGCTGATGTAGCGTTTGATGAGCAACCACTTGTACCCGGCGATACCAAACAGCAGTATGAATTTATAGCGGTTAAGAAAGATACTTATCTAATCAAACTAAAAGGTACTGATCTGTATGTAACCCCGGCGGATAGTAAAGGTATGGTTAACTCGGCCATTATATTAGCAGCAAAGCGTAATACACCCGAACAGTTGTGGAACATTTATCCGCAGGTACCTACTATGTAATTATTCCATGATTAGCTATCAAGCCTTTTTACTGCTTTATCTCTGATAAAGATCAATGCCATAAACGCGCCCAAAAAACCCAGCCCTGCGGATATGCGCATAATGCCCGCATACGCATTTATAAAACCTGCATGATAGGCTTTCTCAATAGCTGTTTTATTTGTAGTTGAAATGCTGATAGGTACTATAGCATTGCCCAGGTTGGTAGCTTGCTGCATTATTAATTGCTTATCCTTTGCGTTAAGTGGCATTGCTTTGAGTTGCTGCTGCAACGCTCCCGAAAAAAACAGCACTGCCAGCGCTCCAAATATCGCGTTAGCAAAAACACCTGATATACGCGTCATAGCATTATTAATACCCGATGCCGTGCCCGAAAAATGATCGCTTACCGAACCCATAACTGCGGCAGTAAGCGGTGCAACTGTAAACGACATGCCTAAACCCAAAACCAATACACCGGGGAAAAAGGTGGTCCAGTAGTCTGCCGGTCCGTTGGTTTGTTTAACAAAGGATAGGATGAGTAAACCCACTCCGGCAATTGCCGGCCCGCCAATTAAAAATAGCCGAGGGCCATGTTTGTCAGCCAGGCCACCGGCAAAGCGGGCAATAGTTATCATTAACACAGTAAAAGGCAAAAAGGTAAGTCCAGATTGCAGCTGGCTATAACCCTGCACTTGTACCAGATTTAATGACAAGAACAACATACCCGCACCTAATCCGGCATATAAGAAAAACGTAAGCAAATTGGCCCCGCTAAAGGTTGCATTGGCAAATAGTTTAAGCGGCATCATGGGATTGCTGCTTTTTATTTCGATGATGATAAATACAATCAGAAAAAGCAAACCCAAAACCAGCGAACCATAAGTTTGTATGTTATATAGGCCCACAGTTGGTACCCGCAAAAACCCAAAGGTTATTAAGGCTAATCCTAAAGCTATGGTTATAGCACCAAGGAAATCAAGACCGGCTTTATTATCCTCGTCTTTTATCTCTTTTACTTTAAATGCCAGCATTAATAATGCAGCTATCCCTATGGGGACGTTAATGAAAAATATGTATCGCCATAAACCTGCATCGGCCAAAGCGCCGCCTAATATGGGGCCGCCCATAGTTACCACCGTTGTAAAAGCCGACCATGTGCCTATAGCCTTACCGCGTTCTTTAGCGTTGATAGATGACGAGATAAGGGATAAGCTCCCTGGTATCATTAACGCGCCGCCTATGCCCTGCAAAATCCTGAAAACAACCAATAGCAACACACTGTCGGCTATACCGCAAGCTGCCGACCCGAGGATAAATATAAATATGCCGGCCATAAATATCTTTTTACGGCCCAGCTTATCGCCCATGGCGCCGCCTATTAATATTAACGAGGCCAGCATGAGCAGATAGGCGTTTAATATCCAAAACAAATCGGCACCGGTAGCTTTTAAACTTTGTTGTAATGATGGTAAAACAACATTTAACGCGGTAGCATCAATAAACGCCATTGCTGATGCCAATATGGTTGATACCATGATCCATTTGCCCGCCGTGCTGCGTAGTGCTACTGTCGACATAAAGAGTTAACGCATTAATAATAAATGAGTTTAATTATTCTGAAAAGGTACGATAAAAATAAAGCGAACAAACCTATTGAATATCCGCTTTTTTACAAGTTAAGCGTGGGTTTGCTGTTATATTATTAAAAGTTAATACGAATACTTAAACACCTGTGCTATTTCGAAAATATTGCCGCGAAATGATAACTACTCAATAATATCCTCCGTTTATTACAAACATCATAATTAAAATGCCATTATATCGCTTAAATGAAATTGGCATGGTGTATTTTAGGTGATTTTATAGTTGGTAGTGGTCCATTTTGTTATTTCGACTCTCAAATCAGGCTATTTTACGTACATTTTGTCAGTAAATGTCAGTCATGTCATGTTTATGACAAATTGGCCGTAAAAATATTTTGTTTTATTAAGGTGATATTAATTGAAGTTTAGAAATGATATTTTTTGCGCAAAAACCTAAAATGGCCGTTATTTTTTTGGTCGAAACTGCATTTTGTATCACTTTTTGAAGTTTTAAGAGCAGAAAATTCGCATTTTTTCCAATTGACAGTGTTTTTTGCATTGATTTCTGATTTTTTCTAAAAATTATTTTTTTTGCCTTTTGTAATAAGCCTTTTTTTTCATGAAGATTTTAAAAAGCAAATAATATCCGGGGAAAATCTAACATTTATAAACGATTATTTTAATTAGTTAATTTCAAAATTTGACTTTGAGGCTCACAAATGACCTCAAAATTTTATGGCATATTTTGTGACGCAGGCTGTACGAAAGAATACAGTTTGTTCTTTCCGATGTGGCTGCTAATTGTAAGATCACCAGGCGTATCAGAAAGAAATAATTGTTTTCTATAAAAGACATAATCATTTAAAAAACATTTAAAACCAAACATCATGTTAGTAGTATTAGAAGTTGTTGCATTATTAGCTGCCATTATTGTTCCTTTAGCTTATCAAGCAAAAAAAGCTGAGTCAAGAAGGGCTAACTAATTGGATATATTCTCCAGTTTACAAAAAAAGGGATAGCAAAAGCTATCCCTTTTTTTGTTGGTTACTTTTTTAAGTAACAATTATACTACAAAAATGGTAGTATTTATCTCACCAAACATTGGCCATAAGCTCTGTTATCGCATAAAAAGCTGTATTGAAAGTTCAAAAAAGCACTTTAATGGTGTTTTAATAGCTCATGCTATGAAATAGATATAAACTTTGCAAATGCATTTAGTGTTTTAAGTATTACATAGCTATTGATTTTGTAGCCATATTAATTAACTTTGTTCATCGCTGTTATTAAAAAGGTATAAGCAAACCATTTGTGCGCTTGTTAAACCTCTTTCCTGATAATAAGTCGTACTAACAATAAAAATCAATTTTAAATTACACACTAATACCAACATGAAGAGGATTACCATCTTAACTGCTTTTATTATCGCAATGTTTGCTGTAAACTCATTTGCACAAACAGTTGTTAAAAAAACCACCAAAAAAACAACTACGGTTGTTAAAAAAACTGCTGTATCAGCTAAACCAAGCGCTGTAGCTCTTGAAGAAGGAAAACAATTGCTTGCAAAGAATGATTGCCTTAGCTGTCATAAAATGGACGTTAAAATTGTAGGTCCTGCTTATATTGATGTTGCTAAAAAATATCCTGCAACAGCAGCTAACTACGAAAAATTAACGCAAAAGGTAATTGCCGGCGGTAGCGGCGTATGGGGCGAAGTACCAATGGCAGCACACCCATCAGTGCCACCAGCTGATGTTAAAAAAATGGTACAATACATTTTATCGCTTAAATAAAAACAAACTTATACAGGTTATGACATCTAACCAATGTGTTTATAACCCCAAATAATAAAGCTTACTAGCCGGTATAGCAATCATATTTATATAGATTACTATACCGGCTTTTAAAATTTTACCAAACCTAACCTAAATTAGGCCATATAGATAATGCTATACTATCCGCCAAACCGCAATGATTTAAGGCGATAGGATATGCTATATTAAAATATTATAAATAGAATTATAAACCATTAAACATGAAGAAAAATTACAAATGGCTTTTAAGTGTGGTATGCGCATCGGTAGTGCTGTTTTACACTTGTAAATCGGTACAAAAGTATGTTACCCAGTATCCCGTACAGCGTGATGCGTCAGGCCGTATATTGGTTGATATGCATCCAGACCCAACCCCAAAATCTCCTATCGAGGAAATGAAGCATATTTATGTACCGCCGGGTTATCACCTGCAATTAGTTGCCAGCGAGCCTATGGTTAGCCAGCCCGTTGCTATTGCCTGGGATGGTGATGCCCGTATGTATGTTGCCGAGCTAAACACCTATATGCTTGATGTTAACGGCAGCCATGAGCATGAAGCAACCTGTAAAATAAAATTATTGGAAGATACCAACGGCGATGGTGTTATGGATAAAATGACCGTATTTGCCGATAACCTGATGTTACCACGTACCCTGCAACCTTTAGATAAGGGACGTTTATTGGTAAGCCAAACATGGACAAACAGTGTTTATTGTTTCCAGGATACCAATGGTGACGGCGTAGCCGATAAAAACTGGCTGGCTTATGAGAACCATGGCACCAATACCAATAACCTGGAGCACCAAAAAAGCGGTTTAATATGGAACCTGGATAACCGTATGTATTTAACTTATGATCCGGTAAGATATACGCTAAAAGGTGATAAAGTAATACCGGATACTTTGGTTGAAGGCACCGCCGGACAATGGGGCATGGGTAATGACGATTATGGACGCTTATTCTACTCGTCAGCCGGTGGCGAAGATCCTGCCTTAATGTTCCAGCAAAACGTTCATTATGGCCAGTTTGATTTTAGAGACCGTTATGACCCGGAATTTATACCCGTATGGCCAATAGTTACTACTCCTGATGTACAGGGTGGTTTTGGACGATTACGCTTGCCTGATAGTACGCTTAATCACTTTACTGCAAGTAACGGTCAGTCTATATTCAGGGGTGATAAATTGCCTGCTGATATGAAAGGCGATCTGTTTATTTGCGAGCCGGTAGGCCGTTTAATACGCCGTTCTAAAGTAACCAATACCAATGGTAAGATAACTTTGAGGAACGCGTATGATAAATCAGAATTCCTGGCTTCTACCGATCTGAATTTCCGGCCGGTAAATACCACTACCGGCCCGGATGGTTGCATGTATATTGTAGATATGTACCACGGCATAATCCAGGAAAGCGAATGGACAAAAGCTGATAGTTACCTGCGCCCTAAGATTCGTCAAAAAGGATTGGATAAAAACGTGGGTCGTGGCCGTATATTCCGTTTGGTGCATGATGATTATAAATTATCAAAAGAGCGTCCGCACATGCTGGAAGAAACCAGTGCCCAATTGGTTGATCACTTAAACAGTCCTAATGGCTGGTGGAGAGATAACGCGCAAAAACTATTGGTTATCAGAGGCGATAAATCTGTAGTGCCTGCTTTAAAAGCATTGGCAGTTAATGGCGGCCAATTAGCACGTATCCATGCTTTATGGACCTTAAACGGTTTAGACGCGATGGATGCCGAAACTTTTGCAATAGCTTTAAAAGATAAAGACCCGGAAGTCCGTAAAACCACCGTTTGGATAGGCGAGGACTTTATGAAAAAAGATAGCAACGCTATTGATATGCTGGAGAAAATGAGCACCGACCTAAGCGCCGATGTGCGTTTCCAGTTATTGTTATCTATGCGCTTTGTTAATTCGGCTAAATCAAAAGCAATAATTGCCGATCTGATCAAAAACTATCCTGATGATCCAATGCTTGCTGCTTCGCAAAGAACTTATGAGAACAAAATACGGGCAAGGGCAGAGCAATTAGCAAGGCAGAAATTGTTAAATGAGCAAGGCGCTAAACTGGTTGCACAAGGGCAGATCGTATTTAAACAACTATGCTTTACCTGCCACGGTGCGGATGGTAAAGGTATCTTATCAGGCGGAACAGAATTGACCGCTCCTGCATTAGCCGGAAACCCTGACGTAAATGCTATGGCTCCTGATAAACTGATAAGGATATTATTATATGGTTTAAGCGGCCCAATTAGGGGTACTACCTATAATGATGCCATGCCTGCGCTGGGCGGTAATGATAATGCTTACATAGCATCTGTATTGAGCTATATCCGCAGTGATTTTGGCAACAAAGGAAGTGTGGTATTGCCGGAAGATGTGCAAAAAATAAGAGACGCAACAACAGGCCGTACCAAAGGTTATACTATGCCTGAGTTGGACCTGATAAAGCCAATGAGAGGTAGATAGATATAATTTATTGATAAAATAAAAAAGGGGCTGTCCGAATAGGGCGGTCCCTTTTTTTATGCTGATTGTACAACACAATTAGCCTTACTGCTTGTTGTTGCTATGCTATGAATATTGAAGAATTAAAACAAACCGCAACGGCATTAATGGCAGGGGATAAGGGTCTGTTAGCAATGGACGAAAGCCTTCCAACCTGCAATAAACGCTTTGCCGAAGCCGGTATCCCCCAAACCGAAGAATATAGAAGAAAATATCGTCAGCTAATAGTTACCACACCCAACTTAGGCGAGTGTATAAGCGGTGCTATATTGTTTGATGAAACCATCTATCAAAAAACAGATGATGGCGTTTTGTTTGTTGATGTATTAAAGCAAGCTGGTATTATCCCCGGTATTAAGGTTGATGAGGGAACTGTTGAAATGCCCGGATCGCCAAATGAAAAAATCACCAATGGTTTGGACGGATTGCCCGAACGGTTAAATAAATATTACAGTCTGGGTGCACGTTTTGCTAAATGGCGTGCAGTTATTACTATAGGTGAAGGCATACCCACTGACGAAAATATAAAAGCCAATACACAAACATTAGCCAAGTATGCAGCATTGTGCCAGCAAGCTAATATAGTGCCCATAGTGGAGCCAGAAGTTTTAATGGATGGCGATCATACGATTGAAGCCTGCCGCCATGTAACCGAAGAAACCATTAAAGAACTATTTAACCAGTTAAAAATACAAGGAGTGAACTTGCAGGGTTTATTGTTAAAACCCAATATGGTAATTGCCGGTACAGATTGCCTCGTACAAAACAGTGCGGACGAGGTAGCAACCGCGACTGTAGAGTGCCTGTTAGCAACAGTACCTCCTGAAGTTGCGGGCGTAGCCTTTTTATCGGGCGGACAGGAGCCATGGGAAGCAACGGGCCATCTAAATGCCATGCATATTAAGTATGAAGATAAACTACCCTGGCCGCTAACCTTTTCATTTGCCAGGGCCATACAGCAACCGGCGTTGGAGATTTGGAAGGGTAAAGACGAAAATGTTATAGCCGCGCAGCAAATGCTTTATTTCAGAGCAAGTATGGATAACCTGGCACGCAGGGGAGAATATAGCGTTGATCTGGAAACCTGGTAGAATTAAATTATATGAAGAAACTAATTGTTTTTGACCTGGATGGCACGCTTGCCGAAAGTAAGGCTGCCATTGATGAGGAGATGATAAAGATATTGAACGCGCTGATTGATGTTGCCAAAGTTGCCATTATATCGGGCGGCGATTGGCCCCAGTTTGAAAAGCAGGTGTTGCTACACCTAACCAATAAAAAATCATTTAAAAACTTATCTATATTGCCCACCTGCGGTACTAAGTTTTACCAATATAAATCGGGCTGGAAAAAATTGTATTCGGAAGATTTTACTGCTGATGAAAAAAAGAAGATCATCACATCATTAAATACCGCAGTTGAAGATCAAGGCTTCAAGCCTGAAAAAACCTGGGGCGAACAAATTGAGGATAGGGGCAGCCAGATCACCTACTCGGCTTTGGGGCAGCAGGCGCCTTTGGATGCTAAAAAAGAATGGGACCCTGGCTTTGCTAAAAGGAAAAAGATACAGGCAGCACTAAACAAAACCATCCCGGAGTTTTCTGTGAACTTAGGCGGCACCACATCGGTTGATATTACTAAGCCGGGTATTGACAAAGCCTACGGTATAAAAAAACTCAAGGAGATATTAAACATCAAAAAGAAAGAAATGATATTTATTGGCGATGCCATTTTCCCGGGTGGTAATGATTATCCTGCTAAAGAAGCCGGTGTTGCTTCTGTCTGTATAAAAGACCCTAATGAAACCAAGCGTGTGATTGAAGGTATAATAGCTTGTTTGGATAAAAAGGGAAAGTATGATAATGCGTTTTAGCTTTAATCAAACAATTTCCATAATTAACCTATTGTATAACAAACACACTGCCATGAATACTAAACTAATCGGAATCGCCCTTATTATCGTTGGTGCCATCATGATCATTTGGACTGGGTTTACCTATACCAAAAAGGAAAAAATTATTGATGCCGGCCCGATACAGGTATCAGCCGACAGGCAAAAAACTGTTAACTGGCCTCCTTACCTGGGTGGTATACTATTAATTGGCGGTATAGTTGTGGTAGCTACTTCTAAAAAATCTGTATAGATCTTAATGATAACAGTTAAAAAAGAAGGAGTCATCCTGCAGACTACCGACCTCGAATTTGAAAACGAAGGCGTTTTAAACCCGGCTATAGTTAAAGAGGGTAATACTGTACATCTTTTTTATCGTGCCGTGCGCAAGGGCAATATATCAACCATTGGTTATTGTAAACTGGATGGGCCGTTAAAGATCACTACCCGTTTAATTGCCCCGCTATTATCGCCTGAGCATGATTACGAAAAGCATGGTATGGAGGACCCCAGGATAGTTAAAATTGATGAGTTGTACTACCTGTCGTACATCGCTTTTGATGGCAATGACGCGTTGGGAGCGGTAGCAACCTCTACAGATTTACAACATTTTACTAAACAAGGCATAATAGTGCCCCAGTTAAAATGCGGTGAGTTTGATAAACTGGCAAAAGGCAACGCTGATATTATTGAACGGTACCGCCGTGATTATGGCAACCCCGATATTATTATGATGGATAAGGATGTTGTTTTCTTTCCACGAAGGATAAATGGTAAACTCACCTTTTTGCATCGCATTAAACCCGATATACAGATAGTTGCGGTTAATAATTTGGATGAGTTAACGGATGATTTTTGGAAAGATTATATCACAAATTTAAAATACAATATCCTGTTAACATCAAAATATCTGCACGAGATAAGTTATGTTGGCAGTGGCTGCCCACCGATTGAAACAGCGCATGGTTGGTTAATTATTTATCATGGTGTAGAACACTTAAATGAAGGATATAAATATTCGGCCTGTGCTGCGTTGTTCGACCTGGATAATCCGCAAAAAGAAATAGCACGTTTACCTTACGCTTTATTTAGCCCCGATCAGGATTATGAATTAGCGGGCGATGTAGACAATGTGTGCTTCCCTACGGGTACCGCTTTGTTTGATGATATGCTATACATTTACTATGGTGCGGGCGATGATATTATAGCTTGTGCATCGGTAAGTTTATCCGCGCTGGTTGCCGAGTTATTGTCGTTTTCCGCTCCGCAAACGATGGCATAGTTTAGTGATTTTATAGTTGATAAAGCAGGTTATAAAAAGTATAATTGCTGTCTGCAAAATTATAACCGCATAATGAAGAATTTCCTTGACGATGACTTTTTACTAGAAAGCAAAACTGCGCAAAAACTATATCATGACTATGCTAAATCGATGCCTATTATTGATTACCATTGCCACCTGCCGCCCGATGAAATAGCCGAAGATAAACAGTTTGCAAACATAACACGCATCTGGTTAAACGGCGATCATTATAAATGGCGCGCTATGCGTGCCAACGGTGTAAACGAAGATTATATTACCGGCAATAAAAGCGACCGAGAAAAATTTGAAAAATGGGCCGCTACAGTGCCTTATACCTTACGTAACCCGTTATACCATTGGACGCACTTAGAATTGCAGCGCTATTTTGGTATCAAAGAAATTTTATCACCATCTACCGCAAAAAATATATATGATGAATGTGCCGAGAAGTTGCAGTCGCCGGAGTTTAGTGTGCGCGGTTTATTAAAACGTTTTAAGGTTGAGGTAGTAGGCACAACAGATGATCCGTTGGATAGCCTTTATTATCATCAAAAAATAAAACAAGATAATTTTGGTGTAAAAGTTTTACCGTCATTCAGGCCTGATAAGGCAATGAATGCTGATAATATAGAGGTGTTAAATACCTATATTGATAAACTGGAAGAAGTATCAGGTACAACTATTAACGACCTGCACAGTTATTTAAAAGCCCTGAAGGACCGCCATGATTATTTTGCAGCCAACGGTAGTAAGTTGTCAGATCACGGCTTAGATCATATCTATGCGGTGGATTATACAAATGGGGAAATTAAAACCATCTTCAATAAAATAAGAAGTAACCGGGCCATATCTGCTGACGAGAATTTGAAATTTAAATCGGCCATGTTACATCAGTTTGCATTATGGGATCATGAAAAAAACTGGGTACAGCAATATCATTTGGGTGCCTTGCGCAATAACAACACTCGCGGACTGGCAACTTTAGGCCCCGATACCGGTTGGGATTCGATAGGCGATTTTAGTCACGGAAAAGCGCTGTCAAGGTTCCTTGATAGACTGGATACTGATAACAAATTGGCCAAAACCATCATATACAACAGCAACCCGGTTAATAATGACCTGTTTGCTGCTATGACGGGTAATTTTAATGATGGCTCTGTCGCCGGTAAAATACAATTTGGATCAGGTTGGTGGTTTATGGATCAAAAAGGGGGGATGATAGACCAACTCAACTCGTTATCAAATATTGGTTTATTAAGCCGTTTGGTGGGTATGCTTACAGATTCGCGCAGCTTTATGTCGTTCCCGAGGCATGAGTATTTTCGCAGGATATTATGTAACCTGTTAGCCACCGATATTGAAAACGGCGAGTTGCCCAATGATATTGAGTGGACCGGTAAAATAGTACAGGATATATGCTACAATAACGCCAGGGAGTATTTTGGGTTTTATGAGTAGAACATAATAAACCACGTCATTACGAATGAAGAACGAGTGTGGCAATCTCTACACGATAGGTTTATGATTACCTGGCATGTAGAGATTGCCACGCTACGCTTGCAATGACGGTTGTATATAAAAAAGAGGGCTGACCACTGGTCAGCCCTTCTTTTTTATATAGTGTTAAATTTACCTATATCTTCACCTTAAATACCAACTTCTTAATCAACCCTTCGCCAATCATTGGGGCATGCACATCCTCGGGGTAAAAAATAACAAACTGACTATCTTTCAGTGCAAAGTACATATCAGGCTTATCGGCAAAAAACAAAACGTCTTTTTCATCACTGTATTCGCCTTTGGGGCTTTTGCAATCGGTGCGGGGTTTCCAGCCAATGGTTTCATTACCGCGTATGCAAAATTGGATATCGATATTTTTATTATGGCACTCAAACTTCTCAGTAGCGGTGTCAGCAGTTTTGCCTTCAGCTTCTGATGCGATTACTATCAGGCCATCAGTAACATCGTATTTCCCCGTGGCTAATGTTTCTAAATCAGTTGCATTAATGTACTCAAACGCAGCCTTAAAGTTTTTATGCAGGCCATAATATTTTTCGGCGCTTGCCAGTGTATCTATGATCATCGGCTAATTATTAACGTTGTACCCTGCCCGAACCATCACCCTTAACCAGTTCCTGAACTTCGCCTAAAGTAGCGTGGTTCAAATCGCCCGGAATGGTGTGTTTAATAGCCGATGCTGCAACGCCAAACTCGGCAGCATCGCTTAATTTCATATTAGTAACCAAACCGTAAATAAATCCGCTGGCGAATGAGTCGCCACTGCCTACCCGGTCGATAATGCGTACTTCGTACTGTTTGGTATGATAAAACTCGGTACCATCATATACCAACGCGCTCCATCCATTATCAGATGCGCTATGGCTCTCTCTTAGCGTTGATGCGATATATTTAAAGCCAAATTTCTCTTTCATTTGCTTGAAAACGCTTTTGTAACCGTCTAAATTCAATTCGCCTTTGGTTACATCAGTACCTTCGCTGGTGAAGCCTAAAGTGGTATCAGCATCTTCTTCGTTGCCTATGCAAACATCAACATATTGGCAAAGCTCGGTCATTACCTGGCGAGCCTTTTCTTTACTCCAAAGTTTCTTACGATAGTTTAAGTCGATGCTGGTAGTAATTCCTTTTGCTTTTGCGGCTTTTAAGGCAGCCAAAGTAAGCGCGGCAGCTTTATCGCTTAAGGCAGGAGTAATACCAGTGGTATGGAACCAATCGGCACCTTCAAATATTTTATCAAAGTCAAATTCGCTGGCATCAACTTCTGATATAGAAGCATCGGCACGATCATAAACAACCTGCGATGCACGCATAGAAGCACCAGTTTCTAAAAAATAAATACCTAAGCGTTTGCCGCCACGAGCAACAAACTGCGTGTCTACACCATAACGGCGCAGGTGGTTTATAGCTGCCTGGCCAATTGGGTTTGCCGGTACTTTAGATACAAATGTTCCGTTTAAGCCATAATTGCAAAGCGCTGCTGCTACGTTAGCTTCGCCGCCACCGTAGGTAACATCAAAACTATCGCTTTGTACAAATCTTTTATAATCAGGAGTTGATAACCTCAACATTATTTCTCCCAGTGTTACCACTTTTTTAGACATCGTTATTGCTTTATTTAAAATTGAAAAATTAAGTTTACAGGTACGGTATAGTTTTACCGAAGCGACCAAAAGTACATTAAACCTAACTAAATACGAAGTTTTAGCATAAAAATCACTACAAACGATTGCATAAGTATTGTAAGTATTTGTAAGGGCCCGTTTATCGTTTTTGAGATTTCTTTTCTACATTTACCATCCAATTATTTAACACAAAATGGATAAGAAAGCCGCGATTTTAAAACTGATACCAGAGCAAGGTATTTTACCACTATTTTTTAATAAAGACGCTGATGTTAGCGTAGATATATTGCATGCTTTATATGCTGCCGGCATAAAGACTATCGAATACACCAATCGCGGCGAAGCCGCGTTAAAAAACTTTGCTAAACTGCGCGAGGTTTGTGATAAAGAGCTGGGCGGAATGTACCTGGGTATCGGTACCATAAAAGACCGCGCAGGCGCACAAGCGTTTATTGATGCAGGTGCCGATTACATCATCAGCCCCGGATTGGTTGACGAGGTAGTTGAGGTTGCAGACAAAAATAACATACTTTGGGTGCCGGGCTGCATGACCCCGTCAGAGATCATTAAAGCCGAGAATTTAGGCGCTAAGGTTATTAAGCTGTTTCCGGGTAATGTGTTAGGGCCATCGTTTTTATCGGCTGTTAAAGCAGTGTTCCCTAACTTGTTGTTTATGCCTACAGGTGGTGTTGAACTGACCAAAGAAAGCATTGGCGGCTGGTTTAAAGCAGGGGTTTGCGCGGTAGGTATGGGCAGCCAGCTAATAAGCGCGAGCGTTATGGAAGGTAAGAAATATGCCGAACTAACCGAAGCTACTAAACAAGCTATCGCGATAGTAAACGCGAGTCGCCCCCTCTAAATCTCCCCCGGTAGGGGAAACTTCAATATTGTTTTAACAAATATAATTTTAAAACCCTCCCTACCGGGGAGGGTTTGGGAGGGGCTACATGCAGGAACAACCTAACAACAAACTTCATGGTATAACTTTAGAGACTATTCTCACTGAGTTGGTTGCCAAATACGGCTGGCCCGAGTTAGGTTATCGCATCCGCATCAATTGTTTTTTAGAAGATCCGAGCATTAAATCAAGCCTGAAGTTTCTGCGCAAAACCGACTGGGCCAGGAAGAAGGTAGAAGAACTGTATTTGAAGGGTAAGTGACCGACACTGTTGTTTCACGTGAGTGTGAAACAGATGAAACAAGTGAAACAAGATTTTAAGTTATTGTATTGATAATTAGCTGATTGCGAAAACCCGTGAAACAAAATGAAACAACTTATTGGTCAGGATTTTTATTTGTGATATTTGTTTAATTTGCTAATAATCAAATGATTGCAAAATAGATATTTTTCATAGAGTGAAACAAAGCCAGTGAAACAAAAAACTCGCTAAATAGCTATCCAATTACTATTAACCCTATTCTGCAAAATACGTGAAAAGGTACTCCTGGGTGGCAGATCCAGGTATGGGTAAGTAACCTTTGATAAATACAATCCTTGCGGATAAGCCGGGATAATAATAGCCGGAGTTTCTTTGCTGATAAGATACGACTCAAACTCATCCACGCTCATTTTGCCACGGCCGATGTCCAGTAACCTGCCCATAATAATCCTTATCATCTTACTTAAAAACCGATTGGCCGAGATTTGGAAACGCAGCTTATCGCCGCTTTCATCGGCATATAAAGTGGCTGATGATATGTTGCAAATAGTATGGTCGTTCCTGTCAGGGCTTTTGCAGAAACCGCGGTAATCTGTATAGAGCGGTAGTAAGGCTACGGCATCTTTCATTTTATCCAGATCCCAATTCTTTTCTAAATAGAGTGAGCTATACTCGCTTAAAAAAGGGTCCTTATAAGTATGAATAAAATAATCGTATGATCGTTGGATGGCATCAAAGCGGGCGTGGGGGAGGCCCTCCATTGGGATGATGTCAAACACGGCTATATCATCAGGCAATGTTTTATTGAGTCGAAACAACAGGTCGAACTTCCATTCTTGCTTCACATCCATGTGGAAAAAGAACTGGCTGGCATGTACCTGCGCATCTGTACGGCCACAACCTACAATATAGATGGGCGTTTTTAAAAGTCCGCTCAAAGCAGTTTCCAAAACTTCCTGGATATTTAATACACCAGGGTGCTTTTGCCAGCCACTGTATTTAGTGCCATGATAACCTATGTGTACGAAATAGCGCATTGAGCCCCTCCCAAACCCTCCCCGGTAGGGAGGGCTTTTTGAATGTTTTAATTAAGTCTCCCCTACCGGGGGAGATTTAGAGGGGGCTTATTTCTTCGGAGGCAAATCAAACGCAACGGCGTTATGCTCAAAATGGCCTTTGTGCGATCCATCGCAAAATGGTTTATTGGCTGATAAGCCGCAACGGCAAATAGATAATACTGTACGGCCCTGTAAGCCGTAATTGTCGCCCTGCATATCAACAATTTCAAAATCGCCTTCAATCTTTACAGATCCGTTGTTATTAATAGTAAGTTTTGTACTCATGTTATAAATTATGTTTCGGCAAATATAATTTAAAGCAAATGTGTTTTGCCGATTATGTGCTATTCAGAAACTATCTTAGTTTGCTTTTAAGGTTCTCTTTTACAGTATTATGCCATTCATTTTTCAAAATGCTTAGTATAATTGAATCCCGGCGGGTACCATCGTGCAGGGGCATATGGCTTCTTATTACGCCCTCAACCGTACAGCCAATGCTCTTCATAGCAGCAATACTACGATCGTTACGGTTATCGGCCCGAAACTCAACACGCTCGGCACCCAGGGCTTCAAAAGCAAATTGCAGTAGTAAAAATTTGCAATGTTTGTTTAAGCCGGTTCTCCTAAAATCTTTGCCGTACCAGGTGTAGCCTAGTTGTAATGCTTCGTTTTTTGTTTGTATATCATAAAAACGGGTACTGCCAGCATAGGCTTGTGTAGTTTTATCATAAACTATAAAAGCATATTCTGTTCCTGCCGCTCGTGCGGTTATTGCTTCTTCTATATAGGCTTTCAAAGCTTCTTCGCCTGCGGCAGATTTGGAAGAATATTCCCACGTTTCAGGCTCGTTAACAGAAATGGCTAAAAGGTTCGGCGCATCTGTTAATTGCAGTGGTCTTAACAACACGCTATCATCTTCTAACGTATATTCTGCTTCTTTATTGAAGTTTAGGGCCATTTGTTAATTTTTTTATAATTGTTAAAATGTTTTATCCAAACAATCGTCTACATTGGTATTGAGAATTGAAACAATTGCCTAATATTTGCAAATAAACGCACATGCCACCAGAAAAACCACATACCGATCAAAAAAAGCCGCCGGGTATTTTCAGCCTGCTTAAACCGTATGGGGGTATGGTAACGCTCTTACTATTGTTCGCGTTGTTTAGCAATGGTATAAACCTGCTGCTGCCTAAACTTATATCAAAAGGTATTGACGCTTACACGCATAAAAGCTTTGATATTAAGCACATAGTTGCAGAGTTTAGCATAGCCATTGTGCTTATTTTTATATTCGCTTATCTGCAAAGCATTATCCAGACTTACGCTTCAGAGCGTGTGGCTCGCGATCTGCGTACCCGCCTGTCTGACAAAATATCAAAACAAAGCCACGCTTTTATTGAGAAGGCAAATCCATCAAAACTGCTTACTAATTTAACTGCCGATACCGACTCTATAAAACTGTTCGTATCACAGGCCATTGTATCTATAGCATCATCATTATTTATAATAATTGGTGCCAGTGTTTTATTACTATCTATTAATTGGAGATTGGCGCTAACCGTTATTGCCATCATCCCTATAATTGGCGGTACATTTTTTTATGTTTTGAAAAAGGTGCGTGCGCTGTTTATTGAAAGCCGCCAGGTTATAGATTGGTTAAACAAGATCATTAATGAAAGTATATTAGGTGCAGCCTTAATACGTGTAATCAACTCGCAAAGTCTGGAGATCATGAAGTTTCTGGAGGCCAATACCAAGGCCCGTGATTTTGGCTTATCTATCCTGCGGATGTTTGCCGGATTGATACCGGTAATAACTTTCACCGCCAACTTATCAGCCTTAACTATTTTAGCTTTAGGCGGACATTATGTTATAAACGGCACCATGAGTTTGGGCGAGTTTGCGGCCTTTAATAGTTATTTATCTATGCTGATATTCCCGATACTGATTATTGGGTTTATGAGCAATATTATAGCGCAGGCAACCGCCTCATATACTCGTATCAGCATGATATTAAACGCGCCCGATATGGAAGATAGCGGTACTATAACCGATAGGCTTAAAGGCGATATCGGTCTGAAAGATGTAACCGTAACTTACGGGCAAAAACCCGCACTTAAAAATGTATCGTTATCTATAAAGGCCGGGTCAAAAATTGCCATATTAGGCCCTACTGCCGCGGGTAAAACGCAATTGCTTTACCTGCTTACGGGTTTAATTCCTGCGGATAGCGGTGAGGTGGAGTTTGATGGTAAAAACATCAGCAACTATAACAGTGAAGCTTTTCATAGTCAGGTTGGGTTTGTTTTCCAGGATAGTATCATATTCAATATGAGTATCCGCGAGAATATCGCGTTCAGTGATACCGTTACTAACGAATCATTACAAAAAGCCATAGATACCGCCGAACTAAAAGATTTTATTGATGGCTTGCCTGATGGATTAAATACCATCGTATCAGAACGTGGCTCAAGCCTTTCGGGTGGGCAAAAACAGCGTATTATGCTGGCGAGGGCGTTGGCCGTTGACCCGAAAGTTTTATTACTGGATGATTTTACAGCCCGTGTTGATGGCAATACCGAAAAGAAGATATTAGCCAACGTACAAAAAAACTATCCGGAGATAACATTGGTATCAGTAACGCAAAAGATTGCGGCAATTGAACATTATGACCAGATTATTTTATTGATGGAAGGAGAGATCATTGCAAGCGGCGCGCATAACGACCTTATGCACACCAGCCCCGAGTATGTACAAATTTTTAATTCACAACAAAGCACCAGCAACTATGAATTATAATTTGAACAAACTATCAGAGCAAGCCGAAAAAACATCGACCCTTGCTGCGTTAAAGAAGCTGTTGCAACTAATCAGTCACGAAAAGCGCACGCTGATATTAGCTACTATAATCATACTCATCAACTCAACGTTAAACTTATTGGGGCCGCTAATTATTGGGCGTACCATTGATAAATATGTGCAAATCAAGCAGTATCAGGGCGTACTGGTAGCATCGGGCATATTGTTGAGCATGTATTTGGTTGGCTTGGTAACCAGCTATTTGCAAACTATGTTAATGGGTGGGGTAGGGCAACGTATGTTGTTTACGCTGCGCAATGCCATATTTAATAAACTGCAATTATTACCGGTTGATTTTTTTAACCAAAACAAAGCCGGCGATTTAATATCGCGCGTTAATAATGATACGGATAAGTTGAACCAATTTTTCTCGCAATCATTAGTGCAGTTTATTGGCAGCATTGCCACCATGACGGGCGCGGGTATATTTTTATTAGCGATCCATATCCAACTAGGACTGGCAGCTATTGCGCCTATGTTTTTAATACTGATTTTTACTACGTTGGTATCGCCATGGGTGAAAAAAACCAATGCTAAAAACTTAAAAAGTGTTGGCGGTATGAGCGCCGAGATACAGGAAAGCCTGAATAATTTTAAAGTGATCATTGCCTTTAACCGTCGCGATTATTTTAGGAAACGGTTTGACGGCGCTAATCAACAAAACTATAAAACGGCTATAAGCGCCGGCCTGGCCAATAATATATTTATGCCGGTGTATAGCTTGTTCTCGAGTATTGCCCAGCTAACTGTATTGGTATATGGTATTTATTTAATTGGCACTGATTTTTCTATAGGTTTATTAATAGCTTACTTATCATACGTTACGCTGTTTTACAATCCGTTAAGGCAACTGGCGGCTCTATGGGCCAATTTCCAAACCGCTATGGCTGCATGGGACAGGATATCGCAAATACTTGGCTTGGATACAAATCTGATTAATGTTCAAGATACAATTGCTGAACCATCATTAACACTTTTAGAGTTTAAAAATGTACATTTTGGTTATGCCGATGACCATGAAATATTGCACAACGTTAGCTTCAAAATGGAGGCTGGCAAAACTTATGCATTAGTTGGCCCTACAGGTGGTGGTAAAACCACAACGGCATCGTTAATTGCGCGGTTGTATGACCCTAATAAAGGAGAAGTATTATTAAGCGGCAAAGATATCCGCAGTTATGATGACGAGGTACGCTCACAAAAAATTGGCTTTATTTTGCAGGAACCATTTTTATTTACGGGTACCGTACGAGAGAATATTTTATACGGAAACGCGCTTTATAAAGACCATACCAGTGAGCAAATGGAGCAAGTTATAGCCGATGCCGATTTGGGTAGTTTATTAGCGATTTTTGAAAGTGGATTAGATACGCCTGTAACATCAGGCGGTGACAGTATAAGCCTTGGTCAAAAGCAATTAATTGCCTTCATGCGTGCGGTACTGCGTAATCCCGAGTTGTTAATCCTGGACGAAGCAACAGCTAATATCGACACTATTACTGAAAAGTTACTGGGCGATATTTTAAATAACTTACCCGCAACTACTACCCGCGTAATTATAGCGCACCGTTTAAATACTATCGAAAATGCCGATGAGATATTCTTCGTTAATTCGGGCGAAGTAAGCCGCGCAGGGTCATTAAATGATGCTATGGATATGTTGCTTAAAGGCAAGCGGGTTAGTTAGCATTGATAATTCATGGTTGATAGTTCACAGATAGATCATGGTATAATATGATGATTCCAGCTAATGGCTGATGGCAGAGATTTTATTATCAGAGTATTTATACTATGAACCATTAGCTATGATCATCGTCCTCATCTACCAAATCCTTAGGTAGTGTTACAGTAAATGTTGTACCTGCGCCGGGTACTGATTCTACATTGATGGTGCCTTTATGTTTTTCAATAATTCCAAATACTATTGATAGGCCCAGGCCGGTGCCTTCGCCTATATTTTTGGTGGTAAAAAATGGTTCAAATATGCGTTGCTTAACGTTGTTAGTCATGCCTATGCCGGTGTCGGTAATTTTTATAGTGATATGATCGGTATGGTCATAAGTGTAAATGGCAATGCTTTCGTTGTTATGCATCTCTTTCACCGTAATAGCCTGTATACTGTTGTTAATTAAATTGATCAAAGCCTGGTTGATCTTACCCGCGTAACAGTTTAAAGGCTGTAGTTTTTCTAAAATTGGTTTTATTTCTATATAATAAGGGATAGAGCTTCTTAATATAACCAGTGTGCTTAATATGGCTGTATTAATATTTGCCGGTATTAATACCGATTCATCCATGCGGCTAAAGGTGCGCAGGCTTTGTACAATTTCTGCAGTACGGCTGGCTCCGTCCTCAATGCCATCCAGCAAGGTATTTATTTCGTTTTTTACAAAATCAACATTAATTTTATTCTTGTAATTATTGGCATCATCTAACAGCTCGGGTGTGCCGTTATTGGCTGCAAGTTCATACTTGCCAAGTAATTCAAATATCTCATCAAAATCTATACGGAGAGGTTTAACATTAGCGCTTACAAAGTTTATAGGATTGTTAATTTCATGCGCTACACCAGCTGTTAACTGTCCCAACGAAGCCATTTTTTCAGTTTCAATTAACTGTATTTGGGCCGATTTAAGATTGTCAATGGTTACTGATAAATTTTGGTTGGTTTGTATTAATTCTTGCGTACGTTCTTTTACTTTGTTTTCTAAAAATATATTCTGTTCGGTTATTAAGCGTTCATTTTCCCTCGCTATAGTTAAGGCGGCTAATTGCGATTCGGTATTTTCTCGCCTGTAATAATTTATTTTATCAGCCAGCGCAATCGAAAATAATATCAGCTCAATTAACGCGCTGTATATTACTATATTAAGCGTAAAATAATTGAAAGGCACAAACCCGTTATTTCGCGCAATTGAAACCATTATTGATACTAAAAATAATCCCCAGCCTATTATAAAAAACTTGGCTGGTTTAAATCCCCTGTAGTAAAGTACACTAACAATCACCAGCAAGCTTGACGATGTGGTTAACGTGGCCACGGTAGATAATGTATAAGCATTATGTGTATAACCCGTAATAGTTGCTAGTAAAGGAAATGTATACAGCACAAATAAAAACAAGTAAAAATTATAATACCGTTTAATATTTTGTTTGAAATGTAAAAACTCGCCGGCAAATAATAATAACGAATAGCCAAAAAATACTCTTAAAATAGGGATAATGTATTTATTTAAAAGTGGAAGGTCATTAGGAAATAAACTATTACCAAAACCCAGTAATAATGATTGGTTTGCTCCTAAAAACGTTATATATATAACATAATATAAATAGCTTCTGTCGCCCACAATAATAAATAGCATTAAATTATACAGCGCCATTATTATAAACACACCTATAATGGCGCCATTTACCAGGTTCTCAAAACTTCGTTTTTGTACAAATTGCGCCGCGCTATTTATTTCAATGGGGATAACTGTTGACGCGTTACTTTTTATGCGTGCAAAAAAAGTAACGGTAGAGTCAGAGGAGACTGGCGCATTAACCAGCATAACGCTTTGATTTAAAAGATTTGAATTAAATTGCGGATCATGGGCCGATAAATGTTTTAAAAGAAACGTTTTGTGACCTTTATGATACATTGGTTCTAAAAAATAAACATCAAAATCATCTATTATACTTTTGCTAATGGTTATGGGTAAAAATGTTTGGTTGGTTTTATTGGTGACAGCGAATTTTAACCACGTAATTGATTTAGAATATTTTAGCCGTGGAAAGGTAGATGTGATGGTGTGAAAGTGATGGTTGGTTAGAATGTTTTTTATGGATAAAGTGTTATCAGGATCTTCCAGTTCAAGAAAATATTGGTTCGTTAAATATCGGGTTTCGTTCGTGTGAATTTTTAAAGTATCTGTTTGACCAGCGAATACACTAATATTTCGTATCAGAAGACATAAGATTAGTAATATTTTTTTCATTTTTACACGGGGCAGTAGCAGGAAATAGTAATTTCAATAAAAATGCACAGAAAATTAAAATTTCGGGCATAAATTAAAATATATAATCATTATAATCTTTAAGTTTGGTCATGGCAATAGGTGTATTATACGTTGATGATGAGATCAATAACCTGAATAGTTTTAAGGCGGCTTTCAGACGAGATTTTGAAATATTTACAGCAATTTCGGCAAAAGAAGGGCGCAAAATATTAGATAGCCAGGAGATTGGAGTTATTATAACAGACCAACGCATGCCCGGTATGACCGGGATTGAGTTTTTAGAATCAATTTTGTCTATCTATCCGGATACCATACGTATATTATTGACCGGGTTTTCTGATATAAACGCGGTTATGGACGCTATTAACCGTGGCCAGGTTTATAAATACCTGGTAAAGCCCTGGCAAAATGATGAACTGAAAATGTATATTGAAAACGCGCTCGAAATATACAATCTGAGAAAAGAAAATAAGGAACTTGCAAACAAACTTCAGAAGGCTTATGCCGTGCTTGATGCTATGGGTAAATCGCTTACCTGATCATTAACAACCCTTTTATTAAAAGCAGCGTATATTTAGTATACCAATTCAGCAACAGCAACGTTACTGATTAGAAATAAACAATAACTTGAAGAAAATATTTTGCACGATAGTAATTCCCCTGTTACTAATTGTAAGCTGTATAAAAGCTTATTCGCAAAGTAATAAAGGTACTGAGTTCTGGACTGCCTTCATGTCGCACAATAATGGTGTGACCGGTTCTGCCCCTGCCAGCATGGTTTTATACATAACATCTGATATATCAACCACAGGCAGTGTTGAAATAGGAGGGCGTTTGCTGCAAAACTTTACGGTAACGGCAAACGCGGTGACATTTATAAATATACCATCAAGCGCTTATTTAAATGGTTTTGGCAAATTTACCAATAGCGGTATACATATAACATCTGCCAAGCCTATCGCGGTTTACGCGCATATTTATGCCAACAGTGTATCTGGTGCAACTTTGTTACTGCCGGTTAATGCTATGGGTAAAGATTATATATCGCTTAATTATACCCAAAAATCAAATGCTCCAACTACTAATCCGGCATTTTCTACATTTGATATTATTGCGACAGAAGATAACACAACTGTATCTATCACTCCATCGGTGCAGTTATTAGATGGCACGCCGGCCGATGTAGCTTACACCATATCGTTAAATAAAGGGCAGGTGTACCAGGGGCTGGCATCAACAGATCTTACCGGCACAAAAATTCAATCAATAAGCACAAATACGGGTACCTGCAAAAAAATCGCTGTATTTTCTGGCAGCAGCCGTATTGCCATAGGCTGTGGTGTTGGTACCGGCTCTAGCTCTGATAACTTATTTCAACAAGTATATCCAACGTCAACCTGGGGTAAAAACTATATTGCCGCGCCATTAGCCGGAAGGCCCTTTGATGTTTACCGGATAGTTTTAAGCACACCAAACACAACAGTATCCCTAAATGGTACGCAAATTCCGGCATCACTTTTTATTAATAACTTGTATTTTGAATTTAATTCTCAAACCCCCAATATTATATCAGCAGATCAGCCTATACAGGTAGTGCAATATTCGCCAACCCAGGGCCAAACCATAAGTTGTACAAATAATAAAAACAACGGCGATGTAGGTGACCCTGAAATGATTTACCTGAGCCCGATAGAGCAAGGATTAAATCACGTTACACTATACTCAACCGGGTATTATGCCATATTGCGCAGCTTTATTAATGTTGTTATCCCAACAAGTGCAATCAATTCATTTACACTTGATGGTGTCCCGTATAAAAACAGCTTTGCACCTATTGTTAATTCCAACTATTCTTATGCGCAAATCCAGGTAACATCAGGGCCACAATCTAATAATAATAATAACGGAGATTTAACATCGGGTACACATACCATTGATGCCGCGGTGCCGTTTAACGCTATTGCTTATGGCTTTGGTAATGCAGAGTCTTACGGATATGCCGCAGGTACTAATTTGCAGGATTTGAATGAATATGTGGCATTACAAGACCTGGCAGATACTACCAATATTTTAACAACAGGTTGTAGTAATATCACTTATAAATTAGAAGTTACTATACCTTTTCAAACCACCAATATAGCATGGAAAATTGACGGTACGCCAACCCTTGTAGATACAAACCCTATTGTAAAATCAACTACAGTAAAAGATAATAAAACGTTATACACTTACCAGTACACTAAGCCCATTAATTTTGCATCAGGTACGCACATTGCAGTAGCAACTGTATTTAACCCGGTTGCTGATGTATGTGGCACAAACCAGGATGTAGAAAACGGTTTTACAATTACAGACCCGCCCGCAAGCGATTTTAGTGTAGCCGCCAGCACTTGTTTGAGCGATTCGGTTTCATTTACCGATAAAACAATGCTGACTAACGGAAGCACAGTTAAATCATGGCTTTGGGATTTTGGAGATAACACAACATCAACCCTGCAAAACCCCAAGCATAAATATGCAGTAGCTAATAATTATGTGGTACATTTAACTACCACCGATTATAATGGTTGCACAAACGTTTCATCGGCAAAAACAGTGCATCTTATAGCAAGCCCTGTAGCCTTGTTTACGGTGTCGACTCCAGATTGCCCCGGGCAAATCATTACTTTTAATAGTTCAGCATCACACGCACCCGAAGGAACTATTACTAATTGGGCATGGGATTTTGGAGATACTACAAAAACTGCAATGGCCAATGGCTTGCCAATTACACATAGCTACACTAAGCCCGGAGCTTATACAGTTACATTAACAGTTACTACAGATGGCGGGTGTGTTAGTGATGTATTTACTAAGGTTTTAACAATTAATCCATTACCCGTGGCAGACTTTGCGCTGCCTGATATATGCCTGCATGACCCATACGCTCAGTTTACCTCAACAAGCACTATTGCAGACAATACAGAGTCAGCTTTTGTTTATTTATGGGATTTTGGTGACGCTGCTACTGGTAACTTAAATACATCCACGCAACAAAATCCGCGACATGTTTATCATATCCAGGGGAATTATACGGCTAAACTTACAGTAACATCAAAGTATGGGTGTGTAAGTTCTGTATCCAAATCATTTGCAGTAACCGGCTTTAACCCAGTTGCCGACTTTAATACACAAAACGGAACTAATTTATGCAGTAGTGATAGCGTTACCTTTGTTGATGTATCAACGGTTGATTTTGGTGATGTAAGTAAGCTGGTGTTTTTTTATGATTTTGATAACCATCCTACGGATAGTGTTATATATGATAGAACCACAATGCGGAGTGATAAAAAATACACCCATTTTTATGGCATAAATAATACAACCATAGCGCAAAACTATCATGTAGTGTTGCATGCCTATTCGGGACAAACGTGTTGGAGCCCTTATCAACAAACAATTACTATAAACCCAAGTCCGATAGTTTCATTATTGTTAAATGACACTACATTCTATAAAAATCCGGTAACATTATGCCAGGGGGACTCTCCCGGACGTTTCTCCGGTAAATCCAATTTGCCAGGTAAAGATAAATTTACAGGAACAGGTATAACCTCGGATGGCATATTTGACCCTGCTACTGCCGGGCCGGGCACTTTTACTATTAATTACCTGTTTACTGCCGATAATTCGGGATGTACTTATGCAACTAGTTTCCAAATTGTTGTTAAGCCAACGCCTACTGTATCTTTACCTGTCGAATATCCTGTGCTGGAAAGCGGGCAGGTTACATTAACCCCGATAGCCAATATAAATAGCGGAGCGCTTATTTATAAATGGACCCCGGCTACAGGTTTAGACCATGATGATATTAAAAACCCGGTTGCCAAGGTGACAACAGACACGAAATATACTTTAACAGTTACATCAGATAACGCTTGTGCCACTGTTGTACAAACTACAGTAAGAGTTTTAAAAATACCCATTGTGCCTAACGCGTTTACACCTAACGGCGATGGTATAAATGATACCTGGGAAATTAAATACTTAGGTTCATATCCTAATGTTACGGTAGAAATATTTAACAGGTATGGTGGTAAAGTGTTTCGCTCTAACGGTTACGCAACGCCCTGGGATGGGCGATTTAATGGTGGTGATTTGCCTATTGGTACCTATTATTACATTATAAGCCCAAATAGCGGGCGTAAACCAATAACGGGCTACTTAACAATTATACGATAGTGTTGTAATACCTGTTTTATAAATATTTGCTTTTATTTAGTTAATAGTCAGCCGAATTACCTAATTTAGATCAACCATTTATTGCCTTGAATCTATCAGCTATACCCTACAGAGCAAAATATGTAATAAGCCATTTGCTTTTTACAGCTGGTTTATTGTGCCTTTTTTTTTCGAGTGTTAAAGTAAAAGCACAAAGCGATATAACAGTAAAAAATGGCGATGTTGTAAGTGTTGCACCTTTCCCTACTACAAGTTGTATATATCAATGGGTAAACAACAATCCGGCAATTGGCTTGCCGGCAAAGGGTTCTGGTAATATCCCTGCTTTTACAGCTGTTAATAACGGTTATCAACCTATTAAAGCCACTATAACAGGTACGCCTGCGCCTGCGCCACCGTTTATTTATTCATACGCTGGTGCCAATTATGTTGCTGTTTTAGACCCTACAACCTTCCAGCAGGTAGCTACTATACCTGTACCTTATGGCAATTTAAGAGCTACGGGCCTTAATGGAGATTTGTATTTTGGCAACATACGCGATGTAAGTAAATTGTATATAGCCAATCCTGTTGATAATACTGTAATGGCAACCATTGATGTGCCGGCAGGAGTCGGAGGCATTGCGCAAAGCCCTGATGGAAAAAAACTTTATGTATCCGGCGCCCAAGGGCGGGCAATCACTGTTATTAATGCCATCACAAGGACAGTAGAAAGTGTAATAAACTTAAATACAGGTTATAACAGTACACCTATAATAAGTCCTGACAGTAAAAAAATATACTTGATAAACCAAACGGGAAATTATATTTCTGTAATCGATGCAACCTCAAATACCATCACATCTACCATAAATGTCCAAACACCTAAGCAGATGATATTTACTACTGACGGTAGCAGGGCTTATATAACCAGCACATCGTCTGATGTACTATCTACATTAAATACATCAACAGGGACAATATCAACGGTTTCGTTAGGCGTAATTCCTTCCCAGATCCTTTTGGGGTACGGCGAGAAAAACTTATATGCAACATCCACTAGTGTGACTGATGATAGAATAACAATACTAGATACTCAAACATTGCAGATATCAACAGTTGCAGCTGGGTTTGTAGGTGCAATGTATATAAACCCGGCCAGGGATATTGTTTATGTTTTTGGTGGGTCAGCTCAAATAGCGGTAATAGACGGAGCCGCTGATAAATTAATAACCACTATTATTACCTATCACCTTTCTTTTAATGACGGCTATCATAGTACTGGCATAGGTTTCGCCGTTAGCGCTAGTGGCGATCAAATTTATGTTACTCACGCTACTCAAAATTATTACTTTAACTATAATAATAAATATATGTCGGTTATAAATACCGGCAACAATTTAGTAGTAGATTCAATCCCCAACGGTACTATTCCGCCGCAACCCAAAACTAGCATGTGTAGCGGCGCTACTATAACATTTACCATAACTGTAAACCCACCACCCCCCGCAATTTTTCCTACAGGTGCTTTATCAGCAAAAAATACTATCTATGGTACGCCTTCAACTTCAACCGGTTTTAGTGTATCGGGTACCTATATATCGTCAGGCATATTGGTAACGCCACCCGATGGTTTTGAGGTGAGTACAGATGATATAACTTTCAGTAATACGGTCACGGTGGGCACAGATGGAACTGTGCCGGTCACGCAGGTATATGTGCGGTTAAAGGCATCTGCAAGTGTGGGTGGTCATTCAGGTGATATTGTTTTAACCAGTGGGGCTACTACTGCAACAATTGCTACAGTTTTAAGTGAAGTAACACCAGTGCCGTTAACTATAACTGCCGGTATTATAACCAAAGCCTATGGCTCTGTGCTGACAACAGGTCCGGGTTCAATAATTTTCACTTCGACAGGATTGAAAAATAATGAAACCATTGGCAGTGTGACAGCAGCCTATGGCAACGGATCAGCCGCGACAGCCACTTTAGGTACTTATCCCGGTTCGGTCACACTATCAGCAGCCACAGGCGGCACATTTACAGCAAGTAATTATACCATTACGTATGTAAAAGGCGATATAGAAGTAACAAAAGCGCCATTAACCATAACTGTCGAGAATAAAACCAGGTATTTTGGCGATGCTAATCCCCCCTTTACTGTAAAATACAGCGGGTTTGTAAACAATGAAGATGCTTCACAATTAACAACCCTGCCTGTAGTGGCAACTACTGCGGTTAAATTATCATTAGTTGGGCAATACCCAATTACCGTAAGCGGGGCATCGGCAAATAATTATGACATTACGTATGTGCCGGGCGTACTAACTGTAGAGCCTCAACAACTTATAGTGGCCAATGCTTTTACGCCCAATGGCGATGGAGTAAATGATACCTGGGACATAAAGAACATAGCCCAGTACCCTAACTGTACTATCAATATATTTACCCGTTATGGCGAAAAAGTATTTTACTCGTCAGGTTACATTACTGCCTGGAACGGCAAACACAATGGAGCAAATTTACCGGTAGGGGCCTATTATTACATTATAAATCTTAATAATGGCGCTAAACAAATTACAGGTAGTTTAACAATTATAAGGTAAATGAATTGGCACAAAATGTTAAATAAATGCAATAGAGAATAAATATTACAGCTAACTATATATCAGATAATTTAGAAAAGCTATATTCGTTAAATCAAATATGTTATTTTAGCATAATAATTAAATGATAAAATCTGTTTATCTATCTTATCATAAGCATAGTTACAACCAATAAGATGCGTGCGTAAAATATGTGGTGTAAATTTTTAATGAGGAAATATATATATTTATTGGTGTTTTTTGCTTTTTCCATCAGCACGGTTAATGCACAACAATTGCCGCAGTATACTCAGTATGTATTTAATAATTATTTGCTAAATCCGGCTGTAAGTGGTATTGAAAACTATACTGATGCCAAACTGGGTTATCGCAGCCAGTGGACGGGTTTAAACGGCGCCCCGGTAACCAGTTTCTTAACTGTAAACGCACCAATTGGAAATAATTTTATAAATGGTGATGCTACTGCTTTCCCCGGTGGTGGCGAAACCAATCCAAGCAGCAGGCTTTATACTCAAAACTACCAGGCTTCAGAACCGCATCATGGTATTGGCTTCATGTTAGTAACTGATAAAGCCGGCCCTATTACACAAACCAATGTTGCTGCTACTTATGCTTATCATATTGGTCTGGCCCCGCGTTTAAATTTAGCAGTTGGGGTAGCCGCGGGTTTTAACCGTATCAGTTTAAATACATCCGAAATTACATTAGCGACCTCATTTGACCCGGCAATTGCAAATGGTAATAACACCCAATGGAAACCCGACCTTGGAGTAGGAGCGTGGCTATATTCGGGCGATTTTTATGCAGGTGTATCTGTTCAACAATTATTAAAACAAAGCCTTTATTTCAGTACAACAACTACAACTGTGGATGTAAGCCAAACTGTGCCGCATTATTTCTTTACAGCCGGTACTAAGTTATATGTATCAGATGATATTACACTTTTGCCTTCTTTTCTGATTAAAGTTATACAGCCGGTGCCTATGACCTATGATATTAATCTTAAAGCTTCATTCCAGGATAAATTTTGGTTAGGCGGCTCATATCGTCATAATGACTCCTTTGGAATATTAGCGGGATTTAACCTAAGCTCATTTATAAATGTAGGTTACTCTTATGATATCACTACATCATCATTAAACACCGTAAGTAACGGTACGCATGAAATTGTGATTGGCTTATTGCTTAACAATAAATATAAGGTTACTTGCCCGCAACATGGGTTTTAAATCAGTTTGCAGTTAGCGATAAAACACTGCAAACTAACAGCTGCAAACTGCTAACTTATTACAGTTCCTTCCTCAGCCTCGCTACTGGTATATTCATTTGCTCGCGATATTTTGCTACTGTGCGGCGTGCTATGTTGTAGCCGGCGTCTTTTAATATATCGGTAAGTTTTTCATCGGCAAGAGGGTGTCGTTTGTCTTCTTTGCCAATGTGCTCTTCCAGTATTTTTTTAACTTCTTTGTTTGACACTTCTTCACCACTTTCGGTTTGGATAGCCTCTGAGAAGAATGATTTTAACAAAAAGGTACCGTGCTCGGTTTGTACATATTTAGAATTAGCCACACGCGATACAGTTGAAATATCCATACCTATCTTATCGGCAATGTCTTTCAATATCATCGGTTTAAGGCTCTTATCATCACCTGTTAAAAAAAAATCGTATTGGTAATGCATAATAGCATTCATTGTTTTTAACAAGGTTTGCTGGCGCTGTTTAATAGCATCAATAAACCATTTTGCCGAATCTAATTTTTGTTTTACAAACTGTACCGCCTCTTTTAGCTTTTTATCTTTTTGCGATGCCTTATCATAATGCTGAAACATCTCCTGGTAAGAGCGGCTCACCCTTAATTCGGGCGCGTTTTTAGAGTTTAGGGTAAGTATCAGCACGCCATCACTATTCTTGATATGAAAATCAGGAATAACTTGCATTTGCTTGGTATTTACCTCGTTCGAGTCGCCGGGTTTGGGGTTAAGCTTTAATATCTCATTCACCACACCACGTAATTCAATTGATGTCATGTTTAATGATTTTTCCAGCTTGTCATAATGCTTGCGGGTAAATTCATCCAAATGATGTTCAACAACCAATATCGCTTTAATTATTATTAGATCATTCTGATCTTTTCTGCGTAACTGGATTAGTAAACATTCCTGCAAGCTGCGGGCACCAACGCCCGGAGGATCAAAGCTTTGTATCAGCTTTAACATATCCTCCACTTCTTCATCCTCGGCCATTACATTTTGTGAAAAGGCAAGATCATCAGTAAGCGAAGTTATGGGCCTGCGCAAGTAACCGTCATCATCTAAACTGCCAATAATCTGGTTGGCTATCTTAAAGTCTTTGTCAGACATGGGCAACATATCCAGTTGTGCTTGTAGGGCCTCAAAAAACGAACTTTGTACGGCAAATGGTATCTCTTTACGGTCATCTTCATCATCACCATTCTGATCATAGCGCGATCCATATTCGTTCACATTATCTTCCTGCAGGTAATCGTCAATATTAAATTCATCCGCCTCGCCACGCTCTTCATCGCCGTTAAAAGTATCTTCGTCAGGGTCTCGGTCCGGGTATTGTTCTTCAGGCTCGTTAAGGTTGGTTAAGCTTAGATCTTCGAGCGCTGGGTTCTCTTCCAACTCCTCTTTTATACGGGTGTCTAACGACACAGTAGGTACCTGCAACAGTTTAATAAACTGTATTTGCTGCGGCGACAGCTTCTGTAATAATTTCTGTTGGAGGTTTTGTTTTAGCATAAATCAGACAAGGGCAAATCTACATCAATTACCTATAACTTTAAAACTTAGTTAAAAGGAAAACGTTCTATGAGTAAATGCCTGAAGGCAACATTTGTTTGGATGATAATGGAATTATATAATAACTTTACGTATGTAACTTGTAAACTATGGCTATTGTAAAAGAATTTAAAGAGTTTGCCATGCGTGGCAACGTGGTTGACCTGGCAGTTGCTGTTGTAATAGGCGGTGCTTTTAGTAAAATTGTTAGTTCGATGGTAGATGATATTATCACCCCTGCCATACTTACACCGGCACTTAAAGCTGCACACTTAACTAACTTAGCAGAGTTGGTGGTATCGGGAACAGCGATAAAATATGGAAACTTTTTGTCGCAAATTATTGCCTTCCTGATTGTGGCAATAGCCTTATTTCTTATTATTAAAGCAATTAACTCTACCAAAAAGAAAGAAGAGGTTGTACCGGCACCTGATCCGACTCCAACAAAAGAAGAAACATTACTTACAGAGATACGCGACTTACTGGCAAAGAAACAGTAGTAGTCCATAGTTAATGGACGATAGTTCATAGAAGCCGCACATTCACTATGAACCGTCATCCATGATCTAACGAACTTTTTTCAAATGTATATTTGAAAAAACAAATAATTACACTACATTTGCGCTCTTTGTTTTTAAAAACAAAATAGAATAAAAAAGTCATGAAAAGAACGTTTCAGCCTTCTCAAAGAAAAAGAAGAAATAAACACGGATTCCGTGAGCGCATGTCTACTGCTAACGGTAGAAGAATTTTAGCAGCCAGAAGAGCTAAAGGCAGAAAAAAATTATCTGTATCTAGCGAAGGTCGTCATAAAGCATAAATCTTGGTTACTTTCTCTGTTACAGGGGATTTGAACCGCTTGTATTAAATTTCGGTTCAATTTATATAGTAACTATGTACACTTTTAAAAAAGAAGAACGGTTATGTAATAAAAAGCTTATTGATGAGCTTTTTCATAACGGTTCTTCTTTTTTATGTTATCCTTTTAAAGCTTCGTGGTTGTTGGTTGGTGACGTGCAGCAGGTGCCCGCGCAAATTTTGTTTTCGGTATCAAAAAGGCGTTATAAACGTGCTGTTGACCGTAATTTAATAAAAAGGCGCATGCGCGAAGCCTATAGGCTAAGTAAACAGCAACAATTATATGAGCAGCTTAACGCCGCTGATAAAAAGATAGTGCTATCTGTAGGATATATTGGTAAGGAAATTGCCCCGTATGAACTGATAGAGAAAAAAATGCTTAAACTTTTAGTGCAGCTTAGTGCTGAGCTTGTAAAATGAGAGCCATAGCAGACATATTTAAAGCGCTTATAGGCGCTTTTTTTGTATTGCTGATAAGAATATACCAGTACTTTATATCGCCGCTTACAGGTGCCTCATGTCGTTATACGCCAACTTGTTCGCAATATGGGGTAGAAGCTATAAAAAAACACGGCGCTTTTAAAGGCGGATGGTTAACTTTAAAGCGTATTGCCAGTTGCAACCCCTGGGGTGGGCATGGGCATGACCCGGTACCTTGAATAGTTACCAGTTGTGAGTGTTGAACTATGAGTATTATAGTTTTTAACTCACCACTCAAAACTTACCACTCAAAACTCAAAAAATGACTTATATACTGCAAATAGAAACTGCTACTACCGTATGCTCTGTTGCTTTAGCAAAGGATGGGGAGGTTATTGCATTTAAACAATTGGATGAGCGTAATATCCATGCAGAAATAATTACTTTATTTATTGACGAACTAATTGCCGGTGCAGGCTTACAATACAAAGATATTGACGCGGTAGCGGTAAGCAGCGGACCGGGATCATACACCGGGTTGCGTATAGGTGTATCAACAGCCAAGGGGTTATGCTTCGCGATGGATAGGCCATTGATAGCCGTTGAAACCCTGGCTGCTATGGCGCAAGGGATGATTTCCGAATGTAATATAGATAACCAAACACTGCTTTGCCCTATGATAGATGCTCGCAGGATGGAAGTTTATACCGCTTTATTTAATGTAAGGGGCAATGTGGTAAAACCAACTTCGGCCGAAATTATTGATCAGGATAGCTTTGTTGATCAATTAAAAGATCACAAAATATTGTTTTTTGGCGATGGCGCAGAAAAGTGCCGAGAGGTATTAAGTGTGAGTTCAAATGCGCAATTTATATCCGGATTTACCAACTCTGCTACTTATCTCACAACAAAAGCTGCAGAAAAATTTGCTAATGCTGAGTTTGAAGATGTGGCCTATTTTGAGCCTTATTATCTGAAAGATTTTTTGGTTACTAAGCCGAGGGCTTAGTAGTTTTTGTCTTTATTGAACAGGTTTTCCCATATCCTGCCAATAAAGCCTTTGTCGCCGTTTGGTATCGAGCTTGAATTTAACCTGCGCTCAATAAGCGACCCAAATTTATAAGATACACCTATAAAGAAATCCATCCCCGAAAAAGCGCTTTGAGTGATCTTTGTTTGGGTTTGTTGATTTGTGCTTCCTTTAGCCGCATCACCAATTAATGCGCCTGTTCTGAAAGCGCGTTCACTGCCAATAAAAAATTCGGAATTATCTGATTTTATCATAAACTGACCACCCAGGTTAAATAGCTTTAAATCGTTATATGACGATGTAAGGGTTACAGAATATTTGCCAAATAGCACGGGAGCTACCAAAGCAGCTGTAAAACCATTGTAAAAAAGTTCTTTAGACGCTATAAGAGTAGGAGAAAATTTAAAGACTTCGTTATCATCCAACCAATATGATTTATTGATGCTTAACTCAAGCAAACCATTTATATACGAATTAAAACCGGTTGTTTTCTGAGAACTGCTGGTAAGGCTATCCAAACGGCCTGTAATATTTTTTTCGCGATCGTTTGTTGAGAATCCCGTTATTGTCTTACTGCCTTCAAATGACGAAATTAAAGAACTGCTGTTCCAATGAATAAATCCAAGATCCTTAACATTACCTTGCCATTTATAGCCGCTCTCGTCAATGTATGATGTGCCTATACTTATTGCCGCACCGGGGTTTTTAAATGTTGGCAATGCTTTTTGTGCGTCAGATTCGCCAGTTGTTCCATTGGAGTAATTAGTGCCTTGCAAAGATAATGTAGCGGCATCATTGGCTTTATCAAATGTTATGCTTGATTTATATATACTGGTCTTTCGATAAGTAAGCCCTGATAATGCACTTAGTTTTAAACCAAATGCAAATCGTTTGGTAACTTGCTCGCGGTAGGTAAAGCTTATTTGATGATATGCCTGGTAATAAAAATTATCATTAAATACGTTAGGATAACTGTTGGCAGGGAAGTTTGTGAACCCGTTAAATAACGCAACAGATTCATCGGTAAAGAACCCCCTCATTTCGGCCTTGGTATTAACTGAAAACCCTACTTCCTGGTCGCCATTTTCACTGGCGAATACTTTAAACATTACAGAGTAGTAATTAAGATTAACATTCATACGGTTGTATCCGGCTTGGCCGGTTACCAGATTAGCTGTATTGTAATAGGATGAAAATAGCCGGGTTTTTAATGCTTCCTGGGCATTGCCTGCTATAAATAAATTAGCGCTGAAGGTTGGGATGAAAAAATTGAAAGCAAACTGTTTGGTGGTATCTGGTATAAATGCCCTTTGCGCCGGATTCTCAAAAGAATCATATAATGAACCTGTATTGTACTGCGAAAATTGCTGGCCAAAAACTTTAACCGTAATCAAAAAAAAGCACCAAAAAAATAAAGTTTTCTTCATTTATAACTAATGATAGTATATAATATTATTGTCTAAAGATAAAATTCAAAATCTATTATTTGTAATATAAATTCAATTAAATTACTCCCTTAGTCAAAATATAAAGAACTAGTTAAGTGTATATTATCAGTTCTGTTGTTTATTACGAGTATCGGGTTTAGTAAGGTTCATACAAAAGCTGGTATAGAAGTTTTTATCAGATGCAATTAACTGGTATGAGGCCGCGTAAAAGCTTTTCCAGCCGGTTTCATTTCTTTCAAAATTAACGTAAAAAGCATCGTTTAAATCTTGTTTTAAAATAGACTGCGCGTTTTTAAAGTTAATGTACCAGGCAACATTGCTTCTTTCGGCTATCAGTTTATCAAACTGGTTATACTGTTGTATTTTGCTTTGAAATTTGTGGTTGATGTAGGTGTCGTTATAACTTTTTAACTCCAACTCGCTGTTTGCTAAGATCAAATAGTTATCAATGATTATAAACCAGGGGTGATTAAACGCGCTAAAGGCGTCGCCCAATAAAAAAAATGGGAGTTTGTTGTAATTTAACTGGCCCATATCGTCATTACTCATGTTACTGATGTACTTCATTACCGGCTTAAACGCGCTGCCATCTTTTAAACTGATGATGGCAATTTTTTCCATATAGCGGGTAGTAACTACGGCAAACTCATTATTTAACACCTGGTTAAATTCGGTTATCAAATTAATGCCGGTTTCGGCTTTTACTTTAGTAAATATCGAATCTTTCTCGTGCTGCATTTTGGCTTTAATCTGCCAGTCGGACAGATCTGACTTGAATTTTTTAGGATCAGATACCGCGAAACTTATGCTATAAGCTGTGGTTGACGGGAAGATATCTTTTAAATGGTTGGTAACGGGTTGCTGTCCCGCAAATAAATTTAAATAAGTTGATGGTTGATTTGGCTGGATGTTTGAAAACCCGGTAAATAATAATGCATCGCTTTTAAAGTTAATGTTTAGTGCAGCAAGCGCGGGCAGCAACCTGAAATTTTTAAATATGTCGGTATTTTTATTTTTAAATAATACCTCAAAAAGTGGGTTTAAACAGTTGTAATTGATGTACAAGTTAGCCAGCGAATTTGTGTTTTGTTGAGCGGGCAGCATTAAAAAATGCTGTTTGTTTTTTTGTGGGATGTAATGGGCGCTTTGTTCTATCAGTTCTTTCGAAAAACTGCCGGTATAAATACCTTCCTCTTTATTGATCAAATAAAACCGCTTCTTTAATATGCCTGAGTAAATAGTGTATGTTTTTTTTCCATCAATGGTATCCGGGGTAACTAATAATCCTTTGTTTAATTGCTTCGGCAGCTTATCCATATCAGCAGGGTTAAACCCTTTTGATGCAGCGATAGTGATCAATAATTCAATTGTATTGTCTTTTAATGGATGTAACGATATAAAAGTATTTTGGCCCGTAAAATGTTTTTGAAGTGGTGGATTTGATAACAATTGGTTACGCAAGGTGTCCAGATCGGCCAGTTGCTTTTGGCCAATAACAGCGGCAAAGAGTTTATTGCCATTAAAAATATCATAAAAGCTGTCTTCGTTATTAAATTCAAGTACCAGCGCGGCGTTATCGGGGATGGTGCGCATGGTTTCGCCATTGTGTAAACCGGGAGTATTTAAATTTTTAAAATAGACAACTGTTATAGCCGCTGCGGCTATAAGCAAAATTATTGTGGTAATAATTAATCGTCTCATAAATAGTTTACGCTGCAAGTTAGATTTTTACAGCGAGGCATTCAAGTAATACTTTCAATTGGTTAACTTAGCCTTTTAAACTTACCATGAATAAGTCAATAATTATTACCGCTGCTATATTTGGCATGGTGGCTGTTATAGCTGGCGCCTTTGGTGCACACGGCTTAAAAGCATTAATTGAACCAACGCAATTAGCAGTGTGGCATACTGCTGTCGAGTATAATTTTTACCATGTTTTTGCTTTGTTGTTTGTTTCAATATTACCTCAAAATAAAACTAAGTGGGTTACTGTTAGCTACTATATGTTTACGTTTGGTATTGTGTTTTTTTCGGGATCATTATATCTATTAGCCTGTCGCGAACTATTGCACATGGACTGGCTTTGGATAATGGGCCCAATAACTCCGGTAGGTGGTTTGCTTTTTATTGTGGGATGGCTGTCGCTTGCAATGGCTGCAACCAGGATGAAATAACATATGCTTGAATTTGCCGAAGCACCATACGCTGATAGAAAAACACTTTTTGTAGAGGTAATTTTGCCGCTTGCCATAGCTAAAAATTACACCTACAGGGTGCCTTTCGAATTAAATAATTTAATTGCCATTGGTAAACGCGTTGTTGTGCAGTTTGGTAAAAGTAAGCTCTATACGGCCGTTGTAGCCGCTATAACAGAGCATCCACCCGAAAAATATGAAGCCAAATATTTACTGGAGATCTTAGACGACCGTCCCGTTGTAACTGAGCGTCAATTACATTTTTGGAAATGGCTGGGCGAGTACTATATGTGTAACGATGGCGAAGTGATGAACGCCGCGCTACCATCAGCCTTAAAATTAGCCAGCGAAACCAAAATAGAACTTAATAAGGAATTTGAATACGATAAAGCCACCTTACACGATAAAGAGTTTTTAATTGTTGAGGCGCTTGAGATCCAGCCTGAGCTAACCATAAGCGATATAGCCAAACTGTTGAGCCAAAAAACAGTAATGCCACTACTGAAAGGGCTGTTCGAGAAAAACATCATCAATATCTCCGAAGAGGTAAACGACCGTTACAAGCCCCGTAAGCGTACTTTTTTAACGCTTAGCCCGGTATACCAAGACCAGGAGAATTTAAAAGAACTGTTTGCCATACTAGAGAAACGCGCCCCCAAGCAAGCTGATGCGGTATTGGCTTATATTAAGCTGACACGTCATCAAAAAACCGTATCAAAAAACGAATTAATTGAGGAGAGTGGCGCAGGCGCTTCAAGTATTGCTTCATTAATTGAAAAAGAGATATTAATTGCCGAAGAAAAAAATGTAAGCCGCCTTTATTTTGAGGAGGAAGACTTAAATGCAAATTTTGAACTAAGTGAGCAGCAACAGCAAGTTTTAACGAATATAAAACATCAGTTTGCGCAAAAAGATGTGGTACTGTTGCACGGGGTAACATCGTCAGGCAAAACGCAGATCTATATCAGGCTGATAGAGCAAATGATAGCGCAGGGCAAACAGGTGCTTTATTTACTGCCCGAGATTGCACTTACCACCCATATTATTGAACGTTTACGCCAATACTTCGGTACCAGCATAGGTGTATATCATTCGCGTTTTAATGATAACGAGCGGGTAGAGGTTTGGCAGAAAGTGTTGAACAATGAATATAAGGTAGTGCTGGGGGCGCGGTCATCTGTATTCCTGCCGTATGCCGATCTGGGGATGATCATAGTTGATGAAGAACACGAAACCTCCTACAAACAATTTGACCCGGCACCGCGCTATAACGCCCGCGATGCAGCCATATTTCTGGCTAATATGCACCAGGGTAAAGTATTGCTGGGGTCGGCTACGCCATCGTTTGAGAGTTATTTTAATGCGCGAACACATAAATACGGCTTCGCCGAATTAACCGAGCGTTATGGCGGTGTAGAGCTACCCACTATTGAGGTAGTTAGCATTGCTGAGGAAACCAAAAAGAAAACCATACAATCGCACTTTACAAGCGTGTTGATGGCTGATATACAAACGGCGCTTACTAATAAAGAACAAGTAATACTATTCCAAAATCGCAGGGGATATGCGCCGGTTTTACTATGTAAAATATGCGCCTATACACCTAAATGTATCAACTGCGATGTAAGCCTTACCTATCATAAACATAGTGGTAAACTGCATTGCCATTATTGCGGCTATAAGGAAGATACGCCACCTATCTGCCCGGCCTGCGGATCGACACATTTGGAGTACCGGGGCTTTGGTACAGAGAAGATAGAGGATGAACTAAGTATTATTCTGCCGGAAGCGCGTATTACCCGAATGGATTTGGATACAACGCGATCCAAAAACTCGCTGCAAAATATATTGAATGATCTGGAGGAGAAAAAGATAGATATATTGGTGGGCACCCAAATGGTAGCCAAAGGGCTTGATTTTGCCGATGTTACCGTAATAGGTATCATTAATGCCGATAGCTTATTAAAATACCCAGACTATCGCGCCAACGAGCGCAGTTACCAAATGCTGGCGCAGGTAAGTGGCAGGGCAGGGCGTAGAGGCAAACAAGGCAAGGTGGTGATACAAACTTATGACCCATCGCATAGGGTTATTAAACAGGTGATAGAGAATAATTACAGCGATCTGTATTTTACCGAAATGGAAGAGCGCAAAGCTTTTCATTACCCGCCGTTTTATCGCATTATCAATTTAGATATCAAACATAAAAATCCCGAGATACTGCATAATCAGGCAACTTACTTAGGCAACCAATTACGTAAACACTTTGGCGATGAACGAGTAATAGGGCCACAAGTACCATTAGTTAGCCGTATCCGTAATTATTATATACAATCCATTATGCTCAAGTTTGAGAAGGACGGCGTATCTATTAATAAAGTAAAAGCTACTGTAAGAGAGGTGATAACCCAGTTTCAAACTACTAAACTAAGTAAAGGTAGTGTGGTTCAACCAGATGTAGATCCGTACTAGATCTTGCTATAAAATGCCGTAAATCCTATTAACTTTGGGCAACAATGGGATACAAATACATAGATAATTACCGGGAGCAGGGCGCAAGAAAAAAACTGGTTGAAGAGCTACGAAAAAAAGGAATTGAAGACGAAAACGTACTTAAAGCCATAGGTAAAATTACCCGCCACTTTTTTTTCGATGAAACTTTCTGGAACCAGGCTTATAAAGATATCGCTTTCCCGATAGGCGAGGGGCAAACCATTTCACAACCCTATACAGTTGCTTATCAAACCGAATTGCTGCACATAAAAAAAGATGATAAAGTACTGGAGATAGGTACCGGGTCCGGCTATCAAACCTGCGTGTTGATTGAAGTTGGTGCCAAAGTTTACACTATTGAGCGCCAGGAAAAGCTGTATGAGCGTACCAAACTCATCCTGCCCAAAATGGGCTATAAAGCCAAATTCTTTTTAGGTGACGGCTCTAAAGGCATAGCCAGCCATGCACCTTACGATAAGATAATTGTAACAGCAGGTGCACCAACCGTGCCCGAGATACTGTTAAATCAACTAAATATTGGCGGTATACTGGTTATCCCGGTAGGAGATGAGCAATCGCAAAAAATGGTTACCATACTAAAAGTTGGCGAGCACGATTACGAAAAGCATGTGTTGGATACATTTAGGTTTGTGCCGTTGGTAGGCGAGAGAGCCTGGTAGCTTCAGTTTGCAGTTTTAAGTTAGCGGTTTGCAGTTGTTTTTGCCCACTGCAAACTATTAACTGCCAACTACCTTTTCATCGCTCTATCTATCTCCACCTTGGTATCACGCTCTTTCAAGGTTTCGCGCTTATCAAAAGTCTTTTTACCCTGGGCCAGGCCAATTTCCAATTTGGCAAAACCGCGCTCACTGATGAATAATGCTAGTGGTACTATGGTCAATCCTTTTTCTTCGCCGCGGGTTTGGAGCTTTTTTAGCTCTTTTTTGTTGAGCAATAAAATACGGTCGCGTTTGGCTTCGTGGTTGTAAAATGAGCCGAACGAATATTCGGCAATATGCAGATTACGTACATAAAGTTGGTCACTAATAAACGTGCAAAACGCATCATTAATATTAGCCTTACCCTGGCGGATAGATTTGATCTCGGTACCCAATAGCTTTAGTCCGGCGGTATAGGTATCCAGGATATGGTATTCAAAATAAGCCTTTTTATTCTTTATGTATATTTTATCCTCAGTCATAACTTCTTCGGTGCAAACTTAAAGAAATTAGTGATTAGTTAATTGGCGATTAGAGATTAGTTGGAAAACGTTATTTATACTAATCACCAATTCACTAATCTCTATTGCTGCGGTTTAACCACCAATACCGGTATATTCACCAAGTGCCTAACCTTATTAAGGGTTGTGCCAAATATCAGATCCTTCAATGCTTTGTGACCGTGCGATCCCATTACTACAAAGTCTATTTTTTCTTTGTTAATTATGTCGACTATAGCCCTGGCCGCAATGCCGTAACCTATTTGTGGCTCGGCATGGTAGCCTAGTTTTTTTAGGGCGATAACATATTGTTCCAGGTTATCGACATCGCTTTGGGTTTCGTGGTCCATTACCTCGCCACCGTAGTACTGGGCTCCTGCAGTTTCAACCACATGTATTAATGTGTATTTAGCTTTTTTGCCACCCTGCATAATTGCGTGGCGCAAAGTGTTGGTGTCGTTTTCAGAAAAATCAATACTAACGCCTATGTGATGATACTCTATCGCGTCTAAATTATTAATAGCGCTGGCAATACCATGCGGGATAAAAATAGGGGCATCAGCATGTTTAAATAGCATTGGTCTAAAAAATACATATAGTAAAAGTAACAGTATGCCTATCACAACAGGTATCACCAATACATACATCCAAAAAGCGGTTGATGGCGAAGTGGTGGCCCAGCTATTTATCTGCTCGTAAACCAACTTGGCATTTAACCCAACAATAATAAAAGCGCTTGCCCAGGCTGCAATTTTAACTTTTAAACTGATGGCGAAATTGCCCATCTTCTTTTTATCAGATGTAAAATGTATTAGCGGAATAACCGCAAAACCCAATTGTAAACTTAATACCACCTGGCTTAATATAATAAGGTTACCCAAGCCATCCTCGCCCGAATAAATAATAGTGAACACAGCCGGAACAATCGCCAGTACGCGTGTTAGCAACCTACGCAGCCATGGCTCAATCCGGAGGTTAATGTGGCCCTCCATAATGATCTGTCCGGCAAGGGTACCTGTTATGGTCGAACTTTGGCCTGCGGCGATGAGCGCTATAGCAAACAATACTGGTGCGGTACGGCCAAAAATATGTTCTAATAATTTATACGCATCCTGTATCTCGGCAATATGGAAATAGCCATTTTTAAAGAATGCGCTGGCCGCCAATATCAATATAGCCGCGTTTACTAAAAACGCCAGGTTAAGCGCTATTACGGTATCAAACAGGTTGAATTTTATAGCGGTTTTAATACCAACGTCTGTTCGGGTTATTTGCCGGGTTTGTACTAATGAAGAATGGAGATATAAGTTATGCGGCATTACCGTTGCGCCTATAATACCAATAGCTATATATAAAGCGCTACCGGTTAAATTGCCGGGGATAAAGCCTTTTGCTACTTCTTTAACATCAGGCGTAACAATAAACATTTCTATTAAGAAAGATAGGCCCACAATAAATATCATAGATACTATAAAGGCCTCCAGTTTGCGCATGCCTTTATTCATCAGGAAGAGCATTAGCAAAGTATCAGTAATGGTAAGCGATACGCCCCAAATCAGCGGTAAATGAAACAGTAGGTTTAACCCAATAGCCATGCCGATGATCTCGGCCAGGTCGCAGGCTATTATGGCTATCTGTGCCAGTATATACAGACAAAAGTTAATAAAGCGGGGGTAGGTGATTTTAGAAGCTTGCGCCAGATCCAGTCCACGCACAATACCTAATCGTGCGCTTAATGATTGTAGCAATAGCGCGATAAGATTTGATGCAAACAGCACCCAAATCAACTTATAACCAAAAGCGCTGCCGCCGGCAATATCGGTGGCCCAGTTGCCGGGGTCCATATAACCAACGCTAACTAAATAGGCAGGGCCAACAAAGGCTAATATCTTTTTCCAACCGGTTTTGTTTTCAGTAGTAACCGATCCGTGAACATTTTCTAATGATTCTTTGTATCCCCTACTCATATCACTATCAATAAGTTTTTGGCTACTTCACGGCTTATATGGGTAGTTGTTTGCTCAACCTGTAGTATCATGGAGTGGTCGTAATCTATTATTTCTGTAACTGTTATTTTTTTGCCGATGGTGAGTTGCTGCTTTTCCAGGTATTGCAAAAAAGTTGCCGAGTGGTCGCGTACCCCGGATATTATTCCGCCCTCATTAACAGCGAGTGAAGCAATTGGTTTAAGTTCATGTTTTTTAAAATTACCGTCCCGGTCGGGGATAGGGTCGCCATGCGGATCATGCTTGGGGTAGTCCATAAATTTATCCAGCCGGTCTATTAATTCTACAGAGGAGATATGCTCCATTTCCTCGGCCATTTCATGCACTTCATCCCATTTAAAATTTAACTTCTCTACCAAAAAATATTCCCAAAGGCGGTGCTTGCGGATGATCTGCAAAGCGATCTTCTTGCCCACTGCGGTAAGCGTAACCCCCTGGTATTTTTCGTAGTTAATAAGTTCTTTATCAGCCAGCTTTTTTAGCATATCCGTTACCGATGCAGCTTTGGTATTTAGCGCGGCGGCTATTTGATTGGTGCTAACATTGGCATCACTTAATGATAAATGATAAATGGCTTTTAAATAATTTTCTTCGGCTAAAGTATTCATTTAAGCAAATCTAATAAAAAATTTAGACTTGTCTAAAAATAAATGTTTAAAAAATTATATTTTACATATCTTGATATTGAAAAATATAATTTTGTACTTTGTTGCAAATTATACAAGTAGTTATGGCTGCAGAACTAGACAGGATTGACCTGCAAATACTTAAAACCTTACAAGAGAACGGAAGAATTACCAATCTCCAGCTATCTACCGAGATCGGCCTATCGCCGGCCCCAACGCTGGAGCGTGTGCGCAAACTGGAAAATGCCGAATATATAAAAAGCTATCATGCCTTGGTTGACGAAGAAAAACTAGGCCTGGGTATCAAAACATTTATACAGATATCGCTTGATTTTCATCAGAAAAATACCATCCAAACTTTTATTAGCGAGATACAGCAAATTAAAGAAGTGACCGAGTGCCACCACGTAACCGGCCAATGCGATTTCCTTTTGAAAGTTTATGTGCGCGACATCAAATCATACGAACAACTGATCATGGAAAAGATAAGTCGCATTAGCGTGGTTAAAACTTTCCAGACAATGATGATCATGTCGACCAGTAAGAAAGAGCCGATAGTACCGCTGGAATATTAATGAGTGAATGAGTGAGTTTTGAATGAGTGATGATTTGAAATTGATATAATGAACAGGAAGAAAATAATTATAAGAATAGTATTAGTTTGTTTACTGGTCTCTATGATAACTCATTGGCGCGATGTGAAAAATGGCTTTATAGACGGTTTTAATGAAGGATTTAACAGCATCCCCGCCAAGTAACATTCCTCAATCACTCATTAATAATTCACTCATTCCTTTATACTCCAATCAATAGGCTTCTTACCCTCTTTTTCTAAATAGGCGTTTGTTCTTGAAAACGGCTTCGAGCCAAAGAATCCGCCGTGGCTTACTGCTAGGGGCGATGGATGGGTTGATTTGATAATCAGATGTTTATTGGTATCTATTAGCACTGCTTTTGATTGCGCGTAGGCCCCCCATAAAATAAATACCACACCTTCTTTTTTGTCGGATATGGTCTTGATTACCGTGTCGGTAAATTTTTCCCATCCCTTTTTTTGATGCGAGCCGGCATTTGCAGCCTGTACGGTTAATGTGGCGTTGAGTAAGAGTACGCCTTGTTCGGCCCATGCGGTTAAATCACCGGATTGAGGGATGGTAAAACCGGGTATATCGGTAGATAATTCTTTATAGATGTTTTTTAAAGATGGTGGTACAGCAACCCCTTTTTGTACAGAGAATGATAAGCCATGCGCCTGCCCGGGGCCATGGTAGGGGTCCTGGCCAATTATAACTACCTTAACATTATCAAACGGAGTTTTGGCAAAAGCGTTAAATATGTCGCTGCTTTTTGGGTATATAGTTTTGCCGGTTTGCTTCTCCTCTTTTAAAAATTGTTTAAGTTTTTGCATGTAATCCTGCTCAAACTCGCTGCTTAAAACCTTCAGCCATGACGACTCTAATTCAATTGCCATAAATATTGATGTAGATGTTGATTAAGACTACAAATAAACGGATATTTGCACTTTAATTTATAGGATAACAAATTATGTCAAATATAATTCGGCTGATTGCAGCCTGTGTTTTTTTTGGTGCCGCGGTTGCACTTTGTGTATTTGGATTTTGGGGATGGGGGATATTGGTACTGCTGTTAGGCGGTATCATCCTATTATCGTTCTTCTTTAACGAGAACATGATCATAGCACAATATTTTCTGCGTAAAGAAAATTCAGACAAAGCAGATGCGTGGTTATTAAAAATAGCTAATTACGAAAAGCAACTTCATAAAAACCAACATGGCTATTATAACCTGTTACTGGGTTTAATAGAATCGCGCAAAGCGCCTTTAAAATCAGAGAAATATTTTAAAAAAGCCTTACAATTGGGCATGACCATGTCGCACAACACAGCTTTGGCCAAGTTAAGCCTGGCGGGCATAGCAATGGCTAAACGCAATAAGCGTGAAGCGACAATGTATTTGCAGGAAGCGGCTAAAGATGATAAGAATAAATTGCTGACAGATCAGATCAAAATGATGAAACAGCAAATGGCTCAGATGGACAAACAGGTAATAAAGGGCGGATATCGCCAACAGTTTTAATCAAGAAAAATAGCCTTTAAAACATTGCGTTTTAGAGGCTATTTTTCTTCTATTGAGCTGAAATAATCTGGCTCAGACTGGTGGCTTTGATTATAGCTGATGTTCCTGTCTGGTGTAGCCGTACTTTCCTCGGATGGGTTTGCCACTTCAACCATCTTTAATAAGCTCCTGATAAATGATAAGTTGAAATTCGATCGGTTCAGCTTGATCAGGTACTCGCTTTCCGTAATTTCTAAGATTGAGTTAACCATAATTTTTTCAATAAGTGTTTGTATGTAAACATACGCAACACATTGGATGCCAAAGTTTCCGGAGTTTTATCTTTGTATTAAAGAATTGTTAATAACGATTGTGGAAAACGTTATTTTATAGGTAGAGACGCAAATACTTTGCGTCTCTTTTTGCATTATCCTAAGAGGCAAGGCATTGCGTCTCTACAAATTTTTATTCAAACCACGCCATCACTACCTCTTTTGCAGGCATAGTAATTTCCAGCTTCAATTTTTTACGCATACCGCCCAGATCATTAAACACCTTGTTGGGGTTTCCGGCTTTTAGCTCTTCAACCGTATTAAAGCCCATCTTGTTTAAAACTGGCACCCACTCGGCAGGTACGCCAATGTTTATAAAATCATCGGCAGTAACAACTTTGGCTTTTTTCTCGGGGCGCATTTGCGGGAAGAACAATACTTCCTGTATAGTGCTTTGGTTGGTTAATAACATCACCAAGCGGTCAATACCAATACCCAGGCCAGATGTCGGTGGCATACCGTACTCAAGGGCGCGTAAAAAGTCATCATCCATAGCCATAGCTTCATCATCGCCACGGCCTGCCAGTATCAATTGTTCTTCTAAACGTTCGCGTTGATCAATTGGGTCGTTTAATTCAGAATAGGCATTAGCTATCTCTTTACCATTAACAAACAGCTCGAAACGCTCAACCAGGCCATCTTTGGTGCGGTGCTTTTTAGCAAGCGGTGTCATTTCGATCGGGTAGTCGGTAATGTAGGTTGGCTGTATCAGACTGGCTTCCACTTTGGCGCTAAATATCTCATCTATCAGTTTGCCTTTACCCATGGTTGCATCAACTTCAATTTTCAAGTCAGCACAGGTTTCGCGTAAGCCAGCCTCATCCATTGCTGATACATCAATGCCGGTATATTTTAGTATCGACTCATACATAGTTAACCTGGTGTACGGCCCGGCGAAGTTGATCTCGTTAGCGCCTACCTGTACAGCGGCAATACCATGTACGGCACGGGCCACTTCTTCCAAACATTCTTCCACCATAGCCATCATCCAGATATAATCTTTATAGGCTACGTATATTTCCATAGCGGTAAATTCGGGGTTATGGGTGCGGTCCATGCCTTCGTTACGGAACATTTTACCAAACTCATAAACGCCGTCAAAACCGGCTACTATTAATCTTTTTAAATATAACTCGTTAGCTATGCGCAAAAATAAAGGCATATCCAACGTATTATGATGCGTACCAAACGGACGCGCTGCCGCGCCACCATGTACAGGCTGTAGGATAGGTGTTTCTACCTCCATCCATCCCTGGTTATTAAAGTAGTTACGCATGGCGCTAATTACTTTTGATCTTTTAATGAAGATCTGTTTAAATTCCGGGTTAACCGTTAAATCAACATAGCGCTGGCGGTAACGCATTTCGGGATCAGTAAATCCATCATGGATGTTGCCTTCTTCATCGCGTTTTACAACAGGTAGCGGTTTAAGCGATTTTGATAGTATGGTCAACTCTTGTACATGTACAGAGATCTCTCCGGTTTGGGTTAAAAACACGTAGCCTTTAATACCTACGTAATCGCCAATATCCAGCAGTTTTTTAAATACGGTATTGTATAAGGTTTTATCCTCGCCAGGGCAAATATCATCGCGTTTCAGGTATATCTGCATACGGCCGGTACTATCCTGTATCTCGGCGAACGATGCGCTGCCCATGATACGGCGCGTCATGATACGCCCGGCAATAGTTACATTTTTATAAGTATTAGGGAAAGTTGCAAAGTTATCAGTGATATCTTGTGCGAAAGCGGTAACCTTATATTCCTCGGCAGGATACGGGTTAATGCCCAGGGCACGTAATTGTTGTAATGATTCGCGGCGTATAATTTCCTGTTCGGATAGTGCAATACTCATGTTTTGTAACGATATTTTATTAAAGGTGCAAAAATAGGATTTTTTTGCGGTTGTCTGTTAGGATAAGCTTAACATTTGACCAGCGCTGAAATCAAGTAGGACAGACACGGATAGTTAGCGCGGATAATGTATTTATCTTGCCCAACCAATTATCTCAAACCTGTATAATGAACCGAATATTTTTTATAGTGGCTTTTGTAGCGCTATGTTTTATAAATACAATTGCACTTGCCCAGGACGCATTGCTTTCCGGCTTTAAAAACCCACCAACCTCTGCTAAAGCCCGTACATGGTGGCATTGGATAGACGGCAATATAACCAAGGAAGGCATAACTGCGGACCTGGAAGCTATGAAATTTGTAGGCATACAAGAAGCGCAAATATTTAATGTTGGGCAAGGCTATCCCGATGGGCCGGCGACTTATCTGAGTCCCCAATGGCTGGAGCTTTTCAAATTCGCGATATCCGAGGCTAAGCGATTGGGTTTGGAAATCGCGTTTCATAATGGCCCGGGTTGGTCATCAAGCGGTGGCCCTTGGGTTAAGCCGGAGGATGCTATGCAAACGGTAGTTTACAGCCAGGTACTGCTAAAGAGCGGCGAAGTATATAATCAGAAACTACCACAACCAGTAACTAAATTTAACTACTATAAAGATATTGCGGTATTAGCTTTTCCGACGCCTAAAAGCACTGAACGGATAAGCAACCTGAGTGATAAATCACTTTCGGGCGGATTTGTGCCTACGCATATTTATCCCAGCGATAAAATAATTACCCCCACAGCTATAGTAGATAAAAACGAGATCATTAACCTGACCTCAAAAATGGCAACAGATGGTTCGCTGAACTGGACAGTCCCTGCCGGTGATTGGACGATCCTACGCATTGGTCACACACCTAACGGGACGGAGAATCATCCCTCAGAAACAGGCGGCCGGGGTTTAGAAGTTGATAAAATGAGCCGTAAAGCCATGGATGCCTATTGGGCCGGCGGCATCAAACCTATTTTGGATAAAGTTGGCCCACTGGTAGGGCCTACACTTAATAATTGCCTGATAGATAGTTACGAAGTAGGCTGCAACAATTGGACGGACGGATTTGATAGAGAGTTTAGAAAACGCCGCGGTTATGATATACTACAGTATCTGCCTGCACTTGCCGGTTATTATGTTGAAAGTGGTGAAGTGAGTGAACGTTTTTTATGGGATTTTCGTAAAACCATTGGCGATCTGATGGTTAATAACTATTACGGTTATTTTGGAGAACTTTGCCATAAAGCCGGGATGAAATTTTCTACAGAACCTTATGGCGGTCCGTTCGAGGGTTTGAAAGCAGGCGCTACCAGTGATATTGTGATGGGCGAGTTCTGGCTAGCAAATAATACTTCTTCAGAGTCGACCAAGTTGGCTGCCTCTATCGCGCATTTAAAAGGCAGCCCGATTGTAGGTGCAGAATCATTTACCAGCATAGGGGGGTGGAAAAATCATCCCGCTACCATGAAGCAACTGGGCGATATGATGTGGACAGAAGGCATAAACCGTTTTATATTTCACACTTACGCTCATCAACCCTGGAACATTGGCCCAGGTATGACTTTCCACCAGTATGGAATGGAAATGAACCGCAATAACACCTGGTGGCAGCAAAGCAGGGTGTATATGGATTATATAGCACGTTCTCAGTATTTGCTGCAACAAGGCAAAAGCATGGGCGACGTGTTAGTTTTTTCGGATGAGTCGTCGCCAAATGACGCTATAATCAGGCCAGATATAAAGGCCTTGGGTTATGATTATGACGAGATCGGCCCGGATCAATTAGCACAATTAACAGCCAGGAATGGAAAAATATACGGTGGTAATGGCTTAGCTTATCGTTTATTGGTACTGCCCGAAACTTACTGGGCCACACCGCAATTATTAGCCAAACTAAAAAGCTTAATTGCTGGCGGAGCGATAATCATCGGCCCAAAGCCTGTAAAATCTCCGAGCCTGCAAGGCTACCCGGCTTGCGATAAGGAAGTCACCCAGTTGGCTAACGAATTATGGCCCGGTAAAATATCCACAGACCTTTCTATGGCTAATGCCTTTAAAAAATTGGCTATCGCTCCTGATTTTTCGGGAGGGCCCACCGGGTCTGATTTAAAATTTATTCATCGTGTGGTAGATAATGATGATGTTTATTTCATAAGCAATCCACAAGCAGAGCAACGTGATGAAGTATGTAAATTCAGAATTGCAGGTAAAAAACCACAGTTATGGAACCCTGAAACCGGTAAAACTGAAGATATAGCTGTTTGGAAAAAGGTTGACAACAACATCACTGAAATTTCGATCTCATTTAATACTAGCGGAGCTGTATTTGTGATTTTTAGAGGAGCTAAGTCTCCGGTAATCAATCACATTATCAACGTTAAAACCACATTGGATCACCCAGAGCTAAAGCCCTTGCCTGATCTAAAAATTATTAAAGCCGAATATGGTACTTTCCTTCCGGAGGGAATCATTGATGTTACTGACATTGTCAAATCAAAAGTTACAAGTGATGGGGTACATTTGTCGGCCAGCAATGGTTTATTTACCGATCCTGCCGGAGGATCGGTAAAAGAGTTGCGGGTAGAATATGAATTAGCCGGAAAGCTGCATGAGTTAACCGTCGATGAAAACAAACAAGACGATATCAAATTCAACAACCAGGATTTTAAACTGGTAAGAGCGCTATATGGCCGCTTTACCCCGGACATGAAAGGCATGTTGCCTAAATACCCAGTATACGACGTGGTGGCTAAGATCAATGATCTGGTTGCTAAAAACACATTGACATTTGCTATTACTGATCAGGTATTTGACGCAGCACCCGTTAGTGGTATTAGGAGAGAGTTACGTTTGGAATATGCAACCGGTGGAGATATGCGCCATGTTACCATTAGCGAAGGTAGTATGCTTCATTTGGAGTGGGACGGCCCGCAACCGAAAGTGGTTTTTGAAAATGGTAAGCCCGCCTGGGTTACACCTTATAGCGGAAAGATAAATTATACAACAGCATCCGGAACGATTAAAACAACTAGGGTAGCAGCAGTATATAAGCCCATTGAGTTGACAGGCCCATGGGAGGTAAGTTTCCCCAAAAACACCGGTGCGGCAAATAAAACAACTTTTGATAAGCTGGTTTCGTGGCCAACGTTAACCGATGAAAGTATCAAATACTTTTCGGGCACGGCTGTATACAAAAAGCAGTTTACATTAACCAATGCTATTTTACAGAAAGGTAATTCCCTGGAGTTGGATTTGACCAGCGTTGGTGTTATAGCTGAAGTTATTATTAATGGAAAAAACCTGGGGATACTTTGGAAAATACCGTTTAGGATTGAACTTGGTAATGCTGTACATGCAGGCAAGAACAACCTGGAAATACGCGTTACTAATTTATGGGTAAACCGTTTGGTAGGTGATGCGCATTTACCTGATGACTTAAAGTGGAACGGCGTTGTACCTGGTGCATGGCCTGATTGGGTGAACGATAAGGGTAAGCGCGAATCTAAGCGTATTAGCTTTTCTACCTATCGTCATTGGGATGAAAAGTCGCCACTGCTGCCGTCTGGTCTGTTGGGGCCGGTTATTATAAGGTCTTATCAGCATATAAAGTTAATTGAGTAGCGTGTTTATACCATTATTGTACAGCCGGTCAGGAAAGCCCGTGGTAGTATTTTCGATGTAAGTTATCTTTGATACATTTGCATTATGGACATTAAAGTAATTGCTTTTGATGCTGATGATACCCTCTGGGTGAATGAGCCCTATTTCAGGGCATCAGAAGAAGCGTTTTGTACTTTACTTGAAGAATACCTGCCGCTCCATGAACTGGAGCGTGAGCTGCTTAAAATTGAAATTGGTAACCTTGGTTTATATGGTTACGGTATAAAAGGCTTTGTACTATCTATGATAGAAACCGCCATGACCGTTACCAATAACATGATAAGCGCCAAAGCCATAGGCGAGATTATTGACTTGGGCAAGCAAATGCTTAACCAGCCTATTGAACTGCTGGATGGGGTTGAGGAAGTGCTGCGCGCGCTAAAAGGTAAGTACCGCCTGGTAGTAGCCACCAAAGGCGACCTGCTTGACCAAGAGCGCAAATTGCGCAAATCAAACTTGAACAACTACTTTCACCATGTAGAGATCATGTCTGAAAAGGATGATGCCAATTACTTAAAATTGATTAAACATTTAGACATCCGCCCCAGCGAATTACTAATGGTGGGCAACTCGCTTAAAAGCGATGTACTGCCGGTACTAAACGTTGGCGGCTATGCTATTCACGTACCTTACCACATTACCTGGGCCCACGAAGAAATTGAGCATAGTATTGATAGCGGTATGTTTAAAAGTGTGGAGAGTATTAAGGATATATTGGGATTTGTGTAATCCGCATTTAGATTTGACAACTTTTAAAAAGTTGTCAAATCTCTAATCCGTTCCCGCTTCCCAGGTATATAACTCTTCAATCGCGTTAGCATATTTCTGTTCAATCACCTTGCGTTTAGCTTTCATGGTAGGGGTGATCTCGCCATCTTCCATGCTGAAGGGTTTACGTTTGATCTTGAAGTTTTTAATCCGCTCAAATTTTGCCAACTCGTTGGATAGTTTCCTGATATCCTGGTTCAGCCAGTCTTTTATTTCCTTGTTCTCAATAAAAGGATCTGCCTCTTCAAAGAATTTTTCGTCCAGTCCGAATTGTTCCTGTAGTGCTTCTTTTGCAGGGATGATGAACGCGGTAATAAACTCGCGTTTATCGCCTAATAAAAATACGCCTTCAATTTTGGGGCTTTTCAGATAAGTGTTCTCTACTGGTGTAGGATATATGTTTTTGCCGTATGCGTTTACCAGCATATTTTTTAGGCGGTCGGTAATTTGCAGGTTGCCTTTGTAAAAGCGACCGATATCGCCGGTATGCAGCCAGCCTTGTGGGTCAATGGTCGCTGCGGTTTCTTCGGGTTTGTTTAAGTAGCCCTTCATAACGCAATGCCCGCAAACAATAATCTCGCCCTCTTCCGACTGAAAATTTTCTTTAAATGATTCGTGGGTTTGTATGGTATAGACCTCTTTGGTATCCACATTTTGTATAGCCACCTCAATACCTGGTACAATACGGCCAACGGTGCCATACACCTGGCGGTGATACTCGGTAACAGCCATAACCGGCGATGTTTCAGTTAAACCAAAGCCCTCCAGTACTTTTATACCCAGATCGCCAAAAAACTCGCCGATATTTTTAGGTAACGCGCCACCGCCTGATAACATGATCTTTAAATTACCGCCCGTACGCTCTTTTATCTTGCTAAATACCAGCTTCTCGGCAAGAGCATGTTCAGCATTTAATATCAAGCCTGATTTTTTACCATCCTCGTTAGCTATGCGGTATTTTCGGCCAATATCTAAAGCCCACAAAAATATTTTAGATTTTATGCCGCCCGCGCTGGTGCCGTTTTTCATGGCGCGATCATGTATTCGCTCTAATAATCGCGGAACGCAATTCATAACACTTGGTTTAACCTCACTCATGTTTTTGGCCAGTAGCTCCAGGCTTTGCGCGAAGGCTATTTTAGCGCCCGAGTATAAGCAAACATGATAAGTTGCCGTACGCTCAAATACATGCGATAGGGGCAGGAAAGACAAAAATATATCAGTCTTTTCAATAATAGGGATTTGCAATAAACTTACCCTTACATTCTCTACCAGGTTTTTATGCGTAAGCATTACGCCTTTAGGTATGCCCGTTGTGCCCGATGTATAGATCAAACAAGAAAGATCAGAGGGCAAAATAGCTTCACGTGCTATATTAATAGCCGACCGGTGTTTATCAACCAAAGTAAATCCGATTGTAATTAATTCTTTAAACCCAATTACTCCGGCGTTTAGCCGTTGCTTCTCCATGTGCTTTTCGTAATCATCAAAAGCCGGGATAATACGTTCTATGGATGGACAGCTATTAGCTATCTTCAGCACTTTCCTAAACAAGAAAGGGTTGCCGCAAATAATGGTACGCGCGCTTGAATCATTTAAAATATACTCTATCTCTGTTTCGGTAAGGGTAGGATAAATAGAGGTATTAACCGCGCCAATTTGCTGTAGCGCCTGGTCGTAATAAATGTAGTCGGGGCCGTTCTCAATAATAAGTGCCAGCCGGTCGCCTTTTTTTATGCCAATATCTATGAACCAGGCCGATATAGCATCAATATTTTCTAACGCTTCGCGATAGGTTATATCAACCCATTCATCGCCCACTTTATGCGCCAAAAAGTTGTGTGTATCAGGGTGGATATTTTTTACTAAATAACGTATAAGGCTGGGTACGGTTGGGCGCTCAGTTGCTTGGTTCATTTATGTATAATCAGGTTTATAAGAGAAACAAAGCTAATTTTATTTTTTAAAAATGGAAATGTTTAAAGAAGCCGTTGTTTGTGTCCTCACAAACAACTAATGAATCGTGTCCAATTGCTGTTTGTGAGGACACAAACAGTGGAGACAGTGTCCTCACAGACAACTAATAGACAATTATTTTAAAATATTACGTATGTTTCACTTATGGAATTAGACACGGTTTACTTTTACACTGTAGCTATTGTTGACTGGATACCGCTTTTAAAAACAAAAAAATTTAAACTAATTGTTTTAAATAGCCTTATCCATCTTGTAGAAAAGAAAAAACTGGTTGTTTATGGCTTTGTAATAATGCCTAATCATATTCATATTATTTGGTCATCGTCAGAAAAAAATGATAAGGAAATGCCTTATGCAAGCTTTATGAAATTTACGGGCCATGCATTTTTGGATGAGTTACGACAAACAAATGATCTCTATTAGAAAAATTTAAGACCGACAGAAATAGCCGGAATCACCAGTTTTGGCAAAGAAATGGCTTGCCGATTATGATGTATAATAGAAGATATTAGAACAAAAGTTAGATTATATACACTTTAATCCTTTGCAAGAGCATTGGAGTTTGGTTAAAGATCCAAATGATTACTTCTTTTCATCGTGTTCTTTTTATGAGCAGGAAGACAGTCGGTTTAGTTGGTTAACACACTATATGGATGCGTTTTAGTTGGTTGCCTGTGAGGACACAGGCAACGGTGGGAAAAACAAAAAACACCGACCCTGTTTTCACATAATCGGTGTAATTAAATATAAAAATCGTTGTAATCCCTAACTATACAGAAAAACTCTCGCCGCAACCACAGGTGCGGCTGGCGTTAGGGTTATGGAAATTAAATCCTTTACCGTTCAACCCGTCCGAAAAATCAAGCTCTGTGCCCGCCAGGTATAGAAAAGATTTCATATCCAAAGCCATGCGTACGCCTTTATCTTCGAAAAATTGGTCGCCCTTTTTCTCTTCGTTATCAAAGTCGAGATTATACGATAACCCTGAACATCCTCCACCCTGAACAGAAACCCGCAGGAAATAAGAAGCATCAAGACCCGAATCACGCATCAGGTCTTCTACTTTGCTTTTTGCTTTATCAGTTACAGTTACCATTTCTTTTAGAGTCAAGAGACAAGAAGCAAGAGTCAAGAAATAAAACGCGGACGTCTTGATTCTTGACTCTTATTTCTTGATTCTTATTAATGATGTGCTTTTTCGCTTTCAATTGCTTCCATGCCATTTTTAACGCGGAAATCATTGATAGCTGCCTTAATAGCATCCTCTGCCAAAACAGAACAGTGAATTTTTACCGGCGGCAATGCTAATTCTTCAACAATATCCATGTTGTCAATTTTCATTGCATCATCAATAGATTTTCCTTTTAACCACTCGGTAGCTAATGATGATGACGCTATAGCCGAGCCGCAGCCAAAAGTTTTAAATTTAGCATCGGTGATGATGTTGTCATCGCCAACTTCAATTTGCAAGCGCATAACGTCGCCGCACTCTGGCGCACCAACTAAGCCGGTACCTACCTTATGACTGCTTTTGTCTAAGGTACCAACATTGCGTGGGTTGGTGTAATGATCGATTACTTTATCTGAATATGCCATTTCTTGTGTGTTTAATATTTGTTATACGTATCGTTTTACGTAGTACGTTGGGTTGTATTATATTATTTATTAACGTAAAACGTACAACGTTCCACGTATAACCTATTTAGTGTTCTGCCCACTCAATCGAGTCAAGGTCAATTCCTTCTTTAAACATTTCCCAAAGCGGCGACATGTTACGTAAGTTGGTAACGGCTGTTTTGGTTACTTCAATAGCGTAATCAACCTCTTCTTCCGTAGTAAATCTACCTAAACCAAAACGTATCGAAGAGTGTGCCAAATCATCAGACAAGCCTAAACTTTTTAATACGTATGATGGCTCTAATGATGCTGATGTACAAGCCGATCCTGATGATACAGCCAGATCTTTCATCGCCATCATCAAACCTTCGCCCTCAACATATTTAAAGCTGATGTTAGCCACATGGGGTAAGCGATGCTCAACGTTTCCGTTTACATAACTTTCTTCCAATACAGTTAATCCAGCTTGTAATTTATCGCGTAAAGCCGATAATCGTTTTGCTTCGCTTTCCATTTCAAGCATACAAAGTTCGGCAGCTTTACCTAAGCCAACAATACCCGGTACGTTTAACGTGCCTGACCGCATACCGCGTTCGTGGCCGCCACCGTCCATTTGCGCGGTAACTATAACACGTGGTCCTTTACGTCTAACGTATAATGCGCCAACGCCCTTAGGCCCGTAAAATTTATGTGCAGATAATGCTAATAGGTCAATTCCGTCCTTGTTAACATCAACCGGTATTTTACCAACTGCCTGCACAGCGTCTGTCATAAACAAGGCGCCATATTTATGGGCAATTGCTGATATTTCTTTTATAGGTTGTATAACACCTATCTCATTATTGCCATACATAACCGATACTAAAATAGTTTCGTTGGTCATGGCAGCTTCTAATAAGGCCAGATCAAGCAAACCGTCTTCCTGAACAGGTAGGTAAGTAACCTTACCACCCATTTTTTCAACATGTTTGCAAGCGTCTAATACAGCCTTATGCTCGGTAACCGTAGTTATAATGTGGTTACCTTTTTCTTTATACATTTCAAAAACACCTTTTATAGCAAGGTTGTCAGATTCGGTAGCACCGGATGTAAAGATGATCTCTTTCTCGCTGGCGCCAATTAATTTAGCCACCTGCTCACGTGCGTAATCAACACCTTCTTCGGCTACCCAGCCAAACGGATGGTTACGGCTGGCCGCGTTACCAAACTTTTGTGTAAAGTAAGGTATCATAGCTTCCAGTACCCGTGGGTCCATGGGTGTTGTAGCGTTATTATCAAGGTAAATTGGGATATTCATACTTTAATATATTAATAGTACAAAGATATGCAAACATTTTTATTTAAAATCATTCAATATAAGGATAAATGGTCATATTAAACTAATAATTTGAGTGTGATATGATTAAAAAAATACAGATATGCCAAACAAGCCGTTACTTTGCATATAATTAATACGCTTGCTTTTTTTATAAACATGTCGCCAAATTCTTAAAAATATCGTATTTTTAAGGCTTCTTAATAATGATAATGGCAACAGTAAATAACAAACTCCTACGTGTATGAATATCACCTACAATAAAGATATTGGCACAAAACAAAAAGCCCTTGCCATTAACCTTGATCCTGAGATATATGGCTCATTTGCAGAGATAGGCGCGGGCCAGGATGTTGCTGCAAACTTTTTCAAAGCCGGCGCATCATCGGGTACCATTGCCAAAACCATGTCGGCTTATGACATGACCGTGTCTGACGCTATTTATGGCGCGCTAAAAGTTAAACGTTATGTAAGCGAGTCGCGCCTGATGGCCATGCTTGGCCACGAGTATAGCTTATTAATTGAGCGTTTAGCCAAGCAGCGTGGGGATAACACTACTTTCTTCGCTTTTTCTGATACGGTATCAACCTTAAACTACCATAAAACCAACGAGGCTCATGGCTGGATGGGACTACGCTTTCAACTGGAACCAAACGGCGCTTTTAATGATGTGGTGATACACGTAAAGCTGTTAGATACAGATAGTAATTTGCAGCAACAGGCAGTGGGAGTATTAGGTGTTAACCTGCTCTATGCCTGCTTTTATTATCATGAAACGCCCACTGTTTTCTTACTATCGCTAATGGATGAATTGTCGAAAGATCGCATCCAGATAGATATGATCCGGTTTGATGGGCCAAATTTCGAAAAGGTTGATAACCGGTTGATGAGTTTGCATCTGGTTAAATACGGATTCTCTGACGCTGCCCTGTTTGGCCCTGATGGTGAAAATCAGCAACCATCCGAAGCGCTATATAAAAAGCATATTGTAGTTATTCGTGGCCGTTTCCGCCCGATAATTAATGTGCACATGGATATGTTAAACACCGGTGTAAAGCAATTTAAGCAGGAGCCCGATGTAGATAAAAAGAACGTAGCCGTAATTAGTGAGCTTACTCTACAATCGTTAAAAGAACGTAACGCTGCCGAAAACGCCGAGATTGACGAAAAAGATTTCCTTGACCGGGTAGATATCCTTTGCTCATTAGGGCAAACGGTGCTGATATCCAATTTCCACGAGTATTATAAACTGGTATCCTACCTGTCAAAAATTACTAACTTAAAAATGGGCGTTGTGCTGGGTTATCCCAACCTGGAATATATTTTTGGCGAAGAACATTATACTGATTTGCCGGGTGGTATCCTGGAGTCGTTTGCTACGCTGTTTAGCCGTAAGGTAAAGCTGTTTATATACCCAACGCTGCGCAATGGCGTTATTATGAACTGCCTGCGCTTTTTCCCGCCCCCACATTTAATCGATCTGTATCGCTACCTGATAGCGAACAATAAAATAGAAGACATCCGCAATTACAACGAGAATAACCTGCACGTACAAACTGATATTGTGTTACAGCTTATAAAACAAGGTGTGGAAGGCTGGGAGCAATATGTACCAGCAGAGGTTGCTACCATGATAAAAGCCCGTTGCTTGTTTGGCTATCCTTGCCCGGTCGATCCGACAACAGGTGCGTCTATTAAGATTGACGAGGCGGCAGCCAAATAATTTAGTTAATAAATTATTTCACCATATTTGTTCATGAACAAAATAGAACATATAGGCATTGCCGTAGCCGACCTAAAAGCCGCCGGCAGCCTGTATGAAAAGCTATTAAACACCACCATTTATAAAACAGAGGACGTAACCAGCGAGGGCGTAAAAACCGCGTTCCTGCAAAGCGGGCCCAATAAAATAGAACTGTTGGAAGCATCTGCAGAGGGCAGTCCCATAGCCAAATTCATCGCCAAAAAAGGAGAGGGGATCCATCACATCGCTTTCGAGGTGGATGATATAAAAGCCGAAATGGCCCGCCTAAAAAGCGAAGGTTTTGTTTTGTTAAGCGATAAGCCTAAACGCGGGGCTGATAATAAATTGGTTTGCTTTGTGCACCCTAAAAGTGCGGGTGGGGTGTTGGTGGAGTTGGTAGAGGAGATTAAATATTAGGCTTTTTACGCAGACTTTCCTCCAACTATCAATCTTTAATAACCCAATCTCTAACCTCTAATCAACTAATCACCAAAAAAAAGTAATTTCCCCTTTTTACTTTTGAATTTAAATACTACATTTGCACCTCTTTTATAAGAAGTAATATAGCAATGAAAAAAGATCTGCATCCATCAAACTATAGATTAGTTGTATTTAAAGATATGTCAAACGACTATTCTTTTATCACTAAATCATGTATCGACACCCGTGAAACTGTAAAGTGGGAAGACGGTAACGAATATCCATTAGTAAAATTAGAGATTTCTCATACATCACATCCTTTCTATACCGGTAAAATGAAACTGGTTGATACTGCTGGTCGTATTGATAAATTCCGTACTCGTTATAACAAGTAATATCAACTTGTTAATAAAATATTTACCAGTCCCGGCTTTGCAGTCGGGACTTTTTTTATTTTTGCGCTATGGCAATTATCCTGTTTGACGATAACGCACACCAATCGCTTCTGCCCTTAACGTACACCCGCCCGGTTGCCGACTTACGTATTGGTATTTTAACTATTGCCGAAAAGTGGGCCAAATACCTGGATACGACGTATTCTTTTAAAACTCAACCCTATTTACAAACTAAGTTCCCGCTAAAAATCGGGACTGATGACCTGTATATAAACGGTTCTGTTTGCCCGGACGAAGGTTTGTTGGAAGCCATCGGACAGTTAAAAACCGGCGAAGCGTTAAAGCAAGGCGATTATTTAATTGCCGCCAAAACTGCTATCGATGCGGATTTCAGCAAAATTATTAACTATGATCCGTTTTTTATCTGCATAAAACATCCCGAGGATATTTTTAGCAAGAACGACATTGAGCTGCGCAAGGATTTTAAGCTGATCACCAAAGGCAGGACCAGCGCTACTATTAGTTCGACAAATACCATCATCGGTACAGATTTTTTTGCCGAGGAAGGTGCGGAGGCCGAATGCTCTACATTTAATACCACCAATGGGCCAATTTATTTAGGTAAAAACAGCAGCATTTGGGAAGGTACCAACATACGTGGCGCTTTCGCGTTGTGCGAACATTCGCAGGTTAAAATGGGTGGCAAGATCTATGGTGCCACTACTATTGGCCCGTATTCAAGAGTCGGCGGCGAGATCAATAACTCGGTTATATGGGGTTATTCATCCAAGGGGCACGATGGCTTTTTGGGTAATGCGGTATTGGGCGAGTGGTGCAATATAGGTGCAGATAGCAATAACTCCAACCTTAAAAATAATTATGCCGAGGTTAAGTTGTGGGATTATACCTCACAGCGTTTCCGTAAAACCGGCCTGCAATTTTGCGGGCTGATAATGGCCGATCATGCTAAATGCGGCATCAACACTATGTTTAATACAGGGACGGTAGTAGGGGTTAGTGCCAATATATTTGGCTCTGGCTACCCACGTAATTTTGTACCTGATTTTGCTTGGGGAGGAGCGCAGGGCTTCGAGGTGTACACTATCAAAAAAATGTTTGAAACAGCTAAATTGGTGTTTGAACGCCGTAATCGTGAGTTTGACGAAATAGAGCAGGAAATATTAAAAACCGTTTTTGAATTGACGGAGAGCTTTAGACAAGTATTTTAACTTATAGCGATGAGTTTAAAACCATCGCTAATTAATTATAACATTAAAACCAATCATGAGAAAAAAAATTGTAGCCGGAAACTGGAAAATGAACTTGGATTATAACGAAGGCTTATCCTTGTTTTCTGAAGTTGTAAATATGGTAAAAGACGAAGCAACCGGCACACAGGAAGTTGTAGTTTGCAGTCCGTTTATACATTTACATAGCCTGGTACAGTTGGCTAAGGGTTCGGCTAAAGTTTCTATCGGTGCCCAAAACGCTCACCAGGCCGAGAGTGGTGCTTATACCGGCGAGGTATCAGCCAGACAAATAAAATCTGTAGGCGCTACTTACGTTATTTTAGGCCACTCAGAGCGTCGCCAGTATTTTGGTGAGAGTAATGAGCTGCTAGCAAAGAAAACCGATACAGCCTTAGCTAATGACCTGAAACCAATATTCTGTATTGGTGAAACCTTGCAGGAGCGCGAGGCAAACCAACATTTTGATATTATTAAGAGCCAATTGACTGAAGGTGTATTTCATTTAGATGCAACACAATTTGCAAGGCTGGTATTAGCTTACGAGCCTATTTGGGCCATTGGTACGGGTGTAACTGCATCGTCAGACCAGGCCCAAGAAATCCACGCGTTTATCCGCAAAGAAATTGCCACTAAGTATGATCAATCAGTTGCTGATGCAACTACTATACTTTACGGCGGAAGCTGTATCCCTAAAAATGCATCAGAACTATTTGCATGCGCAGATATTGATGGTGGCTTAATAGGTGGCGCATCTTTAAAATCACGCGATTTTACCGATATTGTAAAAGCTTTTAACTAGAGCTTAGTAATAAGTATCAAGTAGCTAGTATTAAGATTTATGAAACTATTTTCAAACAAAAATAATGTCTTCCTACTTGATACTAATTACTTGATACCTTAAATGAAGTATTTAATTAAACTCATACTGCCCCCTTTATTTGCTTTTTGGGCGTTCGCCGGATTTATAAAATTTACCCCGTTTTTCCATTACGTTGATACGAAGAGCATAGGCGAAGATTCTATATACGGCTTAATAGCTTATTATAAAATATTCGCACTGGGCCAAATAGTGATAGCCGAGCTTACCCAGTTCTTAATTGTAATACCATTATGGAATAAGATCTTAGCCAGACCCAGGTCAGCCATAACTATTTTTAGCATTATGCTTTTAGTTTGTTTGATCTTTGCATTTGGGCTGGCATATATTATCTGGGACCCGGTAACCAAAATAGGCCACTTATTGGACATTGGCTTGTTTATGACAGGCGTACAACTGTTTTATTGGGTATTAAATTTTTTACTACTATACCTGTTGGACTGGAAAGCGTTTAAAAAAACTGCTCCTGCCACAGAAACCGAAAAATAATCATGAACTATTACGAACTCCATTTTACCACTATTACCACCGAAGATTACCAACAGGATCTGTTAATTAATGCCCTGGGCGAAATAGGTTTTGATACGTTTGAAGAATTGGAGTTTGGCTTTAAGGCATATATCCCTGAAAGCGATTTTAATGAAGATCTATTAGCTGATACCCTGTTGCCTTATAAGGACATGTTTACGTTTAGTTACGAGGCAACACTTATCCCACAAAAAAACTGGAACGAAGTATGGGAAAGTAATTTTGAACCGATATCCATTGGCGACCAGGTTTTTGTACGCGCTACTTTCCACGAGCCACGCCCGGAGTTTAAATATGAGATAGTTATAGACCCCAAAATGGCATTCGGTACCGGCCACCATCAAACCACGGCCATGATGCTGCAACATATACTAGAGAATGATTTTACAGATAAAAAGGTATTGGACATGGGTTGCGGTACCGGCATATTGGCAATTATGGCGGCTAAATTAGGCGCTGCCGATATTGCGGCTATTGATTATGACCCGGTATGTTATGAAAGTACCATAGAGAACTCGCAACTAAATAATATAACCAACATCCAAGCGCTTTGCGGATCAAAAGAAGTCATCCCTGATGAGCAGTATGATATTATCCTGGCTAACATCAACCGCAACATATTAATAGACCAAATGGCCCGCTACGCCGAAGCCTTGAAACCCGACGGCGAGATCTATTTCAGTGGATTTTATGAAATGCCCGATCTGGATATCATTACTGACGAGGCCCGTAAATACGGTTTAAAATACATCAGCCATAAAAAGGATAAAGAGTGGGTGGCTGCTAAGTTTATTAAGTAAACAGTCGCCAGACTTACGAAGTTTAATTCGGTGTTGTTTGTTTTTAAAGGTCTCATTGAGGGCTTCGCCGTTTTAAAACTTCGTAAGTCTTTCGCTTCGCAAACCCAAATCAATTATATTCGTTACTACAAAATGTTATTGGCTTGACAAATTAGCTGTTATAACATGTTAATTTTGTATTTAACTTTTAGACCTAAATAGTCAAAAAGACATATATAATTTTTAATGTCATGAAAACCTATCTGGTACCTATCGATTTTTCGCATGCGTCCACAAACGCTGCCGAGTTTGCGGCCGAACTAAGCAAACAAACCAATGTTGAGCATATAATTTTGTTAAATGCTTATTACGTGTCGCCGATAGAGACAATGTTGCCGAGTCCTGATATGGTGCAATTGTTAGAAGAACAGGTAGAGCAAGAGGCAGCCGACAGAATAAAAAAACTGGAACATTTAAAGCATAAACTAAGTAAACTAGTGAGGGCCGGAGTAGAGATCAGCACACATTTAAACCGATCTCATTTATTACGTGCCGTAATTGAAAATGTAGAAGCCAAAAATGCCGACCTGGTTATTTTGGGCAGTAAAGGCAATACAAGTAAGAGTGATTCGCAAATCGGCGGCCACGTTGTTAAAATATCAAAAGCCAGTCCCGTGCCGGTAATTGTAGTACCTCCTGCTTATAATTTTGAGCATATAAAACGCGTAGTGGTTGCGTGTGATTTTGATAAAGTAAGAGAAACTGTTCCGCTTGAAGCTTTAAAAAGACTACTGGATAGAAAAAAATATGAGTTGCTGGTAGTAAACATTGATAAAGACTCAAGGCACCTGGCTGGTGATGCCGAGCGCATGGCCGAAGAGACAGCTTTGTATGGCATGCTTAAACAGTACAACCCTAAATACAGCTATGTAAATAATACCGATGTTATAAACGGCATACTGCAATTTGCTGCTAATAATGATGCGCAACTGGTAATAGCACTGCCACATAAATACAGCTTTTTCCAATCGTTATTGCACGATAGCGTATCGCAACAACTGGCAGAAAGCGCAGCCGTACCGGTATTATTATTGAAATGATAATTCTTTGTTAAGCCAATAGTTTTTTGCGTTTATTTGCAATCAGAATAAAAAGCATTAACCTGCGAATTACATGAGGGTACATTTTATAGCCATTGGCGGCAGTGCCATGCACAATCTGGCCATTGCTTTACACAAAAAAGGATTTGAAGTAACCGGATCAGACGATGTAATGTTTGAACCGTCCGTTTCTCGCCTGGCAAAGTATGGCATATTACCACCGGAAAATGGCTGGTATCCCGAAAAGATCACTACCAACCTTAATGCCATAATTTTAGGTATGCACGCCCGTATTGATAATCCCGAACTGCTTAAAGCGCAGGAACTGGGCATAAAGGTATACTCCTATCCTGAATATATCTATGAACAATCAAAAGATAAATTGCGGGTAGTAATAGGTGGTAGCCATGGTAAAACCACCATCACTTCCATGATATTACATGTGCTACAAACTGCAGGTAAGGATTTTGATTACCTGGTCGGCGCGCAGTTAGAAGGTTTTGAGACTATGGTTAAACTAACCAAAGATGCCCCGATAATGGTAATTGAGGGTGATGAGTATCTGGCTTCGCCGATTGACAGGCGGCCGAAATTTCATTTATATAAAGCTAATATCGGCGTAATTAGTGGCATCGCTTGGGATCATATCAATGTGTTCCCAACCTTTCAAAGCTATATTGATCAGTTTAAAATATTTATTGAAACTATACAGCCCGGCGGTAAACTTATTTATAGCGAAACTGATGCAGTTTTAAATGATGTGATTGTAAAGGATAATTCGGGCATTGATAAACAACCTTATATCTTGCCTGATTATACCATCGAAAATGGAATAACAACTATAATATCCGATGGTAAAAAATACCCTCTTGAGGTTTTTGGCGACCACAATTTACTAAATATGCAGGCTGCAAGGTTAGTATGCGAAAGCCTTAATATTTCAAGCGCCTATTTTTACCAATATATCACCAGTTTTAAAGGTGCGGCCCGCAGGTTAGAGTTGGTTGGAAAAAACGATAATGCTACCGTTTTTAAAGATTTTGCCCACTCGCCATCAAAATTACAGGCTACCATACATGCGGTTAAAACTCAGTTTCCGAATAGAAAGTTAATTGCTTGTATTGAGCTCCATACCTTTAGCAGTTTAAACAAATATTTTTTGGGAGAATATGCCGGCACGATGGATGAGGCCGACGAGGCAATAGTTTTTATTGATAAGAAAACTTTCGAACAAAAACAGATGGAACCCTACCCGGCCGAAACTGTTAAGGCGGCTTTTTCAAAAAATGATCTCGAGTTTTTTAATGACCCCAAACAGTTGCTTAACCAATTGGAAATAAAAAATTTACATAATGCCAATCTATTAATGATGAGCTCGGGAAACTTTGGAGGGATAAATTTAATTGACCTGAAAAATAAAATATTACAATAATTATTGGAAATAAAAAAATATTATTAACTTTATTAACTATTGAGAAACCCGTACCCTTATTAATAAACCCAAATGAAATCACTAGGAAAAAAAATCAGACTGTTACGTCATCAAAAGGCATGGAGCCAGGAAGATGTAGCAAAAAGGTTAGATATTTCAATTCCTGCCTTTTCTAAAATAGAAACTGGTATAACTGACATTAACCTATCACGACTTGAACAAATATCAAATTTGTTCGAAATGTCGGTCGTTCAGCTACTTACATTTAATGATTTGGAGCAGGAACAAAAATTTGTTAACGAACTGGATGTTGTTAATAAAAAATTAACCGATCGCGAAATTGAGATCATAGAATTGCAAAAGAAAGTTATTGAACTTTTTGAAGAGTTAAGACATAATAAAGCTACCGCCTAAGTTATTAGTGTAGCATTTTAAAAGGCTTACATGTAAATTAATTTTACGATAAGCCTTTTTCTTTTGTGTTAACTTAACTTAAAATATATAGCGCATAGTTAAGTGCTTGTTAGCAAATGTAGCTCCCATGGAATTATGCAGCGCTACCATTTTCTCGTTAAAATCGCCTACCCATGATAGTTCTAAAACATTATATTGGTTAAGCGGTAATACGTATTCGCCTAGTTTTATAAACAGGGCCGATTCAAGTCCGTGGTTTTGATATTTTTGCTTAGTGCCCATTACAATGGCACGCATGCGTGTAACCCCCTTCCATTTATAATATAAAAATTTAAGCTTGCCTATTAGGTCAAGTTTACCGTTTAGGGGTTTAAGCATTTGGTTAGCATCGGGCAAAACAATGTTGAATGAGGCCGGTTCGCCATTTACATAGGCAAACAGTATCAGGTTTTGATCCATTATGGGCTTCATTTTGTTAAAGCTTTCCAGTATGGTGTTGTAAGTTATAGGTACAAAATTTTCAAATCCGGCCCAGGCATCGTTATATATTTCAATAAAATCGGCAGCAAATTTTTCTATTTGCTTAACTTCTAAATGTTTAAACTCATAGCCTGGTTTTTGGCTAACCCATTTAGCTATTTTATAAAAACGCTCAGGAAAAGGCTTATGTATATCCAAATGATTGGTTATCTGCTCATACATTTTTTTAAAGCCATAATCCTCAAAAAAAGCCTGATAATATGGCGGGTTATAGTTCATACCGTATGATGGCGGCGCAAAGCCATCAACTAACAATCCCCAAAAGGTATCATTTTCACCAAAATTTATGGGGCCATCCATGGCCTGCATTCCATTTTCTTTTAGCCAGTTTTTAGCTATATCAAATAACAAAAAAGCGGCTTTCTCATCATTAATACATTCAAAAAATCCCATGCCACCGGTAGGTTGTTCGTAATTAAATGCTTTTTTATCATTGATGAACGCGGCTACACGGCCTATCAATTGTCCTTTATCATTTTTTAATATCCATCGGGTGCATTTACCATATTGGTGAAAGTTATTTTTCTGCGGATCAAAAACAGCTTCAATATCATTGTCAAGCGGGCATACCCAGTTATTATCATCCTTATAAATAATTCGGGCGGTATTTAAAAATGCTTTTTGGGTCGCTTTGTCTTTAACTTCAGTTATCGTCATCCAGGATTTTGAAAAATATAAAAAAAGCATCCGGAAGTATCCAGGATGCTTTAAAATAGGTTACCTAATATAATAATTAATTAATAATCGTCGTCATCATCGTCATCGCCAAACTCTTCAAAGCCCAGGTCATCCAATGGGCCATCAAAGTCATCGTCCTCATCAACTACCTTTTTCTTCGGCGTTGTTTCCAAGTCGTCATCATCATCATCTGCATCCGTGTTCTTAGGAATGTTCTTGTCTGCATTTCTTTTTGGCGTTCCCATTTTGGTGAATGTTTGTTATAAAATTATAAATTAGGATTTGCTTAAACGATATTATAAAAATATTTTTTTAAGAGTGTGTCTATTATTTATTAGTAAAAATAACGAAAAATCATTTTGAAAGAAAAAACATTTAAAATTTATTCTTGCGGCTCTCCAATTGATGATGATGCATCTGTAAGTTCTTTTATATGAGGTAATTCTCCAATATTATTTATGCCAAAATAGTCCATAAATAATGAGCTTGTACCATATAAAATGGGCTTTCCTAAAGCTTCAGACTTCCCATTTATTGTGATTAACTCCTTTTCGAGCAATTTTTGTATGGAATAATCGCAGTTTACGCCACGTATCTGTTCTACATCAGTTTTAGTTACCGGCTGCTTATAAGCAATAATTGCCAGCGTCTCTAAAGCGGCCTGGCTCAACTTCTTTTTTGATCGCTGCAGTTGCAAAAGGCTAATAACCAGGTGGTAAGTTTTCTTGGTTAAGAATTGGTACCCGTTGTTTACATTAATCAACTCAATGGCTAAATTCTCAGCTGAGTATTTAGTTTTAATATTTGCCAGGCTCACGCTTACTTCCTCAATTGTAAAATCGCGTTCGAAGGCTGCCTGCAAGCAATAAAGTATTTCTTCAATACGAATGCTTTGCTCGGATGCAAAAACCAACGCTTCTATATACAATTCGGGATTTTCCATTGTTCGGTAAATTTAGTATTCCCAGCAGGTGTAACAAGTTTTATTTAAAAAAAGCCGGAAAACTAAATATGCTGTCACAATTGTAGTGAAAAATTAATAGTTTATAACCTGCTCTTCTAATTGTGCAGGAACATCGCGCCATTCATATTTTTGGTTGCGTAGTTGTGGTTCAAATCCGGCAGCTATTATAGAATCCTGTATGCCTTTGGCAGTAAAGCGGTGAGGCGCGCCTGCGGCAGATACCACGTTTTCTTCAATCATGATAGAACCAAAATCATTAGCACCGGCATTTAAACAGATCTGGGCAACTTGCTTACCTACGGTTAGCCATGATGCCTGTATGTTTTTAATATTTGGCAGCATGATACGGCTTAAAGCTATCATGCGGATATATTCATCACCGGTTACATTGTTGGTGATACCGCGCACCTTACGTAATAACGTACCATCATCCTGGAATGGCCAGGGGATGAACGCGATAAAGCCATAATGCCCTTCAGGTTTTTCTGACTGTACCTCGCGGATCCAAACCAGATGCTCAAAGCGTTCTTCTATGGTTTCCACGTGTCCAAACATCATAGTGGCCGAGCTTGGCAGATTAAGCTGATGCGCCGCGCGCATAACATCCAACCACTCTTTACCACCGCATTTGCCTTTTGATATCAGGCGGCGGACACGGTCATTCAATATTTCTGCTCCGGCACCGGGTAGTGAGTCCAACCCCGATTCCTTCATCGCTCTTAAAACATCAATATGGCTCATGTTTTCCAGCTTTGCTACGTGTGCAATTTCTGGTGGGCCTAATGAGTGTAATTTAAGTGTTGGATATAGTTTTTTTAATTCGCTAAACAGATCTGTATAAAATTTTAAACCCAGGTCAGGGTGGTGGCCGCCTTGTAGTAAGAGCTGGTCGCCGCCTAAGCGGAAGGTTTCTTCTATCTTTTGTTTGTAGGTTTCAATATCAGTTATATAACTGTCCTCGTGCCCAGGGCGGCGAAAGAAGTTACAGAACTTGCAATTGGCTATACAAACGTTGGTAGTGTTAACATTCCGGTCTATCTGCCAGGTTACTTTACCGTGTGGTACTTGTTTTTTACGCAGCTCGTTAGCCACATACATTAAATCGGCTGTTGATGCATTGTGGTGCAGGTAAACGCCTTCCTCAATACTCAAAAATTCAAACCGCGAAGCACGCTGTAACAGATCGGCAGTATTCATACCACAAATATAGGGATATTGCAGTTAATTGCTGATTAGTTTAGCGGGCAGATCGATCTGCCGTTTGTAAAAAAAATCACACCGGCGTTAGTCGTTAAGTTGGTAGTAAAAAACACCGTTTTTCGGGTATAAGCCCTGACACCGGTAGTAAAAAAGACCATTTATCGGGCATTAACCATATTGCTGGTAGTAAAAATTGGCATTTATCGGGTATTAAACATTTTGCCGGTAGTAGTATTTTTAGGTAATTTATTGTATATCAATTAGTTGATGTTTTATATCAAAGAACAAAGGAGAATTTAAGAAATATAGGAGTTGGAAATTTTAAGTGGCTAACAGCTGGTAGGCGCTTCTATCAAAGATACGATTTTTTTGTTTGAGTTGCTGATTTATTTGATTGTAGGGTTAGTGTGATTTTTTACCTGAGGCACAGATCAATTAAACACTTCCCCCTTCTCCAACTTCAAAACCTTATCCACACTATCCGGGATCTCATGCTGGTAATGGGTTACATATATTAGCGTAACCTTGCTCAAGCTGCAAATGGTATCTACCAGGTTTTTAAAGTGTTGCTGCTGATGACTGTCCATTCCCTGGCAAGGCTCATCAAAAATCAGCAGGGGTGGGTTCTTTATTAAGGCCCGGGCCAGCAGACATAGTCGTTGCGCGCTGGCGGGGATATTTTTTAATAGCGTACGGGCATACTTATCTATCTCTAGCGCCTTCATCCAGCGTAAAGCGGTTTCGGCTTTTTCTTTGCTGCTGGGTCTGAATAATCCCAGCGTATCGTAATAGCCCGATTCAATAACCTGCAAACAACTATTATCCGTAGGGAAATACTGGTGCAACTCGGGCGATACGAAGCCTATTTTCCTTTTAATATCCCAAATACTTTCGCCGGTGCCGCGCTTTTTATCAAACAAAATAATATCATTAGCGTAAGCCTGCGGATTATCGCCATTTATTAAACTTAACAAGGTTGATTTACCAGCACCGTTAGGCCCAAGCAGCGCCCATCTATCGCCGGGATTAACCTGCCAGTCTACATCGTTTAAAATAATATTGCTGCCATATTTAACATGTATCTTATTCATGCTGATGATTTGCTGGTAAGCAGATTCAGTTTTATGTGTATTCAACAGCGATCTTAATTCTTCCTTGTCAATCTTATCTGCCTGTTTTGGTTCAACCAACTCCGGCTTATAATCAGCTTTAGTTATTAAATGGGTAATAGCCCCATTCTTTAACACGGCCACATTGGTTATTGCATCAGGTATCTCATAAGGCGATGTCGCCATTATTACCGTAATGCCTGATGTGGTTATCTCGTCAATAATATTATTAAACTCTTTGCGGGTTTGTACGTCAAGCCCTGTCAACGGACTATCCATTAATAACAAGACCGGGTTCTTTAATAAGGCTGCCGCGATTCTTAAACGTTTGGTTTCGCCGTTTGATAGCTTAATCAATTGCTTATGGCTTAGCTCATCCAGTTTTAGCGTAGCGATGATCTTATCAAAATGCCAGTAGATATTAGGTTGTGGTGCGGGTTTAATAGTGTGCAGATATTCGGCAACCGTTAAAGCATCCTCACTATCTGACGAGTTATAACGTTGCTGATAATAAAAGTCGCCGGTGTTTGATAGATTTTTAAAATGATGCTTAGCCTCGACCAAAGCAACGAGCTTATGATGCGTTAAATGATCTGGATTGCCGGGATGCTGCGCTAAATAATCCTCAAAAAAATGATATCTGATCTCGCCGCCGGTTATGTTAAAATTACCCGCTATAGTTTGTAACAAGGCGCTTTTGCCCGATCCGCTTTCGCCTACCAATGCCCAGTTCTCGCCTTTGTTTACTCTAAAATTTAATTGATTAAACAGTACATTATTTAAAAACCGAACGCTTACGTGCCGGATAGAGAAGATAGGAGATGCCATAGACGGTAAAATTAGTTATCTGCCTCAATTATTCGGGAATAATAAATCAATTTCTAAATAAAGGATACCGTGTAGCTATTGCTATACATTGTTGTAAAGCATGCGCTTATTCCGCAAAGCGGATATTAAAAAGGCCTGGTTATTGTATGCTAATTGTAAACACTTTAACCATGAAAAAATTAAACATATCTCTTATCCTTTTGGCAATGATTGCCTTGAGTGGATGCTCTGTAATAACCGGCATATTTAAAGCGGGTGCATTTGTAGGTATTTTAGCGGTAGTAATAGTAATTGGTATTATTATCTGGGTATTCTCGATGTTTACCGGTGGTAGCAAGTAACTAATTTTAGAAATTAAATTTCTCTTTGGTTAATTTTGGCTCGCTTTTGGCTATATCCATAATAAATAAACCACTATTAAAATGGAAAATAATAAAGCAACAATCGAAACTTTGAACGATCTGGTTCAAATTAACAATGACCGTATTAAAGGTTATGAAAACGCCATTAAGGAAACTAAGAATGACGACGAATTGGTAGCTATTTTTAATAATAAGATATTAGAGAGCCAGCAATTTAAATCAACTTTAACCGAAGAGGTGCAGGTGTTAGGAGCTGATGCGGATAATACCAATTCAATAAGTGGTACCATACATCGTACCTGGCTTGAAGTTAAGGCGACTTTTACCGGCCATAGCGAAAAAAGTATTTTAGAAGATTGCGAGTTTGGCGAAGATGCCATTAAAAAAGCGTATCAATCTGCTTTAGATGAAGAGTATTTGCCGGCATACATCAGGGATATCCTGAACGACCAGCAAGCCATATTATCACAATCACATGATGAGATCAAAGCACTACGCGATTCGGTAGAACAACATTAGTAAATATGTAAATCTTGAAAACAAAAAAGCCTCCACGATAAATCGGGAGGCTTTTTTGTTTGTGATCAGCAAAGATTACATTTTTTTAGTAGTGTCTTTTTTTGCTGTGTCAACTTTTACAGTGTCTTTCTTAGAAGTGTCAACTTTAGTTGAATCAGTTTTAACTGAATCTGTAGTTGCAGTGCTAGAACCTTTACAAGCAGCGAAAGAAGCGATAACTAAAGCTAAAGCTGCGATTTTGAATGAATTTTTCATGTTAATTTTTTTAAAGTGACTATATAGTTTTGTTATTAATACAATAAACAACAAAAGGTAACCCACTATTTGTAAAATAATGTACTGCCTTTTGATAAAAAACTAATAATCAGCTATAAAAGATGCGAAATTTATTTTTTAACTGCGTCTTTTTTTACGGTTGTTGTAACCAAATCAAACAAAAACGAGGTAGTTATTTAAAAAATAACTACCTCGTTTTTGTTATAAACGCTAAAGATTACATTTTTTTCATTGAATCTTTTTTCACTGTTGTAATTACTTTAGTAGTGTCTTTTTTTGCTGAGTCAACTTTTACTGTAGTGTCTTTTTTAGTTGAATCAACTTTTACAGAATCTGTCGTAGTTGTAGATTTACCTTTACAAGATGCAAACGAAGCAACAGTTAAAGCTACTAAGGCAATTTTGAATGAATTTTTCATTTTGTTGTGTTGTTGGGTTTAAATAATGTGAATAATTACCTTTTATACGCTGAGCATATAAAATTTGTGACCAATATAACCAATAAAAAAACAAAATATAAATAACTGTAGATTTTTGTGGCCAAATAAAAAAGGGCAGGCCAAATATAATTGCCTGCCCTTTAGTGCTTTAATAAGCGCTAATATACCTTACGGTCTTTTCTTAATCTCGGTAGTATTAGTTTTAACTTCTGTTTTTTTAGTAGTTATAGTGGTATCCTTTTTCAACGAGTCGGGTACAGAGGTAGTGTCTTTTTTAGTAGAGTCGGTAACTGAAGTAATACTGGACGAATCTGTTTTTACAGAATCAACAGCAGCAGAGCCTTTCCCTTTACAGGCGGCAAATGATGTGGCTATAGCCAACGCCAATAAACCGGTTTTGAATGAGTTTTTCATGATTGTTTTATTAAAGTGCATCAGTAAATAGAAGAGTTAATAATTCTATAATAATTTATAACCCATCTACATTAAACATGCCAATATTTTTATTGTGTATTATTTAAGTATTTGCAAATGAAAGTGTTATTGATTTTATAGGGTTAAATACCACTAAAAAGGATATATTTAGGAGGAAAATATTAAAACGCCAACCGTAATATTTATTTAATTTAGATTTTTATTGCCGGCAATGGGTTACAATTTTGTATTAATAGTATTAAGTATAGTTATTAAGTAGTGAATAAACATTTAAAAGATTCAACACCGACAGATAGCGAGGTTATCCTCGGAATACTTAATAACTCGGAAAGCGCCTTAAAACGATTGTATACGGCGTATTTCCCGATGGTATTGCAGCTGATTATTAACAACAATGGTAATGAGGATGATGCCAAGGACATATACCAGGAGGCTATAATTGTTCTTTATAATAAGGTTAAAGCCGGTGATTTTGAATTAAGCAGTAAGCTTAAAACTTACCTCTATTCAATTTGCCGCAGGCTTTGGTTAAAAAGATTAACCCAGATCAACAGATATGGTGGCGATATCCGGGATTTCCAGGAGTTTTTGCCGATAGAAGAAGAGGATGTTGATCAACATAGTGACAGGGATATACAGTTTAACAAAATGGAAAGTGCACTCCGGTTGTTAGGCGAACCCTGCAAAACCATTATGGAAGATTTTTACATACACAACAGATCAATGCAGGATATCTGCGAACGTTTTGGTTATACAAATGCAGACAATGCCAAAACGCAAAAATATAAATGCCTGCAAAGGCTGAAGAAATTGTTTTTTCAGCAGAAATAAGTAGAGGAGTAAGAAAATGAGTGATAACCAGCTTTTAGAAGTAATTGAACGATACCTTAACGGCGAAATGAAAGCCGATGAGCGTAAGAAATTTGAAGTGCTTCGTAAGGAAAATGCAGAGGTGGATGGAAAAGTTGTTGAACATAAGCTTTTTACCAACCTGTTAAAGCAATATGGTGAGCGTGTTGAATTGGAGACCCGTCTAAACGCAATCCATGATGAGATTGATGTACATACGCTAAAAGAAAACCTAATGGTGCATCCGGTATGGATAGTACAATTATGGCGCAACCATCATTCAAAAATATCTGTAGCGGCATCGGTAGCCATATTTGGTGTTTTAGTATCGTTATGGTCTACAGGTAAATTAAATACAGGCGATAACACCAATATTGTCGAATTGAAAAACAAGGTAGACAGGCTGGATAAATCGAATACAAATTTAAGCCGGTCTATAAACGCTATCAAATCAGAAAAAGGAAAATCTACCGTAGTTGATAAATACAGTGCTACCGCTACCGGTTTTGCTATTACTGCTGATGGCCTGATAGCTACCAATTATCATGTTGTAGATGGTGCCAACGCGGTATCTGTACAAAATGCTGATGGCGAAAGCTACAAGGCAGAAGTATTATATACCGAGCCGCAGCATGATATTGCTATTTTAAAGATCATTGATAAATCATTTACAGGATTAAAAACAGTGCCATATACCTTTAAAAGAGCAGAAAGCAACATAGCCGAGCAGATATCTACTTATGGTTATCCTGATGGTTTCCCTGCTTATAGCCCTGGTTCATTATCATCATTGGTAGGCCAAAATGGTGATAGTGTTCATTATAAAGTTACCATACCTATTAACCCCGGTAACAGTGGCGGCCCGTTATGGGACAGCAAAGGAAATGTAATTGGCATAACTGATGCCAAACAATCGCAAATTGAAGGCGAACATTTTGCTATCAAGATAAGATACCTGCTAAATGCTATAAAAAATATCCCTGCTGACTCGCTTGATAACAAAGTACTGCTAAACAAAAAGAATACTTTAGCAGGTTTAAGCGAAGCCCAAAAAACAGAAAAGACCAAGAACTTTGTATTTATGGTTAAAGTTTATAACTAATAAATACTCCATTTACCTATGGACTGGAAGAGGCGCTTTATGGCGCCTTTCTTGTATAAACACGATTTTTAAGATTTAAGGATTAATCACGATTGATATTTAATTTTAATCGTGAATTAATCGTAAATCAATCACGATAATCTCAAAATCATTAAATCGTGTCTACCTATCCACTTCCCCCAAAACAAAATCAATACTACCTACAATAGCTATCAAATCAGCTATCATAACGCCTTTGGCAATTTCTGGCAGTACAGACAAGTTGTTGAAGCTAGGGGCACGCACTTTGGCGCGGAATGGTATTTCAGATCGTGTATCAGTATGCATAAAGTAAAAGCCAAGTTCGCCTTTGGCGCCTTCGCATCTTACATAATAGTCCTGCGGTTTAGGGGTTAGCTTACGCGGAAGTTTGGCACGCGGGTCAAAATCAACCGTGCGTTTTAATTCGTTCTGTAAACGATCAAGGCATTGCTCCATGATCTTTACAGATTGCTCTATCTCGTCAATACGTACTTTATAACGGTCCCAGCAGTCGCCTACGGTACCCATCAGTCCGGTACCTACAGGGATCTCAAAATCTAGTTCAGGATATACCGAATAGCCATCTATACGGCGCAGATCCCACTTTAAACCAGATCCACGCAGCATAGGGCCCGAGCAGCCGTAGTTAATAGCTACATCGCGTGGTAATACGCCAACGTTAGCCGTACGACTGATGAATATCTGGTTATCGGTTAATAGCTGATTTAACTCAACCATTTTAGGTTTAAAATAGTTAATAAACTCGCGGCACCGCTCTTCAAAACCAACAGGCAGATCATAAAATAAACCACCCACCCAAATATAATTATATAACATGCGCGAACCTGATGCCCACTCCAACATGCCCATAATATGTTCGCGATCTTTAAAGCACCATAAAAAAGGGGTGAAAGCACCAATATCAATACCATAAGTACCAACGGCTATCAGGTGTGATGCGATGCGATTCATTTCGCAAACCAGCACACGTATGTATTCGACACGTTTGGGGATGTCTTTATCAATACCCAACATGCGCTCAACGCCCATAACCCAGGCGTGGCTGTTATTCATAGATGCCAGGTAATCCAACCTGTCGGTAAATGGAATAGTTTGCTGATAGGTTAAATTTTCGGCGTGCTTTTCAAAACAGCGATGCAGGTACCCCATGTGCGGGATAACCTCTTTAACGATCTCGCCATCGGTTATCAGCTCCAACCGCAAAACCCCATGAGTAGACGGATGCTGCGGCCCCATGTTAAGCACCATATCCTCAACAGATGCTGCGGCTATTTTGTTGTTATATGCTTGTAGTGCGTCAGTCACTTTAATTTCGGATTTCGGATGTTCGATTTCGGATTTATTTATTTTTTTGAATTTTTTATTCTTTGATTTTCCTTAGCAGTTTTACCTATCGCAGTAAATATAGCGGTAAGTTCATTTGCTTCTTTTCTTAATGGAGCTATAACAATAGGTGAAACTAATTCAGCTTCTTCCATCAAGTCAAACCAATAAATTGACTCATCGGCTTCTTCCTCACAAATTACAATTTTGTTTATAAAATCAGCGGTCGATTTTCCTTTACAGGCGGCACGGTAGTTTGCACCTACTGAAGTTGAACTCCTTAATACTTGATTAGTTAAAACATTCAGTGAACGACTATTTGGTAGAGTTTCAATAAATTTAATTACATCAACAGCAAATTTCTGAGCTCGGCGTTTTAATTCTGTTTTATCCATAGATGTAATTTCAAATATATAAATTGAAATATAGGATATTCAAATAAATCCGAAATCGAACATCCGAAATCCGATATCAGAAATCTATTTTAATTCCTTTATAATATTCAGCTGTTTTATAGTCTTTTCGGAGAGGGTAGCCCTCCCAATCATCCGGTAATAAAATTCGACGTAGGTCCGGATGGCCTTCAAAAAATATCCCTACCAGGTCATAAGCTTCACGCTCATGCCAGTCGGCAGTACGGTAAACGGATGTTATACTTTTAAAAACAGGCTCGCCATTTGCCCGGTCATGTTCTTTACTGATCTTTAATGTCAGTTGTAATTTGTAAGGTATTGAAGCCAGGTGATAAACCACACCGAAACTATTAGCTTCGACACCATAATCAACCCCGGTAAGGCATGATAAAAAATCAAAATAGGTTTTTGAATTATTGCGCAGTTCAAGGCATACATCAACTATGCGGTCTGGATCTATCAGCAGGGCAGGCTGTAAACCGCCTGTTTCCTCACCGACAATTATATCAGCGCCAAATTTCTCAACCAGCAATAATTTAATATCCTCAAAACTCATGGGGCAACGCGTACTTTTTTCCAGTTTTTGTTATCAATCTTTTTGTACACAATACGGTCGTGTAAGCGGCTAGGGCGCCCTTGCCAAAATTCTATGAGGCGGGGTTTTAAAATATAGCCACCCCAAAAAGATGGTTTGGGTACGTCCTTGTCTGCATACTCTTCTTCCAATTGGCTTATCTTAGTTTCTAAAATATCGCGGCTGGCAATTTCCTGGCTTTGTGGGGATGCCACCGCACTGATCTGACTTCCTTTAGGGCGCGACTGAAAATATTTTTCGGATTGCTCTTTACTCAACTTCTCAATATTGCCTTCAATACGTACTTGTCTTTCCAATTCGCCCCAGTAAAAAGTAATGGCACCTAATGGATTTTTGGTTATTTCTTTCCCTTTACGGCTTAGATAGTTGGTATAAAAAGCAAAGCCATTTATATCAAATCCTTTTAGCAAAACTATACGGGCAGACGGGCGACCGTCTGTAGTGGCGGTGGCCAGCGTCATGGCATTCGGCTCATGTATTTGGGCTTCAAGCGCTTCATTAAACCAAATATCAAATTGTTTTATTGGATTTACATTTATGCTGGTTTCTGATAGTGTAGCAGCACTGTAATCATTTCTTAAACTCTGTAATTCTTCCTGATTCATTTACTGCAAACTTACAAATTAATTATACCGTAAATAGTTAATATTGTATTTCAATTATACATGGCCGAACATATTTTACGTTTGCTTGTTAATTTAGTCTATATTATAAATTACTAACATGTTAAATTCTATCACAGCCGCGGCAGGCCGCTTGTTAATTTCGGAGCCATTTATGATGGACCCAAACTTTAAAAGATCGGTAATTTTACTCACAGAATATGCCGAAAGCGGTGCTATGGGTTTTATACTAAACCACCAAAGCGATTATTTGCTGGGTGATGTTTTGCCCGATACCTCATACTCCGAAATACCTGTTTACACCGGCGGACCGGTGGCTGCCAACACCCTGCATTTTATACATTGTGCTCCTGATAAAATTGACGGCGGCATTGAAATTTGTGATGGCATATACTGGGGCGGCGATTTTGAAAACATAAAACAATTGATATCGGACTATCAATTAAATGAAACAGAGGTCAAGTTTTTTATGGGTTATTCCGGCTGGACACCAACCCAACTGGATGATGAACTGAAAGAAAATAGCTGGATAATTGCAGAGAAGTGTAGCGCCGGAACCATTTTTAACGTTTCAGAACAAAACATGTGGAAAGAGGTGGTGATTAGCTTAGGCAATCGCTACGCCCATATTGCTAACTTTCCAGAAAACCCGCAATTAAACTAAACAAGCGGACAATGAGAGGTTAGAAATTGTTTTTTATTTGTTAACCTTAAAAACCTCTGATTATGTTTAAGAAGTTACTTGTTTTATTAATAATTGCATCTACCCTTGGATGTCACAAAAAAACGCAGGAAGAAAATTCTGCGTGTAACCCTAATGGTGTTTGCACAACCATTTATGCTATAGTTACAATTAAGTTTACCGATAAAAATGGTAATGCTATGGCGGTACAAAATTATAGCGTTACCAACCAGCGTACGCATTTAAAAATAGTTAATTCCGGTTCGGCGGCAATAGACCTGATTTATGGGTCTTATATAGTAGCTGACGATAGCGCCAAATCACAACTATCTACCGATGGTGACGATGTATTAATATCAGCAACTAACCCAACTACGGGGCAAACTAAAACCGTGACGTTGAAGATCTCAGGCGGATGTAATTGTCATGTCAATAAAATATCGGGGGTTGACGTTGTGGCGTTTGATTAATTGCCGTTTTTCATTTCCTCTGCCGATTCTTCAACCTTTTTCTTTAAAGTTTCTTTGTAAGCGATCAGGTTTTTAACTATTGCCTCATCCGCGGTCGAAATAATTTGAGCTGCTAATATGCCCGCGTTTTTTGCGGCGTTTAAAGCTACAGTAGCTACCGGGATACCATTAGGCATTTGCAGAATAGACAGGATAGAGTCCCAACCATCAATAGAGTTGCTTGACTTTACGGGTACGCCAATAACCGGCAAATGCGTTAATGATGCTACCATGCCCGGCAAATGCGCCGCGCCGCCTGCACCGGCAATAATAACTTTAATGCCACGGCCAGCAGCCTCACGGGCGTAAGTAAACATACGATCGGGTGTGCGGTGCGCTGATACTACGGTAATTTCGTAAGCGACACCTAATTCTGTTAATACATCGGCAGCGTCCTGCATAATCGGAAGATCCGATTTGCTGCCCATGATGATTCCTATTTTGGGTTGGCTCATATTTGTCGATAGACCATAGTCCATGGTCAATAGTTTTTTTAATTTTATGAACCATGCATCTATGGACTATCGACCATTGACCATGGACTAACTTAACTTACTACTTTTAATGTTTTCTGCACATAACGCGCCGTCTCAATCGCTTTTTCCCTGTCCGCATCCACAATAGTAACATGCCCCATTTTGCGAAACGGTTTAGTTAGCGCTTTGCCATATAAATGTACATATACGCCGGGGCATTTTAATATTTTTTCTATTCCCTGGTAAACCGCGGGGCCTTCAAAACCTGGTTCGCCCAATATGTTTATCATTACGGCGTTGTTCAGGCTTGATGTATCGCCCAAAGGTTGGTCAAATATCGCGCGCAAATGCTGCTCAAATTGTGATACCACATTACCCTCAATACTTTGGTGGCCGCTGTTGTGCGGGCGTGGTGCCAACTCATTAACCAATATCTGCCCGTCCTTAGTTAAAAACATTTCGACAGCCAATAGGCCAACTATTTTAAGATCCTCGGCAATTTTTTTGGCAATGCGTTCGGCTTCTTGCTGTATCACGAAAGATAAGGTAGACGGCGATATCAGGAACTCCACCAAATTAACATCGGGATTAAATTCCATCTCAACCAACGGAAAGGTACTAACCTCGCCGCTTTCATTACGGGCTACTATTACGCCTATCTCTTTTTCAAAATCTATTAAACGTTCTACGATGCTTGGCTCGGTGAAGGCATTGGCCAGATAGCTTTTGTCAATCACTTTATAAACACCACGGCCATCATAGCCATCGCGCCTTAATTTTTGTATGTATGGGTAGGGGATATCGATTTGCTTCAGATCATCTACAGAGGATATCACCTTAAATTCGGCAGTGGGGATATTATTCTCTTTAAAAAATTGCTTTTGCAGGCCCTTATCCTGTATCAGGCGGATTATTCGAGGTTGAGGGTAAACTAATACACCTTCTTTCTCCAGTTGCTCCAGCGCGTCTACATTTACCTTTTCTATCTCGATGGTAAGCAGATCAACCTTTTTGCCGAATTTATAAACGGTTTCATAATCGCCTAACGAGCCAACTACAAATTCATCGCATAATTTACGGCAGGGGGCTTCGCGGTCAGGGTCAAGTACTTTAACAGTTACGTTATAGTTTATGGCTTGTTGTATTAACATGCGGCCCAGTTGTCCGCCGCCTAAAATACCCAGTTTAAGATCTCCGTAAAATGCTTTCATTATTATAGTGCAAGTTTACCGTTAATCTTTCAAAAAGCATAAATGAATTTGGGATTAGGTGGGTATGGCGGTTAAGTTTCGTACCTACGGCACGAGATATGAGATATGTTATTATATGCTACCGACTTTTTGCCCCTACGGGGCAAGGATACTCTAAACAAATATTGCCCCGTAGGGGCAAAAGGTCGGTAGAAAAAAGGAATTAAGATATTTTGCCCCTACGGGGCAAGGATGCTCTAAACAAATATTGCCCCGTAGGGGCAAAAGGTCGGTAGAAAAAAAGGAATTAAGATATTTTGCCCCGTAGGGGCAACACTTAACCGACAGTTATTCTAATGGCTTGAAAATATATCGTTCATCAAATTCAATTTCAAAATGTTCAAGGAACTGCTGATACTCCTTCAGGAATGTTTTTTTGCGATGATGCTCTTCCTGGTTTTCAATATATTCTGCAACTGTCTTTATCTGCGATCGCGAATACGAAAAAGCACCGTAACCTTCTTGCCAACTAAACTTTGATTTAATGAAACCTTGCTTATTCAACCATTCAGACGACTCACCCTTTACCAATCTCATTAAATCAGACAGCGATTGGTCGGGTCTAAATCCAAAAAACAAATGCAAATGATCGGGCATACTATTTATTGCTATCATTTTATGCCCGTTGTTTTGTACTATCCCGGTAATGTATTGATTCAATCTTTCTTTCCATTCGGTACCAATAAGCGATTGCCGAAATTTAACAGCCATAATACATTGAATATGTATTTGAGTATAAGTATTAGCCATTAATTTTTAGATTTTCTTCAACAACTTCCTGCTCGCAACCAACACTACCGGCAATCCAAAACATATCATCAGCACTACCGCGTTAATAATAATGCCGCTTGGCTTGCTTGGGAATTTGCCGATCTTACTCATCGGCACCACAATTAAATTCATAATGACCCAGGCGGTGCTGCCGTACAGAACTGCCAAAACATATTTATTCTTTACTGCTGATATACAGGTTGGATAGGCCAGGTAAAATATCGTGGTAAATAAGTAAGCCAAACAATAGTGAAACAATACACCAAAAACAATCATTTCCGGTCCGCCGGTAAATGCGGCTTTGCCGAATAAAGCACTAGCTATATACCTGAAAATGGTTTCGGCGCCTAGTTTCCAATTAAGCAGGATGGCAGATGTGCCGTCCATTGTGCCGGTTAAAAATCCTAACAAAAGTATGGTTGGTAAAGCATTGCTTTTAAAGTTGTTAGTTGAGGCCATAGATCAAATATAAAAATATTTTGATCTGTTTATCCTTTAACTAAACTTTCGCCTTCTATCTTTTTTTGGAGTTCTAAAATAGCGCCGATCAATGCTTCGGGGCGCGGAGGACAGCCCTGCACATATATATCAACCGGGATAACCCGATCAACACCTTTTACTACGTGATAGCCGTGCTGCCAATATGGCCCGCCGCAGTTAGAGCACGAACCCATGGATATAACATATTTAGGCTCGGGCATTTGCTCATACAGGCGTTTAATACGTTCGGCCATTTTAAAGGTGACGGTACCTGCAATAATTATAACATCGGCTTGACGGGCCGATGGCCTTGGAAATACACCCAGCCTGTCCATATCGTAAGTTGACGCGTACGACCCCATCATTTCTATCGCGCAGCAAGCTATACCGAACCCCATGGGCCATAATGATGATAGCCTTGACCAATTTAACAGGTCATTTAATTTGGTGACTACTACGCCGCCGCTTTCGCTGTTTATATCGTTACTCATCGGCTGGTTTTTTAAAGGTAGGCTTAAACATGGGTTTGCGTATTGGTGCCGGTTCTGTAGCTGCAGTAACTGGTGCAACAGTAGTTTGTATCGGTTCTAAAGCAAAAGCACTTACCTTAAAAACGCTTTGCTCCATATTTAATTGTTCATATAATGATGCCGGAATGCTGGTATTGGTAGTAGGTATTACCGGTTTTGGCTTTATCCAGTCCAGATCGCCTTTAACCCAAACGTATATTAGTCCCAATATCAATATTCCCAGGAACACAAACATTTCGGCTAGCGAGAACCAGCCCCAGCGTGCATCGGCAGCGATAATTTCATGGCTGCCAAATACGGTTGCCCACGGAAAGATGAACACCATCTCCACATCAAACAACAAAAATATAAGTGCGATAACATAAAAGCGAGAGTTAAAAGGCAGCCACGCATTGCCGGTTGGTTCCTCGCCGCACTCGTATGAGGTTAGCTTTTCGGGAGTGGGGTTATTAGGCGCGATAAGTCGGTTTAAAAAAAATATCAGCCCTACCAGGATAATTCCTGTAATTAAAAAGATAAGTATCTTTCCAAATTCTGATATTTGCGAAACTTCAACCATGTCGGCAAATTTAATAAAACAAACAGATTTTGATGCTATAATTATTGGCGGTGGCGCGTGTGGATTAATGTGTGCCGTTCAAGCCGGGTTTTTAGGCAAGCGCACGCTGATACTAGAGAAGAACGATAAAGTAGGAGCCAAGATATTGATCAGCGGCGGCGGCAGATGTAATTACACTAATCTGTATTCTTCACCGAAGCAATTTATATCTCAGAATGAACATTTTAGTAAATCGGCCTTTGCGCAATGGACGGTTGATGATACCGTTAGTTTTTTTGAAACTTATGGTATTGAAGGTAAAGAAAAAACGCTCGGGCAGCTTTTCCCGGTAAGCGATAAGGCAAAAGATATTGTAAAAGTTTTTACTGACTTATGCAATGACCTGGGCCAGGAGATCCGTTGTGATGCTGATGTGAAAAGCATTGAGCAAACCACCGATGGCTTTGAGGTTATATATGAAAAGCACGGACGGGAAATAAAATTACAAACCCCTAAAGTAGTTATCGCCGCAGGCGGACTACCCATACAAAAAATGGGTGCTACTGATTTTGGCCTGCGCACCGCACGTAAATTTGGACTAAATATTATTGATACAGCGCCCGCATTGGTGCCGTTAACTATTACGGGTAAAGATCAGCAATGGTATGAGCAATTATCAGGTAATAGTATTTTCTGCAGAGTGTGGAATGATAGGGCTAGCTTTGAAGAAAATATACTGTTTACCCATTGGGGATTAAGCGGCCCGGCAATATTACAGATCTCATCCTACTGGAAAGCCGGTGAGTTTATTTACATTGACGTGTTACCCAATGAAAACATTACCGAACTGATACAAGAGGAGCGGGAAATGAATGGCAAGAAAACATTACTAAACTATCTATCCACGATATACACCCGCAAATTTGCTGAGGCATTGAGCGGCTATTTACCGATAGAAAAGAACCTGGCGACTTTAAGCAATGTCGATTTAGAAAACATTGATAATCTTATCCATTATTTTAAAGTTAAGCCTGCCGGCGATAAGGGATATGATAAAGCCGAGGTTATGCGCGGAGGGGTATCAACAGATGAGTTATCCTCCAAATCATTAGAAGCTAAAAAAGTACCGGGCCTATATTTTGGCGGCGAATGTGTTGATGTTACCGGCTGGTTGGGTGGCTATAATTTTCAATGGGCCTGGGCAAGCGGGTTTGTAATAGCGCAAAATTTATAAGAAAGATTTGACAACTTTTTAAAAGTTGTCAAATCTAAAACTACCAATAAGTCAAAATTTAAAAATAATTGTAATATTGCTGCTATGACCAACAAACGGGTTCTTTATTTAAGCGGGTACCAATGGCTTTGGGTATTATACATTGCTGTCGCGGCTTACACCTGCCTGTTTAAATACACCCGTAATATTGATAATAATTACAAAATATTTCGTGCCTCATACTATCACGCCAAGGCCGAAAAGAACCTCTATGAAGCGTATCCGCAAGAGTATGGGGACATGTATTTTTACGGCCCTGTATTCCCGGTAATTGTAGCGCCATCTGCCTTGTTGCCGCATGGCTGGGGTTTTTTATTGTGGGAGATTGCCAATGCAGTGGCGATATTACTAGCCATACATTTCCTGCCATTTACCGTCCGGCAAAAAAACCAATTGTTACTGCTCTGTGCTATTGAATATGCCAACTCGGTGTTTTATATGCAGTTTAATCCGGCTATAACAGCCATGATACTGTTGAGCTTTATACTGGTTGAGCGGGGTAAAGATCAATGGGCTACACTGTTTATTGTGCTGGGATTTTTAATAAAGTTATATCCAATCATCGGCCTTACGTTCTTTTTATTTTCGAGGAATAAAGGCCGGTTTATATTATGGTCGGCAATATGGCTGGTAGTGTTTTTGGCTTTGCCGATGGTATTAAGCAGCCCGGCGTTTGTGCTTAATTCCTATCCGCAATGGCTTGCCGCCGTGCATGGTAAAGTAGGGCTTAACGCTTATTTTGATTCGCCGCAGGATATTTGTGTGATGGGGGTGGTAAGGCGCGTAACCGGAAATATCAACGTGCCTAATCTGCCTTTTATAATTGCCGGGGCGATATTGTTCCTTTTACCTTTATTGAGGTTTAGCCAGTATAAATCATTCATGTATCGCGCGCAGGTACTGGCATCTGCGTTAATATTTATTGTGATATTTAGCACTGGTGCAGAGCATCCAACTTATATAATTGCCGTAACAGGTGTATTTATCTGGATGTTGATACAGGATAAACCATATACAACAACCAACATTATCTTCCTGGTTTTGGTGCTGGTAATAACCGGATTAGGGCTAACCGATGCCGTACCAAAATTTATACGCCAACCGTACATAGCCCGTTACTCCATGAAAGCCTGGCCGGTTATCATCATCTGGGGAAAGATTGTTTACGAACTATTGTTTAAAAACTTTGTAGCCGCCAATTCAAAAATCGACCAGCAATATAATCGTTTAGTGAATAAAGATTGGTTGGTGAAGATTAGTTGATTAGAGTTAGTTAGCCCGCTATCCAACTAATCTTTATGTACCTGATGAAAATAGTCTAATAGCTTAGCCATATTGCCGGGCCCAAACTTTTTGGTTTGTATTTTTTCAACTACATCGGGTTCATCGCCCATAATTTCGCTCATTACGTCAATAAAGTTTTCGTTGGTAATTAGCTTCATTTCGGCAGTGTTGGCGCCATAAAAATATAGGGTCTTGGCACTTCCTCGCCTGCCACCACCGCCAATTGGGATAGATATGCCGCCGCCTAATCCTCCACCAAAGCCACTGCCACCATAACCGCCTGCGCCTATCCCCGTACCTACACTTATGCCGGGGCTAAACCCCGAACCGCCGTCGCCTGTACTGCCTTTAACCTCAAATAACCGTATCGGTCCGTCAACTGCAACCTTTACAAAGTCAAGGTCGTAGTTAGACCAGCCTTCTCTTGGTGCAGCTGCAACTATAAAACTGTCACGCCCCGCTACGAATGACCGCAAATCGCTGGCGCTTAGCTTCATTGATTGGGCTTTAGCGTCTTCTTTATATTCAATAAAACCTTCACCTTTTATGGGGCCTTTTCCGCGTGGGTTTACGCTTATAAGTCCGGTATTTTTCGTTCCTTTAACGTCATAAAAATAGCCGGGTTGCCAGGTTTGTGATTTTGCTGTCGAAACTAACAGCATTAAGCATAAAATTGTTAAAATTGGGCGCATATATAGATCAAAATACAAATAACGCATTTTTTAAATATTTAATATGATGACTGTTGATTTACGCAGCGATACCGTAACTAAACCCACCGCCGGAATGCTGGAGGCCATGTTCAACGCCAAAGTAGGCGATGATGTTTTTGGCGAGGACGAAACGATAAATGAGTTAGAACAAAAAGCCGCGGCGATCTTCGGGATGGAGGCAGGGATCTACTGCCCATCAGGTACTATGACTAACCAGATAGCTATTAAGTGTTTTACCCAACCAATGGACGAATTAATTGCCGACCAAACCGCGCACGTTTACCGTTACGAGGGTGGAGGCATAGCGTTTAATTCGGGGGTATCAGCGCGTTTGTTAAATGGATACAGGGGAATACTTACGCCCGAAATGATTGAACCGGAGATCAACGCTGAAAACATCCATTACCCGCATACCAGCTTGGTGGTACTAGAAAATACTGTAAACAAAGGCGGCGGAAGCTGCTATACACTTGATCAAATTAAACCGATAGCCGCGCTTTGTAAAGAGAAGGGCTTGAAACTCCACTTAGATGGCGCACGCATATTTAACGCATTGACTTATACGGGCGATAAAGCGGTTGATTATGGTAAATACTTCGATGGTATATCGGTTTGTTTATCTAAAGGATTAGGCGCGCCTGTCGGTTCGGTTTTACTGGCTGATAAGGATACTATTAAATATGCCCGCCGTATTCGCAAGGTTTTTGGGGGTGGTATGCGCCAGGCGGGCTTTTTAGCAGCCGCAGGTATTTACGCTTTAGATCATCATGTGGAGCGGTTAAAGATAGACCATGCTCACTCGCAGATCTTAGCCGAGGCGCTCGGCAGATCATCAGCGGTAACTAATGTATTACCTGCCGAAACCAATATTGTTTTATTTGATACCGTTGAACCGGCTGATGCAGTATTAGCAAAACTAGCCGAGCAAGGCATTCAGGCTATGTCTACCGATAAACACCGTATCCGTTTTGTATTGCATTTGGATGTGCATCCGGAACAGGTGGAATATGTTGTTAAAGTGGTGAGTGGTGGGTTTTGAGTAATGAGTTAAAGACTCACCACTCAAAACCTATAACTCATTACTTAACTACCCTATCACCCATCTGTCTTTCAACCATCCAGCCGGGATATTCTTTGGACAAAGCACTTACTTCGTCAAGCCTTTTTAGTTCATCGGTTGACAATGCGATCTCGATAGATTTTAAATTATCGTTTAACTGATCAATAGTTTTAGCGCCTATGATGGTGCTGGTTACGCCTTTTTGCAAACGCACCCAGGCTAGTGCAACCTGCGCTACCGATACGTTATGCGCTTTGCTGATATCGGCTAATACATCAATAATATCATAAGCCCTTTCTTTATTTATCGGCGGGAAATCAAACTTTTCTCTGCGCGAGTCGCCCGGTGTTTCGTTTGTGCGGGTGTACTTGCCTGATAAGAAACCACCTGCTAACGGGCTCCACGGCATAATAGCCAAGTTTTGATCGGCAGCCAGGGGTACAACTTCGCGCTCAATATCACGGCCTGATAATGAGTAAAAATATTGCAATCCTACAAATTTGTTCCACCCATATTTATCAGCAATGCCTTGCGCTTTCATAACCATCCAGGCGGGCCAGTTACAAATGGCTATGTAGCGTACCTTACCGGTTAATACAATATCATTTAACGCACGTACGGTTTCCTCTATCGGGGTATACAGATCAACGCCATGGACATATAAAATATCCATGTGGTCCATCTGCAGGCGTTTCAAACTGGCATCAACCGATTGAAAAATATTGAAACGGCTTAACCCTACATTATTAGCATCGGCACTCATGCGGCCGCGTACTTTGGTGGCTATTATTAGTTCGTTACGGTTTAGTCCAAGATCAATTAATGATTGTCCAAGCAGTTCTTCAGATTTTCCATATGAGTAAACGTTGGCCGTATCAATAAAATTGATGCCCGTGTCTACAACGGTTTTCATCATTTCATTAACTTCCTGTTGCTGTACTTTGCCTATGTTACTCCAAATGCCGGTATCGCTACCACCAAAGGTCATGGTGCCGAAACAAATTTCGGACACATAAACGCCGGTATTACCTAAAAGATTGTATTTCATAAGTTGGTAGTTGTTAGATAAAGTATAAAGTTGGTTATTGTGTTTTAATAAAATGGTCAGCGGTTGGTCAAAAAGCCTCAACGCGACCCTTCTACAAAGAGTAATAGCATAAAAAGACATAGCTCATTTATAAAGCATGGGGCCTGTGCGATTCCCTCCCAACGGGAGGGTGTAGGGAGGGGTTTGTACGCCATAAAAGCGTAAAACCCTTCCTGCCAACGCTCGGCCAGCCGCACCCCTCCCGTGGGGAGGGAACATATTCTGCAAAAACAAAGCACTGTCTAATGATGGGCTATTACTCTCAAAAGGAGAGGGATTTAGGGTGGGCTTTACAAACTTATTTTATTTACAATCGTTGCTATACCAATGAACAGACTGGTAAAAAAACTCGAAAAAATAGGCCGCGACCCTAAAACAACAGCGAAGGCGGTGGGCTTGCGTTATGCAGCAGATTCAACCCCGGGCTATACCCGCAAAAAAGTTGGAACAGGGTGGAGCTATGTTGATGCCGATGGGAAAGCGGTTAAGAACAAAGAGTTGATCAATCGGTTTAACAAGCTGGTTATCCCGCCCGCTTATACCAATGTCTGGATATCACCTTATGATAATGGGCACCTGCAATTTACGGGTACCGATGCCGCAGGCCGTAAACAATATCGTTATCATGCCGACTGGAACAAGATCCGTAACCAATCAAAATATTATCGACTACAAACTTTTGCAAGCCATTTACCGGGTATACGCGAGCAGGTGGATAAAGATCTGTTGCGCCGAAAGCTGGATCATGAAAAAGTTGTGGCTTTGGTTGTGCGTTTAATGGAGTTAACCAGCATTAGGGTAGGGAACGAATCTTATAAAAAACTATACGGATCATTCGGTTTAACCACTTTGCAGGACAGACATGTTAAGATAGAGGGGACAAGTTTAAAGTTTGAGTTTAAGGGTAAGAAGGGAGTGTTTCACAAAGTTGCATTGCAAAGCCGTAAACTGGCTAAACTGGTAAAGCAATGCCGTGATATACCGGGGAAGGAATTGTTCCAGTTTTATAATGAGGAGGGTAAACGCTGTCCTATAGGGTCGGGTGATATTAATACTTATTTGAAAGATATTACCGGCGAAGATTTTACCGCCAAAGATTTCAGGACATGGGCAGGCAGCGTGGGCGCTTTATATGCTTTTAAAGAAGCAGGCGAATTTGACACCATAACCGAATGTAAAAAGAAGATAGTAAGTGTGTTAGACGAAGTTGCCATTAACCTGGGTAATACACGTACAGTTTGTAAAAAATATTACGTGCATCCTGCCGTAATTAAAAGTTATGAAGAGGGCCGCTTGTTTAATTATATTAAAGAATTGGATGAGGACAAAGAAGTTAAAGCAACTGAATTAAATGTTGCCGAAAAAGCATTGTTGGAAATATTGGATAAAGAGAAATTGGCGGAAGCGAGTTGAAGTTTACATACTTGACAGATTTACGAAGTTTCTAAAACTTCGTAAATCTCATTATAATTAACTATGGTAACGATATACAAGTTGGGACAAAGGAGTTAAAGTCATGTTTAAAATGCTATATTAATTCGAACCTAAAAAGAGCATTGTCGTGAATATCCATATCCTTAAAAGTTTTAGCATTTGTAGGATAAATAGTTGAAAAGGTAAATTTTTTTGTTCCGAAAAATAAGTTATCAAATGCTTCCATACTAATCCTTTCTATTTTAAGCGACAGAATTGGGTTTTCAATATCCGGAATAAATACATCTAAATAAAAACTCCAACCCGAACCAAATTTTTCAAGTATGATTTTTTGCGGACTTTCATTATTTACGGAAATATTATCTCCCTTGACATGGAGTAAAAAGTAGGGAGTATCTATGCATTTCCATTTCCCTTGTAAATTTAACAGAATTTCATCACCACTCATGAAATTTGCGTCACGCTTAGTTTTTAGATTCATGATTCTGTATAAGTACTCATAGTTTAAGTGAATATAAATAAAAAGCCTCACTTAGAGGTTTCGTTTTTCTTTATCTTCTTTAGGCTTAATGAAAAACACTTTCATAGCCTCGTCAAACGTGCCATTAATAGCTAAGTCGCTTTTCTCGTACTTTTTAGGACGTGGCTTCGCCTCTGTAATTTTCTTTAGTCTGGTAATATTTTCGTTCCAGGTTTAACATCAAAAAGTTAGTGCCATCAAAAACAGATTTTTCACGGGCACTAATTAACTCAAACTGTAATTTCCCTGCGGCACTTTTACCCTGATAAGTTTGCACAACTTCATTGTTATCGCCCCATGGCGCCTCATTTTTAGTTACAGAGATATAACTTATGCTTTTAAATGAATTCACTTTAACTACAAATTTGTTTAACAACTCTGTTTGCGCTTTTGCGTTTACTGCTGATAAGTAAATAATTGCAACTAACAGTAATGTTGGTTTGTTCATGGCGGTTATTAGGTTTTTGGTTGGGATAAATATAGCACAACTTGGGCTTTGCAGATTACAGCATCAATATATATCTTTTGGGTTGATGTTCAAACTTCGGATAGTCTATTACTACTTTGTTTTTACCGGCTACTTCACCAACTTATACTCACCCCAAAAGTCGGTAGCCGATTTTACAATTAACTATTAATTTTTCTTGGTGGTAATAAATACTACTCCGTTTTTGGCTTTATCGCCATATTGCTTTACCATTTCTGGTCCGTCTTTAACATTTACGGTTTTTATTTCGGCAGGGGGTATTTTTTTCCAGGCTTTATCATCAGCATCCATTGTTTTACCGTCAATTACGGTAAGTAAATTAGCCTGCTCGTTAATGTTTAGGTCGTTGGTTTTAAATATATATTTTTCGCCGTTACCGCCCATTAATGCCGCATGGGTGATTTTAATATCTCCCGAAGTGAGTGGGCCATGAAGAAATTTTACTCTTATACGTTTAATAGTATCGGTTTTACTTCCACGGATGTAGGCGTTGGTCGAGTCGTTCAACTTTCTTATCATTACAAATTCCATGTGCTTTGCAGTTCCGCTATCTGGCGCGCTTAAATCACCATGCGAATTTCCTTTAAGTATCGATATTATCTTTTTCGAGTTCGCACTGCCGCCATAACTGTCAACTACCTGTATGGTTTCCAGATCAGCAGGCTGCAGTTTTTTAAAGTCGGCATGGGTGACTTTTTCGCCATTAATAAAATAAGTTAATGAGTCTTCGCCAGGAAGCCTGAAAGCATTAAACGTAAAGTTTTTGCGGACAAGTGTATCTTTATGAAACTCCATCACCATTTCTTTTACAGCATTAGCAGAGATAGCTTTTTTTGCAAGTTTTTCAGGAACGCTGGTGCTCTTAGGTTTTGTAATATCTACCAGATGATGTACCGAAGCCGTTATAATTTTATAAGCATGTTGGCTTTTTTTAACAAAGCCGGCTTTTGTTACGCTAAAGGTAAACAGGCATATTAATACAACAGGCACTAACAGTGCATAGCGCGTAAGATTTACGTTTGATGATCTTTTAGCGTTCATCATTTTAATGCGCTTTTTAAGTGTCGAGAAATTAAAATGATTGGTAATGCCTGATGGTGTTGTGGCTGCAACGCTTACATTTAATAAGCTGTATTGATAGATTTTACTATCAATGCCTTTTTGTAATATTTTACGATCGGTAATAAACTCAACATTCTCCCGCACCGCTTTTTTCATCAACCAAACACCGGGATTAAACCAATAGAATATCACACTTATTTCGGCCAATAAAATATCCAGCGTATGCCATTCTTTAACGTGTACCTGCTCATGTTGTAAAACGCTTTTCAGGTCGTTGGGGTCTAAGTTTTTCGGGTTAATATAAATACTTTGCCAGAAGGAAAACGGGCTGATATCAGCATCGGTCAACCTAACATCATGATCTTGTATAGTTGCCGGTTTTGAATTTTTATAGAGTTTGTATAATGAGAATAGCTGTATTAATAATCGCGCGGCAAATACGATTGCACCTATCCAAAATAATAGGGTGGCCCAATACCAATAGCCGGGTTGTTGTATAAATTGCTCGGCAGGGCCCCTCCAGTTTATTACAACCCTATGTACCGGTATAACTAACTGCTGATGCCGTTGTAAAAAATTATTAAGGTTGATAAACGGATAAACTGACGAAAAAATTATAGCAAGTCCCAGGTAAAACCTGTTTAATGTATAAAAGGTAAGATTGCGCAAAACCAGATAATAGCCTAAACAAAAAATTATCAACGCTATGTTTACTTTAAGCAGGAAGACAAATAATGCAGGCATGGCTTTTTATGATTTAGGGTTCTCAATCATTTTAATGATCTCTTTTAACTCGCTGGCGCTTATCTTTTTATCCTTCGCGAAAAAGGTAACCAGGTCTTTATAAGAGTTTTCAAAGTAATCGCTCACAAAACCATTCATAAAGCGCTTTTTATATTCTTCCTCTTTAATAGCCGCTTTATAACGGAACGAATTAGCAACCTTTTCGCTAGTTACAAACTCTTTACGCTCCAGATTTTTTATGGTTGATGCTAACGTGGTGTACGGTGGTTTTGGCTCAACTATTACTTCTAAAAAATCTTTTATAAAACCCTCGCCGCATTGCCATACCGCTTGCATTGCTTCTTCTTCTTGTACTGATAATTTTTCCATTTTGTTACGGTCGTATCGTAAATCTACGACTTGTTCGTAATTATACAAATTTATTTTTGTAACATCTTTGGTATGTCCCTAACTTTAACATACTTTAACAACATGGCAATAACTACTACTGTAATAACCGGTGCCACATCGGGCATTGGCGAGGCAACAGCTTTTGAATTGGCAAAAAAGGGCCACGCGCTATATTTATTAGTGCGCAATGTGCCAAAAGGCGAGGAGCTTAAAAAGCGGATCATTATTGAAACCGGCAATAAGAACATCAATATTATCAACTGCGATCTATCTGATCTGGCTAGTGTTGCCGCTGCCGCCAATCAATTAAAAGAGAAGCTATTTAATATCAACATACTTATAAACAACGCAGGCGGCATGTTTAATGATTTTATATTAAGTAAGGACGGTTTCGAAATGACCTTCGCTTTAAATCATTTGGGGCATTTTTTATTAACCACCAGCTTGATGCCTTTGCTGGAGAAGGGCCACGCACGCATAATTAACGTAAGCTCTGACATGCATAAAATGGGTAAGCCTGATTTTGACAGTCTGCAAAACCCCGAAAAATATTCGGCCATGAAAGCTTATGGCAATAGTAAATTATTCAATATCTATTTTACTAAATCAATAGCAGAAAAATATGGCGATAAAGGTGTTACCGCATACGCCCTGCATCCCGGTATTGTGAAGACCAATTTTAACTCCAAACTGAAAGGGTTTTTAAAGGTGTTTTTCTCGTTAGCAACACCATTTATGATCGCGCCCGAAAAAGGTGCCGAAACATCAATTTACCTGGCTACCGCGCCAAAGCTGGAAACAAAAAATGGCTTGTATTTTTATAAAAGGAAAGTAACCAAAACAGCCCCTGTTGCCAACTATGTAAATGCACGTAACCAGTTATGGGAATTGAGTGAAGAACTAACCAAGAAATTTATAGTGTAATAATCATAATACAGTAAAATAATTGTTGGAACATTCAAAAGAATCCTCTATTTTAGATGACTTAAACATGACAAATATGCGTTTCAATAAAAAACTATTAATCCCGATATGTTTGCTTTCAGGAGTGATACTCCTGGCATCAATGACCTTGATACAACAACAAACCCCTAAAGAAGATGATGAAAAAGCAGTTAACTTAAAAGTATTGCCTAAACATATCTCTCATAAAGACCTTGATAAAATAATGGGTCAGTGGGCTTCATCATTAGGTGTAAAATGTAATTTTTGCCATGCCCGAAATGACGAAACCAAAAAGATGGATTTTGCCAGCGATGCCAAACCAGAAAAGAAAATGGCCCGCGAAATGTATTTAATGGCAACCAAGATCAATAAAAAGTATTTTAAATCAGGCGATAAAGATTCTATCGGCGTAGCAAAATTAGGTAGCGTAAATTGCTATACCTGCCACCGTGGTGTAGCGCATTTAGAAGCTGCAACCTGGCCAAAACGTGGCGGTGGTGGTCCGGGCGGCCCCGGAATGGGTGCGCCTGGCGCACCGGGTACAGGTGGTCCGGGTGGCCAGCCAAGGCCACAAGGTGGCGGCGGTGGTCGCTAGTCCTATAAATAAAGAAATAATGAAAGCCTTCTGATGAAAAATCAGGAGGCTTTTATGTTATTGTCATTTAAACAAATCTGCTACATTTGTTAGGTATGCAAAAAATATTGATCGCCAATAGGGGCGAGATCGCTTTAAGGGTAATGCGCTCGGCGCGCGAAATGGGTATTAAAACGGTGGCGGTTTATTCGGCTGCTGATAGGGATGCCCTGCACGTACGCTATGCCGATGAAGCCGTTTATATTGGCGAAGCACCGTCTAATCAATCATACCTGGTTGGTGATAAAATAATTGATGCCTGCAAACAAACAGGTGCCCAGGGCATACACCCCGGCTATGGTTTTTTAAGCGAGAATGCCGCCTTTGCGCGCCAGGTGCGCGATGCCGGATTAATACTAATAGGCCCATCGCCGGAGGCTATGGAGATAATGGGTAATAAGCTGTCGGCCAAAGCCGCCGCCATGAGATATAATATCCCCATGGTGCCGGGTACAGAAGAAGCTATTACTGATATTAATGAAGCAAAGCAACGCGCGGTTGAAGTGGGTTTCCCTATCCTGATAAAAGCGGCTGCCGGTGGTGGTGGTAAGGGTATGCGCATTGTTGATACGGTTGCTGATTTTGAAGAGCAAATGCAGTTGGCCGTATCAGAAGCAACATCAGCTTTTGGTGATGGTTCTGTTTTTATTGAGCGATATGTATCATCGCCTAAACACATTGAGATACAGGTGCTGGGCGATACGCATGGCAACATAGTACATTTATTTGAGCGCGATTGCTCTGTACAACGCCGGCATCAAAAGGTTATTGAAGAAGCACCGTCATCTATATTAACTCCGCAGATACGCGTGGCTATGGGTAAATGCGCCGTTGATGTGGCAAGATCTGTTAACTATACCGGCGCTGGTACGGTAGAGTTTATCATGGACGATCAGCTCAATTTCTATTTTTTAGAAATGAATACCCGTTTGCAGGTTGAGCACCCCGTAACCGAATTAATAACCGGCATTGACCTGGTAAAAGAACAAATACAAATTGCAAGGGGAGAGGCTATCAGTTTTAAACAAGATGACCTTAAAATAAACGGCCATGCGATTGAGCTGCGTGTTTATGCCGAAGATCCTGCCAATAATTTCCTGCCGGATATTGGTACACTGCAAACCTATATTACCCCAAAAGGCCCGGGCATACGGGTTGATGATGGCTTTGAGCAAGGCATGGAAATCCCCATCTACTACGACCCTATGATAGCCAAATTGATTGCCTATGGTAAAGACAGGACAGAGGCTATAGAGCGCCTGTTACGCGCTATTAATGAATACCAAATAACTGGTATTACTACCACATTGGGTTTCGGCAGGTTTGTAATGCAGCATGAGGCATTTACATCTGGCAATTTTGATACCCACTTTGTAAAGAAATATTTTACGCCAGAAGTACTGCAAACCGGTAATGAAGAAGAGGCTTTAATTGCAGCCTTGGTAATGGAACAATTACTAAGCGCTACCAAAAGCACGGTTGAAGAAGCTGCTAATATCCCATCTAATTGGGTTAAAAATCGCAAATAACCGGGTAGAGACGCAATGCATCGCGTTTCTATGTTAAGATTTGATCCAGTAATTTTTTAATTTTTACAGGGTCGATAGTCATATCCTCATTAAGATTTCTGTAATGTGATTCCTGTATGTCCTGCTGGAAAATTGCAAAATATTTTAATTCACAAACTGTAGCCAGGTATCTAAAATAGTCAGGGTAATAGTTATTAGGGAAAAGTTCAATAAGGACAGTCCCGGCTTTGCAATTTATTATATTGGTATATGATGCACCGTGCGGGCCAATTATCACTTTGGCGGTATGATATATGGCTATTTGTTCGGCTACAGTTCTGGGCGCGTCTTCAATTATGGTAAAGCCGTATTCCTTCAACAGATTTATTACATCAACCTCATTGATTAGTTTTCTTCTGCCTTTTCTTTGGATGTATATACGTTCGCCGGTAACAACAGGTGTTTTTACTGATGCTAGCTTATCTTTTAATACCAACAAGTCGTGCTTGTTATGGAAATACCAGCTATCATTATTGGCCAGGTAATAGCTATCGGCAGTTACGTTGTATTTCCTGCTGTCAACTAGTTGTTCTGCATTAACGCCTGCATAGGTCATTAGTTCTTTTTCGAAAGCGGTATTCACCAAGGGGTAAACTATTTTTGCCTGCTTAAACTCTGCATCGCTCATTACAGCTTTTATCCGCAGTATTTTAGCGAAGATAAAATAGGTATAATCATAATAACCATTACCCCACTCGTGCGACCATAGCACGATGCACACATCGCACTTTAAAGGTGTGCGCTTATCAGCCTTTAGCAAGGTCTTTACAAACAGCGCCGAGCCAAAATCCATGTCTAAAACGTCGCGGTTAAGCTTCACGCCACCGTAGGGAAATATCTTTACCTTATTAGTACCATGAATGTTGTAAACAGCTACTGTTGATGTTATAACAGGCTCATTATTATTAAAATTTACAGGAGCTTCAGTGCTGATTACCCCGGCTGATGGGATGATTATTTCTTCGCCGTTTTTAATGAAGATCTGATAAGCTTTTAGTTTCGCTAACGTAGCCTGCTTATCTAATAAATTTGCACCAAAAAATTTAGCTAAAAGAGGAATGGCTTGCTTGGCCTGACTATATAATAAGGCTTTGATCTTTTTCATGGCGCTACTACAATAATAGCAATATTATGCCTTATAACACAACCGATTCTAACTCATCAATTAATGCCACTTGTGCCGGATTGATCTTTATCTTAGCGACCTCCGCTTCAAACCATGCGGCACGATCAACTTCAGCGAATCTGGCCATCTTTCCCGTGCGCGGCGGCCATTCCATTTCAAATACATTGCTTTGGATATTCTCAGCATCAATATCGCCTTCAACTGCCCAGGCCGATACAACCTTACCGCTTTTTAATTTAACAGGTTGTAATTTAATAAAATCGCCGTCAATAATCTGCATACCTGTTTCCTCAAAAAACTCACGCTTTGCGGCAATTAAAGGGTCCTCATCCTCCAGGTATTCCCCTTTAGGTATAGACCATGCACCCTCATCTTTATTTTTAAAGAACGGCCCACCCGGATGTACCAAAAAAACTTCGAGATAGTTATTTATGTTGCGATACAGTAAAATTCCGGCGCTTTGTTTAGAGATATTCATAGCTGTTAGATAAACCTAAATTAATATAATTAGTTTTGCTTTTCAAAAAGCTCCCCTTTTAGGGCGCTGGGGGTGAATATGTTTACAGGCATCATAGAAACTTTAGGCAAAATAACAGATCTGCGTACAGATCAGGGTAATTTACATATCACAGTCGAGTCGGTTATATCAAACGAGTTAAGGATAGATCAATCGGTTGCGCATAACGGCGTATGCCTTACCGTAGTTGCAGTAGCCGATGGTAAACACACCGTTACGGCTATTGAAGAAACGTTGAACAAAACCAGCCTGGGCCATTTAAAAACTGGCGAGCCGGTTAACCTGGAACGTTGCATGCAAATGAACGCACGGTTGGATGGCCACATCGTACAGGGCCATGTGGATCAGACCGCTGTTTGTACCGCCTTTAAAGCGTTAGACGGTAGCTGGGAATATACCTTTGAATATGACGCATCTATAGGTAATGTTACGGTTGAAAAAGGATCTATTTGTGTTAACGGGATTAGTTTAACGGTAGTTAATTCGCAAGCCAATAGTTTTTCGGTAGCCATTATACCTTATACTTTCGAGCATACTAATCTCCACAATGTTAATGAAGGATCTGTAGTTAACCTGGAATTTGATATTATTGGTAAATATGTTGCAAGGTTAATGCAGCGTTAATTATTTCCTCGGCATGTAAATAATAATACAAGCCCCCGCAACAGCCATCACCGCACCAATAATATCATATTTATCCGGTCTGAAACCATCAATCTTCCAGGCCCATATCAAAGCCATAATGATAAATATACCGCCATACGCCGCATAAACGCGACCGAAATTTGCGGTTTGCCAGGTGGCTACCACGCCATAAGCTACTAATATTAAGCCACCAACTAAACCGTACCATAAAGGTTTTTCTTCTTTAAGCCAGAGCCATATCAGGTAGCCGCCACCAATTTCGCATAAGCCGGCCAGCATAAACAGGAAGAGTGATCTAAGTATTGCCATAGAATAAGTTATTAGCCTAATATAGCAATAATGCTTTTATTTTCCACCCAGCGCTGCTATCCGGGCGATGCTGTAATTTATATAGGTTTCTTGTTTTTTGTCTGGTTTGCCTGCGATATATTTTTTATAATATTTAAGCGCGCTTTTTTTATCTTTTAATTCCGCATCAAACATAGTAGCCAAATAATAATAAGTTAAAGGCTTATCATCATACAATAGCGCTTTTTGATAATTGGTTTTTGCTTTTATAAACTGCTTTAGCGTTTCGTAACTATCGGCCATTTCATTATAATAGGTACCTGTACTTGGCGAAATACTTAAAGTAATAGCTTTCTTAAAATAAGTTATGGCTTGTTGCTGGTCCTTTAACATTTTATAACAAGCCGCGGTAAAATAGGCAGTGATCTCTGTTTGATTTGGCTCCGGTATTTTAGTTAGTATTGCTATACCACAAGTGTAGTTTTTAATTTGATAATAAGCCCTGCCCAATTTTGATATGGTTGATGTTGTGCTATCGCCCAGTAACAATAATTGCTCGCCGGTTTTCACCGTTTCGCGCCATTTGCTTTCAATATAATTTAATCGAAGTAAAGCTTGCTGCAAAATAATATTTGAAGGATCAGCAGCTATCGCGATAGCTAATACTTTTTCGGCTTTAGGCGATTGATCATCCAGCATATAGGCCTCACTCAGATCAAATGCTACATCAGCATCAATCGGGTTTAGCTTGTTAGCCTTTTCAAAATAAAAGATCTCATTTTTTATACCACCACTTTTATCACGATTTATTTGTGCAAGGCGGTTATAGGCTTCAAAATTAGTAGTATCTAACGCTACCAGCTTTTTAAAATAAACCTCGGCTTTATTATTGTTTCCCCTGCGCTGATTTATACTGGCCAAATTATATAGCACAGTTAAGTTAGTAGAATCCTTATCATATACCCGCTGATAAAAACCCTCGGCATCCGGCAATAGGTGCGCCATTGCCGAGGTATAGGCTAGTCGGGATAATTCCTTTGTATCTGTTACCGGCTCTGTATAAATACCTTTTAAATAGGTTAGGGCATCGGCGAAGCGCTGGTTTTGATAATATTCTAATAACAAAGCATCATCCGCTTTTCGTGCTTGTTGTGCATGGCAAATATTAATTACTGCTATTGAAAAAAAGACCGAGAAGAGTAAAGGTTTCATTAAACTAAAGTATTAGTTATAAATGATAAATGCAAATAATCAAACAAAAAGGGCATGAGTGGGTTGTTATTTATACATAAACATTAACATATATTAACTAAAGAAAATACACTATGGATACCTTAAAGAAATTTGGACTGATGGAAAAGATTGTCCATGAACTAGAAGATTTGAAAAACAGCCAGCAGGCTATCATAACAAAACTGACTAAAATTGAAGTTGATAATATGGAGCTTGGCGATAAAAAATTAGAAAAGGAACTACCTGATATGCATCAACGCGTATCAGACAACCTGGACACTATTGCGGGGTTGCTGGAAGACTTTGCCAGCCAAACAGATACCTTCAGTAATAAAAATAACATAACTGCGCTGAAGGAACAGGAAGCGCTGAAAGCATAATAAAAAAAGAGGCTGATCATTTTGAGATCGCCTCTTTTTTGTTATAAAGTGGTAAAGAAACCGTTGTAGGTTATGATTTTATAATTTTCGATGGTTAGCTCAAGCTTGGCGGTTCCGTCAGGCTTCAAATCAAAAACATATTTGGTAACCTTGCTGCCGTCTTTAGGCTTTATGGTTATGGTAACCTTGCCGTCTTTCTTTTGTTTTACATCGTAATCATAAGCGGTAGTCGAAAATTTGCTAGGGTCCTCTAGAATCGTTGTCGTACTATTGGTGGTTCCTTCCGCCTTTGTTGTGCTTTTGTCAAAGTAGGGCAGATATGATGATACGGAGTCCGGTGTCATCGAGGCGGAATATGCTGTACTCAGTGTCTTATGGTTATCCTGAGTAGCTTCAGAACTAACTGACGCGCCGGCACGGTCGGCATCTACAGGTAATACAGCAGTTTTAGCATTAAACCGAAATTTCTTCTCATCGGCCATTTTTTTGATATCTGTGGCCGAAAAGGGTTTTGGCTGATCTTGTGCATAAGTGATATCGATGCTTACCATGGTAAATATCAGCAATAATAAGTGTTTCATTTTTTTAGATGTGAGCGTTAACAAAATGAACCGATTATATAATTACAAATACAGCTAACTATCTGTTTTAAAATTTATTATTATTTTTATTAGAAATAAGTTAACTGTAAAAACGTCATGACTGTAAACGAAATAATGGCCGACCTGCAAGCTCATGGTAACGAAGGCATTAAAAATATTTTAATTAAGCACGGTGTTAAAGAACCGTTCTTCGGGGTAAAAGTTGAGCATTTAAAAACCATCCAGAAAAAAATAAAAAAGGATTACCAGCTTGCTAAAGATCTTTATGTTACCGGCAATGCCGATGCACAATACCTAGCCGGACTTATTGCCGATGATGCAAAAATGACCAAAGCCGACCTGCAAACCTGGGCCAAAGGGGCCTTGTCTGACAATATTAGCGGGAATACTGTACCATGGGTAGCTGCCGAAGGAAATTATGGATATGAGCTGGCATTAGAGTGGATTGAAAGCCCAGAGGAGTATATAGCCGTGGCTGGCTGGGCAACATTGGGCAGCCTTGCATCATTAAAACCGGATAGCGAATTAGATATGGATTCCCTGAAGTCTTTACTAAACCGCGTTGAAAAGACTATTCACTCATCACCAAACCGTGTACGCGGAACCATGAATAATTTTATAATAAGTGTTGGAGCCTATGTGGCCTCTTTAACTGATTATGCAATAACTGTTGCAAATAATATTGGCCCGGTAACAGTAATTAAAGAAGGCACTGCCTGCAAAACTCCGGCAGCCGTGGAGTACATTGAGAAAGCTAAGGCCAGAGGCAGTTTAGAGAAAAAGAAAAAGACGGTGAAGTGTTAAATTAACCATGTCATTTCGAACGAGGTACGAGAGAGAAATCTTATAAGCCTTGCATGTTGTATAAGATTTCTCGCTATCGCTCGAAATGACATTTTGGTTAGTTACTACTCTATACTCTTCCCCTTCATGGCATGATTAATAGCATGATCCATTAGGCGCTCGGCAAAGGGGCGGGTAAATTCATTTAGCTCGTCAATTTGTTTATGTATGGCATCTTTGTCGCCGCTTGCTAACACAGCTTTCAGGTCGACAATATATTTTTCTGTTGTACTTAGTTCTTCTGCGGATAAAAAGCTGCCGTTTTTCTGTATAAAACGCTCTACCGTATAAACCATTTGCTCGCCTTCGGTACGGGCTTCAATCAGCATACGCTGACTCACATCGTCTTTGGCGTGGGTGATGCTGTCCATCAGCATTTGCTCTACCTGGTCGTCCGTAATACCGTAGGTTGGTTTAACTTCCACTTCCTGTTTAACGCCTGATCTTAGCTCGATAGCCTGTATTTTTAAGATACCATCAGCATTCAGCAAAAAATTAATATCCACTTTAGGGAAACCAGCAGGCATAGATGGTATGCCTTTCAGTTCAAACTCGGCCAGTTTACGATTTTCTTTTATCAGATCGCGCTCGCCCTGGTAAACGGCGATCTTCATGTTTACCTGCCCGTCCTTTGATGTAGTATATTGCCGGCCTGCCTTGGTTGGTATTTTAGAGTTTCGGGGGATGATCACATCCATCAATCCACCCATAGTTTCAATACCTAATGATAGCGGGGTAACGTCAAGCAACAAAATATCTTTACGATTACCGGCTAAAATATCAGCCTGGATAGCGGCACCTAAAGCTACTACTTCGTCCGGGTTAACTTCGTCATGTAAGGGGCGTTTAAAAAAGTCGGCCACCATTTTTTTAACTAACGCGGTGCGTGTTGAGCCACCTACCATAACCACTTCATCAATCTGATGGATAGTTAGTTTGGCATCTCTCAAAGCATTTTCGCAAGCGGTAATAGTTTGCTGTACTTTAACTAATATCAGTTGCTCAAAAGTATCGCGGTCAAGGGTGCACCATATATCACCAACCTTTTCATTAAATAAACTTTGATGGCTAAATGCTTTCTTGGCTTCTTCTGCTTTTAATCGCAGTTCCTGCGCTAGCTCGTGGTTTGCTATCAGATCAGCCCGGTTAAGTTGATTTTTCTCTATCCAGTAATCAACAATAGCACGGTCGAAATCATCGCCGCCTAAAAAGGTATCGCCATTGGTTGATAGCACTTCGAATATCCCGTTCTGTATTTGCAGGATAGATACATCAAACGTACCACCGCCCAGATCGTAAACTGCAATAGTTTTTGTTTCTTCGGGATTTAAGCCTATGCCATAAGCCAGGCTAGCTGCTGTAGGTTCGTTTACAATACGTAAAACATCCAACCCTGCCAGTTTACCGGCATCGCGGGTTGCCTGGCGCTGCGAATCATTAAAATAAGCCGGAACGGTTATTACCGCACGGTTAATTGGAGTTTTTAAGGCGTGTTCGGCACGTGCTTTTAACTCTTTTAATATTAAGCCGGATAACTCAATCGGCGTATAAAATTTATCGCCTACCTTTATTTTAACCAGGCTCTCGCTGTCATCGTCAATAACTTTGTAACTAAAAAAGTCTTTATAGTTCTCAATATCTTTATAACTGCGGCCCAATAATCTTTTTACAGAGAATATGGTGTTTTGCGGGTCGGTAATTAAAAAGTCTTTGGCATCATTACCTACAACAACATCACCGGTTTGGCCAAAATGCACAATGGAAGGTACTAAAACACCTTTACCAGTATCATTAATTACCTGCGCGTTTTTATCAGGATTAATAAAAGCCACCAACGAGTTGGTAGTACCCAGATCAATACCTACAATTATTTCTTCTTTTTGTATAGAACCTGTTGCCAGATTGATAGAAACTTTAGCCATTATGTATTATGTAACAATTGCGCAAATGTAGCTAGTTTTACCTCACGGTATGTCATTATATTGTGAATTGACTTATTTGATTGAAATTTCTTAATTTCACATTTATGCTAAAAAATAAACCTCCCCTGAGAATAGTATTAGTATTGTTAATTTTTACCTCCGTAATTTCTGCAAACGCGCAGCAATTTGGAGGTAATCCACCATCTATAAAATGGAAACAAGTAAATACACCGGTAGCTAAAGTTATATTCCCTGCCGGGATGGATTCGGTAGCATCAAGAGTTGCAGAAATTGTGCAACGAATGAATGGCGCTATACAACCGACCATCGGCTATAAACAAAAGCCGGTTAGTATATTGCTGCAAAATCAAACAACCATATCAAACGCTTATGTGGGTTTGGCCCCCTTTAGAAGCGAATTTTATTTAACTCCCGATCAAAATAGTTTTGAAATAGGCAGCCTGCCGTGGACGGATCAACTGGCTATACATGAGTTTAGGCATGTGCAGCAGTACAATAATTTTAATGTAGGCTTGTCAAAGGCATTACGCGTGGTTTTTGGTGACGGTGGGCAATCATTAGCTAATGACCTGGCTGTACCCAATTGGTTTTTTGAGGGTGATGCTGTTTTTAACGAAACTCATGTAAGCCAACAGGGCAGGGGAAGGTTACCTTATTTTTTTAACGGGTACCGCGCATTATGGGATGCTCATAAAGATTATAGCTGGATGAAGCTGCGTAACGGGTCGTTAATTGATTATATACCCGATTGGTACCCGATGGGATATATGATGGTAGCTTATGGCCGCGAAAAATATGGTGACGATTTCTGGAAAAAAGTAACGCATGATGCGGCATCATTTAACGGGCTGTTTTACCCAATGCAAAAAGCGATAAAAAAATATTCGGGCGAAAATTTTTCGGATTTTAGGAATAGCGGGTTTGCTTATTTTAAGCAACAGTATAAAACTGATGAGGTGACAACTAATAAAGGCAAGCATTTTGTTGCCAACCAGGAATACCCGGTTTATGTGGATGATAATACCATTATCTACATGAAAAGCACTTATAATAAGTTGGCTCAATTTACCATCAACACTAACGGTAAGGAGAAGAAGATAAGTACCAGGTCTTTATCGTTAGATAATTATTTTGCCTACAGCAATGGCAAAATTATTTACGCGGCCTTACACCCTGATGTGCGCTGGGGGTATAGGGATTATAGCGAACTACAGCTTTTAGATATCAATACCGGCGAAGAGCAACGGCTTACCGAACATACTAAATACTTTTCACCATCATTTAGTAATAATGGCAGTAGCATAGTAGCCGTACAGGTTAACCCATCAGGCACTAATCAGCTGTACATATTAAATACGGCTGATGGTAAATTAATATCGGCTATACCAAATAAAGAAAACCTGTTTTATACGTACCCTAAATTTTATGGTGATGATAAACTGGTATCGGCAGTGCGTAATACTGAAGGTAAAATGAGCCTGGCCATTATTGATATTAAAACAGGTAATTCTAAATACTTATTACCGTTTTCGTACCAGCCGGTTGCTTTCCCGGCAGTGCAGGGCGATATGATCTATTTCTCGGCAACTACCGGGATGAATGACCGATTATTTGCGGTTAATGCAACCAACGGTAAACTGTATGCCATTGATAATACAGGTATAAACAGGTATCAACCTGCTGCAACAGCAAATAAGCTGGCCTGGGTAGAGTTTACGGCGTTTGGGTACCAACTTAAACAAGCTAATAATAATGCCGCTCAATGGACCGCATTGCCTGATAATAGCATCCCCGTTGGTTTGCCTGATTTTAATGTGTCTGCTCTAAAAAGAGATTCGTCAACCAATTTATTGGCAGGGGTGCCTAATAAACCAATGCCGGTTACTAAATATAATAAAGGCTACCATTTATTAAATTTCCATAGCCTGATACCCGATTTTAGCGACCCTAACTACACAGTTACATTAGAAGGGGAGAATGTGTTGAATACCCTGCAATCGCAATTGTTGTTTAACTATAACCGGGATGAAGGCTATAAAGAGATCGGCGTTGACGCGGTATATGGTGCGTGGTTCCCATATATATCAGCAGGGTTTGATTATACGCTGGATAGACGAGCCTTATATAAAACCACAAAAATTTATTGGAACGAAAGCGATATACACGGCGGTTTGCAACTGCCTTTTAATTTAAGCAGTGGTAAACAATTAACCGGGTTAAGTATCAGCTCTTCATTACATTATAGCCGTACAATGTTTAGTGGCTTGCAAAGCATATTAAACCAGGCCTATATGTATGTAAACAATACCATATCATTTGCCAGCCATGTACAGCAGGCAAAGCAAAATATTTACCCACGCTTTGGCGAAAGCCTTACCCTTAATTACAAAACAGCTATTACTAATATAAGCGCCAGCCAATTGCTGGCAACAGGGGCATTATATCTCCCCGGATTATTTAGTAACCATAACCTTATTATTAGTGGTGCCCACCAGGAAAAAGGCGCGGACAATGTAATTAGCTTCTCTAATAACTTTCCGTTTAGTCGGGGCTATACCGCCGAGAATTTGTATACTATGAATAAAATTGGGGTTGATTATCATTTCCCTATAGCATACCTGGATGCGGGTATAGCAAACACCGTTTATTTTTTACGGATACGTGGCGATGCTTTTTTTGATTATACACAAGGCAGTTTTTTTCTGACCAACAAAACTTTATATAAAAGCAATTTCCGATCTGCGGGCGCAACGTTGTATTTTGACACCAAATGGTTTAATCAGCAACCTTTAACTTTTGGTGTACGATATAGTTATTTGCTGGATCAGGATCTTTTTGGTGCCGTAGGACCCCATGTGATTGAATTGGTATTGCCGGTTAGCTTTTTTTAATGAGTGAATGAGTGATTGAGTGAATACACTTGCTATTATTACTTCTCGTTAACTTTTTTCAGGAGATTTTTTACACGCTCTGCACTGGTTGCTTCATAGCCATATTCATCGCCATAAGTGCTGCCCATAACAATATAGTCGTTTTTATATTGCATTTTACTTTTAACCGGAGCTACTAACGTACCGTGTATTTCCTTTACGCCGGTTATCATAATAAGGTCTGCTGCGTTTATTTCAGTTATACCACTGCCTGCCATAATTGATATGCGTCCTTTAGCTTTTTTAACCAATTCTGTAATTGCCCGCGCTCCTTCCATAGCCGTACTTTTACCACCCGAAGTAAGTATCCGCTCAAAACCAACTCCAATAATATCTTCAAGGGCGTTGAATTGGTCTGCGCACATATCAAATGCGCGATGAAAGGTAACGCCCAGGCCGGCCTGTTTGGCTAACTGTACCAATTGTGAGCAGCGTTCTTTATCTACCGTGCCATCAGCGTTAAGCATACCTGTTACAATACCATCACAACCTGCTTCAATGCAATATTTCACATCGGCAACCATGGTGTCAAATTCAATGTCGGTATATAAAAAATCACTGCCGCGGGGGCGTATCAATACATATAATTTAATGTGGAGCAGTTTGCGTGCCGTAGTTATTTGACCGGGTGATGGTGTGGTGCCGCCTGCGTATAAGTTATCGCATAGTTCAACCCGTATAGCGCCCCCTTCCTGTGCCGCCAAAGCCGAAGTAATTGAATTTGCACAAACCTCTAAAGAGATCATAAATTAGCCAGGGGATTAATTATTACGTAAATATAAACTATTGGTAATAGTTTAATCCTTTACAGTCTCATAAAAATATTTGCCGGGGATAATCAAATCCTGCTTCTTTGCATCGCATACCGCGAAGGTGAATCCTTTATGTAAGGCGTATGCTCCATATTCTCCTTTTTTGTTGATCGCTAAAAAGCCAACCTGTATTTCCTTAACAGTATCGGGTTTCTTTTTAATAATGCGCCTGCAGGCTTCTTTACAAGCGTCCTGCGGAGAATATCCGTGTCGCATCAATTCGACCACTAAAAAGCTGCCTACATTGCGTATCACTTCTTCGCCTACACCGGTTGATGTTGCGCCGCCTACCTCATTATCTACATATAGGCCAGCGCCAATGATCGGGCTGTCGCCCACCCGGCCATGCATTTTCCATGCCATCCCGCTGGTAGTACAAGCGCCGGATATGTTGCCTTTGGCATCAATAGCCAGCATACCAATAGTATCATGATTGTATTTACCGCCCGGCATTTGGTTCTCGCTATTCATTATAGGTTTATACTCGTGCTTTACCAGCCATTTTTTCCAGGCTATTTCTGATTCGGGGGTTAATAGCTTTTCTGCTTTAAAACCTTGTTCAATAGCGAATTGCCGGGCACCATCGCCAACCAATAAAACGTGTGGGGTTTTTTCCATTACCAACCGCGCTACCGATATAGGGTGAGCTATATCTTCCATTCCCGCTACAGCGCCGCAATTGCCTTGCTCGTCCATAATGCAGGCGTCTAAAGTAACATGGCCATCGCGGTCCGGGTAACCGGCTCTGCCTACACTATGATTCTTTAAATCAGCTTCAGGTATTTTGGCACCGGCCTCAACGGCATCAAGCGAACGCCCGCCTTTCGATAATATTTTCCAGGCTTCTTTATTGGCGGCAACGCCAAAATCCCAGGTTGATATTACAATAGGATGATTTGCCGCCTCGGTTTTTAAAACAGATGCAATTGATGATGCGGATAACGCTGTTAATGAAGCGGTTATAGATGATAGCTTGATGAACTTTCGGCGGTTGTACATTATGCAATATAAAAAATAAGTCCTGTAATTATCTATCCCTATAATTACAATAGTTGAGGTTGTTAGCTTGCAGGCTGATCAAAATTAGTACCGCAATCGGCGCAGGTCCATATACGATGAAGATGTACCGGATAAGTAGATAAAAGAAATGATATAAGTATGCTGAACCAGTTTTTTTTAATGGGAGCAGGCCCATAACTTACGTTTGTTGACTGACAGTTGGGGCAACTGATCAATTCTTCATCAACGGATTGTGGGACAACTTTTTCGGCCAGTATTGCTCTGCATTTTTCAAGATCGTGTTCAAATACTTTTATTTTAACACCACCTATTGCCTGGTTATAAAATGGATTTGCAGCTAAGGTATTTTCATCTGCTAAAAAACAAGGTATACCGTTGGCTTCTAATCGACCAAGTATAATTTCGGCCAGCATAGGGTCGTAATAAGCTTCAAGAGTTACAATTTTGTCTTCCATAATAAGGTAATGTTGATCAAATGTAGTTTGTTTTTTTTAATTTGCGATAATGAATCGGATCGATCGTATATCAGCCATTTTAATACAATTACAATCGCGCAGGATAGTAAAAGCTGCTGATATTGCAGAACGTTTTAATATTAGCCTGCGTACCGTTTACCGCGATGTGAAAACCCTGGAAGAAGCCGGTATACCTTTAATTGGCGAAGCAGGGGTTGGTTATTCTATAATGGATGGTTACCGCTTGCCGCCAGTAATGTTCACCAAAGAAGAAGCCACCGCGTTTTTAACTGCCGAAAAATTTGTAGAGAAGCTAACCGATACATCTACTATGGCGCACTATAAATCGGCTATGTATAAGGTGCGGGCTATATTAAAAACTACCGAAAAGGATTTGTTGGAGGGTATGGATAATAGGATAGAGGTATTAAAAACGATGAACATGCCAGAGACGGCTAACAACGATCATATCCAAACTATACTACATAGCATATCGCAAAAAAAAGTATTGGCGCTTAACTATTTTGCCCAACATAGCCAGGAACATACCAAAAGATATGTAGAGCCTATAGGTATTTTTTTTATGAGCGGATACTGGCATTTAATAGCTTATTGCCGATTAAGAAACGCCTATCGCGATTTCAGGACCGATCGCATAAAAAACCTGACGGTAACTGAAGAGCATTTTACCGAAGAACACCCATCATTGAAAGATTATATAACCCAAACCATAAAAGACAGGGAAGTGGATGCCGTAGTTATATTGGTTGATAAAAGTATTCATTCGCATTTGGAGAATCAGAAATATTATAGCGGCTTTATATCCGAAAAGCAAATAGGCGATAATGTGGAGATGACTTTCTTAACCAATTCGCTCGAAGGTTTTGCCCGCTGGTATATGATGTACGGCGAAAAAGCGGAGATAATAACGCCTGATAGTTTAAAAGATAGGGTGAAGGAGTTGGCAGAGAAGTTATTGCAGCGGAATTTTACTGATATAACGTATTAATAGTCGCCGCCCAATTATTTTAAACCTACTGACATAGGGTTGTCATTAGCACCTGTTTTATTTGCAAACAGATAGAATTACTATCTGTTAATTTTAAACTTAAAGCAAATCATCATGACAAGCATCACTTTAAAAACAACTATTACTGTTAACGCACCTGCTGCGTTGGTTTGGAAAGCATTAACAGACCCGGCAATTGTAAAACAATACTTTTTTGGTACCAATGTACAATCAGACTGGAAAGCGGGCAGCGATATTATATGGAGCGGTGAGTGGGAAGGTAAAACCTACGAAGATCATGGAAAGATATTGGAAATAACACCGGGAACTTATATTAAATATAGTTATTGGAGCAGTATGGGCGGAACGGAAGACAAGCCCGAAAACTACCAGAATGTTAGCTATAACCTTATAGAAAAAGATGGCATAACTACTTTAGAGGTTGGCCAGGAAAATATTAAAGATGAAGCTGCCAAAGAACATTCAGAACAAAATTGGCAGTATATTTTTGGCGCGATGAAAAAAATGATTGAGGATGGGGAGGTGAAGTAAAATTCCCTTTGTCATTGCAAGTGAGGAACGAGCGTGGCAATCGCGAATTGTGCATGACCTACGCTTTTCTGCTTGCGATTGCTACGCTACGCTCGCAATGACAATAGCGTTTTTATCTCACAAAACTCAACCGCTTTCCTGCAACCTCACTAACAAACTTCCCATCGCTCCATGCCAAATTACCTGATACAATGGTATGTTTAATAGCTGACCGGAAAGTTGTCCCTTCAAACGGGCTCCATTTGCATTTGTATAGGATGTTATCTTTATTTACCTGCCATGGTTTGTGCAGGTCAACCAACACCAAATCGGCAAAATAGCCTTCACGGATAAAGCCGCGTTTTTCCATCTCGAAGCAAATAGCCACATTGTGCGCCATTTTCTCGGCTATTTGTTCTAGTGTTATTTTACCGTGGTGGTATAGTTCAAGCATAGCCGGTAAAGCGTGTTGTACCAATGGCCCGCCAGATGGTGCCTGTAAATAGGGTAGTGCTTTTTCTTCTATAGTATGCGGGGCGTGGTCGGTAGCTATAACATCAATACGGCCATCTAAAACTGCCGCTAAAATACCATCACGGTCATTTTCTGTTTTTATCGCAGGGTTCCATTTAATCAGGTTGCCCTTAGTTTCATAATCTTTATTACTGAACCATAGATGATGTACACAAGCCTCGGCAGTTATCCGTTTGTCTTTTAATGGTGTTTTATTATCAAATAAATGCGTTTCTTTTTCTGTTGATATATGCAGGATATGCAAACGTGTATTATGCTTTTTAGCTAAGGCGACAGCCATAGATGATGACAAATAACAAGCCTCTTCGCTGCGTATTTTAGGGTGTAGCCTAACGGGGATATTGTCTCCCATTAATTGTTTGTAATGGGCCAAATTACTTTGTATGGTAGCCTCATCCTCACAATGTGTAGCGATTAGCATAGGCGATTGCGCGAACAATTGCTCCAGCGTAGCCGGGTTATCCACCAGCATATTCCCGGTTGATGATCCCATAAAAACTTTAATGCCGCAAACATTTTTAATATCGGTACGTAAAACCTCATCTAAATTATTGTTAGAGGCACCCATAAAGAAGGAGTAGTTAGCTAATGAATTATTAGCAGCTATGGCATATTTATCTTCGAGTAATTGCTGAGTTAAGGCATTAGGTACTGTATTAGGCATCTCCATAAAAGAAGTAATGCCACCCGCCACAGCCGCGCGTGATTCTGAATGAATATTAGCTTTATGCGTTAACCCCGGCTCGCGAAAATGTACCTGGTCGTCAATAGCGCCAGGTAAAAGATGCAAGCCTTCCGCATTGATCACTTTATCAGCAGTTACATCAATATTCGATGCTATCTTATCGATCAAGCCATCCTTTACTAAAATATCAGCAATGTATTGCTGGTTTTCGTTTACAACGGTGGCGGCTTTGATCAGGATAGTTGACATAGAGCAAATATACAAATGCGCGGCAATAGTTACCGGCTAGTTAACTCAAAAATATCCGGATAAGCTAAGGCGGCTTTCAATATAAAATTTAGAGAGTCGGTTACGTATATTTCGTTGTTGATAGCCATTTTTAATACTTCGGGTGCAGGCACTGTTAACACTTGTATATCCTCGGTAGCATCCAGTTTTTGTACCGTGTTAAACTCGGCATTAAAAAGTATAAAACCGTAGGTAACTTGTTTTAGTTTGGTGGGGTTGTTGGCGATTTTTCCTAATGATATTAACTGGCCGGCAGTGGCTTTGATGCCGGTTTCTTCTTCTAACTCATTTAATGCTGACTGAATAACCGACTTGTTTTTTTGCTGCATACCGCCGGGCAGTTCCAATAAAATTTCGCCTAGCGCATGCTTGTATTGTTTTACCAGCACCACTTCGTTGTTTTTGGTGATGGCAAGCACTTGCACCACATCGCCTAATGGGGAAAAATAATAATCATCAATAATACTTCCATTAGCCAGCTTAACGGTATGTTTAAGCACCGGAAACCACGGACTAGGGGATACATCTTGCTCGTTAATCAGCGTCCATTTTTGTATTTCTTTATCTGCCTGCATGGGGCTAAAAATAGATTATTAAAATCAGGCAATCAAACCTTTTTGTCTTCGTGACTTTCCGTCTTTCGGACTTCCCGACTATAAACCTTATCTTTGCGGCATGGCAGTAACTTTCGAGGATCTTAAATTTAACCGGCAAATTTTAAATGCTATTGCTGATGCCGGTTATACCGAGGCTACGCCTGTACAGCAAAAAGCTATCCCCCCGATATTGAATGGTCAGGATGTAATGGGCATAGCGCAAACAGGCACAGGTAAAACCGCAGCCTATGTATTGCCCATTATTATGCGCCTTAAATATGCTCAAGGCGACCATGCCCGGGCATTGATAATAGCCCCAACACGTGAGCTGGCTATGCAGATAGAAGAGAACGTTAAAGCTTATTCTAAATACACTGACCTGCGTATCGTTTCTGTTTACGGAGGCCTTGGCCCAAAAACTCAAATTGAAATAATAAATAAAGGCGTTGACATTATTGTAGCCACGCCGGGACGTTTCATGGATATTTATCTGGCCGGCCACATTGTTACCAAAACTTTACAGGTTTTAGTGTTAGATGAAGCCGACAAAATGATGGACATGGGCTTTATGCCCCAGATAAACCGGATATTGGAAGTTGTGCCTGTTAAACGCCAAAACCTGCTGTTTTCGGCTACGATGTCTGATAAGATCCAGGAGTTATCAGGTAATTTTCTTGAATTTCCAACGGTTATCGAGGTTAGTCCACAAGCTACACCGGCCGAAACAGTCACACAAAAACTGTATCATGTGCCAAACATGAAAACCAAGATCAACCTGCTGCGCGAATTGTTAAAAGATGAGGGCGATATTACCAAGCTGATGGTTTTCTGTAAAACACGTACCGTTGCAGAGGATGTATATAAATTTTTATTGCGTAAATATGGCGAGGGCCAGGTGAGGGTGCTGCATGCCAACAAAGGGCAAAACACCCGCATTAACTCCATGAACGCGTTTAAGAACGATGAGGTTAAGATATTGGTAGCAACTGATGTGGCGTCGCGCGGTATCGATGTGAGCGATGTGAGCCATGTTATTAACTTTGATGTGCCGGTTGTTTTTGAAGATTATGTACACCGTATCGGCCGTACCGGCAGGGCCCTGCAATCGGGTGTTGCTATAACGTTTTGTAATCCGACTGAAGAGTATTATGTAGGTAAAATTCAAAAGCTAATCAAACAAACTATTCCGGTTGAGCCTATTCCAGCCGAAGTTTTTATTGAAGAAACACCTTACGAGGAACGCCAGGATCAAAATCGCGAGATAGATCTGCAAAAACGGAAAGAAGACCCGGATTTTAAAGGAGCCTTCCACGAAAAGAAAACAATGAACCAGCGCAAAAAGTTTGATGCCGAAAAAGCAAAAAAAAACGGATCGTCCGGGCCGCCTAAAAAAGGTAAGCCAAAGAATTTTAGAAAGAAATAGCTGATAATTAATATCACAATGAAGATCAGAATAACCCCTTTAAACTTTGCCACCGCGTTTTTTTTAATACTATCCGTTTACATTTGGATAAACGGTGCTGCAGTTACCGGCATGACATTTCCGCATTTGGGTGGGGCTATAAGCCTTATATTTTTACTGTTTGCCTTTGTAGTGTCATTTATGGATATAATGTTTCGTAATTTCTTCCCCGAGCTTAAAAAATTGTGGCTGATTGAGCTAAGCTTTATAACTTTGGCAACTATTATATTTTTACTTGTTAAATAATTATTAATGAAAACTGCCGAAATTAAAGTTACCGTAGAACTTGATGATAATAATGTTCCCGAAAATATCTTATGGGAATCAACCGACTCAGCCAATACAGAAGCCGTGCCTGTAAAATCAATTATGTTGGCGCTATGGGATCAGAATTATAAAAATGCTCTGCGTATTGACCTTTGGACAAAAGATATGCCTGTTGACGAAATGAAGGTGTTTTTCTATCAAACCCTTATGACCATGGGCGACAGCTTTTTACGCGCAACCGGCGAAACCAACATCATAGAAGATCTGCGTGATTACTGCGCGCACTTTGCCGAAAAAATGGAAATATCTAAATAGTAATTGCCATGAGGTTACCATCATTTATATCATTTATAGGTTTTGTATTATTAATGGCCGGTACATGGTGCCCGTTGTTGCGTCCGTTCCATTTATTTAATATGGATGTGTATGATCTAAACCGCCCTTACGGGATGGTGATACTGTTAATATCGGTGATAGGTATTCTAGGAGTGATATTAAATCGCATAAAATTAGTGCGCCTTACCGCATGGATCTCCTTAATATTAGTGCTGCTATTGTTTGTAGCGGCTTATATGAAAGTACATACCAGCTTTAGCTTTATTCCATTTAAATCTTTCGCCGGATTTTTAGCCAGCCAGATCAAATTTAAATGGGGATGGTATTTGCTATTCGCAGGGCCGGTTGTTTCGTTAGCAGGGTCGATACTTAAACCATCAAAATATTCCAGGTAGTTGTATATTTTATAAACGCTTTACAAATATTAAATACAACTGTTTACTGCCCTGTTACGTAATGGGAAAAAGTTTTTTACATATTTGTAATACCAAACTATCTATAAATGCTAAAACTATCATTTCGCAATCAGGTTATGGCCGGGTTTGGCGTATCCATTTTGCTTGTTCTTATTGTTGGTATTCTCTCTTACAATAGTATTACTCAATTAGAAAGCGACACCGTAATGGTTGATCACACCCAAAAAGTGATCAAAACATCTACCAACTTATTGCAACTATTGATAGATGCCGAAACAGGTATGCGTGGTTTTGGCGCTACCAATAAAAGAGTTTTTCTTGACCCATATAACGCCGCGCTCCCGGTTATACACGCTGATCTGGAAGGCCTAAGAGGGCTTATTGCTGATAATCCTATACAAGTTAGAAGAGTAGACTCATTAACCATATTAGTAAACGAACAATTAGGCATTTTAAAAACAAACATAGAAACGCGTGAGGCCAAAGGTTTGGACTTTATGGTTCAAAACAACATGTTTATTAATGGCAAGCAAAGTATGGATGAGATCCGCCAGGTCATTACCCACATGATTGATACGGAAAATGAGCTGCTTGGTAATCGCAAAGCCAACTCAAAAGCCGCGTCAACCAACGCTATTATATTTATTGCTGTTGGTTCATTAATATTCCTGCTGATAATTATTGTATTGTTTTATTACATACAACGCACATTTGCCGCACAAAAGAAGATTGAAGAAGAGATAAAAGTAACCAACGTTGAGTTGGAGAAAGTACTAGGCGAAAACGAAGCCAAAAACTGGCTGCTTACCGGTACCGGCCTGCTAAACGAAAAAATGCAGGGCCAGCAAGGCGAAAAACAGCTATCAGAAAATATATTAGCCGAAGTTTGCGCTTACACCAAAGCATTAAGTGGTACCCTATATTTATATAACGATAAGGAGAATCGCCTTGACCTGTATTCAACCTACGCGTTCTCTAACTTTGGGGTAATTAAAAAAATAGTCGCCTTAGGCGAAGGCTGGATTGGCGAGGTTGCCAGAAGCGGTAAGGCTACTGCTGTAAAAGGCAAGCTGAATGATAAGCTGGAACTGCAATCATCAATTTTATTGAATGATCTGATAGAAACTTATATAGTACCTTTCTTTTTTGATAAAAAGTTGAAGGGTATTATAGAGGTTGCTTATAATAATGAGCTAAAGAGCCATGATCTCGATTATTTATCAGCTATAGCAAATGATATTGGTATAGCGGTAAATACCGCCGAGGCACGCACCATAATGCATGACCTGTTTGAAGAAACCCAACAACAAGCCGAAGAACTAGCTGCACAGCAGGAAGAAATGCGCGTTACTAACGAAGAACTGATGAACAAAACAGAAATGTTAGAAGCATCAGACGAAGAGTTAAGAGTGCAGCAGGAAGAATTACGCACTATTAATGCCGAACTGGAAGAGAAAGCCAGCTTACTGGAAGAGAAAAACCAAGCTATTGAGGAAGCCCGTGCGGCCATAAATATCAAGGTTGATGAGCTGGAAACGACCGGCAAGTATAAATCTGAGTTTCTGGCTAACATGAGCCATGAGTTGCGTACGCCTTTAAATAGTATTTTGGTATTGGCCCGGATCTTAAAGGATAACAAACCGGCCAACTTATCAGAAGATCAGATAAAATATGCCAGTGTTATTTTTAATGCCGGTAATGATTTGTTAACGCTGATCAATGATATCCTTGACCTTTCAAAAATTGAATCGGGCAAGCTGGATATGCAAAATGAGGTCGTCAAAATATCTGATATCTTATCGGATATGGAATCGCTGTTCCAGGAAGTTGCATCCAATAAAAAAATACGGTTTATAACCAGCGTAAATAATGTTACACCTACTGTATTCACAGATAAAGTTAGGGTAGAGCAGGTAATCAAAAACTTGCTATCCAATGCGTTTAAGTTTACGTCAGCGAATGGCACTATCGCGATAAACGTAAGTGCGGGTAAATCGCCGCAAACAATAAACTTCTCTATAAAAGATACGGGCATAGGTATTTCTGCCGATAAACAAAAAATAATATTCGAAGCCTTTCAGCAGGCAGATGGTTCAACCAGCCGCAAGTATGGTGGTACCGGTTTAGGCCTTTCAATAAGCCGCGAACTGGCATCGTTGCTGGGTGGTTCTATAACCCTGCACAGCAAGCAGGGCGAGGGTAGCGAATTTACCTTAACTATCCCGGTTCAGGCTAAAGCGGTTATTACTGATAATGAAAACGTGTCAACTGTTGAAACTTTGACTCCGGTAAAAGAATTTTTAAAACCTATTGCTAACCCAAGACAATCAGATAGAGAGCCTTTGGTAGTTATTGTTGAAGATGATAAAAACTTTGCCAACATATTACAGGATTACTCGCGCGATCATGGTTATAAATCGGTAATCGTAAATGAAGGTACTAATGCTGTTCAGATCATTAAAGATAACAACCCAGATGCTGTAATATTAGATATTATGCTGCCCGGTAAAGATGGATGGCAAATATTAAAGGAGTTAAAGCAGGACCCTGAAACAACCAATATTCCGGTGCATTTAATGTCAGCCGGCGATGCCGCTGCTGCCAGGGTACGTAAAGAAGGAGCTATAAGCTTCCTTAAAAAACCGATAGATACCGGCACGTTGGATAAGCTGTTTGGTGATATAATGGCCAATACCGGCACCAGGTTTAAACAAATATTATTGGTTGAAGACCATAAGGTACAAAGCCAGGCATTGAAAGAAATGATGCAGAACAACGGTATTACGGTCGACCAGGCTTTTGATGGTGAATCGGCTTTCCGGATGCTGCATGAAAATGAATACCAATGTGTAATACTGGATCTTAATTTACCTGATATTTCAGGACTAGATCTATTAGACAAAATAAAAGGAGTTGACCGCTTTGCGGCATTACCGGTAATAGTAAATACAGCTATGGAATTGGACAAAACATCAGTAAGCAGATTGATGAAGTATGCCAATGCGATGGTGGTAAAAACAAATAAGTCGTCTGATAGGTTAATTGATGAAGTGAACTTGTTTTTAAATAAGATAAGTACCACTCCACAGCCGGGTACATTTGCCGCCAAAATTGCAGCTATAACAAGTAAGGATGGTGTGAAAGGTAAAAAGGTATTAATAGTAGATGACGATATGCGTAATATTTTCGCCCTAAGCAGTGCTTTGCAAGGCTATGATATGAATGTGGAGATAGCGGGAGATGGTGAAGAAGCCATAACCAAGCTGGAAGAGATTAACGACATTGATATAGTACTCATGGACATAATGATGCCTAAAATGGATGGTTATGAGGCAATGCGCTATATCAGGAAGCAAAGCAAATGGGCAAGGCTGCCGGTTATTGCGTTAACCGCGAAAGCGATGAAAGATGACAGGGAAAAATGTATTGAAGCAGGAGCTAATGATTATATAACCAAACCGGTTGATATGGACAGGTTGATTGCCTTGATGCAGCTATGGCTGGAGAAATAATATGTCAGCTACTGCCGAAACAATAACCGCCCCACAAATAGCCGAGATAATTGATCTGGTTAAAAAAATATATGGTTTTGATTTTGGCAGTTACACAAAAGCATCGTTAAAAAGGAGGATAACCCGTATAATGCAGTTAAAGAAACTGCAGTTTTATGATCTGCGGCATATACTGGTTAATGACAATGCTTTCTTTCAGCAATTCCTGGAAGAGATCACGGTGAACGTTACCGAAATGTTTCGTGATCCGTCTTTTTATAAAGAGTTTAACAATCAGGTTATACCTTACCTGGCATCTTACCAACATAGTAAAATATGGTGTGCCGGTTGCTCATCGGGCGAGGAAGCTTATTCGTTGGCTATTTTAATGGAGCAAGCGGGCCTGCGGAAAAAATCATTTATTTATGGCACAGATATTAATACCGAATGCCTAAAAGAGGCAAGGAAAGGTATTTACAGTCTTCGTAAAATAAAAAGCTATGCCGAAAATTACCAGCTTGCCGGGCTTGAGGGTTCAATAACAGATCATTTTACTATATTATATGATGCGGCAACAATCCATAGCGAATTGAAACAAAATATTTTATTTTCCGTACATAACCTGGTATCCGATAATGTTTTTAATGAATTTCAATTAATAAGCTGTCGTAATGTATTTATCTATTTCGAAATATCATTACAGGATAGGATACTTGATCTTTTTTACAACAGCCTGGCCCCGCTTGGTTTTTTATGCTTGGGTGCTAAAGAAACTATCAGAACCGACAGATTTAAGAAAAAGTTTAAGGTAATTAATCAAAAAGAAAATATATATCAAAAAATTGGCTCTTGACGATAACATAATTCAGCGCTGGCAAAATACCGATCTGTTACTGTTAGGTGGGTCGGCAGGGTCATTTAAACCAATTTATAATTTGATAAAAATATTTCCTGCTGATTTGAATAAAACGGTGATTGTAGTGATCCACCGGAAAAAGAATTTTTTTAGCGAGATAGAAAAACTATTTGCCGAAAGCAGCCGTATGTTGATGCGGGAAATTAGTGACAAAGATTTACTGAATAACAATACTATTTATATAGCGCCTGCAAACTATCACACCCTTATTGAAAAAGATAAATCTTTTAGTTTAGATGTATCAGATGCAGTATGGTACTCCAAGCCGTCAATTGATGTTACTTTCGAGAGCGTGTCTGAAATATATAAAGAACGTTGCACCGCGGTACTTTTTTCTGGAGCTAACCCCGATGGGGCAGAAGGACTACTGAAATTACGTAAAAATGGAGCGTTAACCATAGTACAAGATCCGAATGATGCTGAAATAAGGGAAATGCCGCAAGCGGCTATTGATATGAATGCAGCAGAATATATACTAAAAACGAAAGATATTTTTGAGCTTTTTCAAACTTAATGTTTTAATAACCATACCTTTACCATCATAAATGCCGATCCCTGTAAATATTCTTATTGTTGACGATAGAGAAGAAAATATTGTTGCCCTTGAAGCTTTGCTGCAACGTAACGATATTAAGATTTACTCAACAACATCCCCAAACGAAGGGCTTAAAATTGCCTGGGAAAATAATATTGCCATAGCCCTTGTTGATGTGCAAATGCCCGATATGGATGGTTTTGAGTTTGTAGAAATGCTTAAATCAAACCCGCGCACTAAAGATATATTGGTGATTTTTGTAACAGCCATATCAAAAGAAACAAAATATGCTGTTAAAGGATTGGGTGTTGGTGCTGTTGATTATTTATATAAACCGCTTGACCCATACGTTACATCAGCCAAAGTTGATTCATTTATAAAGTTAGCCCGCGCACAGACCGATATTAAGCAAAAAAATGAAGAGCTGGGAAATTTTGCCCTGGTAGTAAAAAACTCTGCTGATATTATTTGTGTTGTTGATGCTGAAACACTGCGTATAAAAAGTATTAACCCTGCTGTCGAAACTATTCTAGGCTTTAAACAAGCAGAAGTGGTTGGCAAGAGCATTATTGATCGTGTAGTTGACGAAGACAAGACGGCGTTCCGCAAAAGGTTGGGCGATATTATTAAAGACAATCTTAACCTTGCTGTTTTAGATTATCAGTTTGCCACATTCTCTAAAAATCCAATATCAGTAGAGTGCCGGGTGGCTTATCGCAATAAAACATTATTTTTTAATATTAATGATGTTACGCCACAAAAAAGCTACGAGTTGCAGCTAATTAAATCAAAAGAAGCAGCCGAGTTTGGTAAAAAAGCAAAAGAATCTTTTTTGGCTAATATGAGCCATGAGTTACGGACACCTATTAACGGTATTATTGGCTTAACAGCATTGCTGCGCAAAACAGAGGTTACCGACCAGCAAAACAATATGCTTGACCTGTTGGAGGTTTCATCGCAATCATTATTGGGAGTTATAAATGATGTACTGGATATATCAAAAATAGATGCCGGCAAATTCAGTATAGTTCGTACTTCCAATAAACTGGTCGACCTGGTACAGTCCGTTTATCGTTTACTTAAATTTAAAGCTGATGAAGAACATATAGAGTTCTTTTTGGATATAGACCCCGATATACCCGAGTATTTAATGATAGACTCGTTGCGCCTAAATCAGATATTGATGAATTTGCTAAGTAATGCTATTAAGTTTACTAAACGAGGCCATGTTAAACTAAAAATTGCCGTGCTTGATAAAAAAAGTGATAAAGCACAACTTCAATTTACTGTTGAAGATACAGGTATAGGTATACCTAAACATCGTTTAAATGATATTTTCGAATCGTTTGAGCAAGCGGATGATGATATTACAGCTAAATACGGTGGTACAGGCTTAGGCCTTGCCATTGTTAAAAAACTGGTACAATTAAAAGGCGGCGAACTTTCTGTTAATAGCAGGCCGGGCAAGGGCAGCGTATTTACCTTTACAAACAGGTATGCTATAGCTGATAAGCCACAGAAAGAGAAAGTTAAAAGATCAAACGATCACCTTCAACCATTTGATGGTATAAAGGTATTGGTAGCCGAGGATAACCTGATCAATCAATTTATGTTGACAAAAATTTTAAACGATTGGAACATTAAGCCCGATGTGGTAAACAATGGCCTTAAAGCATTAGATAAACTAAGAGAAAACGATTACGACCTGATATTGATGGATACCCACATGCCCGAAATGAACGGTTACCAGACCGCCCGAAAGATCAGGATAGATTTTGATGAACCTAAACGTAGCATCCCAATCATATCATTATCAGCCGCGTCTTTTGATCATGAGCAGCAGGAAGCTCTTTCATCAGGTATGAATGACGTATTGGCTAAACCTTTTCAGCCCGGTCAACTACACGAAAAAATGGTAAAATTATTAGATGATAAAATTAAAACTCAAGCTTAGTTTGGCCAACGCCCAAAACTTTAGCCTCGTGTTCTAATAACCATTGTTTGCGCCATAGGCCACCGGCATAACCCGTTAAGCTCCCGTTAGAGCCGATGACCCGATGGCAGGGTACAACTACCCATAAATTATTTCGACCATTTGCAGCTGCTATGGCCCTAATTGCCAGTGGGCTGTTCATTTGCTGCGATTGTTGCCCATAGCTTATAGTTTTGCCGTAGTCTATTTTCAATAACTCCTGCCAAACCTGTTGCTGAAATTCTGAGCCTTCTTGTTTGATAGGAAAATCAAAAACCTTACGAGTGCCTGCAAAATACTCATCCAATTGCCTCATAGCCTCATTAAGTAAGGGCGATGTAATAGGCTCAATCTTGCATTCCTCATCCATGATGTGTATGCGGCTAATAAAGCCATCGTCCTCTGTTATTTGAGCAATACCAACAGGTGTTTTATAATAAGTAACCGGCATAGCGTAAAGTTAATAAATGTCGAATAGATTAGAAACATACTCCGTTAAACTTACTCTCGTCTGTCATTTCGAGCGAAGGGAGAAATCTATACACTACAAAGTAAGCGCGCGATGTGTATGTATAGATTTCTCCTCGTACCTCGTTCGAAATGACATGTGTTTTTACTAACCTCCAATCACTATATTTGTCAAATATGAAACTCATTGATCAAACATGGGAGCTTTTTAAAAAGGAAGTTGTGCTGGAGTGGCGCTCGAAATACGCGTTTAACGGGGTATTGCTGTATGTAGTTTCTACCGTGTTTGTATGCTATATATCATTTAACCTCACCCCCGGTTTTGAAAAAAGCAACGGCTATAAAGTTGTATGGAACGTATTATTCTGGATCATCATTCTGTTTGCCTCAGTCAATGCCATAGCTAAAAGTTTTATGCAAGAAAGCAAGAGCCGTCTGCTGTATTATTATTCCATTGCTAGTCCCCACGCTATTATCCTGTCTAAAACATTTTACAATATTTTGTTGATGTCATTACTCAGCATATTGGCATTGGTGGTGTACCTTGTTTTTTTTACCAATACCATTGGCGATCCGCTGTTTTATTTCATAGTGGTAATATTGGGTAGTTTTAGTTTTTCAACGGTTTTCACCATGATATCGGCTATTGCATCAAAAGCCGGTAATAACGGCACATTAATGGCCATATTAAGTTTTCCGGTAATTATCCCCGTTATTTTAATACTGATACGCCTCAGCAAAAATGCTATGGATGGCCTGGACCGTAGCTTGAGTTATGGTGATATTGGTGTACTATGCGCTATAAATGCTATTGTTATGGCAACAGCTTTGTTACTCTTCCCATATTTATGGCGCGATTAACAATACCTATACTTAAAGTTCGTTTTAATCATCTTAAAACAGGAATGTAAATTACCCCATGAAGTTGCTCCGAATACTATTTTTAATTCTTCTCCCCATAATTTCAATAGCACAAAATGTAGCTGTTACAGGTAAAGTATTATCGGCAGATACCAAAGCGCCAATAGCGGGGGCCAGTGTTTTTTTGAGTAACTCGTCCTTCGGTACATCAACAACCAATAGTGGTATGTTTACTTTAAATGGATTAAAGCCCGGTCAATACAGCCTGGTTGTTACTACAATAGGGTACGAAGATTATACGCAGATACTAACTGTTAACAATGATCCTGTTAACTTGAATATTGAATTAAGGCCTAAAACGGTTCAGCTTAAAGAGGTAGTTATATCAAACATATCAAAAGCAGATAAGAAACTTGCCCTTGAACAATTTAAGCAGGATTTTATCGGCACTGATCAAAATGCGCTCGACTGTAAAATAGTTAACCCACAGATACTTAATTTTACATTCAGCCAAAATAAAACCGTACTTGAAGCCTATACTGATGAGCTTTTAATAATAGAAAATAATGCGTTGGGATATCGCATTAAATTTCTGCTGAAAACCTTTAAGAGCGAGTTGCTTAGTGGCAATGTAGCTTATTCTGGCAGCCAGTTTTTTGAAGAGATGAAAGGCGGCGATGGAAAAAAGAAAAGGTGGTACAAAAAACGTGATGAAGCCTATTACGGTTCGGCCATGCATTTTTACAGGTCGTTATATAAAGACAGTTTAGCCGATGCCGGTTTTAAAATTTACCGCCTTGCACGCCAGGTTAACTCAAGCCGACCAACAGATGAGGAGATAGAACAAAATCTGGACAAGGCTAAAAAATCAAAAGATGACTCGTTTTTGTATTGGACAAGCATTAAAAATCATACCCGTTACACCAATCAAAAATTTAAGGGGAAATTTGCTGTAAGCGATATATTAAAAAGTACAGAAAGGCCCGGCTTATTGGCTATTACCTTCCCCGATAACTTATATGTGGTTTATACTAAAAGATGGGAAACTAACTATTATAAAGACGTATACCGTATACCTAACGACTTAAATTATGAAACCACTATTGTTAGTTACGTTAATAATAACCAGGCTATATTAATTGACCGGAACGGGACTATTATAGGCAACAGCCCATTATATGAAGGTACATGGTCTAAATTGCGCCTGTCAACTTTACTACCGGTTGATTACGCACCTTATGGTAAACAACAAGTGCCATCAAATTAGAATCGGATTAGAATGTGTAATATTTAACACTTTTTAAACTTGTTTTCATCTATATTTCAACGGTAAATGTTTTAATTAGCATTTTATAAAAAGCTTAAAGTTACCTATGCGGGTTTTCCGGTTAATTGTTTTGTGTTTTATATTGCCCGTTTTTGCAAAGGCGCAAAATGTTAGTATAACAGGTAAAGTAATATCAAAAGAAACAAAATCGCCTATACATAGCGCCAGTGTTTTTTTAAGTAACTCATCATTTGGTACCAGTACTGCCATAGACGGTACCTTCAGTTTAAATAAGATACGACCTGGCCAATACACATTAGTAATTACAACGGTAGGGTATAGCGACTATACACAAAAAATACAGGTAGGGGATGACGATGTTAAAGTACTTGTTGAATTAGAACCTAAAACAATCCAGTTACGTGAAGTAGTAATTTCGACTACTGCCAAAGCCGATTGGAAAAGAAACTTTGAGCAATTTAAAAAAGACTTTTTAGGGGTAGATGAGAACGCTAAGAAGTGCGAAATACTTAACCCGCAAGTGCTCTATTTTACGTATCATAAAAAACTGCTGACCCTGGAAGCAGAGAGCGATAACTTTTTAGTTATAGAAAACCGCGGACTTGGTTACCGTGTAAAATTCCTGCTTAAAAATTTTAAAAGCGATAACATATCAGGCATTATTACTTACGGCGGCGAACGCTTATTTGAGGACCTGCCCGGGTCTGCTTCGCAAAAAAAGATATGGCAAAGAAATCGTGATATGGCGTATTATGGTTCACCAATGGACTTTTACAGATCGCTGTATACCGATAAACTAACAGAAAATGGGTTTGAAATGCGCAGACTAACGCGTTATCCAAACCCGGCCCGCCCAAGCGATGAGATAATTCATCAGAAAATAAACAGATATAAAACAATTGGTCGTGGCGACTCGGCAAACTATTGGGTTGACATTGCCAATCTTTCAAAATATACGATGGATCATCTCACCCAAACGCCATGGTACTCGTTTGAACTATTAAGAAAAACGCAGCAGCCGGGCATCTTCGCAATTACGTTCCCTAATTACTTATATGTAATGTACACCAAAAAGCGCGATGAAACCAACTACAAAGATATTTATCGCCCGCTTGATATGCCCAATTATGAAATTAGTGTGGTTACGTTGTACAATAATCCCCCGTATGCTTTATTCGATAAAAATGGAATTGTGATAGACGGCGAACCACTATATGAAGGCACTTGGAGTAAGTCCCGAATGTCAGAATTATTACCGGTTGATTATGTACCGTCAGAAAAGCGCTAACCCGCGCAACATATTTAGCTGTCAACATAAATAATTGCTACATTTGCTATACAGATCAACATGAAATTTATATATCAAACTTGGTGGAAGGTTATAGTAGTACTACTCATTCTCTCTACGTTTATAACGGGTTTAATACTACCTGTTCCCAGATTAGCGGTTTTGCATGAAACTATACGCAATTTATATTTCCACGTGCCTATGTGGATGGGTATGCTTTCTGTGTTTTCTATATCGGTTTTCTATAGTATTAAATATCTAAATACCGGTAAAGAAGAATATGATCTGGCATCGGTTGAATGTGTAAACACCGGCTTATTGTTTTATACATTAGGTTTAATAACCGGCATGATGTGGGCCAAATATACCTGGGGCGAATTTTGGAGCGGCGACCCTAAGCAAAACAGCGCTGCAATAGCTTTCTTGTTATATTGCGCTTACATAGTACTACGCAACTCTATTGACGAAGAACAGAAACGAGCAAAAATATCTGCCATTTATAATATTTTCGCTTTCCCAATAATGATCGTACTGATATTTGTTTTACCACGAATGACCGATTCTTTACATCCCGGTAGCGGCGGTAACCCGGCCTTTGGTAAATATGACTTGGATAACGGCATGAAACTAGCGTTTTACCCAGCAATGTTAGGGTGGAGTTTTATGGCAATTTGGATAGCCACTTTACGTTACCGTATTCGTTTAATTGAAAACAAAAGAAACAGCATAAACTAATGAAAAAGTTCTTAACCTTAATATTACTCCTGGTATCTTTTTTAACAACCTACGCACAACAATCAAACACTGTTGAAATGGCTGACGCGTTTCGAAGCTCGGGCAAAATATATGTTGTTATAGCTACAATTGTTATAATTTTTATTGGATTAGCTATTTATTTGTTCTCTATTGACAGGCGATTAAAAAAAATCGAAAAAGAAAAATAGCCCGAAAAATAAGCTATAATTGTTTAAACATAGTTTTTATACCATTGTTACTATAAGTATACAGTATGGTGACATAATAAATTGCAATTTTGATAAAATTTGTATCAAATTTGCATCCTTTATTGAGAAAATCATATTTATAAATACCAAATTATGGCTAAAAATAATTCAGCTAATCAAGATACCCATTTCTTTGCCGATGTGTGCGGCAACTTTGATAGTGCAGCACAATTCACTAAACACGATGCCGGTTTATTAGATCAGATAAAATCATGTAACAGCGTTTACCGTTTTCGTTTTCCTATACGCCGTGGTAACGGTTTTGAAGTAATTGACGCGTGGCGTGTTGAACACTCGCACCATCAATCGCCAACTAAAGGCGGTATCCGCTACAGCGAAATGGTTAACGAGGACGAAGTAATGGCGCTTGCCGCGTTAATGACCTATAAATGCGCCATTGTAAACGTTCCGTTTGGCGGCGCTAAAGGCGGCATTAAAATCAACCCAAAAAATTATACGGTGCAGGAGTTAGAGAATATTACCCGCCGTTATACCGTAGAATTAATAAAGAAAAACTTTATAGGCCCCAGCATTGACGTACCTGCACCTGATTATGGGAGTGGCGAGCGCGAAATGAGCTGGATTGCCGATACTTATGCAACCATGAATCCCGGCCAATTAGATGCTATGGGGGCGGTTACCGGTAAGCCAATTGCTTTACACGGTATAGCCGGTCGCCGTGAAGCTACCGGCAGAGGTGTTGCTATTGCCGCGCGCGAATGTGTTAGCGTTGCAGAGGATATGCAGAAAATAGGTTTAACGGCGGGCGTATCAGGTAAAAAAGTTATTGTACAGGGTTTGGGTAATGTAGGTTATTACTCGGCAAAATTTATGGCCGAATTTGGCGCTACCATAGTTGGCTTATGTGAGTTTGAGGGCGCTATCTATAACGAAGATGGTTTAGATGTTGAGGCTGTTTTTCAGCACCGTAAAGCAACCGGATCCATTTTAGGGTACCCGGGTGCCAAAAAAGAATTTAAAAACACCATGGAGGGTCTGGAGCAGCCATGTGATATTTTGATACCTGCCGCGTTAGAGAACCAGTTAACTATAGCTAATATTAAAAACATTAAAGCTAAAATTATAGTGGAAGGCGCTAACGGCCCAACCAGCCCCGAGGCCGAAGCTATGTTTTACCAAATGGGCGGTATTGTTGTGCCCGATATGTATGCAAACGCGGGCGGTGTAACGGTATCATATTTCGAGTGGTTGAAAAATCTTTCGCATGTGGCATTTGGCCGTATCAACCGCAGGTTTGAAGAAACTACCAATCTCAACCTGGTAAACATGGTCGAAGGTATAACCGGTACTTCTTTAACGCCATTACAACGTGCTACAATAGTAAAGGGCGCTTCCGAACTGGAGTTAGTTAACTCGGGATTAGAAGATACCATGATCCGTTCATACCATGAAATTAGAGAGATTTATAAAACCAATGATAAAATAGACGGTATGCGTACTGCCGCTTTGGTAGGCGTTATCAACAAAATAGCGGTGTCTTATCAAAACCTGGGTATTTGGCCATAATATTTTGTTTGGTTTGGTAATACAGAACAAAGGGTAGGTTTAAAGGCCTGCCCTTTGTTGGTTGGCAACCATTACTTTAATTTTAACGTAATGGCATCAGGATACTTTATCTTTAACCAACAAATGTTTCGTGATTATTTTTTAAGCGGTTTCCCCCTGTGTTTAAAAATCTGTTTATATTATTCTTGTTGCTCAGTGTTAAATCATTTGCTCAATTACCTGATAACATCGGGTTTGAAGAGGGGTCATTTAATAATTGGAATTGCAGCGCGGGTAGCATTGATCCGGCTGGAGTTATTACTTTACACAATTCCCGACCCCTTCCAACTCGCCATACGTTATTTAGTCGGGCAAATGATTATGGTGTATTAGATCCTTATGGTGAATTCCCGGTAGTATGTCCCAATGGGAGCAATTACTCGGTACGTTTGGGTAATGAAACTGCTGGTCACGAAGCCGAAGGGATGAATTATACTTTTTTGGCGCCTAACCAGCCTAGCTACAGCCTGGTTTTTAATTACGCGGTAGTATTTCAAAATCCGCCTCATAAATTTTATGAACAACCCAAATTTACCGCGCGTGTTTATGATATTACGGACGATAAATACGTTGATTGCCCCGCGTTTAACTTTGTTGCGAGCTCTAATCTGCCCGGTTTTCAATTATCGTCAACCAGAAAACCCGGCCCAGGCGGTAGGGATACTGCTTTTATTTATTATAAAAAATGGGCAACAGCTACTATCAATCTAACGGGCTACGCCGGTAAGTTATTACGTTTGGAGTTTACAACTAATGATTGTGTACTGGGCGGACACTTTGGCTATGCTTATATCGATATGGATGAGGGTTTATCATCATCGCCTATAACAGGTAATGAAATTTGCTCTACCCAACAAGCATCCATGACATTAAAAGGGCCCGAAGGTTTTCAATCTTACATTTGGTATAACGCAGACCTTTCTGCTGTATTGGGCACGGAACAAAACCTTACAACAGCTAATATACCTCCAGAGGGTACTAAATACGCGTTAAAAGTTTTCCCATATGACGGGCTGGGGTGTGAAGATGTGCTGTTCACTTCAATTAAAAAAGTTGATGACGGGTTAACGTTAAAAGTGATTGACACCATACGTGGTTGCCCCGAAACGGGTGTTAACCTCACAGATAAAACAGTGACAGCCGGCAGCAGTGATGGTTTTGTTTACAATTATTTTATAGATGCCTCGTTAACCACGCATGTACGCGACCCTACATCCGTAGTACTACCGGGCACATATTACATACAAGCTATGGTACCGTTAGGCTGCCAGCATGTATCTACGGTACACGTTAAACTTATACCGCCTGTTATAACGGTTACGCAGCCTGCTCCGGCAACATATCCTACTACGGTTGATATTACCAAAACCTTTGTCAAGCAGGATAACTTTACATATAGTTACTATTCGGATGCATCCGCAACTATATCGTTAAGTAATTATACGTCAATTAGTAAGAGTGGTTTGTATTACATTAAGGTGAAAAATGCTTACGGGTGTGAGCTTGTTACCGCTGTAAATGTAGTTTGTTTACCGCCGCCACCCTATATTGTAACCGGGCCTAATGTGTTTACGCCTAATAATGATGGCATAAATGACAATTTCGGAATGCACATAGAGGGGTATGTAAAGTTTGATGACCTGACTATTTTTAACCGTTATGGGCAGCAGATATTTACCACCAAATCGCAAGACGCTACATGGAATGGTAAATTAAGCGGGCATGACTTACCGTCAGGTACTTACTATTGGATATTTAACGGTATGGATACTTATTACAATGTGCCCATTAAAAAAAGTGGTTATATCTCCATAATACGATAGTTAAGAAAGATTCTAAATAATATATATCCCTTGTAATAAACATTATTACCTGTACGTTTTGTATTTTTGCAAACTTGAATTACAAGAATTAAACCGTCAATGAAAAAATCATCCATATTTGGCCTTGTTGTTATAGCTATCGCTATCGCGGTTATTATAAGTGTTTATTCTACCTCAACAACTTATGGGTCTTTTAAAGATGCCCAAAAATCTGCGAGCGAATTACATATTGTAGGTCATCTTAACAAACAAAAACAACTTTTTTACGATGCTACCAAGGATGCTAATTATTTTTCTTTCTATATGAAAGATAATAAAGGCGAAGAATGTAAGGTAGTATTTACAGGCAGCAAACCGCAGGATTTTGAACGGTCAGAGCAAATTGTGTTAACCGGCGCAATGCGTGGTAATGAGTTTCATGCATCAAAAATATTAATGAAATGTCCATCTAAATATACCCAGGACAAAGTAGAAATTACAGAGGCCAAGGCTAAACAGGCCAGCATATAACAATTATTTAATGGATACAGCTTTTAAAGGCGAACACCTTTTACCGGGCCACCTGGGCCAGTTCTTTACAATTTTGGCATTTGGCTCGTCACTTTTCGCGGCAATAAGCTATTACTTTGCTACCACCAACCCTATTGATATTTCATGGAAACGCCTGGGCCGGATCGGTGCCTGTATAAATACGGTTGCTGTTATCGGTATAGGTGTTTGTTTATACTACATCATTTTAAATCACCTGTTTGAGTATTATTATGCCTGGGAACATTCGTCAAGAGCGTTGCCTACACACTATATCATCTCCAGCTTTTGGGATGGACAGGAGGGGAGCTTTTGGTTGTGGACGTTCTGGCAGGCGGTACTAAGTAATATTTTAATCTGGAAAGCTAAATCATGGGAGTCGCCGGTTTTGGCGGTGATATCTTTATCGCAAGCCATACTAGCTACCATGCTTATTGGAGTTGATATATTTGGCCAGCGTATAGGCACATCGCCATTTATTTTGCTGCGCGAGGCTATTAACCTGAAAGAATCGGCACCGGTATTTGCAACCAACCCTGCGCTTTACCATAACTACTTAACCTATATAAAAGATGGTAACGGTATGAACCCGTTATTGCAAAACTACTGGATGGTAATACATCCGCCAACCTTGTTTTTAGGTTTTGCATCAATGGTGGTTCCGTTTGCTTATGCTATTGCAGGCCTTTGGCAAAAGCGCTATAAAGAATGGGTAAATGCCGCTATCCCATACGCGTTATTTGCTATGATGATATTAGGTACAGGTATTATCATGGGTGCTTTTTGGGCTTATGAGTCATTATCATTCGGTGGCTTTTGGGCATGGGACCCTGTGGAGAATGCGTCTATCATTCCATGGTTAATATTAGTGGGTGCTGTACACGTAATGATCGTTTACAAAAACACCAGTCACTCATACCTTACTGCTACTATTTTAACTTTAACCAGCTTTGTGTTGGTATTATACGCATCATTTTTAACCCGCAGCGGTATATTAGGCGAAACGTCTGTACACGCGTTTACCGATGCAGGTATGTTCTGGCATTTGGTTGCCGATGTAGTGATATTTTTAATTTTATCTATAGTATTATTAGCCATCCGCTGGAAAGATTTACCACGGACTACTAAGGACGAAGAAACCTACTCGCGCGAGTTTTGGATGTTTGTAGGTGCTGTATTTTTAGCCTTGTCATGCTTTCATTTGGTGGTAGTATCGTCTATCCCCGTTTGGAACGCTATGTTCGGTACCAAGCTGGCACCGCCTACTGACCCGGTAAAGCATTATAACATAGTACAGGCCTCATTTGCCGTAGTGGTTACCTTATTAACTGGCTTTACGCAGTTTTTAAAATATAAAAAGACAGATAGCGCCAAATTCTTTATATCAACCGTAGTTTATTTATTAGTTGCGGGTTTAATTACGCTGCCGATAATTTATTTTACAGGGGCCAATAAATTAAACTTTGTATTTATACTGATAATGGTTGGCGCCATCTATTCTATTTTGGCCAACGGCAAAGTATTTATCGATGCCCTTAAAGGCAAATTTAAATTAGCCGGATCGGCAGTAGCGCATATCGGTTTTGGGCTGATCATGGTTGGTGCATTAATCTCTGCGGGAACAAGCAAAGTCATATCAGAAAATACAACCGGCGAGCAGTTCTCTGAGGATTTTGCCAAATCAAAAAATAACCCGCGCGAAAACATCACCCTTTACAAAAATACACCCATTAAAATGGGTAAGTACACGGTTAGTTATATAGGCGACTCGATAGCCCCGCCCAACCATTATTTTAAAGTAAACTATAAAGTAATTGATGCTACAGGTAAAGTAACCGAAGAGTTTTTGCTAAAGCCTAACGCCCAAGCCAACGCTAAAATGGGATTGATCTCATCGCCTGATACCAAGCATTACTTATTTAGTGATTTGTATACACATGTTAACATGTCAAACGCTATTGCAATTGGTGAAGGCACTGACGCGGTAGGTCATGATGAAGAAAGTGATAACAAAAAATATGATGCGCCCATAACTTACGAAGTTAAAACAGGCGATACCATCCGCTTTAGAGAAGGCTATGCTATATTAACCGGTATAGGCCGTATAGATCACGTACAGGATATAGAATTGACGGCTAAAGACGTTGCTATAGGTGCCAAATTGCAAATAGTATCAAACGGCAAAACCTACCAGGCCGAGCCGGTTTATATGATCCGCAATAATAACGCTTTCGATTTTGCCCGTAAGGTTGATGACGCCGGTTTAAAACTGCGTTTTACCAAAGTAATACCACAACAAGGCAAAGTAGAGATAACGCTTTACCAGCAGCCGGAGAGTGCCAAAAAATGGATCGTAATGCGTGCCATACAGTTCCCTGATATTAACTTCCTATGGTCGGGTACTATTATCATGGTTATTGGTATTTTGCTGTCGATATTTAGAAGAAATAAGGAGTTGAAGACTACATAACAGCCCCTCCCAACCCTCCCCGGTAGGGAGGGCTTTAAATTAACATTCAAAAAAGTCTCCCCTACCGGGGGAGATTTAGAGGGGGCTGGGGCTTATGCGTATCACCATAATCGGTTCGGGCAATGTAGCCACACATTTGGCAGCCGCGTTTAAAAACGCGGGGCATCGTATTGTGCAAGTTTATAGCCGCGCTATGCAAAACGCTGCCCTGCTGGCCTATCATGTAAAAGCCGAGCCAATTCATGATCTGATCCAGATCGATCCCGAAACAGACATCTTCGTTATCGCTGTTAAAGATGATGCTATCGGTGTAATAGCCGAGCAATTAGCAGTTCATCAAAAATTAATGGTACATACATCAGGCGCTACCGATATGTTTGCTTTATTGGCTTTCGCTGATAATGTTGGCGTGTTTTATCCATTACAAACTTTCAACAAAACCAAAGAGGTTGATTTCATGAACGTGCCTTTGTGCATAGAAGCTGCTGACGAAAGCATTACTAAACAACTGCAGGAACTGGCGCAAACCATCAGCAATAAGGTTTATCGTATTGATAGCGCCCAGCGCAAAGTATTGCACCTGGCGGCAGTGTTTGCCTGTAATTTCCCCAATTATCTGTATACCATCGCGCAGCAAATTTTAACACAACACCAGCTTGATTTTGAATTGATACGCCCGCTGATATTAGAAACCGCCGAAAAGGTACAAACCGGTTTACCGGCAGCTATGCAAACCGGCCCGGCAGTACGCAACGATGAAACCACCATGAATAACCACCTGCAACTATTAAAAGACACTCCCCATTTGCAGGACCTATACACTTTATTAAGTCAGGGTATTATCAAATTGGATATTGAGCGGCACGGGGACAAGTAATTTTGTTACTTTTGCCAAAATGAATATTTTTAAAGTAAAGATAAACTTTGAGGAGGCAGGTCACGAAACTATCGAGCTGCCTATTGCCGAGGGAGAATCTGTGTTAGATGTTTGCCTGGAAAATGGCATTGAATTGCAGCATAATTGCGGCGGCGTTTGCGGATGCAGTACCTGCCATATATATGTTAACAAGGGTGGTGATAACGTGCAGGAAATTTCTGATAAAGAAGAGGACTTTATTGATCGCGCAGTTAACCCGCGCATTACCTCAAGATTAGGCTGCCAGTGTGTAATGATTGACGGTGATATTGAAGTAACATTGCCTAACCAGTCGCAGTTTTTAGGACACTAGTAGGTTGTACGTATAACGTCAAACGTAATACGTGTTGATGAATTTGATAGACAAAGAACGTACTACGTATAACGTACCACGTAAAACAAAATATAATGACAGACAATAAATTTGCCCTTCCTATTCACTGGAACGATCATGAGGACATTGCCATGTCGCTTTATGAGAAATTTGGCGATGATTTTAACGAATCAAAAATATATCGTATCCGCTTTACTGATCTGTTAGAATGGGTGCTTTCACTACCTAATTTTGCAGGTACCCGTGAGGAATCATCCGAAGGACATTTGGAGCAGATCCAATCGGCTTGGGTTTATGAATGGCGGGATAATCAGTAGACAGTGGGCAGTTTTTAGTTGGCAGTTGGCAGCCGATTTGAACGGTCATTTGTAACTAAACAATATTAAAAAACAAACTGCCAACTAAAAACTGCGAACTGAACAAAATGGAATCATTCCTAACTAAGCTTAAAGATATTACCACCTTTATTTTTGATGTAGATGGTGTATTAACTGATGGTTCTGTATTTGTTACCGAAACCGGCGAGCAAAGTCGTGCCTTTAATATTAAGGATGGTTATGCTTTACAGTTAGCGGTTAAGTGTGGTTATAATGTTTGCGCTATATCCGGCAGTCGTTCAAAAACGGCCATTTATCGTTTAAATAGTTTGGGTATTACTGATGTATTTATCGGTGCCCATGTTAAGATCAATAAGTTTAAAGATTACCTGGAATCAAAACACATCCTGCCTGCTAATGTATTATATATGGGCGATGATATCCCCGATCTGGGTGTAATGAAATTGGCCGGCTTGCCGGTTTGCCCTGCTGATGCCTGCGAAGAAGTTAAAGCCCTAAGCCAATACGTATCACCGCTTGGCGGCGGCAAAGGCTGCGCCCGCGATGTGATAGAGAAAGTGCTGAAGGTACAGGATAAGTGGATGAGTGAAGAGTCTTATAGCTGGTAGGTTTTCAATACTCAATATTTGCCTTCATAGCCAAATCTGTCCCAAAAGGCATAAAATAGGTAAACGGTTGCCATTCATGTTTAAAATTTAGCGCCCAGATATTTAGTTTGTTGCCGGTAATGGGCGATATGCCAATTGCAGGGCGATAGTTGAGTTGCTTTACTTCCTTTTTTAATGCCGGAATATAGTTGTGCGAGAAGCCGGCATTGTAATAATCGCGCAGCCACTCAACAGCTACAAAAAAGGAAGTATGTGGCAGTATAATTTTATATTTTTTTAGATTAATGCTTGCCTGGCTACCTGCACTTTTACTTTCTTCTATTACCTTATTGCAAAGGTCGCGCCCGGGCCCGTTAGTTAATGGGTCAACATCATAGATCCTTAACCTAAATTTGGTAACGTCAAGATGTACCAACCCTGTCCAGGTATGGTCTGAAACGTCCAAACCAAAAGCAAGTCGGTTTAAGGTTATCTCTTTTAAGAATGTCCCTGGCTTAGCTACATAAAATTGCTGCGCCAACTGCAGGTAGTCAAAAGTTGAAATTTCGGTGTTAATACCTGCGTAATGTACAATATCTTGTTTAGGATAGTCATTCAGCAACGTATCATCTTTAAATTTCAATTTTTCGGTATGCGCTTCAATAATATCACGGGCCAACCTTATGGTGTCCATGCCATTTAGTTTGTGCAATGGTATTTTTAATGGTTTATAGGTTTGGGTATTTAATATTACGGTATCGCGCATAACACTTAAATCACCGGGAATCATAAATATACCATCCTTTTCGGTTGTGATAGATAGGTTTGCTCTTATTATTGTTATCGTGGTAGATGCCACTGGTTTGCCGCTTAAACTATCAACAATATGGAATGTGTTAAATTTTTGCTGGGCATTTACCAGTAAAGTAACGGTACAGGCTATAAGTGTAAATATTTTTTTCATACCCGACGTTAATAATGTATAGTGGCAGAGAGTGCAAGGTCAAATGGCTCATACCCACGCGTATATTGCCAGGCTTTCCCAACTTTGATATATAAGTCGGCAGGTTTTAATGTATTGTCATTGGCATAGCCTACTAAAAATGGTTGATAAGAAACCCGGTAATCTGAAGCATCTTTAAATATTTGATAGCCGTGCTTTGTAACCCAATCAAATTTTTGTGTGTTAGATACCTCAATTATCTCGTTATAAGGGGTTATCAGCCATTCTATAGCTACAAAAAACTTTGCAGTCGGGATAACAATGATCTCTTTAGTCAGATCAAAATCAATCCGTGTAGAGTTATCGGTTAATGATACATTTTTGGTAAATAATATTTTACCAGGGCCGCCTGTATCCGCATCCTCGGCCATAACGTGCAATAAAAACGTGGTAAATTTATTTCGGGTGGCATAGCTGGGGCTTGCAGGTAAATCCTGACGGCCCATTGATATACCTGTTAATATGGCGTTAGGATTTGGTGCTGTAAAAAGTTTTGCCAGTGGTGTCCGCTGAACGATAACTCTTGTATAATGGTAATATAAATAGCTCCAGCCAATATTTTTTAAATCGTAAGTAAAGAATCTGCCTAACGTTATAGTTTTAATTTTTGCATCGGTAATGTGCACTTCATTAAGCGAGGTATTGCTGGCTTCGAGCATGATGAAATTTTTCGGCTGAAAGGCCGATACAGGCAGTTTAAAAGTTTTATAACCTATCGAACTGAACTGGAGCGTGTCATTAGCCACAGGATTCCTTGTCGACAAGCTAAAATAACCCTGCTCATTTGTTTGCGTCGCTATCTTCTCTTTTAAAAGCATTACCGTAACACCGGGTATAACAGCTTCGGTTACTTTATTGATAACCTGGCCATAGTACACATCCTGCGCATGACAAAGTGTTGGCACAAAGTAAAATACAGTAAGAATAATAAATAAGGTTTTATAATAGCTTAGGTTTAGCATACTACTAAGCTATTATTATTTTGATATATTATTAAATACTTATAAGTCAGTATTTTTTGTGATGTTTAAACGCCTGATAAATCGTTTTTAAGGATGTTTATCTGCTTAATTAAGAAGCAGTTCACTATTTTTGTAGCAAAATAATATTTAATGAATACATTTCCATCTATCATACTCGCCTCTAAATCGCCGCGCAGGCAAGAACTGTTAAAATTAATGGACCTTGATTTCCGAATCATACTAAAAGAGGTTGATGAATCGTACCCCGACAATTTAACGCCCGAAGAAATAGCCGTTTACATAGCCCAACAAAAAGCTACTGCATTTGATGAAATTGTAGGCGATGAAGTGGTACTTACAGCTGATACTATAGTAAGCATTGATGGCCATATACTGGGCAAGCCCGAAACAGAAGAACATGCCATAGAAATGCTGAAAATGTTGTCGGGCAAAGTTCACCAGGTTATTACAGGGGTTTGTTTGTTTTATAAGCATGAATATCATAGTTTTTATGATGTGTCGGATGTTACTTTCCGCACGCTTACGGATGAGGAAATAGTAAACTATGTAACCAAATATAAGCCGATGGATAAGGCAGGCTCTTACGGTATACAAGAGTGGGTGGGGGTTACGGCTATAGTAAAGATAGACGGATCATACACGAATGTAGTTGGTTTGCCTACTGAAAAGTTGTACCAGGCTTTGTTGAAGATAGAAAAGTGATTTGTCCCTGCTGAATTTAAGCAAGCTAAACTTGCGAAGTTTTTAAAACTTCGTAAGTTTGAGACGGATACCTAAGTTACTTAGGTATGATCCACCCAAGGTGATCCGCCCTGTTTCTGGGCAATTGTAGAAAATTACATAAATAATTTATATACAATTAGTTAAGTGTGATATCTTAAAGTATTACTAGTGATCCAACTTGATCCGCTATTTTTATCAAACAACTTATTTACAGATACTTAACTAAATAAGGTGATCCATGTGATCCACTTTTTAAAGTGGATCACCTCACTACTATTTAACTTTCAAAGTATTGTTCTTTCGGTTCACATCCGGTAGCGCGTTGTCAGGATCTATCGTAACTGATTCTGCCGGGCCGGTGGTTTGTATGGTGAATGTAGTTGCTTTGTTTTGCAGCCAGGTTTCAACAGGCAGGTACATACGTTCTTTGCTGCCATTCTTTAGTTTCGCCTCAACCGTAAACGGCATTGCCATTGGCTCTTTATTAACCACGGTTACCTGTACGCCGCCATCAACAGATTTAGCGCTTATTAATACCAGATCAAGGCTATAATTATTATAGAACCATCCCTTCCAATACCAAGACAGGTCCTCACCGGCACCATTCTCCATTGATCGGAAGAAGTCTTCAGGTTGCGGGTGTTTAAAGGCCCATTTATGTATGTAGTTCCTAAACGCGTAATCAAACCTATCTTTACCTAAAATCTGCTCACGCAATAATATCATACCAAAGGCCGGTTTAAAATAGGTTATAGGATGACGATATTTCTCGGGTACAGCATCAGGCGCGGTCATGATAGTCGGGGCCTGCGGGTCGATAATAGTTGCAACGATCTCATCAGCCGGGTTGCCACCGCCGGGTGAATACTCACCGTCGCGTTTCGGCGCATATTCGCCTTTATTAAATGCGTCTGAAGCGTATACGTCAATAAAAGTATTAAAACCTTCGTCCATCCACGCATAGCGGCGCTCGTTAGAGCCTACTATCATCGGGAACCAGTTATGGCCTATCTCGTGCGCTTTCAGGTGATAGAAGGAAATTTTAGTTCACGCAACATTGAAACTGTGCTCAAGAATCTTGGAATGG
>NZ_JAQBOF010000026.1 GCF_028288185.1 Mucilaginibacter sp. | reverse complement strand
ATAACTAACACAAATAAATAACGGATATGCCAAAAATGAAAACCAATTCCAGTGCAAAAAAGCGTTTTAAGCTTACTGGAACCGGTAAAATTGCAAGAAAGAACGCATACAAAAGCCACATCTTAACCAAGATGTCAACAAAACGTAAGCGTAACCTAACTCACACTAGTCTAGTTTCTAATGCTGATATGGGTAACGTAAAACGTATGCTTTGTATCGGGAAGTAATTAATTAATTTTTAACCAGGTATTCGAGTATTAAAGTCCTTAAAAAGGCACTCACTACCAAAAAACAAACAAAATGCCACGTTCAGTTAACGCCGTAGCGTCAAGAAGACGCAGAAAAAGGATCATGATCCTCGCCAAAGGTTATTGGGGATCAAGAAGCAAGGTTTATACCGTTGCTAAAAATACAGTAGAAAAAGGTTTACAATACGCTTACCGCGATAGAAAAACCAAGAAAAGAGAGTTCAGAGCTTTATGGATCCAACGTATCAACGCTGGTGCCCGTCAACACGGAATTTCTTATTCACAGTTAATGGGTAAATTAATTAAAAGTGAAATTGGTTTAAATCGTAAAGTATTAGCTGATTTAGCTATGAATCATCCAGATGCTTTTAAAGCAGTGATTGATGCGGTAAAATAGTCGTATTTTACAGATATTATATAGAGGCCCGCTTAATGTGGGTCTTTTTTTTGTCTATTATTTTTGTTACGCATATAAACCTTAAATTATTACAATTATATTCGGGAAAACTAACTGACTCATAATTAAAACACATGAAGAAACTCTTACTTTATGGTTTTGCGGCCTTATTATGCAATTTTGCAAGGGCGCAACAAACCTTCCCTGTAAATGGGGTGCAGGATATCCGACCCGGATTGTACGCATTTACCAACGCTACCATTGTGGTAAGCGCACAACAAACAATTCCTAACGGTACATTATTGGTTAAGGACCGGATGATTGAATCCGTAGGCCCGGCCGCAACAATCCCTAAAGGATATGTAGTAGTTGATCTGAAAGGAAAATACATTTATCCCGGACTGATAGACGCTTATACTACCTACGGTTTACCCGATGCACCAAGACAAGCATTTGCAGGTTTTACCCGCACTGTTACACCTGTTTCAACAAAACCAGGCGCTTATGGATGGAATGAAGCAATCCGCCCTGAAATGAATGTTAAATCAATATTCCATGTTGACGCGACCAAGGCCGAGGTTATGAAAAAGAATGGCTTTGGTGCTGTACAATCATTAATACATGATGGTATTGCCCGTGGCACATCGGTAGTAGCCTCTTTGGGGGATGAACGCGATAACCTGGTGATGCTGAATGAAGAAGCCGCAGCACATTATTCGTTTACCAAAGGTACTGCGGCAACTAACTATCCATCATCATTAATGGGTAGCATTGCTTTAATACGTCAAACGTATTTAGATGGCCAATGGTACGGTTCACAAAAAGAAGAGTATAATATTTCATTAGCTGAGTTTAATCGTACACAATCTTTGCCTCAGATATTCGAGGCTACGGATCCGCTAAGTGTGTTACGTGCCGATAAGGTAGCTAAGGAATTTGGAAAGAAATACATCTTTAAAACCGATGGTGACGAGTATCGCCGCATTGATGCCATGAAGGCAACCGGCAGTAGTTTCATTATCCCGCTAACTTTCCCTGATGCTTTTGATGTGGAAGATCCGTTGCAAGCCAGGAAAGTTACATACGAACAATTGAAAGATTGGGAGTTGGCACCAAACAACCCTGCAACAATGGAAAAAGCCGGTATTCGTTTCGCTATTACATCTTATGGATTAGCCAATGCCCGCGATTTCTGGACAAACCTGCGTATCGCAATAGACCATGGATTAAGCGAGGCGCAAGCATTAAAATCGCTTACTGAAATTCCTGCAGAAATGTTGGGTGTATCAGATAAAATAGGCACACTAGCCAAAGGTAAAATGGCCAACTTTATCATAACATCCGATGGTCTGTTTAAAAAAGAAAACGTTATTTACGAAAACTGGGTAGAAGGCAGGCAATACGTTGTGAGCCGTGTAAGCCCTATAAATCTGGCCGGTTCTTATAAATTATCGGGCGATGGTTTAGCCGGTATAACTTTAAGAGTTAGCGGTAACCCTGGTTCGTACGAACTAGCTGTTCAGCGTAGCGGCGCAGATAGCGCCCGTGCCCGCGGAACTTTTACCCGTACAGGCGATATGGTTAGTTTGTATTTTGATCTAAAAGCCAATCCGGCAGGAAATATTCGTTTAAGCGGATATATTTCAAACACTGCGCCGGTAACATTGAGCGGCGGCGCTATATTGCCTGATGGTACATCTACTAATTGGTCGGCTGTTTATTCAGGTCCGGTTCCAGTGACAAATCGCCCGGAAGCACCCAAGGCTAATTTAACCGCGGGCCCGGTGGTTTATCCGTTTGCCGCATTTGGTAACACCGAACTGCCAACAGCAGAAACTGTACTATTTAAAAATGCAACCGTTTGGACAAACGAAAAAGATGGCATCCTTAAAAATGCTGATGTATTAATAGAGAATGGTAAAATAAAAGCTGTAGGCAAAAACCTGGCAGCAGGTAATGCTAAAGTTATAGATGCAACCGGCAAGCATATTACAGCCGGTATTGTTGACGAACACTCGCACATTGCAGCTACAGGTGGCATTAACGAGGGCACGCAAGCCGTAACATCCGAAGTAAGGGTTGGTGATGTGCTTGACTCGGAAGATATCAACCTATATCGCCAGTTAGCCGGTGGGGTTACAACTTCACATATCCTGCACGGGTCGGCTAACCCTGTGGGTGGTCAAACCATGCTGATCAAACATCGTTGGGGTGTATTGCCTGAGCAAATGAAGTTTGAAGGTGCGGACGGCTTTATTAAATTCGCATTAGGCGAAAACGTAAAGCAAAGTAACTTTAATGTACAAGCCGGTCCTAATACACGTTTCCCGCAATCACGAATGGGAGTAGAGCAAGTTTATGTTGATGCCTTTACCCGCGCTAAAGAATACAAAGCTGCCCGTGCTGTAAAAGGCAACCACGTTCGCCGTGACCTGGAGTTAGAAGCTTTGGTTGAGATATTGGATAACAAGCGTTTTATCACTTGCCACTCTTATGTACAATCAGAAATAAATATGCTGATCCATGTTGCTGATTCAATGGGATTTCATGTAAATACCTTTACCCACATATTAGAAGGTTATAAAGTAGCTGATAAAATGAAAGCTCATAACATTGCCGGTTCTACCTTCTCTGATTGGTGGGCCTATAAGAGCGAGGTTTCTGAAGCGATACCTTATAATGGTAAGATCATGAATGAAATGGGTGTAGTTACCGCGTTCAACTCTGACGATGAAGAAATGGCACGCCGCCTTAACCAGGAAGCTGGTAAAGCGGTTACCTATGGCCACATGAGCGAAGAAGATGCATTAAAATTGGTAACACTTAATCCTGCAAAAATGCTGCATGTTGATAATAAAGTAGGCAGTATTAAACCGGGCAAAGATGCCGATCTGGTAGTTTGGTCGACAGATCCACTATCAATCTACGCGGTTGCCGAGAAAACTTATGTTGACGGTATTGCCTATTGGGATTATGAAAAAGATGCTGCCAAACAAAAAGCCTTAAAAGCTGACGAAGGCCGCATTATCCAAAAAATGCTGGAAGCTAAAAACAAAGGCGCGGTAACACAAAGACCTACTGGTGGTGGCGGAAGACGCCCCGGCTATACTTGCGATGATATTGAAGAAGGATCGTATGTAGTTGCTGATAGTTATAACGGAATGCTTAACAAGAAATAGGATCAATAAGATGAAAAAGATATTAATTTTTGGAGGATTATTGCTAAGCACGGTCCTTACTTATGCGCAGGCTACTATATCGCCTGCCAAACCACAATCAAAGCCGATAATAATTACCGGTGCCACTTTACATATTGGTAACGGACAGGTAATTAATAACGGATACATTGCCTTTGATAAAGGTAAAATTACCGCTATAGGTGAGGGTACCGCACCCAATACAAGTGGTGCCGAGATTATTAACGCAGCCGGTAAACAAGTATATCCCGGCTTTATATGCCCTGTAACTACTTTGGGATTAGTTGAGATCGAAGAAGGTGCAAAAGGAACGGTTGATGAGGAAGAAACCGGTGATCTTAACCCTAACGTACGTTCGATTGTAGCTTATAATACAGATTCAAAAGTGATTCCGACAGTTCGTTCAAACGGAATATTACTGGCTCAGCCAACTCCTAATGGTGGTTTGTTAACAGGCCAATCATCCGTAGTGCAATTGGATGCATGGAACTGGGAAGATGCTGCTTATAAAACCGATATAGCCATACATTTAAACTGGCCGGTTGTTAGAGCAGGCCGCAGAAGAGGGCCTGTAGTAGCAATACCTGGAGCAGAATCGCCTGATGAAGCAAGATTAAAAGCCATGGATGCAGTAAATAATTTATTTACACAAGCAAAAGCTTATGCAGAAACAAAGCCTGAAGTTATTAATCTGCGCTTTGAGGCCATGAAAGGATTGTTTAATGGTACCAAGAAACTATTTGTAAATGTTGATGGTGCCAAAGAGATCATTGAAGCAGTAACGTTTGCCAATAAGCTAGGGATACAAGCGGTTATAGTAGGAGGTAAGGAATCATACCTGGTTACTAACCTTTTAAAGCAAAATAATGTGCCGGTTATCATAAAAGAAACCCAAACCTTACCTGCAAGGGATGAGGATGATGTATACCTGCCTTATAAATTGCCAAAAATACTACAGGATGCAGGTGTATTGTACGGCTTAACCGGCATTGGTTTCTGGCGCCAGCGCAACTTGCCTTTCGAGGCAGGACAGGCTGTTGGCTATGGTTTAACCAAAGAGCAGGCATTGAGCATGATCACCATTAATAACGCTAAAATATTAGGTATAGATAAAACCACCGGGACATTGGAAACAGGCAAAGATGCCAACCTATTTATTTCAGAAGGCGATGCGCTGGACATGATCACACTAAATATTGATGCCGCGTTTATACAAGGAAGAAATATCAACTTGGATAACCTGCATAAACAGCTTTACAAAAGGTTTAGTGATAAGTACGGTATGAAGACTGATTAATAATCAGCAGTAAACTAAAAAGCCCCGCTATTTGCGGGGCTTTTTAGTTTACAAACTTTTGTGGGTTTATTTATGTGCTACTGATTTATGCGTTGTTGCTGACTTGTGCGGATGACCATTGTGCGCAACTGATTTTAAAGTGTTTTCCAAATCCATGTACTGCTTAAAGTTGCGTACATCATTATCTACTATATTTTTAAACAACGGGTTTAGTATATGTGCTATACCGGCACCAACGCCGCCTGCAGGTGGTTGGTAGGTTATTACTACATCAACCAGGGTGCCTTTGCCATCTAAGCTATCCCTGAAAAATACTTTACCTGCGTTATCAATTATTGAATCGGGTAGGGAGCTCCAACCGATCATTTCTCCCGGTTTGTCTTTTACAATTTCGGCATCCCAGCTAACAGTGCCTACGCCGGTAGGTAATTTAAGTACCCAATGTGATCGGGTATCGTCTATCAACTCAATATTTTCCAGGTGATTCATAAACAGTGGCAGGTTATCCAGTTGACGCCAAAATTTATAAACCTCCTGTCGTGGTTTGTTAATGGTAAACGCTGTCCTGATGTTTATATTAACCGGCTCTTGTGTATCCTTGCCAATTTTTGAATATATGGCGCAATGGCCGCTAACGCCACGATTTAATAAATACCCGCCTGCGCCCAATTTTAAAATACTAATTAACGGGCTCGAAAATAAATTACCTAATCCCGAAAAGGTAAGCTTTACACCAGTAGCGATAGAAATATAGCGCTCTGGCCAGTTTAAATTTACCACTCCGGATTCTTTATATGTATTGTACCGTTTTACCGGATTTAATGCTGCTGTTGTCATAATATTTTTAATAAATAGATATATTAATGAACAGTTATAGTGCTTTAGGGTTTTGTTTTAATGAAATTAAATAGGGTTATTGGTTTTGCAGTTATCAATTGTTATGCTATTTTTGTAATGCTTTAGGTTTCTTTAACAATAACAATTATTAAAGAATTAAAAGGGAATACAGTGTAATTCTGTAACTGTCCCGCAGCTGTAAGCTCCATAACCATAGTCTATTCAATAGTCACTATTCGCTCAGGCGGATGGGAAGACGGGACAAAAGGGGAGTAAGTCAGAAGACCTGCCAGAGTATTTATATTATTCACAGCTTTCGGGGATTGAAGCTTGGATGTGAGATGCTCTCCTGTAAAACCGGCGTGTTTTCATTCCATTGTTATCATTCCTGTAAGCTTCACTTACATCAGGCATGAAAAAAACAGTATCATACACTTTTAAATATCAAGGGCTTTGGGCCGGATGTTTTATGGTATTGATCTGTTTAAGTGCCACTACTCATCTTTTTGCGCAAAGCGATACTACTAAAAAACTAAAGGAAGTTAAAATAAACACATCAACTATCCCTCAGGTACAAGTTATTGTGCCATCACAATCAATTTCGGCAAATGATTTTATTCATTATAACGCTTTTAATGTGGCCGATGCGATCCGTGATTTCTCTGGTGTTATTATTAAAGATTACGGCGGTATTGGTGGTTTAAAAACGGTGTCGGTTAGAGGGCTTGGCGCTAATCATACCTCGATTTTGTATGACGGTGTGCAGATCAATGATGCCGAGAACGGGCAGGTTGATCTGGGTAAACTTAACGTGAACGGTATACAGAAAATCACTTTATATAATGCGCAGCCACCCAATATTTTGCAGACTGCGCGGGCCTTTGCAGCAGCCAGCGTTTTATCAATCGAAACCATAAAACCCAACTTATCCGCAGAAAAATCTTATCTGATAACCGCCGGAATTAAAACAGGCAGCTTTGGTTTAGTAAACCCGTATTTACAATGGCAGCAACGGCTTAGTAATAAATGGGCATTTATAATAAATAGTTATACGGTAAACGCCGATGGTGGCTACAAATATTTACTTTTTGACGGCGCAACCAATACACAACAGAAAAGGGTAGGATCAGAGGTAGCTATCCAGCAGGTTGATGGTACTTTGTATTTTACCGATAGCAACAACAAGTTTAATCTACGGGTTAACTATTACAACTCTGATAGGGGGCTACCTAATGCAGTAATTCTTTACACGCCGCCGCCAATAGGGCAAAAACTGTATAACCGCGATCTGTTTTTACAGAGTGGGTATGAGCATAAATGGAATAGCGGGTTACAGTTATTGGTAAATTCAAAGTTTTCGCAAAACCAGTTGCGGTATCTTGATCCGCAATTCCCGAATACGGCAGGGGTGCTTGATCAGCATTTTAGCCAGCGCGAATATTATCAGTCGGCGGCTTTGGCTTACTATATCAAACCAAACTGGCAAATATCGTATGCAACAGACATCGCTGTAAATAACATGAATGCCGATTTGCCTAATTTTCGGTACCCAACACGGTTAACAATCCTTAATGCTTTGGTGAGCAATTTAATATTGGGCGATCTGAACTTACAAGGCAGTTTGCTCAATACCTATTTGCACGAAACCGTAAAGACTGGCACCACCACGCCCGATAGGAACATCTACGCACCAACTTTAATAGCCACTATAAAACCTTTTACTGATAAAAATTTGCAATTGAGCGGATTTTATAAATACATATTCCGTGCACCTACGTTTAGCGATCAGTATTACGGCTTTAGTATAAACCCCATTCTGAGGCCGGAGTTTACCAGGCAATATGACCTTGGTGTTAGTTACCTGAAAAGCTTATCGGGGTTATTGGACTATCTGAGCTTTACTACCGATGCTTATTATAATAACGTAACCGATAAAATCCTATATATCCCAAGCCTTTATAACGGCTATGCCCGTAACATAGGCAAGGTTGAAGTACTGGGGCTTGATGCGGGTTTAAAAACACAGGTAAAGCTAAAACTCTTTACAGTGACCTTAGCGGCAAACTATACCTATCAACAAGTACAAAACGTAACAGACCCTACAGCATCTATATATCTTAACCAGCTACCTTATACCCCAAAACACACTGTAGCCATAAACGCGGGCGTTAGCAGGGGCGCATTTGGTTTGTATTATAACCAGGTATTATTATCATCACGATATTACGAGAACGATAATATTAATGATAACTATACAAATAACGATTACATGCCGGGCTACGCCATAAGCGATGCGTCAGTAGTGTACAAAGGTGCGGTTAATCATTTCCCTATCACTTTATCTGCAGAGGTTAACAACATTTTTAATACAAACTATGTGGTAGTACAAAGTTATCCTATGCCGGGTAGGTCATTCAGAATTTCATTTCAAATAACTATATAAAACAATAACTCATGAAAAAAATTAAACTTCACAATCTTTTTATCGCGTTAGCATTTGTAACGATATTGGCATCATGCCATAAAGATAAAACAGCCCCAACTCCTGAAACACCAACCGCGCAGCGCGCCGGTGTTTATGTGCTTAACCAGGGCGGTATTGGCAAAAACAACAGTACTTTAACCTATTATGACTATACAACAAAAGCATTAACAGCCGATATTTTTGTAGCAGCCAACACTAATAAGCTTGGCGATACAGGTAACGACCTGGGTATCTATGGCGCTAAAATGTACATTGTTGTAAACAACTCAAACCTGGTTTACATTAATAATGCTAAAACTGCTAAGGTGTTAAAAACCATCACGCTAAACCAGCCACGAAGCGTAGTTTTTTATAAAACAAACGCGTTTGTAACCTCATACAGTGGTACCGTTTCTGTAATTGATACTGCTACTATGGCTATTACCAAAACAATTACAGTGGGTAGCAGCCCCGAGCAAATGGCTGTTGCTAATGGTAAACTATACGTTGCCAATTCGGGTGGTTTAGATTATCCAAATTTCGCCAAGACTGTATCTGTTATTGACCTGACTACACTTACCGAAACTAAAAAAGTGACCGTTATTGCTAATCCTATAGCTGTTACTGTTGATGCTTATGATAACGTTTATGTTTTATCATTAGGCGACTACAATAAAGTATTAGCCGGTATGACTATAATTGACGACAAAACAGACGTAGTAAAAACAAACCCTACCGTATCTTTAGGATACAACGTGCCAATTTATTCGCAAGGCGATTTTGTTTACTATCCAACAGCTGATAATAAAATAGCAGTTTATAATGCTAAGACCCAAACAGCTTCATCGGCTAATTTTATTATGGATGGTACGGTTATTACAACACCGTACGCCATATCAGGCGATGTATTGACCGGCGAAATATTTGTTGCCGATGCAAAAGATTATTCATCAAATGGAACGGTAACTGCTTTTGATAAGGCAGGTAAAAAAGAATATTCAATAGTTACCGGTATTAGCCCTGGTAAGATCGCTTTAGTGAATAAATAAATAGTTTAGTAATTTTAGGATTAATATGTAATTTTACAACTATGTCATTACAAAAAATAAACACCCGCAATATTATACTGGCTTTAATGATAATAGTCCTTACAGCCGTACGCTTATTAACCTTTAAATACCAGGTATGGAGTAATTTTACACCTGTGGGGGCAATAGCCATTTTTGGTGGTGTTTACTTTAATGAGAAATGGAAAGCATATTTTATAGTATTATTAACGTTTTTTGTAAGTGATGTTATTATTAATCATTCCTATACATCGCACTGGTCATTGTGGAGCAGTGATACCTTTTGGAATTGCGTATGCTTCTCAATAATTGTACTTATAGGTTCACAAGTTAAAAAACTGACTATCGTTAATAGTATAGTAATATTACTGGCACCTGTAACAATCCATTGGTTAATTATGGATCTGCCGTGGATAAACGGAGCTGCATCACTTTATCCTTATTCATTGTTAGGTTATTGGGAGGCTTTGGTTGCCGCTATACCATTTGAAAGAAATATGCTTTTGGGTGATGCTGCTTTTGGTTTGGTGTTGTTTGGTGGTTTCGAGCTGGCCAAGAGCAAATACACCGCATTACGCACCAACCGCGAATTAGCCCTTTAAACTAAAAAAGTTATAATTAAAAAAGCGGTCGGTGTATTATACCGGCCGCTTTTTTTGTGGATTATTATTTATGAAAAAGATAGTTGTACTAACCGGTGCCGGAATAAGCGCTGAAAGCGGTTTAAAGACCTTTAGAGATAGTGATGGACTTTGGGAGGGTTATGATGTGCAAAAGGTTGCTACACCCGAAGCATGGCAGCAAAACCCGCAATTGGTGCAGGATTTTTACAATATGCGCCGGCGCGATGCATTAGCGGCTAAACCTAACGCGGCGCATTATGCGCTGGCTCAACTGGAGCAACAATACGATGTAACCATCATCACCCAAAATATTGATGATTTGCATGAACGTGCAGGCTCTACCAATGTAATGCACTTGCATGGCGTTATTACCCGCTCACAATCGAGCCTGAACTCCGCATTGACTTATCCCATTGATGGCTGGGAGCTTAAAATGGGAGCGATGTGCGAGTTAGGCTCGCAGCTACGGGCGCATGTGGTTTGGTTTGGCGAGGATGTACCGATGATTATCCCGGCAGCGAGGGAGTGCCAAGCGGCAGATCTATTTATCTTAGTGGGCTCATCGCTGGCGGTATACCCCGCAGCAGGTTTGGTTAACTATGTTCATTATGATGTACCCAAATATATCATCGACCCAAACATACCGGATATAAGCAGGGTAAAGAACCTTATTAAAATAGAGGAGAAGGCGAGTGTGGGTGTACCGGCATTAGTGGGGCAATTATTGACAGGTGTACCACGATAAAGGTGGTACACCTGGAACACCTATTTTTGTAATTAATTATATATCAATAAATTATAAAATTGGGCGGAACACTTTGGTACACCAGTATTTATTTAAGTAAGTATATTTAAACTATTGTAAATAAGTAAGTTATAGTAATTATTGATTTTTTGACCCGATTAGGTGGAACATACAAAACAAGTGGTCTGTTTTTACTATAGGCTATTTATATATCATCAAATAATTACCAAACTATTACCAAGTTATTCCATTTATTATGCAAATAACTATCAAAATAGACAGTTTAACCATTTCCGCTGTCTGTGTCCTCACAGACAGCTTGATATATCTTGATATAGTTGTCTGTGGGGACACAGACAATGGAAAACGGGGGGACACAGACGACGGTAAACACCTACTTCACCACCTTATAAATAGCACCCTTAACATCAGCCAGCAGCGTACCGCCATTGGTTATTACATAGATCTCACCGGCAGCGTCTTCGCCCCAGCTTGTTATCTTTAAATCCGCAGGATAGTTTTGCAGAGTTACTTTACCACGTTGCCATTCGGTACCGGTTTTTTCGATGTAATATATCGGGCCTGTCCAATCCGCAAAAAAGTATTTGCCTTTTTGCGCAGGTAATTGTTTGCCGTTATAAACATAACCGCCAATAACACATACGCCGCTTTTATGGTCGTATTCGGCCAATGGTTTTATGGTGCCGGTAAATTCACAATCAACTTTTGGATTAAAGCAGTGGTTGCCTTCTATCATCCGCCAGCCATAATTGCCGCCTTTTTCAATGATATCCATTTCTTCCCATGCGCCTTCGCCAACATCGCAGGTAAATAGTTGCTTTGTAGCTTTATCAAAAGAGAAACGCCAGGCGTTACGCAAGCCATACGCCCATATTTCGGGCCTTACACCGGCATTGCCAACAAATGGATTATCCTTTGGTACGGTATAGGTAGAATCGCTGTTTATGTTGATGCGTAAGATCTTAGAAAGTAAGGTGTTTTTATTCTGACCATTTCCAATTGGCCCGTGCTTATCACCGCCGCCACCGCCATCTCCAACAGATATATATAAATATCCATCGGGCCCAAATTTTAAACAGCCACCATTATCTCCTTGGCCTGGCTGATCGGTGGTAAATAAAATACGGCCACTGTTTGGGTCAACCTGGGTTGAGTTTGGAGATAACGTGTATTCGGCTACCACATTTTTATGGTCTGATTTATCAGCAGTTGATGGTGCGCAATAAAACACATAGATTTTTCTATTACTATTAAATTTTGGATGCATCGCAAAACCCAATAACCCGCGTACATCAACCGGCATGGTCTTTATGAGTTTACTGCTAATATCCAGTAAAGGCGCATCAATTAGCTTTCCATCTTTTATCAAACGGATCTTGCCCGCTTGCTCAGCTACTAAAATATCGCCATTACTTAAAAAGCTCATGTCTAACGGAGCTTGCAGGCCTGAAGCTACTTGTTGTACTTTTAACGTTAAAGTTGGCGCAGTGGCCTCGCTATTGATTGTAGAGCGGTAAAAAATGTAAGAAGGGAGCAGCAATAAGCAAACTCCTCCTAAAAAAATAATATTAAACGGATTACTAAGGCGCTTTCTCATTGTTAATTTTTAATGATCTTATAAATACTTCCTGTAGTGCTTCCGGCAGGGCCGGGGCTAGCTTCCGAGTTGATAAGGTAATATTGCTCACCAGCCTGATCTTCGCCCCAACCTGTGATCTTGCCACTGGCAGGGAAGTTTGTCATATTTACTTTACCTCTTAGCCATTTATCACCTGCTTTTTGCAGGTACCAGATAGGGCCTGTCCAATCGCCAAAAATATACTTGCCTTTCAGGCTTGGTACATCTTTTCCGTTATAAACATAGCCACCGATAACAGATACGCCTTCGCTATGGTGATATTCGGTAATAGGCGGGGTAAGACCTGTAAAATCACAACCTGTTGCCGGGTTATGGCAATGATTGCCCTCAACCAAACGCCAGCCATAGTTAGCGCCTTTTTGTGCTATATCAACTTCTTCCCACGTATCCTGGCCAACTTCGCCTATAAATATTTGTTTTGATGCTTTGTCTAATGATATCCGGTAAGGGTTACGGAAACCATAGCTCCATATCTCGGGCTTAACACCTGCTTTGCCAACAAAAGGATTGTCTTTAGGAACAGAATAGGTAGAATCAACATTTACGTTTATACGCAAGAGTTTACCCAACCAGGTATCCATACGCTGGCCGTTACCAATTGGGCCATGCTGGTCATGCTGACCGCCGCCATCGCCAAATGATACATATAAATAACCATCGGCGCCAAATACTATACCGCTGCCATTGTGGTTACCATCAGGTTTATCCTGGGTTAATATAATGCGGGCGCTGGTAGTATCAGCTATATCCGAATTAGGCAGCATTTTATATTCCGCTACAACATCTGTATGGTCAAACCTGCGTTTGTTGTCAGGATTCATGGTAGAAGTACGTCTGCTATAAAAAACGTAGAACTTGCCGTTTGTGGCAAATTTAGGATGCAGGGTAATGTTTAATAAACCTCTTTCTTCGTAACCCGAGTTAACCCTTAACATCTTCGGTTTCAGATCAAGCACAACAACATCGGTTAGCTGGCCATCTTTTATCAGACGAACCTTGCCGGTTTGCTCGGTAACCCAAGCCTTGTTAGGGGTTGGGAAAGCCAGCGAAGTAGGGGCTTGAATACCACCGGTAACTTTTACAGAATTTATGGTGATGATTCCCGGGTCGTCATTCTTTGTAAAAGAGGGTAGTGCAAATAGCGTTGCTATAAGCGCTACCGATAGTAAAGATGTATAACGGGTTGATTTGGCCTGAATGATTTTTTTCATAAAATTAATTGGTATTACAATATAGGTTGTTTTTTGGGGACATTGGTTGTCAGTCACAATTTTACAATTTATCACTCACTAAAAAGCCAACCCATCTGTTTTTTTACGCAAACGATGTCGGGGGTTGATTTTTGGATGGCTATACTATATAATTGCCTTATATATGGCCGTTTTCTATCGCCAAATAAAATTCTGTTTACTAATTTATATATAAGTATTTAATTTAAAATCAAATACTTATATAAATTACCTCAACTAATAGTTATACCTATAATAGCTTGCTTTAAAATCTTTACCCATCTCTGCAAAACGGGTGGCAACTGTCTTTAAAAACTCCTCGTCCAGCAATTCAAACACACTATTAACGCCATCGGTTAGGTCCATTTCGGGTATTTTATAACTTTGTTCTAATATGCCGCGTTCTACCTTTATGATGAACTTTTGGTTCATGTTAAAGATGGTTATCTTAAACTCGGGGTGTGGCAGTTCTGCAATTACTCTCATTTGTTAAATAGATTTATATGGTCACTTAGCGGGTCTTGTCCTTTAATGGTTCCAAAAGTAGCAATAGGTTTAAACCGGGCGAATAGTTCTTCTTTATACCAGTTTTCGGTGCGGGTCTTTTTAATAACTTCGCTATGCTCGCGCGATTGATAGGCAAAAGCTTTAACATCATCCAAACTTTCCCATATAGAAAACGTTGCCTGGCGATACAATGGCGCCTCACCAATCCCAAATGAAGTGATATAGCCTTTAGCTGTGGTCATCAGATCGGCTACTTCATCAACATTGCCCCAAAAGTTCTTCAATTTATTCAGGCGGATGGTGGCGCGGGTTAATATAGCTATCGGGCCGGTATAATCACCTACATCCGGTTTGCCAAACGGTTCTTTGTCGTCCCATTTACCGTGGCTTTGCAGCGGGTTCAGTAGAATTGTCCACCGCTCAACACCGAATAATTTCCACCAGGAGGCTATATAGGAGCGTTTATAGAACCGGTCAAAGTCTTCGCGGGTTTGCCATACGGCGATTAGGCCCCATTGCTGCCAGTCGGGTTGCAGGTCGAATGTTCCGTTTTGGCCGCTGCCTAGTAGTTTCCAGAAGGTGCAGCCTTTTTGCAGCCACAAAAACAACCTATGTACAGCCATTGCCAATAGCGCAAAGGGTATAAATAGCTTTCTATAACGTACTATGGTGAGGCTAACTATCATGGAACTACTAAATAAAAGATTAAATATGAGATTTGCCTTATTTACTTTTAAACCCACATACGTAACTTTGCTAACATGGCAGAAGATCTAACAATTACCACATCAACCGATAAGGAAGAACAGTATAAATCGCTCATCCCGCAGATAGAGGCTTTGCTTTATGGCGAAGCCGACCTGGTTGCTAACCTTGCAAATATAGCTGCGGCTTTAAAGGAGCAGTTTAAATGGCTTTGGGTGGGGTTTTATATAGTGAAGGGCGGCGAGCTGGTTTTGGGGCCCTTCCAGGGGCCGGTTGCATGTACACGGATTGCTAAGGGGAAGGGTGTATGTGGTGGCGCATGGGAGCAGGGCAAGACTTTAGTTGTGCCTGATGTTGACGCGTTCCCGGGGCATATTGCCTGTAGTTCGGCATCGCGGTCTGAAATTGTTTTGCCATTATTTTACAACAATGAGGTGGTTGGTGTGTTAGATGCAGACAGCGAAAATTTAGCGCAGTTTGATGAGATCGATGCCAAATACCTGGAGCAGGTTTGCGCGCTGATAAACTTTAATGGCTAAGATATTTTTAATTGCCGGCCTTGGTGCCGACACCCGTCTTTACAACAATATCGACCTTGGCGACAATGATGTTGTTCCGGTTGATTGGATAGAGCCCAATGAATGTGATACTTTAGATACTTATGCTCAAAAACTTATCTATCAATATTTTATAACTGATAATTCAATTGTAATTGGTATTTCGTTAGGTGGGATGATAGCTGTTGAAATTGCCAAACAAATGGGGTTAAATAAAGTGATATTGATATCGAGTATTAAAACTGTTAACGAAGCTCCCTGGTATTTTAAAGTGTTTAATGCTTTGCCGCTGTACAGATTAGTATCGGGTAGTTTAATTACTAAGATGGGCTATTTTATCAAGCCTGTATTTGGTAAAATGTCTGCACAAGATGCCTGGTTGTTTGATGATATGCTGAAGAAGTCATCACCAAAGTTTATAAAGTGGGCCATGGACGCGGTATTAAAATGGCGCAACAAAACAGTCCCGCCAAATCTTTATCATATAGTTGGCGATAAAGACCTGGTTTTTAATTATAAAAACATCAGCAACGCAACTATAGTTAAAGGAGGGACCCATATTATGGTGTTTGATAAAGCCAAACAGATCAATAAACTACTGAAAGCCATCTTAAAGAAAAAATGAAACTACCCGAATCTTTTTATCACCGTGATGATGTTGTTGCTATTAGCCGCGAACTATTGGGTAAGTATTTATTTACCGATATTGATGGTGCAATTACCGGCGGTTATATTGTTGAAACAGAAGCTTATAACGGAATTATTGACAAGGCGGCTCATAGCTATGGCAATAGGTTAACGCCCCGTACAAAAACCATGTATATGCAGGGCGGTATTGCCTATGTGTATTTATGTTATGGCATTCATGAAATGTTTAACGTGGTAGTATCTGGTGAAGGAGAACCCCGTGCGATATTAATCAGAGCTATACAACCAACTGTAGGGGTAGACATTATGCAGTTTCGCCGTAAGATGAAGGAGGTAAAGCCGGCTATAACCATGGGACCGGGCTCTGTAGCGCAGGCCTTAGGGATATCGCGAAAAATTAATGCCATCAGCTTGCAAAGCGATACTTTATGGATCGAGGATAGGGGTATGGTTATACCCGATGAAAATATAGCGGCAGTGCCAAGGGTAGGGGTTGCATACGCAAAAGAGGATTCCTTATTGCCTTATCGGTTTTATATCAAAGGCAATATTTATGTTAGTAAACCCAATAAGTGAGTTTAAACGATTTTCTAATCACGGGTATATTCTTTCACGACAAAACGGCGAAAGTTGTTTAAAGGCAATATTTTTAGTCTTGAAACAGATTTTAATCCTGCGTGATAATGATTATTTGTTTATCCCGGTGATGTTTGCTTATAATTCTAAATCTCACATAAAGCAAAACAGCAGATACCATTAGCCCCAAAACAAGGCCGTACCACACGCCGGTGATACCCCAATTTAAATGGATACCCCAAAAATAACCGATGGGTAAACCAACTATCCAATAAGCCAAAAATGTAATAGCTGTTGGTATATTCACATCGCCCATTCCTCTTAATATCCCCAGCCCGATAACTTGAGCCCCATCAAACAATTGAAATATAGCTGCCAGTATAAGTAGCTGTGATGCAATGAGTATAACGTTCTTATCTGAAGTATATATCCAGGGTAAAACATGATTGCCGAATGTAAATATCAAAGCGGTTATGCTCATAAATATCAACACAATATGATAGCTGGCATTGGCCGATAACTTTAGGTTTTTATGATCCTTAACACCAAAATAATTACCCGATTTAATGGCAGCTGCCGCTGATAATCCGCTCGACATCATATACGTCATAGATGCCATATTAATAGCTATCTGATGGGCGGCAAGTTGTACCAGCCCGATGGTTCCTATAATTACTGCAGCAGCGCTAAAGGCACTTATTTCAAAAACATACTGTAAGGCTACAGGTGCCCCAATCTTTAATATTTTTAGACTACGTAACCGGTCAATGTTTTTCAGAGCAAATCCTTTTAAATAAACTTTAAAATGTTTGGATCTGAAAACGTATATCCCCATAACTAAAGCCATTACACAACGGTCAATCAATGTACTGTAACCGGCACCCATAATACCCATAGGATGTATGCCAAATAAACCTTTTACAAAAGTTACCCCTAAGCAAATGTTTAAGATGTTGCCCCAGATGGATATCATCATAGCTTGTTTGGTGAAGCCCAAGCCTTCGGCAAATTGCTTAAAGGTGTTAAATATCAGCATCGGGATAACAGACAATGCCAGCAACATTAAAAACGGTTTAGCCTGTTTTATAACCTGTGGCGATTGATGAAGTTGATCCAGAAAATAAATGGAGCCTAAGGCAACTAAACCGAATAGCACAATGCCGCTAAGTACATTAATGAATAAACTATTGGATAGTAACTGCCCGCATTCGGAAAATTCTTTGCGGCCATTATGTTGCGCAATGAGTGGGGTAGACCCATAGGATATACCGATGCCTATAATTAATGGAACGATAAAAATGCTTGTAGCCAGCGATACGGCAGCTAAACTAACAGTTCCGGCAAAGTGTCCAACTATAATTGTATCAGATGTTTGTACAAGTGTATGGCCCAGTTGTGATATTACTACCGGTATGGCCAGCTTCAAATTATCACGATAATGTGATCTGTATTTTGTGTAGATAGACAGCATTTACAAAGTAGTATTAAGCGGCAGTATAATACTCTTCTTTATCGGTAGTATGAATACGTATAATGCCAGACAGTACCATGTTTACCAGTATGCGCTGGGCGGCCCTGCGGCCAACTTTAATTAGGTCGCAATATTCTTTTACAGTGATACGGGGCGTTTTCTCCAGGTGCTCTAACAATGATTTTTCTTTGGAAGAATACTCAATCAATACGCCCGTATTTTCTGTTGATCTTTTTAGCACGTCCACAACAATTTTGCTTGCTAAAACACTCTTATCCCTTACCCGTACATATACCCACCATTTGCCGTCCTCGGCTAAGGCATAGTGGGGTTTAAGGGTGCTTTCGGGGGTATCAACAATCAGCACTAATTTATCATCTACATATACTTCTTCAAATACCGGTTCAAGGGCGGGCCTGGCATATAAGTGCGCGGCTTTGGTTATCATGTAACGTTCTTCATCTTCAGACTTTACACCTTTAATTGTGCCGTCATCGGCTACGCCAATAAGCAAACGCCCGCCTTTATTATTAGCAAACGACACCATAGTGCGGGCTATTTTTTCGCAGCTGGTGATAGTTTTTTTAAAATCAAGTTTTACACCTTCGCCCTCAAAAATTTGCTTCTTTACGTTCATTTTCTTCTTTGTTAAGCACTTGGTAGGGCGTAAATATTTCCATCCATCTTTCCGGACGGGTTATTTCTGTAAATCCAAATTGGCTATATAAACCTTGAGCATCGGCAGTGGCTAACGACCATCGCCTTAATCCCTGCAAATCAGCATGACCCAAAATAGTTTGTATTAACCATTTCGACAAACCTTTTCCTCTAAATTCGGGCAGGATAAATACGTCAGCAATATAAGCAAAAGTGGCTTTATCGGTAATAACCCGCGCAAATCCAATTTGTGTTTTATGCTGATAAACACCAAAACACATGGCGTTATCAATAGCCGATTTAAGCTTTTGGGCAGGTATGCCTTTAGCCCAATAGGATTCCTGGTCTAAATAACCGTAAATCATATCAAAATTAAGTTTGCTTTTATCAGTAGATATAGAAAACTCTTTGTCCAAAAATGAATTATCGTTTATAAACACTTTCATACATTATATATTTTCAACAAAGTTAAGGTTGCGTAAATAAACCTCATTCGTCAATGTTACACATATCTCGCCATTGGTATTATATATGTCTATCGGGTGAGCTTTTATGTACTTACCGCCAGCGTTTAGTACATGCTCAGCCTCAGCTATCTCCTCATCTGATATGGCTATTTTAAACTGCAATTTAGTTAACCCTGGTTTTATAAACTGAATTTCGGACGATTTTGACCATGCTATAACATTATAGCCCTTGTGCATAAATATCTGGTGAAAAAGCAACGGGTAAAATGGATCGGCAGCTGAGAATATGGTACCACCAAATATGGAATTATTGTAATTGCGGTTAAAAATACTTTTGTTTATCCTGACAGTAACACCTCTAAAACCCTTATCAATTTTAACCACCCAAATGCGCTGAAAAAAAAGTGGAGGATAAATACGCATTCCCCATTTAGATAATCGTTCTGATACTACCATAACGCTTAAATATCAGTAATTAAAACTAAAAATCTATAGTTTTTCCAAGATAATAATTATTCTCATAATTAACATTATGTTAAGTAGTGTTATCTTTTTAAAGCCTGCACCAAAAATGCAGGCTTTAAAAATTATTTAGTACCCCTATTGAAGAGCTTCTATTTTTTTCTGTGTTACATTTGCGTTAGCAGTATCCTTTGTAACCAGGTAGTAATTTTTCAAATTTACCAAAGCATCTTTTGATTTAGGATTTAATTCGGTGGCTTTAATTAAATATGGTTTAGCTAATTCAGCTTGTGCAGTTGTTTTTGCAATAGCAGCAGTATATTCTTTTTGTTTACTTGCCGGTAATTGATTGGCATCATTATACATATCTATAGCAGGTGCAATATATGCATAACCCATATTTAAGTTGGCTTCATAATATTGCGGATCAATATCCAGCGCTTTTTTATACATCTCAACTGCTTTTGCAAAATAATCATCCTTTTTAGCCTGCATTGCACTTATTGCAGCAACATCTTTTGATGTTTTCTTTAATCCAGCTAATTCTTTGCCTATATTATTTCCAGAAGTAGTATAAGTTAACCCGGCATAATAATATAGTGTTTTATTTTTCGGGTCGTTACTTATAGCTGCCAGTATCTTACCAACCATTTCCTGGCCCTTACCGGTTTGCAAGCTTATTTCAATCTCTCTCCTTCTTAAATCAGAGCTTGATGGAAATTTCTCTACACCCTCCGTAGCTATTTTTAAAGAATTAACAGTGTCTTTTTGAGTTAGATAGATACTTGACATATCCAGATAAATAGTCTCTTTTTTAGAAAATTTAAGCGGAAGCAATTTTGAATATGCAGTAAGCGCCGCGGGATAGTTTGTTCCGGCCACGGCAGCTAAACCTGAATAGTATAAAGCTGTAGTATCCTCAGGGAATAGTTGATGAAAATAATCAAAATCTTTATACGCTAGGTCAAACTGTTTATGTTGAAAGTCAGCAACGCCTCTATTTAACTGATATTGAGCCAGGTTATTAGCCGCATCAAGTATCAATGCCTTGTTCTCTCCTTTTGTATCTAGTTCTTTAGCTTTTTTTAGCGCTTCATCTGCCGTATTAAAAAACGGTAATGTTTTAGCTGCAACAGTATCACGCATAGAATACGTGGCATAAACCGCAGCTTTTAACGCATAGGTTTGAGGCAACTCAGCAGTCTTGGTGTTTGTAGCGGCTTTATCAATTGACGCCTTAGCTGCGTTAAGATTTTTATCAGCCTCGACATAAGTAGCCTTTACTTTACTTAATGCCACATATTTATCATACGTTTCTTTAGCATTGCTTAACTCGTATTTTTGCGCAAATGCCGTGGTAGAGGCTATGCCCAACAAGCCCGCTATCAAAAATTTAATTCTCATGGTTTTAATTTATTGATTGGTTAACTGTTTTAGTTTATTATTTATCTTGTCTGTTTGGTCTTTATTATCGGTCTGTGCATAAATAAGCTGCAACACTTCAAGGCACTTTATGTTATTTGGTGATATTTCATTCGCCTTTTCAACCCATTGCTGGGCGTAAAGTATATTCCTATCGCTATCCCCCCCCTTTTTTAGAGCACTTTTCTTTAAATAAAGCAATCCCAAATTAAATATCGGGTCGAAAGCAGAATTATTTAAATCTATTACGCGCAAATAAAGTGCTTCTGCCTTATCATATTGATAAAGATGATCATAGCAATTTGCTGCTACAAACACAATATCGGGGTTATTTATATTAATGTCAAGCAATTGAGGTAATAAGGGCTCTAAAGATTTATAATCTTTATTATTATTATAAATATTAGCCTCATCTAACAGCAAAAACTTGTCATTTGGCAGGAGTTTCCTGCCACGTCTTATCATTTCAATTGCTTTTGAGGTATCTCCTACTGCTTTATATACGTTGGCCGCAGCTTCAATATAGTCTGTCCTTATACTGTCGGTTTTTACCAAATTATCATAGTATCGGGCAGCGGCAGTTAAATTTCCTAATTTATTATTAGTATAGGCGATGTAAGCATTTAACGGTTTAAAGGAAGGTACGTATTTATGCGCTTTTAAAAACAGCACTATAGCGTTAGAATAGTCTGAAATAGTAACGTAAGCAAACGCCTTACGTAAATATACATTTGCCAGACACTGCCTGGCAAAATCCATTTCGGGCTGATATTTGTATATTTTATTGCGACCGTTTAGTATATCAACCTGCTCAACAGTTTTTCTGAAATAATTTTCGGGCTGGCCTGTTTTATTTGTCGAGTCTACATATAAAATAGCCGAATTAATAACCGCACGATAAACGTTCTTCTCCAGATCACTGGTGTCAGGAGCTAGTTTCAACAGGCTATCAATGGACTTTTTAGCGATAGTTAAAAACTTTAGCTCTTTCCGCTGTTTATAATAAGCCAAGCTATTTACTACACCTTTTAACATTTCTGATTGGGAAAATGCCAAAGGTGCAGTAAATAATACCAATAAAACCGATAAAGCTATTTTACGGCCATTCATTTTTTATTCAGTTATGTCAGTTGGTGATGTTGGTTCGGTATCAGAATCAGCCGCTGTATCTCCATCCGGATTTTCTACAGCATCGTCAGTTTCTGTTTCCTCTTCCTCATCATCATGTTCAATTTTAGCTACTGACGCAATTTCGTCATTACCTTTTAGATTGATAAGCCTCACTCCTTGCGTTGCACGGCCCATTGTTCTTAATTCACTTATAGCGATCCGAATAATTATACCTGATTTGTTAATAATCATCAGGTCTTCATTGTCTGTAACGCCTTTAATAGCTACTAAATTGCCTGTTTTGTCAGTAATGTTAAGCGTTTTAACACCTTTACCACCACGATTGGTTACACGGTAGTCATCAATATCGGTACGTTTACCGTAACCTTTCTCTGATACTACCAACACCGTAGTTTCCGGGTTGTCAATACTTATCATACCAACAACTTCGTCATTATCATTAGCTAAGCTTATGCCCCTTACACCGGTTGCCGTACGACCCATTGGCCTTACAGTAGCTTCATTAAAACGTATTGCACGACCTGATTTTAAGGCCATTACAATTTCGCTGGTGCCGCTGGTTAAGCTTGCTTCTAATAATGAGTCACCTTCATTAACATTTATAGCATTGATACCATTTGCACGCGGACGAGAGTAAGCTTCTAACGAAGTTTTCTTAATCACACCTTTTTTGGTACACATTATTATAAAGTTATTCTCCAGGTATTCTTTATCCTTCAGGTTAATAACCTTGATATAAGCTTTTATGTTTTCCTCTTTAGGGATATTTATGATATTCTGGATAGCGCGGCCCTTAGATGTGCGTGATCCTTCCGGAATCTCAAACACACGTAACCAAAAACATTGACCAGATTCTGTAAAGAATAACATGTAGTTGTGATTAGATGCTATCAGCAAATGCTCAATAAAATCTGCATCACGGCTATTGCTGCCAATTGATCCTTTACCACCCCTGCCCTGCCTGCGGTACTCTGTAAGTGGGGTACGTTTAATGTATCCTTCGCGAGAAATAGTGATTACAACATCCTCATCCTCAATAAAGTCTTCGGTTTGCATTTCTGCTGATGAGTGTACCATTTCTGTTTTACGCTCATCACCATATTTTTCTTTTATCTCTAATAATTCGTCTTTAATGATCTGCATCCTTAGACCTTCATCCGCTAAGATGGAGTTTAAGTATTCTATCAGTTTCATCAAACCCTCGTATTCGTCTTTGATCTTGTCGCGTTCCAATCCGGTTAACCTTCTTAGGGTCATATCCAGTATGGCACGTGCCTGTATATCACTCAAACCAAACTGGCTCATTAAGCCTTCGCGAGCTTCATCAGGAGTTTGCGAACCGCGTATCAGCTTAATTACTTCGTCCAGGTGATCTAAGGCGATCAATAAACCTTCTAAAACGTGTGCGCGCTTTTGTGCTTCGGACAGTTCAAATTTGGTACGGCGAACAACAACCTCATGCCTGTGCTCAACAAAATGATGTATCAGGTCACGCAGGTTCAACATCATTGGGCGGCCATGTACCAACGCGATATTGTTTACGCTGAAAGACGTTTGTAAAGCCGTGTATTTAAACAAGTTATTTAATACGATAGCTGCATTAGCTTCGCGTTTTATCTCATAAACTATACGGATACCTTCACGGTTAGATTCGTCACGGATGGCTGATATACCTTCCAGTTTTTTATCATTAACCAGGTCGGCGGTACGTTCTATCATCAAACCTTTATTTACCTGGTAAGGTATTTCGGTAACGATAATACGTTCGCGGTCATTGCCATGCATTTCAATTTCGGCACGGGCACGTAGCACTACACGGCCACGGCCGGTTTCTAATGCCTCACGCGGGCCTTCAAAACCATAGATAATACCACCTGTAGGGAAATCGGGGCCCTTAACATGTTTCATTAACTCGGCAACCTCAATATCGCGGTTATCAATCAACGCCATAGTAGCATCAATAACCTCTGATAAGTTATGCGGCGCCATGTTAGTAGCCATACCTACCGCTATACCCGATGCACCGTTAACCAACAAATTAGGGAATTTTGCAGGCAATACCGTCGGCTCTTGTAACGAGTCGTCAAAGTTTAATTGGAAATCAATAGTATCTTTATTGATATCGGCCAGCATTTCCTCGGCTATCTTTTCTAATCTAGCCTCGGTATAACGCATTGCCGCAGGGTTATCACCATCAATTGAGCCATAGTTACCCTGGCCCTCAACCAACGGATAGCGTAAGCTCCACTCCTGCGCCATACGTACCATAGTATCGTATACAGAAGCGTCACCATGCGGGTGATATTTACCCATTACCTCACCCACAATACGGGCCGATTTTTTATAGGGTTTGTTATTATTTAAACCCAGATCGAGCATGCCAAAAAGCACGCGCCTATGTACGGGTTTTAAACCGTCACGCACATCAGGCAGGGCACGTGATACGATAACAGACATTGAATAATCAATGTAAGCCGATCGCATTTCTTCATCAATATTTATAGAAATTATTCTGTCTTCTTTGTTCGGGTTATCGTTCTCTGTACCTTCAGCCATTTTAATTTATTTGTAGATATTTGCTTTATAATTGATCGTATAAAACAGGTTTTTTATACGACCTGCGAAGTTAAGAATTTAGTTGATTTAATAGCCCTTTTTTACCAATAAAATGGTTATAAAAAGCGCATGTTAAGCATAGCCATTTTAGCTTTTTTTCCACATACGGTTATTAGTCCACATTAATACGGTTTTATCCTAATATTGGGCTGATTAATTTCGTACCTTGATCTAACAATTTGTACCCTATGAAAATCAGTTTTTACGCTATACTTATTCCTTTTTTGTTGACGGCCTGTTTACACGGAATGGCCCAAACACCTATCCCCAAGCTTACCGACAGAAGCAAAAAAGGCATCCTATCCTACTTTAAAACCATTGTTAATAATAAACAGGTAATTGTGGGGCAGCAATGCAGCCAATCGCCCGATGTTTCGTTGGAGTATAAAAAGAATTTTCAGCGGCTGTATGATTCTACCGGTAAGTACCCTGCGTTGATAGGCTTAGAGTATGGCTGGTTCGCTAACGCTGATCTGCAAAAAGAAAATGAATATGCCATAAAACATTGGCAGCAAGGCGGATTGGTAACCATTAGCTGGCATGCCGACTGCCCCTTTAAAGATGGCTATGATGTGCGATGGGATGCAATTGCTAACAAGGACGCTATTGACCTTAAAAAATTATTGAAGGATGCGCCCGACTCGAAAGAGAAAGCCAGCTATCGTGCCGAATTAAATAACATAGCAAAAGCGCTGAAACAATTAAAAGATGCCGGTGTAATGGTGATATGGCGGCCATTCCACGAGATGAATGGCAACTGGTTTTGGTGGGGCATTAATGATGCAAAAAATCCGACCAATATAAAAGATTATGCTGCGCTTTGGATAGATATGTACAATGTGTTTACAAAAGATTATGGACTTAATAACCTGATTTGGGTATATGCACCAAATATCGCAGGCAATTCCTACCCTGCTCCTGCCGTTTTTTATCCGGGCGACAAATATGTTGATATAGTGGCGTTGGATAACTATCCAAAAGTGCCCGCCTTTGATGATTACCCGGCATTGCTAAAGCTCGGTAAGCTAGTTACTGATGGAGAAGTAGGCCCTCATCAGCAATCCTATGGAAAGTTTGACGAAATGGAAGTACTGAATACCTACAAGGGTAAAGCGCCATACTTTTTACAATGGCATAGCTGGACAAACGCCAAAGTAGCCATAGTTGATAATGTGCATTTTAAAGAATTAATGAACGATAATTCGGCAATAACTTTGGATAAGATAAGGTAAAAGCAATTACTCTTTTTATTGAATGTAACGATATTTTTTTCTTCCGTCTTGTATCTCGATGGTCTTAACGTTATCTAACAAAATGGTGGCTCTAATAGAAGATATAAATCTAGATTGAGAACCAGTGATAACGTTTCCATTGACGAAGATCCGATCAAAATAAAAGGTAGTTCTCTTATTCTTATTATCTGTAAAACGGATCTCTAATGCTGGGCTGTTTGTTAATGCAAACCGACCCCCATTTTTATCAACACATTTAATGATATCAATTGGATAAGTTTTGTACTTAACTACATCGCCAAATGGCCCTTTTGTAGTGACCAATCTATATTGCGAAGTGTCTATTGTTTGCAATTGTTGCTTAAAACTATCAACAGGGATATAGTAGGTTGCGCATGAACTGATGAAAAAAATCAATCCAATAATTGTCGTGATAAGGTAGTTTTTAGTTCTCATTTTTTAAATTAATAATAATTTTACTTCACCCTCTTCCAATAATCCTCAATCACCGCTCCGCTCGGTAATTTCCCGTTTAAAATAAGCGTGTCATTTCGGATAGCGTATTGATAGTGTACAGCAATATTAAGCAATTTAGATGCCTGCATGCTATATGTTTGAGTTTCTATACAACTATCCCCTTTTAGCGTATAATTTCCGCTTTCATACTTCATAGCTTTTTCACCTTTTTCCAGTAGGAAAGCATCGAAGGTTTTATCGGTATATTTTCTTTGTTGGGTATAGTCTTTTGGCGCTGCCGATAGTTTGTTATTGAATTTGCCGCCACGATATTCCCAGGTACCTTTAAACGTTTTCACTTCTTTATCTGAAGAAAAAGTCATTAATAAAAACAACGAAAACAGCAGCTTTTGCATACCTAGACCCAGTTAATATCTTTTTTTAATAACGATAACGTCCGCTCCTCTTCGCTGCCCGGTTGTGCCTGGTAATTGTATAGCCATTTTGCTGTCGGCGGCAGACTCATCAATATAGATTCTATACGGCCATTGGTTTCCAGCCCGAATTTGGTACCGGCATCATAAACCAGGTTAAACTCGGCGTAGCGGCTACGGCGCTGGTATTGCCATTGCTGCTGATCGGCGGTAAAAGTTTCTTGTTTATGACGATTTACCAACTCGGTATAGATTGGGATAAACGACCGACCCAGCGCTTTAGAGAAAGCAAATATATCATCCCAACTCATATCTTCAGATGCCGTTAAACGATCATAAAAAATCCCGCCAATACCACGGGTTTCGTTACGGTGTTTGATGAAAAAATAATCATCGGCCCATTTTTTAAAACGGGTATAAAAATCGGCATTAAACTGGTCGCAAACCGCTTTTAAACTAGTGTGGAAGTATTTGGCATCATCATCAACAATATAATGTGGCGTAAGGTCTATGCCCCCGCCAAACCAGCGTACAGGTTCTTTGCCCTCGCCAAATGATGATGGCATTTCAAAATAGCGGATGTTCATGTGGATGATGGGTACCAGTGGATGGTTAGGATGGATCACGATAGAAACACCGGTAGCAAAGAAATCATCGCTATCTATCTTCAGCCCTTTTTTAAGGGCCTCGGGTAATTCGCCTTCAACAGCCGAGAAATTCACACCACCTTTTTCGAATATATTACCGTTTTGTATAACACGTGTGCGGCCGCCACCGCCGCCTTCCCGCTCCCACTTTTCTTCTTCAAATTTGGCTTTACCATCTACAGCTTCTAATGCCCGGCATATTTCGTCCTGGATAACCTGGTAATCGGCGGCTATTTGTTCTTTGTTAATCATTGGCGCAAAAATGCGATTTTGGATTTAAAGATGAGTCTTAGATTTGACAACTTTTAAAAATTGTCAAATCTATTGCGTGTCCTATGTCGTCATATTCACCCCATCATCCTCAATATAATCCAGGTCCTTGCTAAAGCTTTCTTTCAACTGGCTCAGCGCGAATAATGCAATGGCCGTAAGTATGAACATCACTATATAGCCGCTTTGTATCATGCCATAATGTAGCACAAACATATTAAACAGTGCGTTTACCGGTATTAATGATCCGCGTACAAAATTGGGTACGGTGGTAGTAACGGTAGACCGTATGTTGGTACCAAACTGCTCGGACGCGATGGTAACAAACGTGGCCCAATACCCAACCGCGAAACCCATAAAGAAACATAGCCATATAAATTGCGAGGTGGTTATATCTTTAGCGCTTAAATAACAAATCGCGCTAATTACTGATAACAATAAAAATATCAGCATAGTGAGTTTTCTTGATTTGGTCAATTGTGCCAGCACTCCGGCAAATATCCCACCTACAGATATGCCAATGTAGGTATATAAAATACCAGTGCCCGCGCTAAGCGGCGCTTTGGCGCCCAAAGCCTTACCAAACTCTGGCGATTGTGTTACCAGTACGCCTACCACATACCATAGCGGCGCGCCAATTAATATACAATACAGGTATTTTAAAAAACGTTTACGGTTGTTAAACAGCATCAGGATGTTGCCTTTTGATACCCCGGTATCGGCAATGTTTTTAAACATACCCGACTCGAATGTGCCCATCCGCAATAACAGTAATACAATGCCCAGGCCACCGCCAACATAGTAAGCGGTACGCCAATCATACTTACCTACATAAGCCGCGGCTACAGCGCCTAAAAGGCCTATCATGGCCACAATGGTGGTGCCATACCCCCTACGCTCTTTGCTTAAGGTTTCGCTAACAAGTGTAATGCCCGCGCCAAGTTCGCCGGCCAGGCCTATGCCTGCTATCAAACGAATGATGGCGTAGCTATTCAGATCATGCACCATGCCGTTAACAAAATTGGCTACCGAGTATAGGAATATCGACCCGAACAATACTTTTATGCGCCCGTATTTATCGCCTATTATGCCCCACATTATGCCGCCCAACAGCAGGCCAAACATTTGCATATTGATAACATAAACGCCTTTTAAACGGATATCAGCCTCGGACACGCCGATGTCATGTAAACTTTTAACCCGCACTATCGAGAATAGCACAAGGTCATATATATCAACAAAATAGCCTAAAGCGGCTACTATTACTAAAAAAACAACATTCCGGGTGGCTTTGGCCGATAAGGCATCAGTCATAATTGATAAAATAATTGGTTGGCCTAATGTAGGTGAAATAGGCAGATCATTGAAATTTTTTTGACAAAAAAAAACCCCTGGGTTTACAGAGGTCTTTTAGTTCCGGGGTAAGTAAATTATACTTTTTTTACATTTACTGCCTGTAAGCCTTTTCTGCCATCTTCCACTTCATATTCAACGCTATCATTATCTTTAATAGCGTTTACGCCGCCCTGCACATCCTTAAAGTGTACAAAAAGATCTTTACCGTCTTCGGTAACAATAAAGCCGTAACCTTTTTGTGTGTTAAACCATTTTACTTTTCCAGTTTTCATAATAATATAATAGTATTAATAATTTGTTTTTAAGAATATCGATTTATGCCAAACTGAGTACAAATGGTATTAATAGTCAGCGGAATAAATACACTCCCTTTTCCAAATATATAAAATTATTTACTTATCCAAATAAAATTATTTATTCGGTTGTGGAGTTAAGCGTAAGTATGGTTTAACCTCTCTGAAGCCCTTAGGAAATTTTGCCGGGATATCTTCTGTTTTAATAGCAGGAACAACTACTACGTCCTCGCCATCTTTCCAGTCGGCAGGTGTGGCAACACTATGGTATGCAGTAAGTTGCAATGAGTCAATTACACGTAATATCTCTACAAAATTCCTTCCGGTTGATGCCGGGTAAGTGATGATTAACTTGATAGTTTTATCAGGGCCGATGATGAATAATGAACGTACCGTAGCGTTTACAGACGCGTTTGGATGGATCATATCATAAGCCTCAGCAATTTTACGGTCCTCGTCTGCAATGATCGGGAACTGTACATCAACTCCCTGTGTTTCATTGATATCTTTGATCCAGCTACGGTGCGAATCGGCAGAGTCAACACTTAGTGCTAATACTTTAACATTACGTTTGGCAAACTCGTCTTGTAATGCAGCGGTGCGGCCAAGCTCGGTAGTACATACCGGGGTATAATCTGCAGGGTGCGAAAATAAAACGCCCCAGCCATCGCCAAGGTATTCATAAAGATTGATCTCTCCTACTGAGGAGTCAGCTGTAAAATCCGGGGCTTTATCGCCTAATCTTAAACTCATGATATATCTGTTTTAAATTGAATTTATTTTTAAAGTTACAGCGATTGTTTTAAATAACAATAGGTAAAATAAAAATAATCCAGTATTTACATAGACATTACATAATTTATTTAGCCGAAAATAAAAAAGCCCTTATGTGTTAAACATAAAGGCTTGATTTTTTGCGTGTTTACTTAATTAGTTCTTTTCAACGTTCATAATTTCGTTGTCGGGTGCTATTGTCAAAACAATTTTGTCATCAGCCTTTTTAAGGCTAACAAAATATACAACCGGCTCTTCGCCATCTTTCGATTCGAATTTGGTTACATCCTTAACCTCATAGCTTTTGTAGTTTTTAGCTATTTTGTTTTTAATAGATTCTGACAGAGTAGTGTAAGCAACATCTTGTGATACACCCCAATATTCGTTGTTCAAATCATAAAAAGCGGTATAGCTAATGTTGTTTTCAGTAAAAGTAGCTTTCTGGCAATTTGATGTTACTGTCCAGGCTACATTACTTGCAGTTGAAAAATCAGATTTAAATTGAGCAAGTACTGTATATGTTATGCTCTCTTCGCCAGTTGCGATTGTTTTTTTGCCACCATCGGCAAATGCAGTTACACTAATCATTGTAGCGATCACTGCGGTCATTATTAATTTTTTCATGGTATTTTTATTTTTAATTATTGATAACAAAAGTACTACAGTTTTGCCATTAATTAAAATTATAATAAACTTTTATGAATATATTATAATTATAACATGAATTTTATATTAAATTATAAATTTTAAAACTACTTAGTGTATAAATTACAATATCTACAATTTCAAAAATCACCAAAAAGTGCATTTTTAGCCTTGTAACTGGTTTTTTACACAAAAAAAGGACAGTAAAGAAGTAAAAAAAGGCAGTTTTGTGCACTTTATAAATTGTTACTAAATTTAACCCCGGCCTATTTATAGGAGCAATATTTTTAATTAAGAAAAACAGACGAAAAAGGACAGACTACTTAATATACAACGTCCACTTAGGTACAAAGCCGATGCTATTATTGTAAAATATCCGGTAATAAGTCTTGCCCTTGGCCAACGCCCTACCTTTGAGTTTGCCGGGATATTAGCAATAAAGTCTGAATCGAATTTATCCTGAGCACTTAGTTTTACAATGCCGGTAACGTTGGGCTGTACTAAGTGGTATATAGAAAGTTGTTGTTGGTTTTAATACTATCCGGCTGGCTTTTAACAGGCATAGCCTTTACAACCACTACAGGTTAGTTTTATTAAATATTTTACGGCAGACTAAATTACAGTGCCTTTAAATAATCCAGGAAAAGATAAAGTGCCTTCCGCTTATCCTCGGTCAGATCAAAATCAAGCCTGTTCATCAGATAGTCCTTCAGGTCAAAATCGGCCCTTGCAGGTAATTCTTTAAGCAGCTCTGCCCTATGGTCAAGCCCGTTTTTTAATGCTTGATCAAACTCGGTAATAAAGTCTTGCGGGATGGGTTTATTGGCTATCCATGCGGCAAATACAAATGGCAGGCCGGTAAACTTTTGCCATTCTTCGGCAAGGTCATAAACAAATGAGTATTTATCTTTCTTACCAAATGTACGGTCTCCTATTTGTACAAACGCGGTGTTTGTATTTTTGTCGACTGAATAGTCGGTGGAATTGGTGATTAACTCGGGCTGTATCTTCCAATAGTTTTTTAACAGAACTCTGGCTAGGTTATTAGATGAGCGCGATTCAGGATCAAGCTGTAGTTTGGTTACATCATGTATATCGCAATTGCTAAATATAAACACCGAATTAACGGCCCCAACAGCCCCAATACAGTAAGCCGATACAATTTCCCAATAAGGTAAATTTAACGTAGCAGCAACAGGGATAAGGCCAATATCAACCTCGTCATCAATTAGTTTTTGGGCGCAATCTGCCGGGATATCAAGGCTAAGATCTATTTTGTTAATGATGTCGGTATGTTGTATACCGTATAAAAAAGGCTTGGTATTGGTGTAGCTTACAGCTGATATTTTAATTTTTTTCACAGAAGTGTGTTAGTCGTGTTTTAAATGGTCTGCATTACTAAAGCTTTCGATATGGTATTTTTCTCCATCAAAGATAACTTTATATAAAACCAGGTTTTGGTGTGGGAAGCTATCCATCTCGGTAAGCGGTTTACCGGTGAGCAAGCACAACAATAAACGCATTGCCCGTCCATGCATACAGATAAGTACATTATCCTCCTCGGTATGACTCATTATGATGCGCAAGGCTTCTATTTGTCTTAACCTGACTTCGTTAGGGCTTTCGCCGTTTTCAAATTTGCTATCCAGTTTACCGCCAACCCAATCGCGCATCAGTTTTAAAAAGGCAGCCTTGGTTTCGGGCGAACTTGGCATGCCTTCGTAGATACCCCAGGCTAATTCATCCAGCCCGGATAACTTTTCGTACGGAATACCCAGGTCAATAAACTGTTGTATGCTTTGTTGCGTGCGTTTAAGCTCTGATATATAAATCTTATCAAACGGAACAGATTTATAAACCTTGTAAAACAGATCTGCTTGCTTGCGGCCTTCATTATTAAGGTCGGTGTCTCTACCCCTTCCCTGCACAATGCCCTGCTTATTCAGATCTGTTTGTCCGTGGCGGACTATGTATAGTGTTTTTATCATGTTAGTTTATTGGTTCATTAGTTCAATTGTTCATTGGTATTTGCATGAACGTTAGACCAATAGTTATATTAAAATTCTCAATCCTATCGCCAATGAACTAATCAACCAGTGAACAAATGAACTAATTTATCACTGGTAATTTATAGTATTGCGGTTTTGGCTCTTCAGCAAACTGATAGTCGTTATAGTCGGTAACTACGTTGTATAATGTGTCACGTTCTATTGGGTAACGGCCAACTTGTTTTATTAGCTCAACCAATTGTTTGGTGCTCATACCCGGGTTTTGTTCCTCGGCACCAGCCATCGAGTATATTTTGGTGGTATCATCCAGCGTACCATCGATATCATCTACACCAAAGTTTAATGATAGCTGTGCGGTAGTACGGCTTATCATTGCCCAATAAGCCTTAATATGATCAAAGTTATCCAAGTAGATACGTGATATAGCATAATTACGCAGATCTTCAACCACTGTCGATTCAGGCACATGCGACATCTGGTTATCCTGGTTACGGAACTTTAGCGGGATAAACGTTTGGAAACCGCCTGTTTTATCCTGCAACTGACGCAAGCGATCCATATGGTCTATACGGTGCCTATACTCTTCTATATGGCCATATAGCATGGTAGCGTTTGACCGTGCGCCCAGCTTATGCCATTCCTCGTGTATCGCCAGCCATTGGTCGGCGGTACATTTATCTTTGGCAATCTGTTCTCTTATTTCGGGATGGAAAATCTCTGCACCACCACCGGGTATCGATTCCAGGCCGGCATCCAGCATCATTTTCATGCCGGTGGCGTAATCAATTTTAGCTTTCTTAAATATGTAATGATACTCAACCGGGGTTAATGCCTTTACATGTAATTCGGGCCTATGTGCTTTTATGCGTTGAAATAGCTCTACATAAAAAGGCACATCGTATTGTGGTAATACACCACCTACAATATGTACTTCGGTTACCGGCTCATTATCATACTTAACAACCATGTCAAACATTTCGTCCATGGTATACTCCCAGCCCTGCTCCTTTTGCTTTAGCAGGCGTGAGTACGAGCAAAACTTACAATCGTAAACACACAGATTGGTAGGCTCGATATGGAAATTACGGTTAAAGTAAGTCTTATCGCCGTGGCGCTCCTCGCGGATGTAGTTGGCTAAAACGCCCAGGTATCCTAACTCCCCTTTTTCAAAAAGTACAACGCCTTCGTCAAAAGTGATCCGCTCGTGACTAAACACTTTTTGGGCAATATGTTTTAAATCGGCAGATAAACCCGGATCTTGTAATAATACTTGTAAATTATTTTCAGCACCCATCAATAAATGTTTTGGCAAAAATAACAAATGTTACTGTAATGATGGTGTAACTTTTAATATCAGTTTAGGCATTGTAGTGATTCACAAAAAGTGAATCACTTTGAATCACCTGAATCACTTTTTACTTGTAAATTATTGATAATAAGAACTTTGATGAAAGCGGATGAATCACCCTGAATCAGTACCAAAACTTGAGGTCAACAGAATTAACTTATTGTAAATTAGTAAATTATCTCATTTTTATAAAATTTAAAAATCTGAGTGAATCACTTTTGTGAATCACCTCGTTTTTTAAAATAGTGGTGGGTTATGGGGAATAAATTAATTAGTAATCGACTTGATATTGATGCCTATAAAGCAATCACTCTTACATGTATTTGGTGTATAACCGGCAACTGATATCATACCATTGTTGTTACTCTCAAAGGTCACCACATTTTTACTCTTATCTGCCTTTAACCAAATATTTTGAGCCCTGTAATATATATCATCTAATGTATACAAATCTGCAGCGTCTGTACCGTGAGTACCTATATTATTACTTGTTTCATGCCATTCTACAGACAAAACTTTAGTCGGAGTATTGTTACCTGCGGTGTATTTGTATTCGTAATTAAAAAAATCTCGGGTAGTGATATTACCCTGTACAACCTTGATCGTTGTCTCGGAGTATACAGTTGATTGATCCCCTTTTATTGCAATATAAGCATAGGTATCATTTACTTTTGCCTTATAAGCTAACCAAGCTCCATAGCTTTTATCGAAATCGGAGTTTGCACCACTTTTTTTACATGATAATAAGATTGTTACCGATACCGTAGCAACAACCATTAGTAGTTTTATGAATTTCATAATGGTTTGTTTAAGTAAAAATATAAAAATATTACCTCATTATTTATAATTATTGTGGTAATTGAATTATCATGAAAGCAGAAACCATTGCCATATACGCGGGAACTTCGCAGACAGTTATGGCTTGATATTGCTAATATTTACTCCAATAAAACAATCGTCCTCGCAATTCTTGGTGACATAGCCGGCTGTTGATATCAATCCGTTATTCTTAGCCTCGAAATAAACATTGTTATTGGCAGTACTTACTTTTAACCATGTGTTTTTTGCCAGGTCGTAAATATCGTCTAACGTATAAAGTGGCAAAGCCCCTGTGTGGGTACTCAAATCGGCGGCTGTTTCATGCCAGGCGGTTAATGTATCTTTAAGGGCTATATTGCTGGTGGGCGGTACAGCATATTTGTATTCCAAAAAATCGCGTTGGGTTACTTTTCCGTTTTGCACCGTAATGGTAGTTATTGTACTAATACCAGTGGATAAACTTTTGGTATAGTTGTAGGCGTAAGAATTATTTACGCTGGCTTTGTAAGATTTCCATGAATTAAAACTTGTATCTAGACTGTTTAACGCTCCGTTTTGCTTGCATGATAGTGTGAATGCTATTGCTATAAGCAAAGCAATAAGTATAGGTTGAGATATTTTCATAGCTGTATAATTATCGTAAAATTAAAAAAAGTTAGCTTGATATTTATAATTATTGTGGTAACTTGAATTATCATGAAAACAGAAACCATTGCTATCCACGCCGGCAATCATACAGATAAAACAACCGGGCAGTTATACAACCCATTATCTTATCAACTACGTTTGAGCGTATGGAAGATGGTAGTTTCCGCTAAGGTTATATTTATAGCCGGGCAGCAAACCCTAACCGTACATCGTTAGAAAACGTATTAGCTAAATTAGAGGGTGGTGTTGATGCCGCGGCTTTTTCATCGGGCAATGCCGCGGGGAATGGCTGTTTTTTCAATCGTTAAAACCGAGTACGCATATTATAACGCCCGATAAAAAGGGTAAGATGGGCGATGTTGTATTAAGGTTTGACAGCTAACTGACTGTATCATTAATTATTTACTCTCCTCTTTTGCCTCTATAATTCCCGTATAACTCATTCGTCCACGGCCTTTGCTGAGCACCACTAAACTGGCAGTGCCATCGTTCTTAACATCTAACACTAACTCTTGTTCGGTGGTCGAATCTTTTGGCTTGATAGAAACATACCAGTGGCCCGCTGCTGTTTTAACACCAGAGTAGTCGAAATTTTTTGTCGAAAGTTTTATACTACTTTCACTGGTGCCACCACCAGAATAAGTGGTACCATAGTAAGGAAGAACTGAACTTACCACATCCGGGGTAATTTCCAGATAATAATAACTATTTAATAAAATTCCTCCACCTTGTGCAGGAGATGCATATTCGGCAGTAAATATAAATTTTTTTGAAATAAGAAGTCTTTCCACAGCTGCTGCCTGGATAGAGTCCCTGGTCATTTTTTTATCTTTTTTTTGTGCGTTAACTGTTGTAGCAAATGCTGATACCATAATTAGCAGCAGCAAAAATCCTCTTAAATTTTTCATGGTTATTTATTTCTGTTAAAGGCAATTTATTGTGATATAGAGTTAGTTTAGGCATATTTTCCTCCAATTATAAACCTATAGCGTAAGCCGCGAAAATTGGTTGATCTAATTTATGATTGTGCAATAAAGTTAATGAAAATTTTAATTAATATACTTTGCATTTTTTTGTTTTTTTTTACTGGAAAAAAGAGTACTTAAGATTTATAAAATTATCGCCGCTGTCTATGTCTTCACAGAGAGCCTCCCTGATTTTCTGATTACCTGTGAGGGTACAGGCAATGGCGGGTGAAAAATCGCCAAGACTTTAACGATGGGTTTTAAATCATTGCCAGGAAACCCACCTTATCCCTACAGATAATACTGCAAATCTGTTAAGTTTGCAATATGAAAACAGAAACCATTGCCATACACGCGGGCAATCATACCGATGAAACAACCGGGGCAGTTATACAACCCATTATCTTATCAACTACGTTTGAGCGTATGGAAGATGGTAGTTTCCGC
>NZ_JAQBOF010000014.1 GCF_028288185.1 Mucilaginibacter sp. | reverse complement strand
AGTAGGCAGTTTGCTGCTGGCTGTTTGCAGTAAAGCAGCTTGCCAACTGCAAACTGAAAACTGCCAACTGGAATGAAGATATATAATTATTCAGATTTAAATAAAAGCGATATCGCCAAACTGGTGCAACGTAATGTTGACCCGGCTAACGAGATACGCGCCATTGTTGAGGAGGTTTTAGCCACCGTACAACAAAACGGCGACCGTGCTTTGTTTGATTATGCCGAGAAGTTTGATAAGGTAACACTAAGCAAACTTTATTTGGATAAGGCGGAGTTGGAAGAGATTGCTTCAACCGTATCGCCGGAACAAAAAGCGGCTTTGGATATCGCCTACAATAACATATATAAGTTTCACCAAACACAGTTAAAAACCGAGGATAAGGTTGAAACTATGCCCGGTGTTACCTGCTGGCGCGAGTTAAGGCCGATAGAAAAAGTTGGCTTATATATCCCCGGTGGTACTGCCGTTTTGCCAAGCACTTTTTTAATGTTGGGCATACCGGCCCGCATAGCAGGCTGTCATGAAATTGTGGTTTGCTCCCCACCGCAAAAAAACGGTAAGGTAAACGCGTTCATCGCTTACGTTGCCTTGTCGTTGGGGATAGATAAGATATATATGGCGGGTGGTTCGCAAGCTATAGCGGCAATGGCTTACGGTACAGAAACTATTACCAAGGTTGATAAGATCTTCGGCCCCGGTAACCAGTTTGTAACCAAGGCTAAAACCATCATCCAATCAACCACTACTACGGCTATTGATATGCCCGCAGGCCCGTCAGAAGTATTGATAATTGCTGATGATACAGCAACACCTGAATTTATTGCCGCCGACCTGTTAGCACAAGCGGAGCATGGCATTGATAGCCAGTCGATTTTGGTTACTACATCGGCACAAATAGCTGAAGAAACTTTAGCCGAGGTCGACAAGCAAACAGCCGTATTGCCCCGTGCAGAAATTGTTAAACAGGCGTTGGATAACTCCTATATCGTAATAACAAGCACGTTAGATGAGGCGATGCAATTCAGCAATGAATATGCGCCGGAACACTTAATACTGGCTACTGAAAACTGGAAACTTATAACTGCCGGCATTATTAACGCCGGCTCGGTATTCCTGGGTAATTTAACGCCGGAGAGCGTGGGCGATTATGCATCGGGAACTAACCATACGTTGCCTACAAGTTCTTATTCCAGGGCTTATTCGGGGGTATCGGTTGACTCGTTTGTGAAAAAAATTACCTTCCAGCATATTACGCCCGATGGGATAAAAAACATCGGGCCATCAGTAGAAATACTGGCAGAATTAGAGGGCTTGCACGCGCATAAAAATGCGGTGAGTGTAAGGATGAAAAGTTAATACAACAAATATGTCATTGCGAAGAACGAAGCAATCGCAAGGAGAAAAGTCACCGACTTGCATAGTTCGCGATTGCCACGCTACGCTCGCAATGACAAATAGAGATTAAGACCATGTTTAACATAAACAACATACTTAGAGAAAATATTAAAAACCTAACCCCCTACTCTTCCGCACGTGATGAGTTCCAGGGTGAGGCAAGTGTATATTTAGATGCTAATGAGAACGCTTTTGGTTCGCCGTTAGAGGATCAGTATAACCGCTATCCTGATCCGTTGCAATACAACGTTAAAAAGCGTTTAAGCGAGATCAAGGGCGTGCCGGTTCGTAACATATTTTTAGGTAATGGCAGCGATGAGGCTATCGATATCCTTTTCCGCAGCTTTTGCAACCCGGGCGTTGATAATGTGATATTGGTACCGCCTACTTATGGCATGTACGAGGTATCGGCCAACATCAATGATATCCAAACTAAGAAGGTATCACTTACCGAAGAATTTCAATTAAACCTTGAAGGTATAGCAGAAGCAATTGATGCAAACACCAAACTGATATTTATCTGTTCGCCAAATAATCCTACAGGTAATTCTATCAATCGCGATGATATCGAAACCTTGCTGAATAACTTCGACGGCATTGTAATAGTTGATGAGGCATATATCAACTTCAGCAGGCAAAAAACCTTTATACAGGAGCTTACCGAATATTCAAACCTGGTAGTATTGCAAACCTTATCAAAAGCATGGGGGTTAGCCGGTTTACGTGTTGGCATGGCTTTCGCAAGCGAAGAAATTATCGAGGTGATGAATAAGGTTAAACCTCCTTATAATATCAACGAATCGTCACAACAACTGGCTTTAAAAGCGTTAGCTAATGTAGAGCAGGTTAACGGCTGGATAAAAGAAACTTTAGTACAGCGCGATAAGCTGGTATTAGCTTTAAAAGAGTTTGATTTTGTACTGGATATTTACCCAAGCGATGCTAACTTTATACTGGTTAAAACAACCGATCCGAAAGGAATTTATAACTTCCTGGTTCAAAAGGGTATTATTGTGCGTGATCGGTCAAAAATTGATCTTTGCGAGGGCAGCTTACGCATAACCGTGGGTATACCTGCCGAAAATGAAATATTGATCGACACTTTAAAAAATTTCAAATGAGCAATCCCCAAAAACTACTTTTTGTAGACCGCGATGGCACCATGATCAAAGAGCCGGTTGATGAACAGATAGACTCGTTTGAAAAACTGGAGTTTTATCCGGGTGCAATAGAATACTTGTCGAAAATTGCTACCGAGCTTGATTATGAGTTGATAATGGTTACCAACCAGGATGGTTTGGGTACGGCTTCATATCCTGAAGATACCTTTTGGCCGGTACATAATTTCATCCTAAAAACATTTGAGAATGAAGGTGTAAAGTTCTCGGCAGTATATATTGACCGCACCTGGCCAAAAGATAATGCTTCTACCCGCAAACCGGGCACAGCGTTGTTGACGCAATATTTTGATACTACTAAATACGATCTGAAGAACTCCTTTACCATAGGTGATCGCCGTAATGATGTGTTATTAGGTAAGAATTTAGGTGCTAAAGCGATATGGTTAAACAATCAATCTAATTTAGGTGCAGGTGAGGCTCAAAACAATACCTACCTGAAAGACACCGTAGCTTTAGAAACCACCGACTGGAAAAAAATATACGAGTTTTTAAAACTGGGCGAACGTGTTTTTGAAAACAAACGTACCACTAAGGAAACCGACATCTACATAAAAATAAACCTGGATGGTACCGGCGAAGCCAAAGTATCAACTGGATTGCATTTTTTTGATCACATGCTGGATCAGATCGCGCGCCATGGTAGTATCGACTTAGAAATAACCGCCAAAGGCGATCTGCATATTGATGAACATCATACCATCGAAGATACCGGCATTGCTTTAGGCGAAGTTTTTGCAGCCGCTTTAGGCAACAAAAAAGGCATTGAACGCTATGGTTTTTGCCTGCCGATGGATGATTGCCTGGCACAAGCGGCTATTGATTTTGGCGGCCGTGCATGGCTGGTCTGGGATGCCGATTTTAACCGCGAAAAAGTAGGCGATGTACCTACCGAGATGTTTTACCACTTTTTTAAATCGTTTACCGATGCGGCAAAGTGCAACTTAAATATAAAGGCCGAGGGACAAAACGAACATCATAAAATTGAGGCCATATTTAAAGTATTTGCCAAGGCAATAAAAATGGCGGTTAAACGTGATGTAAATAATATGGTTTTACCAAGCACGAAAGGAATGTTATAGTTGGCAGTTAACGGTTTGCAGTTTGCATACCGTTAATCAAAGCTAACTGCAAACTAACAACTGCAAACTGATGATAGGGATAATAAGGTACGGTGCAGGCAATATATTTTCACTTACAGCGGCTTTAGAGCGGCTGGGGATTGCGTATGGCATGATTAATACCGAAGCCGATTTAGCACAGTATAACCGTTATATTATACCGGGTGTTGGGCATGCGGGCGCGGCAATGAACAAGCTGGAACATACAGGCCTGGTACCCGCCATAAAAGCGCTTAAAAAACCAACTCTGGGTATATGTGTAGGCATGCAATTGCTTACGGCTTATTCAGAAGAAGGTGATTCAAATCTGCTAAATATCTTTCCTATAAAGACCTTGAAATTTGCCAGCAGCCCTGAGCATAAGGTGCCACATACAGGTTGGAACCAGGTTTACTCCGAAAAGGAAAATCAACTTTTTAAAGATATACCTATTGGTTCACATTTTTACTTTGTACATTCATACTTTATTGAGTATGACAATGCTTACACTTTAGCTGCTACAGATTACAGTATTAAATTTTCGGCATCAATTTGGAAGGACAACTTCTATGGTGTCCAGTTCCATCCTGAGAAATCAGGTATTTATGGCGAAACATTATTAACGAACTTCTCAAAAATATAAAGACATGTATATAATTCCTGCTATTGATATTTTAGATAAAAAGGTTGTCCGCTTACGCGAAGGCGATTATGAGCAAGTGACCAGTTATGATGTTACTTTAGAGGAAATGATAGAGAAATACCAGTCGCATGGTACTAACCTTATCCATATCATCGATCTTAACGGAGCGAAGAACGACTTTTCTAATCAACAGTATTTATTTGATGTGATTAAAAAAACCGACATGCAGGTGCAGTATGGCGGTGGCATACGCAGTATTGATAAGGTTAAAGAGTTAGTGGATGCCGGTGTACATCGTGTTATTGTTGGCACACAAGCTCTAACCAATCCTATGTTTTTGGATGAATTGAGTAAAGCTATTTGTGGCCGCGATAAATGCTCGGACAATGTAGTTATTGCTATTGATGTACTGGATGAAGTTATAAAATATTCAGGTTGGATGGAAAGTTCGCCAATTAAACTAATGGACTATGTTGACCGTTGTTTATCATTAGGTTTCTTCCGCTTTTTATGTACCGATATTAATAAGGATGGTAAGCTAGGTGGCGCCGGTGTTGAGCTATATGCAAAACTGCTTGACCATTCGCCATTTATAAAACTTATTGCATCAGGCGGTGTAAGCTCTATGGCCGATATTGAACAGCTGAGTAGTTATAAAGTAGAATCAGTAGTTGTTGGTAAAGCAATTTATGAGGGCAGGGTATCTATTGAAGAAATAAAGAATTGGAATTTGGAATCATTAATGTCAATCTAATATATTATAAAGCGTCATTGCGAGCGCAGCGTGACAATCCCTACACGATAGATATACGACTTACCTGGCGTGTAGAGATTGCCACACTCGTTCCTCGTTCGCAATGACGGTCGCTTGTCAACCCATGTTAGCTAAAAGAATTATCCCCTGCCTTGACGTTAAAGACGGACGCACAGTTAAAGGCGTAAACTTCGTAGACCTGCGCGATGCCGGCGACCCGGTTGAACTGGCCTGGAACTACTCGCGCCAGGGAGCGGATGAGCTGGTATTTTTGGATATAACCGCAACGCACGAACGCCGTAAAACAATGGTGGAACTGGTTAAGTCGGTTGCAAGACAAATTAACATCCCGTTTACTATAGGGGGGGGTATTAATGAAATTGCTGATGCGGACGCATTGTTAAATGCTGGGGCTGATAAAATATCCATCAATTCGGCAGCAGTACGTAACCCGGCTTTAATTGATGAGTTAGCTAAAGCATTTGGGGTACAGTTTGTAGTTATTGCTATTGATACACGGGTAAACAATGGTAAAAACATTGTTCACTTAAACGGTGGCCGTATCCCAACAGAAAAAGAAACATTAGACTGGATATTAGAAGCCGAAAGTCGTGGCGCGGGCGAGATATTATTAACTTCTATGGATCATGACGGTACAAAAGCCGGTTTTGATAATGGGTTATTAAAAAAAGTTAATGATGCCGTAAATATTCCGGTCATAGCATCGGGCGGGGCAGGCTCTGTACAGCACTTTGTTGATGTATTTGAGCAGACTAATGTTGATGCGGCTTTGGCAGCATCTGTTTTCCATTATGGTGAAATATTAATACCTGACCTGAAGGATATTTTAAGGAACAGGAAAATTGAAGTGAGATAAATAATACCCAACTGTCATTTCGAACGATAGTGAGAAATCTATACATAGATAAACATCGTTGCCTGTGTCCTCACAGACAACTTCTTAAACAAAACAATCATAATGTCTATGAAGACACAGACATTGGAAATTTATAAAAAATGAATATAGACTTTAACAAAACAGACGGCCTTGTGCCGGTTGTGATCCAAGACGCACAAACCCTTGAAGTATTAATGCTGGGTTACATGAACCAGGAAGCATACGATAAAACAGTTCAGGATAATATCGTCACCTTTTTCTCGCGCTCAAAACAACGCTTATGGACAAAAGGCGAAACCAGCAACAACTTTCTGCATGTTAAAAGCATTCATTTAGATTGTGATAACGATACGTTGCTAATAAAAGTTAAAGCCGATGGCCCAACCTGCCATACAGGTGATCGTAGTTGTTTTAAAACCAACTATAACCAAAACTTTATATTAGAGTTAGAGCAGATCATTGCCGATCGTTACGAAAATCCACAAGAAGGGTCGTACGTAAACAAACTGCGCAAAAAAGGCTTAAATAAAATAGCACAAAAGGTTGGCGAAGAAGGAGTTGAAACCGTAATAGCCGCCTTAGCCGAAACAGAAACCGACCTTATAAATGAAGCGTCTGATCTTGTTTTCCATTTGATAGTTCTACTTCGCGAAAAGGGGTTAAGTTTGGAAACAATTGCAAAAAATCTGGAAGAGAGACATAAATAACTTGTCGCGTTTATTTTTTTTTGTAATTTACACTTAACCAAAAAACAAACACATGAGATACCTATTTCCTATTGCAATTATTGCCTTGTTGGCAGTTGGTTGTTCGCATTCTGACCAAAAAGTAGAAAAAGCACATGAATTAGTAACACAAGCCGTAAAAGACAGCTTGAAAGACCCGGAAAGTTATGAGAGCGTAAACTTTAGTCAGCTTTTAAAGTTACACGATACTGTTAAAGTAATTGACGGTCAATCATACCCCGAACCTCACTATGGTCAATACGAGATAGCACATACTTACAGATTTAAAAACGCTTACGGTGGTACAATTACCAAATCAGACGTTTTTCATTTAGACAGTGGCTTGAGAGTTGCCAAAGGCGGCTTCTTAGGTCAGCATGTTAAGTTTCAAAATTAAGTTTAACCATCAAACAATCAATATAGAAAAGCCTTCCAGCTACACCGGAGGGCTTTTCCTTTTATATTTGCACCAATGATCACCGTTCAAAAAACCACCGAGCTTACCGGGCACTCGAACCCTATATTTGCTTTAACATTATCGCAAAAGCCGGGGATATTGTTTACGGGTGGTAATGATAAAGGCGTGGTTGAGTGGAGTTTAAAAACCAATTCATTCATCAAAGTAATGTTTCCGGTTGCCGCTTCGGTTTATGCTATACATTGCCCTGAAGATTATCCATTAATGTTTACCGGTTTACGCAGTGGCGAAGTGTTGGTGTTTGATTTTATCAAGCAGCAATTACTGCCGGGTTTGAGGCATCACCGTAAGCCGGTGTTTGATATTAAATCCGTAAACAGCAAAAAAGAACTGTTAGTAGCTTCTGAGGATGGCACCGTATCCGTCTGGAGTTTAGACAAGCTGCAACTAATACATACTATAAAAATTTCATCAGATACTATTCGTTGTATCAGTATCTCGCCAGATGAGAAGCAGGTGGCATTTGGCTGTCGCGACAGCGAAATAAGGATCTATGATCTGGAAGACTACACTTTAATAAATGTGTTAAAAGGCCATACCATGGCGGTTTTTTCTCTTCAATATTCGCCAGACGGCGCTTACCTGGTTTCCGGCTCGCGCGATGCGCAGATTAAAATATGGAATACCGGTATTTTTGAATTAATAGAAAGTATACCGGCTCATTTGTTTGCCGTAAATCATATTGTTTTTCACCCTACCCAACCTTATTTTGCTACTGCCAGTATGGACAAAAGCATTAAGCTTTGGGGAGCAGACGATTTTAAGCTTTACAAGATCATTAGCCGCGAAAAAGGTTATGATACGCATCGCTTATCCGTAAATAAACTGGCCTGGAACGGTAATCAATTATTATCTACCGGAGATGACAAAAAAATAATCTTATGGGATATAAAATTCGATTAGAATATTCTCTTTATGCTATGAAGATGATGTGTATAACGCTGTAATTCTTCCGAATAAATACCTTTCTCATCAATAGTATCTATTTTAACTTTGCCTGATGCATGGATAATATGCTCACGATTTAGCAACATACCAACATGAGTAACTTTACCATCAGCATTTTTAAAGAAAGCCAGATCACCAATAAGCGCGTCTGATAAAGAATTTATCAATGCACCTTGTTGGGCCTGCATACTTGCATCGCGTTTTAACTGCGCCCCTTTAAGCTTAAAAACTACTTGTGTAAAACCAGAGCAATCAATACCAAAGTGCGTACGCCCGCCCCATAGATAAGGTGTATTTATAAATGATTTGGCAATAAGGTCTATATTTTCGTTTTGCCCTATTTGCCCAATAATTTCAAACTTCTCTTTTTCAATATAACAGGTAGTACCGTTTAAGAATGAAAGTGAGCTGCCGGCAGGTAAATACAATACACTATTGTCTTTTATTTTCCAGGCCTGGGTTATAGCTTTATAAGTTAGTTTTGGCGGGGTTTGTTGTAATTGCTGATAATTAAGGTGCCCAAGCATAATAAATTGCAAACGGCTAATCCAGCCTGTATAGTTGTCATTAGCCGTAATAATTTCTGCCCAGCCTTCTTTCCAGCTTAAAATTTCAAAGGCTTCGCCAAATAAAACCTGCGACACTTGTTCGCTGCGTTCGCTTGGCTCGGCGCGTATAGGTATTACCGCTAAATTGCAAATTCCGTATTCCATTTTTAAAATATCAGCCTGCTTGTACGTTAACTATTTTTTAAATGTTTCAATAACAAAAAAGGGAATACATATTATGTATTCCCTAATTATTATTTAAATATCGTTAATATTATTCATTCATGTGCAACCAATCTTTCTTGGCTAACAACTCTTCGCGGGTTTCGCGTACATTTTCATCATCCACACAGCAATCAACCGGGCAAACTGCCGCGCATTGAGGCTCGTCATGAAAGCCAACACACTCTGTGCACTTATCAGGCACAATGTAATATATATCGTCTGATAAAGCTGCCTGTGTTTCTTCAGCATTTAAAGTAACACCATCGCCAAAATCAATAACACCTTTTAAGCCCGTTCCGTCCGAAAAACGCCAGGCTGCACCAGCATCATAAATAGCATTATTTGGGCATTCGGGTTCGCAAGCTCCACAGTTTATGCATTCATCGGTGATTATAATCGCCATATTTCTAAAATAATCTTATATTCTCAATTACCTTTGTCCACTTAACAAAGTGTGCAAATATAACAAAAAAAGAATTTCAGAGTTTGAATACTTACCATATATATGTCAAAATTTACCACAAAAGAATTAATTAATACGTTTTCTAAACTTGGGGAACAACTTTCTAACCCTGATATAGAACTTACCGAACTGATAACCAACGAACACATATACAACGCCTGGTTCACCCCCGAAAGTGTTGAAAACGCTGTAAAATCCATCGGTAAGATGCTGAATGAGCCTGACTTGACAACATGGCTTAATCCATATGATTTACATAAAAACACATCGCCCAAAAAGATCGGCTTAATATTAGCAGGCAATATCCCATTGGTTGGTTTTCATGATGTGTTATCTGTATTGGCAACCGGTAATCACGCATTGATCAAAGCATCGGTGCAGGATGCCCGGTTAATTAAGCATGTTTTAGAAAAGTTGTCAGTTATTGATAGCAGGTTTAAAAATCAATACAGTTTTGTTGAGCGATTGATAGATTTTGACGCCGTAATTGCTACGGGCAGTAATAATTCATCGCGCTATTTTGAGTATTACTTTGGTAAGGTGCCCAACATCATCCGCAAAAACCGCAATAGTTTAGCGGTCATAACCGGCAACGAAACAGAAGAACAACTATATAATCTTGGCCATGATATTTTTGATTATTACGGATTAGGCTGTCGTAACGTATCAAAAATCTTGATCCCGAGGGGTTACCCCATCGCTACTTTTTTTGAAGCTATTGAGCCCTATCAGCCCATTATCCATCATAATAAATACAATAATAATTACGGTTATAATAAGTCCATTTACTTAGTGGGTAGTGAACAACACTTGGATAATGGGTTTTTATTATTGAGGGAGGATGAAAACTTTGTATCACCATTGGCGGTGCTTTTTTATAGTTATTATGATGATCTGCAATCGGTAGAAAAATTAATTAATGCCGAGGCAGAGAATATACAATGCGTAGTAAGCTCGGCACTATTAAATGTAAAAAGCCAGGTGGTTAATTTTGGCCAAAGCCAGCAGCCCCAATTATGGGATTATGCTGATGGTATTGATACGATGGATTTCTTGGCAAATCTATAATTTTATGCAGAAAGCAAAAAGACTAAAGCTGAAAGCTTATTTTGGAATATTATAAAAGCTTTCGGGTAAAAAAAGATAAATTTGGTGCAGAAAGTAAAAAAGCTTTAAGCCTTGTGCTTTTAGCTTTAAGTTCAAACAATGTATATTATAAAAGTTAAAGGCGTTGCAAAAATACCCGATTATGTACAGCTAAGGGATGATCAATTTACCCTGCTGGCATACTTTAGGGTTGACAGGCCCGAAAAATCACTAGATAAGGTTGGCCTGACCGATAAGGCCGAATATATAATGAGCGTTATTAAAGACCTTCCGTTTGGTAAGATCTTAAAATTAGAATTATAAAACAATGATAGGAAACTCCATTATTAAGCTAAATAATGTTGATGTATTTCAACAAAAGCACCTGGTATTGTCAAACGTAAACCTGCATATTGATAAAGGTGATTTTGTATGGCTGATAGGCCAAACCGGATCAGGTAAAAGCAGCCTGCTTAAAGTAATTTATGGCGATTTACCGGTTAAAGTAGGTACCGGCCATGCCTGCGGATACGATCTGGATAAAATAACAGATAAAGATATCCCCTACCTGCGCCGTAAGTTGGGTATAGTTTTCCAGGATTTTCAATTATTAACAGACCGTACTGTTGAGCAAAACTTGCAATTTGTAATGCGCGCCACTGGTTGGATAGATGCCCAACTGATCACCAATCGCACGCTTGATGTGTTGGAAAAAGTAGGTTTACGCTCAAAACTTAAAAAAATGCCGCACGAGCTATCAGGCGGCGAGCAGCAGCGTGTGGTTATCGCACGTGCTTTACTTAACGACCCCGAAATAATTTTGGCAGATGAGCCAACCGGAAACTTAGACCCGGATACATCAGAAGAGATTGTTTTATTATTGAAACAGATCAGTCAATCGGGCACTGCAGTGGTAATTGCTACTCATGATTATCATATTATACGCACATTCCCATCACGCATTATAAAATGCGAGAACGGCAAAGTTTTGGAAGATGCCATTATTTAGTTGGCAGTTCCGATAGTTATCGGGATTAGTTAGCAGATAACTATTGTCTGCTAAATTGTACGTAACACCAATCGCCCACTGCCAACTGTTCACCGCTAACTGACACGCTGTCGCGCTAATGCGGGTTGGCAAGGTACTTGATTGGCACTATTAGCTATGAAATTTAACGATATGTTGAAGAAAAAAAAGACGGATGCCCCGGAAACAACCGAGGCCATAAATGATACTATTGACAATGAATCTGAGTCTGCATTAGCAGATGTTCCTGCTGAAAAATCTGGAGAAGATCTTTTAAAAGAAGAATTGTCATTAGCTAATGATAAATACTTACGCTTATATGCCGAGTTTGATAATTTTAGACGACGCACCATAAAAGAGCGCGAAGATGCCCGCAAAATGGAAGGTAAAGATTTAATTACCTCCCTACTACCTGTATTGGACGATTTTGAGCGCGCTTTAAAAGCTACCGAAAATGCAACTGATGTTGCACCTGTTAGAGAAGGTGTTATGCTGATACAGAATAAATTAAAAAACACACTTACTCAAAAAGGTTTACAACCAATGGAATCTATTGGTCAGCCGTTTGACGCTGACTTGCACGAAGCTATTACCAACATCCCTGCTCCTGCTGATGACCTGAAAGGTAAGGTTATTGACGAAATGGAAAAAGGTTATTATCTTAACGATAAAGTTATACGCTTTGCCAAAGTAATTGTCGGAGCGTAAGTTAATATCGGATGTCGGATTTTCAATTTCGGATTTATTGAATATCTGGCGTCTATTAAATATAAATGAATAAATAAATTCGAAATCGAACATTCGATATCCGAAATAAGGAAATATGTCAAAAAGAGATTATTACGACGTACTAGGCGTATCAAAAGGTGCCGACGCAGATGAGATAAAGAAAGCTTATCGCAAAATGGCTATTAAATATCACCCGGATAAGAACGAAGGTGATAAAGCAGCCGAAGAAAAATTTAAGGAAGCAGCCGAAGCCTACGAAGTTTTAAGTAACCCTGAGAAACGCCAGCGTTATAATCAGTTTGGCCATGCAGCCAACGCGCAATCTGCCAATGGCGGTGGTGCCGGATATGGCGGAGCGGGCATGAATATGGAAGACATATTTAGTCAGTTCGGCGATATTTTTGGCGGTGGTGGTGGTTTCGAAGGTTTCTTCGGCGGTGGCAGGCAAAGTCAAAGCGGCCGCAGGGTGGCTCGTGGCAGTAATCTGCGTATTAAAGTAAGATTAACGCTGGAAGAAATTGCCAGCGGTACCGAAAAAAAAATAAAAGTAAACAAGCAAATAATTTGCAAAACCTGCGATGGTTCGGGCGCTAAGGATCAATCATCTTTCCAAACCTGTAAAACCTGCGGTGGCCAGGGTGCGGTAAGGCGTGTAACCAACACCATACTAGGCCAGATGCAAACAACCAGCACCTGCCCTACCTGTAATGGCGAAGGTTCTGTAATAACCTCAAAATGTAATGTTTGCCATGGCGATGGTGTTGTACGCGGCGAAGAAACCATCAGCTTAAATGTACCTGCCGGTGTTAGCGAAGGCATGCAATTAAGCATGAGCGGCAAAGGTAATGCTGCCCCACGCGGCGGTGTACCGGGAGATCTGATCATCCTGATAGAGGAAATACCACACGAAACTTTAAAACGTGATGGCAACAATGTTATATATGACCTGCACATCACCTTTATTGATGCTGCTTTAGGTACCAGCATTGAAGTACCTACCATTGACGGTAAAGCCAAGATCAAAATAGACCCCGGAACACAAGGTGGTAAAATATTGCGCTTAAAAGGCAAAGGCGTACCAGAGGTTAACTCTTACCATCGTGGCGACCAATTGATACACATCAACATCTGGACACCAAAAGCATTGAGTAACGAAGAGCGTGCTTTGTTAGAAAAACTACAAAATTCGCCAAACTTTAAACCTAATCCGGGCAAGAACGAAAAAAGTTTCTTTGAGCGGATGAAGGAATATTTTGAATAATAAGGAAAAAGATAAAAGCAGAAAGCTCAGGATCATTATGGTTTTGAGCTTTTTTTGTTTTTAACTGGTTGATGCATAATTAATTCGTTAATTAAATCCTGAACTTTTTTATAATCCATTGCCTCCACAAGGTAAGCCTGACCTGTTCCGTTATCATTCCAGGTATTTTTTCCATTTGTAGAAACTTCTCCTATTTTTCCTTTATGCAGATCATAATATGGCGAATAACCTTTAATAGCAACCAATACTGCTGTTTCATCCCAGCTCATGCGGCCTTGTGCATCGCCTGCTGATTTTGAGATCGCAATCCTAAAAGCATCTTTTACCGGGCTATTAATAATAGATTGATTATTTATCAACGGTAAACCCGTCTTTATTTTTTCGCCTATTTCAAACCCGCTAAATATAACCGGCACACCTATATTTTGAAATACATTGTTTGATGCCACGATATCCTTATCTATATTAAACTCATAACCTTCTGGGAATTTGCCCGCCATGCTAACCAATAACTTCACTTTCTTTTGGATAAGTTGTTTCCCGTTAAGACTTGAATATTGATCAGCTGTTGTATTGAGTAAATTTGAAATATTGGTTAAAAAACCAATTGTAACAATAGTTACGCTATGATCTGGCTGGGCGGCAAGTATCCTTCGGTAAAGTGTTATAGCATTTTCAACATCGGCAGTGGTTTTTATTATATGGGGATATTTAGCAAGCACTGTATCGGTCCAATGCTGGCCGTCACGTATGTTTACCGCGTTCCCGTTAGGTACGCCTATGAGGATATCAGGGCGGTTAAAGTAAGTATTAAATACATTCAGCACCCCTGCAATGCCTTCATATTTATTGCTGGCCATTGTCGCTAAAATGCGGGCTTCTCCATTATCTGCCAGTGCATGCAAAATGGTTATGGCACCAACATCATCATAATCAGGACCGATATCACTGTCAAAAATTATATTTACAGGTTTAGCATGCTTTTGTGCAAAAACACCTATCTGACAACAAAGAATGGTGTATAATAAAAATGATAGTAATTTCATAGGCGAAATATTAATATAAACATACACCATCTATTTGTTATTCATTATTTTTAGAACAATATTTTCTTAATGCTAAACAATTTAAGGGATTATTTATTTTAGCCTTATGATTAAACGCGTCGCTGTAATGGACCTCGGTACCAATACATTCCATTTATTAATTGCAGAGGGTGCCGCGTCTGATTATAAAGAGATTATCCATGAGCACGATTCTGTTAAGTTGGGCGAGGGCGGTATAAATAAAGATATTATCCAACCGGCGGCTTATGAGCGTGGAGTTAATACCATGCAAAAGTTTCGGGATGCTATTTTACTACATAATGTTGAAGACGTACGGGCAATAGCTACATCGGCTTTACGTAATGCTGCAAATGGCAAAGAGTTTATTGATGAAGTAGCAGCAAAAACAAACATCAACATTGAACTAATAAATGGCGAGCAAGAGGCCGAATACATTTACAAAGGCGTAAAATTAGCCGGGGGGCTGGGCGATCAAACATCGCTCATAATGGATATTGGCGGCGGCAGTGTCGAGTTTATTTTAGGCAACGCACATAACATACTTTGGAAACAAAGTTTCGAAATTGGCGCGGCCCGGTTAATGGATAAATTTCATCAAACAGACCCTATCCCTAGTCATTCAATCAACGCTCTTAACGTTTATTTGGAAGAACATCTTGTCACCTTAATAGCCATTGCATCAAAGCATCCTGTCAATGCGCTCATCGGGTCATCAGGAGCTTTTGAAACCTTTGCCGAAGTAATAGAATTAGGTAAAAGCAATTCATTTGATCTGAACATTAAAAACTATGATTTTGAATTAAATGAACTAACAAGCGTAACAGACAAGTTTATATACTCATCCCATAACGATCGTAAAGCCATGAAGGGCATTATTCCTATTCGTGTGGATATGATCGTAGTAGCATCCTTGATCACACGGTTTATTATTCAAAAGCTGGGTATCAACAATGTTTGTATGTCAACCTATTCTTTAAAAGAAGGTGTGCTGGCAGAAATAATGACCTAGTCTCCGTACTTTGACATCGGTTTTAACTTATCCCCTAACCTTTGTATATTGCTGTCCTTAACTGATACGCATGAAATTAAAATTTACTATCCTGGGCTTTGCCTTATTATTTGCCATTACATCGCAAGCACAAAGAAAGCCCCGCAATACCGCTAACGATACCATAAGCTCTAATTATATTCCGGCTAATTTATTTTCGCCGGCTTTCCATACAGAAAAGGGTAACGAGTTTCATTCGGTAAATGGAGATCCAGGCCCTAAGTATTGGCAAAATCGGGTGGACTATGTATTGAAAGCCAACATTGATACCGTAACCAAAACTTTAACGGGCGATGAAAATATCATCTATACCAACAACAGCCCCGATGCTTTGCAATATCTATGGTTGCAGATGGATCAGAATACTTATAAAAAAGATGCACGATCAAACTTTGTAACCGGTAACCAGCCAAAGGCTAGTCAGCATACAACAGGTTATCAGCTTGAATCTGTAAGTATCTCACAAAATGGCAAAACCGAAAAGGTACCTTATGTAGTTACAGATTCCCGCATGCAAATCCGCCTTCCAAGAGCGGTAACCGCACATGGCGGTCAGATCAATATTTTAATAAAATACCACTATGCTATCCCCGGCGATTTTGGCGGACGTACAGATTACACCGATACCAAAAATGGCAAGATCTATGAAATTGCCCAATGGTTCCCGCGAATGTGTGTATATGATGATTCGCAGGGCTGGGACACGCTGCCATTTTTAGGCAGCGGCGAGTTTTATTGCGAGTATGGCGATATTGATTACAGCGTAACCGTTCCATGGGATATGATCGTTGCCGGATCGGGCGAGTTGGTTAATCCTGCCGAGGTTTTAACCGCTAAACAATTGAGCCGCTATACCGAGGCACATAACAGCGATAAAACCATCATGATAAGGACACCGGAGGAAGTGACCCAACCATCATCACGTCCGGTTAATAAAGGCAAGCTTACCTGGCACTTCAAGATGTTCAACACACGCGATGTAGCGTTTGGGGCCTCTAAATCGTTCGTTTGGGATGCGGCAAGGATCAACCTGCCCGGTGGTAAAAAATCGCTGTCAATGTCTGTTTACCCGGTTGAGAGTGCGGGCAATGAAGCCTGGGGAAGATCAACCGAATATTTGAAAGGCGCTATAGAGCATTTCTCGGCCAAGTGGTTTGTTTACCCTTATCCTTGCGCGGTTAATGAGGCCGGTATTGCCGGCGGAATGGAGTATCCGGGTATTTTGTTTGATGGCATTACCGATAAAGGCAAAGAGTTATTTTGGGTAACTGCCCACGAGATAGGCCATAACTGGTTCCCGATGATAGTTGGCAGTAACGAACGTAAATACATGTGGATGGACGAGGGTTTTAACACTTTTATTAATGAATTCTCTACCAAAATGTTTAACAAAGGCGAGTATGCGCCTAAAGGCCCTAACAACAATGCCCAAAATGTATTAAGAAGCTATATAAGAAGCAAGGACCCGTTAATGACC
>NZ_JAQBOF010000012.1 GCF_028288185.1 Mucilaginibacter sp. | reverse complement strand
TCTTTCTTGCAATTTTACCGGTTCCAGTAAGCTTAAAACGCTTTTTTGCACTGGAATTGGTTTTCATTTTTGGCATATCCGTTATTTATTTGTGTTAGTTATTCACGTTATCTCAACGCTTTATCTTTATTGTGCACAAGCACACTATATTTATTTTTTTGCCCCTTTTGAAGCTACGGTTAAAAACATCCGCTTTCCTTCCAGTTTTGGCAGTTGCTCTACCTTACCTACTTCTTCTAAAGCTTGTGCAAAACGCAATAATAGTATTTCGCCTTGCTCTTTGTAAACAATTGCACGGCCTTTAAAGTGAACGTAAGCTCTTACTTTTTCGCCGGCTTCCAGGAATTTGGTGGCATGCTTTAATTTAAAGTCAAAGTCATGGTCATCTGTATTCGGCCCGAAGCGTATTTCTTTAATAACCGTTTGCTTGGCATTGCTTTTAATCTCTTTTAGCTTTTTCTTTTGCTCGTAAATGAACTTATTATAGTCCGTTACTTTACAAACAGGCGGAACCGCGTTTGGAGATATCTCTACCAAGTCAAGCTCCTGCTCTTCGGCAATTGCCAAAGCATCCCGTAAGGAAAAAATACCTTGTTCTACATTATCGCCTACTAAACGAACTTCTGTAGCCCTGATAAATTGATTAATGTTGTGTTCAGCTTCTTTTTTCTTGAAAGGAAGCCTTGGTCCTCTGTTGAAGGGTTTGTTTAATGCCAAGTTATACTGTTATTTCTTTAATTATTTGTTGTTTAAATTCTTCTATACTCATACTTCCCATATCGCCCTGACCATGTTTGCGAACTGAAACTACTTGTTCTGCAGCTTCTTTTTCGCCCACAATCAACATATATGGGATCTTTTTAACTTCAGCATCGCGTATTTTACGCCCGATCTTTTCATCCCTAAAGTCAATGAGCCCGCAAATATCGGAATTCTTTAACTCATCTGAAAGTTTTTTTGCATATTCTTCGTATTTTTCAGATATAGGCAAAATTATAAATTGTTCTGGCGATAACCAAAGCGGGAAATTACCGGCGCAATGCTCAATTAATACCGCCACAAAACGCTCTAACGAGCCAAACGGCGCACGATGGATCATTACCGGGCGATGCTTTTGGTTATCACTACCGGTATACTCCAGTTCAAAACGTTCGGGCAGGTTATAATCAACCTGGATGGTACCCAATTGCCATTTACGGCCAAGGGCATCTTTCACCATAAAATCCAACTTAGGGCCATAAAATGCAGCTTCGCCTAATTCAACTACAGTTTTTAAACCTTTTTCATCAGCAGCTTCTATAATAGCAGCTTCGGCAAGGGCCCAGTTTTCGTCAGAGCCTATGTATTTAGCTTTATTTTCAGGATCACGAAGCGAAACCTGCGCAGTATAATCGTCAAAGCCTAAAGCTTTAAATACGTACAGTACCAGGTCAATCACCTTCATAAACTCTTCCTTAACCTGGTCGGGGCGGCAAAATAAATGCGCGTCATCCTGGGTAAAGCCACGTACACGGGTTAAGCCATGGAGCTCGCCGCTTTGTTCGTAACGATAAACAGTACCAAATTCAGCTAATCTAACCGGAAGATCTTTATAAGAGCGTGGTTTGGTTTTATAGATCTCGCAATGGTGCGGGCAGTTCATTGGTTTTAAAAAGAACTCCTCTCCCTCTTGCGGTGTTTTTATTGGTTGAAATGAATCAGCACCGTATTTTTCATAGTGGCCTGATGTTATGTATAAATTTTTATGACCGATATGCGGTGTAATTACCTGCTCATAACCGGCTTTTTGCTGGGCCTTTTGTAAGAAGTTAACCAAACGCTCGCGCAAAGCAGTACCTTTTGGCAACCATAATGGTAAACCCATGCCTACTTTCTCAGAGAAAGCAAACAACTCCAATTCTTTACCCAACTTACGGTGATCGCGTTTTTTAGCTTCTTCCAGTAAATGCAGATAATCTGTTAACTCGCTTGCTTTAGGGAAAGTGACACCATATATACGGGTTAATTGTTTACGGCTTTCGTCACCACGCCAGTAAGCACCGGCAACACTCATTAGTTTAACAGCCTTTATAAAGCCGGTGTTTGGTATATGCGGGCCACGGCAAAGATCAGTAAAGTTACCTTGCGAGTAAAAAGTGATAGCGCCATCAGGCAGATCTTTTAACAGATCCAACTTGTACTCGTCATCCTTCTCGGTAAAGTAAGCTATAGCATCGGCTTTTGATACGGGTTTGCGAACAAACTCTTCTTTAGTCTTAGCCAGCTCGATTATTTTATCTTCAATTTGTTTAAATTCGTCTGATGAAAATTCGCGGTCGCCAAAGTCAACATCATAGTAAAAGCCGGTCTCGATAGCAGGGCCTATACCAAATTTGGTACCCGGATAAAGCGCTTCCAAAGCCTCGGCCATTAAGTGAGCTGATGAATGCCAGAAGGTAGCTTTAGCGGCAGTATCATTCCAGGTTAACAGTTTTACATGCGAATCTTTTTCAATTGCCCGGCTTGCATCCCATACCTGGCCATCAACTTCGGCGGCTAATACGTTACGGGCTAAGCCTTCGGAGATAGATAATGCTATCTGCATGGCAGTGATCCCTTTGTCATACTGACGAATGGACCCATCGGGTAGTGTAATATTAATCATCTACAACTATGATTTAAAGTTTATAAAATTACGTTTCATGATCACCTACGTGTGTGATCATTTATTTTGAGTTGCGAAAATACGATTATTTTAGAATAATTACAGGACAATAATGCGAGCATTATAAGTAATCTATTTCAACTTAGATTGATAATGATCTCTTACATGCTGGTTAATATAGGTGGTCAGCCCCTCTCCTTTTTTCGCCAGGATTTTCATTTCGGATATGGCTGCAATGCCGGCGCTTTTATTGGTGTAAACATATACCGACCCATCCCTGAATTGTATGTTGATGCTGTCTTTGCCTGTTTCATAGGCAATAACACCAGTATCGGGATTGTCTGTTTTATATTGTCGCATGTATTACTGTAGCAATAAAGTTGCCAAATACAACTGTGCAGAATAAACATTCTTAAAAACTTTAATTAGTTTTACCGCCTAAACCAAACCCAATACCAACCTACTTTACTTATGAATTTCAAGAAACTGCTTATCCTCCTGATTTGTGCTGGATTTTCAGCGGCAACGTTTGCACAAAGTTGGGAGCTTAAAACAGCTCCTTTAATGAGCAAGTTTGCCAAGGACGTAAACCCAGCTAATGTATTACCAGAATATCCGCGCCCGCAACTGGTGCGTAAAGAATGGCTAAACCTTAACGGACTATGGCAATACCAGCCCGGCGCTGCAGGTGATGTATTGCCAACAGGCAAACTGGATAAAACTATATTAGTACCTTTCCCTGTCGAATCAGCCTTGTCAGGTGTTAAAGAACATCATGATCGGGTATGGTATCGCCGTACATTTACTGTACCAAGTGGGTGGAAAGGCAAACAGGTACTCATTCACTTTGGTGCGGTTGATTTTGAATCAGAAGTATTTGTAAATGGGAAACGTATAGGTTTACACAAAGGCGGTTATGATCCGTTTACTTATAATATCACCAAGGCTTTAACTTTAACTGGCAAGCAAGAGCTTACCGTACGTGTTTGGGACCCTACAGATGAGGGTGGTTTCCCGCGGGGTAAACAAACTTTAAATCCGCAAGGGATAATGTACACCTCGGTTACCGGTATTTGGCAAACTGTTTGGCTGGAGCCCGTTGCACGTGTTAGTATAAGGGAGATTAAGATTGTTCCGGACGTTGATAATTCTGTAGTAAAACTAACTGTAAATACCTTTGGTAACGCAAGAGGGGCTACTATTACAGTAAAGGTAAAAGATGGTAACAACCTAGTAACTACCGAAACTATAAAACCTAATGTTGAAACCAATATCAACGTACCTAATGCCAAACTTTGGTCGCCTGATAGCCCGTTTCTGTATAATTTGGATATCGCCCTAAATAAAGACGATGCAAATACCGATGTTGTTAGCAGCTACTTTGGTATGCGTAAAATATCGGTTGAGGAAGATGGCGGTTATAAGAAGTTATACTTAAATAATAAGTTTCTATTCCAATTAGGCCCGTTAGATCAGGGGTTTTGGCCGGATGGCGGCTATACCGCCCCTACTGACGAAGCATTGAGGTACGACCTGGAAATGATCAAGAAGTTTGGCTATAACATGGTGCGTAAGCACATCAAATACGAGCCTTATCGCTGGTATTATTGGGCAGATAAACTGGGCATTATGGTTTGGCAGGATATGCCATCGCCAAACTCGTATACGGCGCATACACCTCCTGTTGATACGGTAGAGTTTAGGTCAGAGTTAACCCGTTTGATCAAAACCCATTGGAACTCGCCTTGTATTATTAATTGGGTAATATTTAATGAGGGTCAGGCGCAACATAACACGGCAGGTTTAGTTAACCTGGTACATAAACTTGATCCATCGCGCTTAATAAACCAGGCCAGCGGTGGTAACCACTTTGGCGTGGGCGATTTTTTAGATATACACAGCTACCCTCCGCCCGCAGTTCCGTTTAGCACTAAACAAGTATTGGCCTGCGGCGAGTATGGTGGTATTGGCTATATCATACCGGGCCATACGTGGAAGGTTGGCGATACCTACATCATGATCAATAATAAAAAAGAGTATACAGACCTGTATGATAAGTTTGCTAATGACCTAACTCTTTTTAAAACAAACATGGGTTTAAGTGCTGCTGTTTATACGGAAATAACTGATGTGGAGGTAGAGCTAAATGGCTTAATGACCTATGACCGTGAAGTTATTAAAGGGGGCATTGACAAGATATATACCTCAAACACCAAGGTTATTAACGATAACTTATACATCAAGGAGATGCTGCCTTCGTCACAAAAAGAAGCAAGAAACTGGAAATATACTACCGAACAACCTGTAAGCGACTGGTTTGAAACCGCGTTTAATGACAGCTCATGGAAAAGCGGATTAGCAGGCTTTGGTACGCGTGGCACTCCCGGTGGTAACATAAAAACTATCTGGAACACCAACAACATCTGGCTACGCCAGGAATTTACTTTAGGCGATTTATCTGCTGCCGAGAAAGATAAACTGGTATTATACATCCATCACGATGAGGATTGCGAGGTATATATCAACGGCGTTAAAGCAGCGGCTATTAGCGGATATTCATCTTCTTATACCATTGTACCAATCAATGCCGAAGGTAAAGCGGCTATAAAAGCTAATGGTAAAAACATTATAGCTATACACTGTAAGCAAACACAAGGTGGCCAGTACATTGATGCAGGGCTTTCTATATTAAGTAATATAAATTGTAATCAATTACGGATAAATGCAAAAAGCGGACAATGGTGAATTGTCCGCTTTTTGTTTTCAAAGTGATTCACAAAAAGTGAATCACTTTGAATCGCCTGAATCACTTTTTGATCGTAAAGTACTGTAAATAAGCATTTTGATAAAAGCGGATGAATCACCCTGAATCAGTACCAAAACTTGAGGTAGACATAATTAATTTACTGTACATCAGTAAATTATGTGGTTTTTATAAAATTAAAAAAATCTGAGTGAATCACTTTTCTGAATCACCTGAAATGAGAACGAAAGTTTTTACCTTTACTATGACTATATTAATAATCAAAACATCTAATAATAATCAAAACATCTAATGCGAAAATTACTTTTTTCTTCTGCCCTAATCTGTTCTTTTTTGATCGTAAATAACGCATTTGCTAAACCGATACCACATCGCGGCAACGCTGAAAAACCATCGATCAGTAAAATACTTTTTGGCGAAGTTGAAGGGCAACAGATATACCAGTACACGCTAAAAAACAGCAGCGGTATGCTGGCTAAGATAATTAACTATGGCGCTACTATTACCGATATTATAACACCCGACAAGAACGGTAAAATGGGCGATGTTGTACTTGGTTTTGATTCGTTAAAGCAATATCTGGGCCGTGATAACGCGTTATTAGGCGCGGTTGTTGGGCGCGTGGCTAATCGCATCAACAATAAAAGGTTTACGTTGGATGGTAAGGAATACATCCTCGCCTCTAATATCCATGGCGGCCCTCGCGGGTTTGACAAAAAAATATGGGCTATAGAAGAAGTGCCGGGCAATAAAGAGGTAGCTTTAAAACTGACCTATTTAAGCCGGGACGGCGAAAGCGGTTACCCCGGCAATTTAAATGTGACCATAATTTATACCCTCACTAATAACAACGAGTTTAAATTAACCTATTCGGCCACTACGGATCAACCAACCCCGGTTGTTTTAACCAACCATACTTATTTTAATATCGCAGGAACTACCGATAAAGTTGTAAATACAGAACTAACTATCCCTGCTGACCAGTACCTGGAAGCTGATAAAGATAATATGCCCAGTGGTAAACTGCTGGATGTAAAAGGCACTCCTTTCGACTTTACCCAACCCAAACTAATTGGCAAAGATATTACCGTTACTGATAACCAGTTAACCTGGGGCCGGGGTTATGACGTTACTTTTGCATTGCGTAATACCACCGGAAAACTGGCTCTGGCTGCAACAGCTTACGAGCCTACAAGCGGTCGGATACTGCAATGTTATACTACCGAGCCGGGGGTTGTTGTTTATACGGGTAATCACCTAAACGAAAAGATAATTGGCAGAGGCAAACCATTTACCCAATGGGGTGCGCTTTGCCTGGAGACAATGCATTTCCCCGATTCGCCTAATCACTCAAATTTCCCAAAAGTAATTTTAAGGCCGGGCGAAACTTTTAATTCGCAAACAGTATATAAGTTTTCAGTTCGTAAATAGCAGAATGAGAAGACTAATAGCGCTTTGCTTATTTATTTTGATGTGGGCAAACGCTTTCGTGGCATCAGCGCAAAATGTAAAGCCAGCCATTACCAAAATACTTTTCGGTGAAGCCGGGGGACAAAAAATATATCAATATACCTTAAAAAATAGTAAAGGCATGCGGGTTAAGGTTATCAACTACGGCGCTACGGTTACTGATATTATTACGCCCGATAAGAACGGCGAGTTGGGCAATGTGGTGCTAGGTTTTGATTCGTTAAAACAATATCTAAGTCGAGATAATGCCCGCATGGGTGCTATAAGGGGCCGTGTAACCAATCGTATTGCCAACAATAAGTTCACGCTCGATGGAAAAGAATACCTGCTTACACTTAATAAAAACGGCGAGGTACTGGGTATTAACAAAAGGATCTGGAACATAGAAGAAATACCCGGCAATAAAGAAGTTGGTTTAAAGGTGACCTATTTAAGTAAAGATGGCGAAGAAGGTTTTCCAGGCAATTTAAATTTGACGGTAACTTATACCCTCACTAACGACAACGAACTTAAAATAAACTACCTGGTTACTACTGATAAACCAACACCGGTTGTTTTAACAAGCCATTCTTATTTTAACTTGTCGGGAGGAAAAACGGATAAAATATTAAATACCGAACTACAGGTTTTTGCCGATCAATATTTAGAGACCGGCAAAGGCGGCGTACCCGATGGTAATTACCTGGACGTAAAAGGTACGCCGTTTGATTTTACCAGCCCCGAACAAATTGGCGCGCGTAACAAAGGCGAAGGCTACGACCTTACCTATATATTACGCAACAATACCGGCAGACTAGGGCTGGCCGCCGTTGCCTACGAACCCATAAGCGGCCGTGTAATGCAAACTTATACCACTGAACCAGGAGTAGTATTTTATACCGGCAATGCATTAAGCGAAAAAGTAACCGGCAAAGGCGGCAAACCATTTACCAAACAAGGCGCGTTCTGCCTGGAAACCCAGCATTTCCCTGACTCACCTAATCAACCCAAATTCCCCGGCGTAATTTTAAGGCCGGGCGAAACGTATACTTCGGAGACTATTTATAAGTTCTCGGTACGTGGTAATTAGGGTTTGGTTGGCAGAGAGTGCAAAAACCAACTAACCGGACAAATAGCAAAAACAATAACATTCTTACACCATCTACAACTTCATTTAAACAACAAGGTGCTATATTAATATCAATTTACTATTTTAGCTAAATCATATCACAATTAACATGTATTTAGCCCCTAACCAACTACTCCGCATTTTTAGCGCATTATTATTAATATTAACCCTTTACTTCAATACAGCAAGAGCCCAGCAAACGCAATCCTATCCTAAAATTATAGGCTATTTTAGTATGCTAAATCCAATAAGCACTTATACTAACAATAAATTTTCGGGTAATTTCTCGGGCGTTTATGTGGCTAACTTTCCATTTGGTATTAATTTATTAAAAAGCGATAATTTTGGGGTTAGTTTTGAGATCTCGCCAAGCATTCGTGCAGAGAATAATACAGCCAAGGTAACATCTATTGTTTTTAGCCCGGGAGCTATATTTCGTTTTCAAAACAATTTCGCCATTATACAACGGGTTGCTTTTGAAACCAATGGAAGGTTCGGAGTATCCACCATATTTAATAAAATAATTGTAAAGGGTAAAGATGCCAGTTTATTTCTCGCAGTTCCTTTCGCTACTCGATTAGGAAACAGCGCGCCTGTATCATTAACTACAGGTTTACAAGTGGGCGTATTTTTTTAAATCTTTTCGGGGATTCATTTAACAGCCTGACTTAGTATAGGCTATAATTTATGGCATACCCGTACACCATTGCATTATCAATAACCTCACTGCCTTGTATTTGATCAGGCGGTAAGTTGAAAATGAGGAGTAAGTAAAAAGGAAACTATTTGCTTTTCTCGCCGGCTAACGGAAGGCTTGATATATAAAGCACTATGCCGATACCAAAAGTAATAAATCCGCTATACGCTAATAAAGCAGATGCGCTTATACCGCTTCCAGAGTCGGCAGCGTTTAATGCGTGATCAGGAGTAAAAACAAATGCGCCCGCTACTATCAATATTCCAACTGCTGTAATTATAAGTCCTAAGGTCTTTTTCATATCAGATATACAAAACTATTATGGCGCAAATATATAAACTTTGTGTTTTAATTATATGCTCATAAAACAATTCTTTTGCTCATGATTTTTTTACTCCGATAGCGGTATCGTATAACATTACACTACATATGTTTAAAAGGCCTATTTCTTAGCCGGGCTTCGTAATGAAGTTATTGCTGTTGATTCAATAATTTGACAATTGGATTTAATTTTATTTGGTAAATAAATTTCTATATTGATCGCAATATTCATGTTAAAAAAGATCAACCTTATAAAATATAGTTTATGCGTTTTTGGGATAGCTATAACCTTTATAGCGGCTCATGCTCAGCCGCCGTCAACTACCTCATTATTAATTCGTTTAAAAAACAGTAAGCCGGATACCAGTCGTGTACTTATCTACAAAGCTCTAATCACTAATTATCGAAATGAAAAACCTGACTCGGCAATTTTTTATGCTAATCAGGGCCTCGCGTTGGCTACTCAACTTAATTATCCTTTGGGTATTGGTTTAATGCATGGCCAAATTGGTGCCATAGATATTGCCTTTGGCAAGATGGATTTGGCAAAAGATCATTTAACAACTGCTTTATCAATTTTCGAAAAAATAAATTATCAGGCAGGCTTAGTTCCAGCAAATAATACCCTGGGGATATGTCTGGCTAAAATGGGATCTTATAAAGAAGCTGCACAGCATTTCCTGGTATCGTTAAAAATTAACCAGGGAAAGAATGACATACATGGATTGATGCAATCATACCTCAAGCTAGGCGCGCTTAATGAGCAAATAAATAATCTGGATAAGGCACTTGAGTATCAACAAAAAGCGCTTAAATTAAATGAGCAACTGCCTCCATCAAGCGCCGAAGCAACCATACTGAACAACATAGGCATCGTATACGCCAAAAAGGGCCAGATGAAACAAGCGCTTCAATATTTTTTAAATGCAATAAAAAAGGCTGATCAACATGAGCCCGAACAACTAGCTATGATATCGGGCAATGTTGGTGATGTTTATCAGCAATTAGGCGATGCAAAAAAAGCTTTCGATTATCAGTTTAAGGCTTTAACAATTGCAAGGAAATTAAATTTACCCGAGGCGGAAGCTACTACCCTTGTTAACCTGGCATCGTTAAAAACAAAAACAAAGCCCGATACCAGCTTAATTTTATTAAATCAAGCTTTAACAATTACAAAAACTATACATCAACATCATGTAAGGCTGGATGTGTATGCCGGTTTAATAGATGTTTATAAGCAACAAAAGAATTATAAGGCTGCTGCACAAACTTTAGAAATGCGGGATGCGTTAAAGGATAGTCTTTTCACCTTAAAAAACTCTAAAGACATAGCCGGCTTAATAGCAAATAATGACCTGGCTCATTCTAAAATAAAAGTACAACAACTGCAAATCAGCAACGCCAAAAGTAAGTTTCAAACCTGGATAATTTTGGCTATAGCAATTTGTACCGTAATTGTGCTGCTGATAGTTATTCTTTTTTATCAGAAAACAAAAAAACTAAACAAGCAGCTATTACTACAGCAGGAAGAGTTAAAAGGACTGAATAATTTTAAGGATAAGTTGTTTTCTATAATAAGTCATGACCTACGATCGCCGGTTGCAACTATTGTAAATTTACTGAGCATTTTAGAAGGCGAGGGTGATAATACTGAAGCACTGAAGTTTATACCAAGATTAAAACAGCATAGTTTATCAACCCTTGACGTAATGGATAAATTGCTGATTTGGGGCCAAACACAGCTAAAGGGAATGACCCAAAACAAAACCCGTTTTAATGTTAAAGATATAATTGTACAAAACCTGCACCTGCACAAGGAAATAGCCGAACAAAAAAATATTCTATTAATAGATAATACACCCGATGAACTTTTTATTTATGCCGATAGTTCGCATGTTGAATTTGTGATAAGAAACTTATTAGCCAATGCTATAAAATATACCCATACAGGTGGCTGGGTTAAGATTGAGGCCAGTACTGGTAGCCCTAAAGATTATACTACTATCTCTATAAAAGACAATGGAATTGGTGTTGCGAAATCATTACAGGATAGGATATTTGAACCTGACAATGAAAGCATGGATGGCACTGATAGCGAAAAAGGAAACAGTATTGGCCTGATGCTTTGTAAAGAATTTATAGAGCGTAATGAGGGCAAGATATGGGTAGAAAGTGAGTTAGATAACGGAACCAATTTTTATGTTTCCTTTAAACAATAACTTGTATTACATTTACTACCAATAAACCAATAAACATCTCTTAATGAAAGCAATAATCACCATTTTACTAATGGTTACCTCGGTTTATGCAATAGCGCAGAATAACGAATTACATGCAGGGGTCTATAATTGGAGCAATAGCAAGCCACAAAAAATTGGTATAGTTGATAAAAGACCTGTACTAAAAGGAAGCACGCTGGATCTTAAAAAATACGAAATATATACGCTCACCCTTCCGGCAGGTAAAACCTATACCCCACCTATTAGCGACAGTAACTTTGAACAATTAATTGTAGTAAAAAGCGGTAACATTAAATTGATACTTAAAGATACTTCACAAACGGTTGGCGCGGGTAGTATTGCTTTGGTATTAGTGGGTGATAAGATCAGTTTTCAAAATTTATCAAACGAGCCGGCAACCTGGTATGTTATTAATTACCAATCAGTAAACCCGCCAGATATGCAACGTGCACATGACTCGGGCCCGTCATTTATAAAAAATTGGGATCAGCTAAAAGTAAACAGATCTGTAAAGGGCGAAACCAGATCTTTGTTTGACAGGCCTACATCTATGTTTGGGCGGTTTGAGGTACATGCAACAGCCTTAAACCCCGGCTATGCCAGCCATGACCCGCATACACATCGGGTGGAAGAATTAATATTGATGTTAAAGGGCAGCGTATTAGAAACCATAGGTGAAGATAAAATTAACGCGTACTCCGGCGATTGTATATACCTGCAATCGCAAATATTGCATAGGCCAATAAATAACGCTAACGAGCAATGCTATTATTTGGCCATACAATGGCATAATTTAAAAACCGATTAGTTATCCTTAGGAGGCTTGTTTTTAATTAAAGCCGGCTATTGACCATATTGTTCATCGGCCAGTTTTTTTTCTATACGTGTATCGGGTATAAACCAAATACAAGCCACCGCAACATATAAACACAAGCTTAAATAGGTGCTTATCCATGCAAGCCCTATAGCTAACAGGTAGCATACCAAAGATACTTTACCTTTCCAATCGTCCCCTATCGCGTCTGCAAGTAAAGACCGTTCTCCCTCATGCCTAACTAATACGATAACTAAAATGGTGTAAGCTATGGCATTCATTAAAAGCACAAAACCATATAACACTATCGGCCCTGTTTCATGGAAATGACTTTCGCCCATCCAATCGGTTGCAAAAGGCACTATAGAAAGCCAGAACAATAAATACATGTTTGCCCAAAGTGCAGGCCCGCTTATAGAGCGTACAGCATGTAACATGTGATGATGGTTATTCAATAAATACCAACATATATAAAGCTTAGTACGTAGCTGGCAAAAACAGGCCACATTGGTACTAAGTCTTTCAGATCATCGCCTTTTGGTAATTTTAACTCCAAAACCATTATGGTAATTATAATAGCTATAACACCATCGCTAAAAGCCTCAAGCCTTGTTTTACTCATGTTTACATTTACAGATCGCATAGTGGTTACAAAGTAGTAAATATTGTTAAAATGAAAATGAATTTTATTTTTTTCATTTTATGCGATTAAAACGAGTAATAGTTTAACCAGTCAAACAATTAAACTTACCAAAAAATCTGGTCATTATACAACTGCTACAGAAGAAGGGACAACCGAATTAGTTTCGCAAGCATCTGAATAATTAACAAACAGCCCCCACCAAAGGCGGGGGCTGTTTGTTAATTATTCTAAAATAGTTTTTGAATAAATAAATTTAATAAGGATTGGCGATTGGGCCTGTCGCTTTATTTAATTTGCTAAGCCTAATCTTTAATCTTCAACAACCAATTTTTATTGCTTGTTTATCTTATATAATTTACCGCTATCGGTACCGGCATAAATGGCACCGTCTTTACCGGTGGCTATGCAGCGCCAGCGTTCGTGCTTATCAGCTAATAAACGCTCCTCGCCTACTACTTTATTATTTTCAATAACCAGGCGTGCAATATGATTACCGCTCAGTCCGCCTACAAACATGTTGTTTTTCCACTCGGCAATGTTACCGGTATAAAACATCATACAGCCCGGCGATATTACAGGGTCCCAATAGTAAATCGGCTGTATAGTGCCTTCTTTTTGTTGTATACCATCATAAACCTTCTGGCCGCTGTATTCAATACCATAAGTTACAAAAGGCCAGCCGTAGTTACCACCCGCTTTAATCAAATTGACCTCATCGCCACCGCGTGGGCCAAACTCGGTCTCCCAAAGATCGCCGGTAACGGGGTTAAAAGCAAAGCCATCCGGGTTACGGAAACCAAGGGCATATATCTCGGGCTTAGCATCGGCTTTGCCAATAAATGGGTTATTAGCAACCGGTTTACCTTCTTTAGTAATGTGAATGATCTTGCCGGTCGTAGCGCTCAGGTCCTGCGCCTTTACGCGGATATCGTTAGACATGCGGTCGCCGGAACTTACAAAAATATTGCCCTGCTTATCAAACAATAAACGCGACCCAAACTGACCGGCACCTTTATAGCGCGGCGAAGCTTCCCAGATCACACTTACATTTTCAAGTTTAGTTTCATCGGCTGATAGTTTGCCTTTAGCTACAGCCAGAGTGGCCCCGCCGTCGCTGGGTTGTGCATAGGTCCAGTAAACCATGCGGTTTTGAGTAAAGTTAGGGTCGATGTTTACATCCAGCAAACCACCCTGCCCTTGAAACTGCACCTCGGGGAAACCTGTAATGGTTTTATCAATTTTACCATCGGTTGTTAGTATTTGCATAATGCCCGGCTTGCTGCTAATCAGTAAACGGCCATCGGGCAAAACATGGATGCCCCACGGGCCTTTCAGCTCGGTGCTGATTACGGTAGCCGTATATGGGGTTTGGGTTTTAACGCTGCCAATACGGGTTTGCCCCACAAAGGCCGGTTTATAGTCGCTATTGGCTTTGGCTGTTTCTACAGGTGGGCCGGTTTGAGCCATGCAGGCCGTAGTTACCCATGTTAGGATGGCACCTAATACTAAGGGCCTATAAAATTTTGATATCATAAAATCAATTTTGAGATAATGTTATTTAAAGTTACAACGTTATCTGCTATATGTTTAATTACAACATGATTTTTACAGTTTGGTTGAAGATAATGAGTGAATGGATGAATAAAGATTGGTTTCCCGAAAGCTATCGGGAGAAGATTAAAGATTAGACTTAGCTTGTTTTATAAAGCTATAGGCCTAATCTCTAATTAACCAATCACTAATCACTAAATGCGGGCGTTGCCTGCGGCGAATGGTATGAAAAAGATTGGTTATTGAATATTGCGCGAGCAGAAGAGCGCTTTATTTTACTTCCGGCAGGACACGAATTTTAAGATTGCGAAACCGGATCTCATCACCATGATCTTGCAAAAGAATATGGGTCTTAGCCTTTAGCCCAAAATTTGGTACGCTTTTATATTTACTATTGGCAATTGCCTTGAGTAAAGTTGTACCCCCCAACTCAAAGCTGACGATCCTGGTACCGTTTAGCCAATGTTCCACATGGTTGCCCTGCACAACGATGCGCGATTCATTAAACTCCCCGGCAGGTTTTAGTTTTTTAGAATCATTAGGCGGAATAAGCGAATACAGGGAGCCTGTAGATCGGATCGGGCCATTTTGCAGTACATCCTGGTGCCGTTCGTCATCAACCAACTGGTACTCGAATGAAACCGGACTGGTGCCATCATCGCCCATATACATCAGCGTTCCCGGATTATGTTGACGTTCCTGCATCAAATAATAAACGCCGCTATTTCCACCTTGCTGAATGCTCCACTCCCAACTAAACTCAAAATCCTTAAACGCGTCATCGGTCATCAGGTCACCGCCGCCGGTGCGGGGGCGGCCGGTTCCTTTTGCGTTTTTTAGGCATCCGTCTACAATGGTCCAGCCCTTAGACGGTTTATCTGTTTCATAATAACTGTGCCATCCGTTAAAAGTCTTGCCGTCAAAAAGCAGTTTCCAACCGGCTTCCTTTTCACTTGCAGACAAGGTATTAACGGGGATAGTTGCAACCTGGGCTTGCCCTAAAACCCCTTTAAAAATCAGGAAGGTAAGAACAATAATTCTACCCGCCAGCTGTATATTTTTTCTCATACAGTAATTATAATTTCTATTAAAAACCAAAACATTGTCTCTTATCTACCTGGGCAACCAGGCGATGACATAATATTTATATTGCCATTTATAAAAGGCTACAATCAGTTGGGGTTATCAATACTATTAAAAATAGTTGATAAAAGGAAATTATCTAACACCTGCTAGTTAATCATGAGGCTGTTCGATTTCGCCGACTTTGTACCACTATGCAAATAGTCTTTAAACTCTTATACCCTAAACGCCATTGCATGTAGCCGCAGGCTATAAGAGAGGGGTGAAATATGGCTAATCTAGAATACATACGCCTGCAAGACCTTAGGCGCAAGGCCGGTATCCGCTCCCATCGTTAACGCGACCCTCTCCCCACGCGTCATTGCAATGACGTGATGAGAGCTTAGGCCTGTCGCTTTATATTTGATTTGACAAGCCTGATCTTCAATCTTTAACTCAACCAAAATAAAAATCACACCCTACTCAAACAACTCCCCAAAAAAAGTGTTTAGTTTCCTATACAAATCCTATATTCGTAAACGTTATTACAACTTACCTATCCGTATAAAAACATGGCTAAAATATTAATAATTGATGATGAGCGGGCGATCCGCAATACACTGCGCGAAATACTTGAATACGAGGACTACGAAGTTGAAGACGTTGATAACGGCATTGACGGGCTTGAGCTGATTACCAAAAACGATTACGACCTGGTGCTATGCGACATTAAAATGAGCCGCATGGATGGCATGGAAGTATTAAGCGAAGGTTTGGCTATTAAACCTGATCTTCCTTTCATCATGATATCGGGCCACGGCACGGTGGAGACTGCTGTTGAGGCCAGCAAAAAAGGTGCTTTCGACTTTATATCCAAACCTCCCGATCTTAACCGATTGCTGATTACCGTACGCAACGCGTTAGATCGTGGCAGCCTGGTAGTTGAAACCAAGGTATTAAAACGCAAGGTATCTAAAGTGCGCCCTATCCTGGGCGACTCGACCCCTATCGCCAAGATCAAAGAAACTATAGAACGTGTTGCCCCTACTGATGCCCGCGTACTGATAACCGGTGCCAACGGTAGCGGTAAAGAGCTGGTGGCACGCTGGCTACACGAAAAGTCAAACCGATCAAACGCACCTTTAATCGAGGTCAACTGTGCGGCTATACCTTCGGAGTTGATTGAGAGTGAGTTGTTCGGACATGAGAAGGGTTCGTTTACCTCGGCTATAAAACAGCGGATCGGTAAGTTTGAGTCAGCATCAGGTGGTACCTTGTTTATGGATGAGATAGGCGATATGAGCTTATCGGCCCAGGCCAAAGTATTGCGTGCCTTGCAAGAAAATAAAATAACCCGTGTTGGTGGCGAAAAGGAAATTGAAGTTGACGTACGCGTTGTGGCGGCGACAAACAAGGACCTGCTAAAAGAGATCGAAGCCGGTAATTTCCGCATGGACCTTTACCATCGCCTAAGTGTTATCCTGATACATGTACCACCATTAACCGAGCGTAAGGACGATATCGCGCTGATCACTCAAAGCTTTTTAGAAGAGATTTGCAATGATTACAGCATGCCGCTTAAAAAGATCTCTGAAGGCGCGTTAGAAGCTCTTAAAGCCCTACCGTGGACAGGTAACATCCGTGAGCTGCGTAACATGGTTGAACGTTTGGTCATACTAAGTGATAAAACCATTACCGATGATGATGTGAGGGCATTTGCCAATCCATCGGCACCCGCTACGGCATCTGCAGCAGCAGCACCGCAAACTGATTTTAACCAGTTCAAAAACTTCCAGGATTATAAAGACTTTGCCGAGCGCGAATACATCAAGTTCAAACTAGAGAAAAACAACTGGAACGTGTCAAAAACTGCCGATGATATTGATATACAACGAAGTCATCTGTATAGTAAAATAGAAAAATACGGGTTGAAGCGTGGAGGGTGATCTTTAATGAGTGAATTATTGAATGAGTGATTGAGAGACTTCCTGTGTTTAAACTTTGGAAGTCTTTTTATTTAGTAACTAACTATCTATCTATAAACACTATCTTCGTTTATAAATCAAACCATACCCCATCATGAAAAAATTATCATTTTTAATTGCCTTATTAACTGTTACCTGTACCTCTGTTTTCGCGCAGATAACCAGAGAACAAAGCGTTGCCGAGTGGAAACGCGCCAAAGCTTACACCAAAACTTATTTAGATGCCATGCCTGCTGATGGTTACGCCTTTAAAGCAACGCCCGAGGTACGCTCATTTGCCGCACAAATGCTGCACTTAACAGACGCTACTTACTACTTCCTCTCTTCGGCAAGTGGCAAACCTAGTCCGCTGGGTAAAGTATCTGCAGAAAAAACGGTAGCACAAACTAAAGAGGCTACAGCAAAAGCAGTTATGGATAGCTATGATTTTGCCATCAGCACAATTGAGGACATGACTGATGCCGACATGCAGCAACCAGCATCAGCCGAAGGCATGAAAGCAACTAAAGGTTTACTATTAGCCAAAGCGTTCGAGCATCAAACACACCACCGTGGCCAAACAACCGTTTACCTGCGTTTAAAAGGTGTTACGCCTCCGCCTGAAATGTTGTTTTAACCACATAGAGGCGCAATACTTTGCGCCTTATGGAAAATACACCAGCCCTTTCAATTAATTTGGAAGGGCTTCGTGTTTAATATACCTAAATATTTAATTTGTATTTACTAATATTTTTAGCAATTTTGCTAGGTGAATCAAAACTCTGTTGAAGTAAAAACCGAATCGAGGGTACTGTTTATTGATATGAACAGCTACTTTGCCCGTTGCGAGCAGCAGGCCAACTACTGGCTGCGCGGCAGGCCGGTGGGTGTTTGTGTATATACCGGCAAATATGGCTGCGTTATCTCACTATCAACAGAGGCCAAAGAACGGGGTTTAAGGGCAGGCATGCGGTTAAATGATGCCATGGCTGCCTGCCCCGACCTGGTGCCCGTAGAGAGCAACCCTGCCCGTTACCGCGAGTATCATACCAAGATCATTAACGTGTTGCTCACTCACTGTAAGGATGTAGTTGCCAAAAGTATCGATGAAGCCATTATCAACCTGGGCCATTACGATCACCTGGACCCATTAACCTTAGCCAAACAAATTAAGCGGGAGATACTTGAAAAAGTGGGCGACTGGCTAACCTGCTCGGTGGGGATAGCACCAAATGCTTTTCTGGCTAAACTGGCATCGGTACGGGGTAAGAAAATGGATGGCTTGCTCATGATCACCCACCAGAATATTGATGAGGTGTTGCGCCCGTTAAAGCTGGGCGATATGCCGGGCATTGGCGCCAACATGAGTTACCGGCTGGAGCGTGCGGGCATTAACACCCCGCTTGAGATGCGCTATGCAGGCCCTGATAAGTTAAAACAGATCTTTAAGGGGATTGAAGGAATCTACTGGCATTATCGTTTAAACTTTATCGAAACCAACATTGTAGCACACGATTACCGGGGCATGCAGGCCATGCGGCAGATATCCAAAGAAAAGAGGCAGCACATTAGCTATATAGACCAGTTATTTATGACGCTTTGTCTAACGCTGGAGAAACGGATGGTAAACCATAAGTTCTATTGTAAATCCGTAGGGTTTACGGCAAGATATGAGGATGGTACCCGTTGGGACGATGCTTTTACCGTTACCACACCCGTGCAGGATGCTATAAGTTTAATGCGGATGATACGCATAAGGGTAGATAAGTTTGAAAAGCTAACCGGTACCAGCCCTATATTTAGTACCGAAATTAACAGCATGCGTGTGGGTGTTACCAACTTTGTAAATAACGGCAATATGCTTTACAGTTTGTTTGAGGATATGGACCGCAAAGAAACCGCGCTAAAAACCATGCACGAAATTAAACACAGGTTTGGTTCTGATAAACTGATACGCGCTATTGAAATGACCGATGGCAAAGTGATAAAAGATGTGATAGGCTTTGGCTCAGTAAAGGACCTAACGGAGCTGGATTATAAGGGGTGATAAGAGTGAAGTGATCCACTTAAAAAAGTGGATCACCTGGATCATCTACTTTAGTTAACTAACTGTAAATAAATAATTTAACAAAACAAGTGGATCACCTTGGATCACTTGTAAAACTTCAAGTTAACGCATATAATATTCTTTAAATAAGATAGTTATGTATTTTTATAATGTTTTTGAAATATCGCAGTGGATCACCTTGAGTGGATCATACCTAAGTATCTTAGGTATTAGGCTCGTTTGCTACGGAGGCAAAATAGACAAGTGCGCTGGGTGTCATGCTGAGGCTCTCGAAGTATGAGCGTAAAGGCCTACCCACATGCTTCGAGAGCCTACCCATGACATATTGTAAAAATGTTAAACTTACGAAGTTTTTAAAACTTCGTAAGTTTGAACGTAACATGTCATTTCACCCTCAAAGTCCCGTCGGGATTTTATAACTCAGCATGACACCCATTTTTTGATTACTGATTCAGCAACTTCTTTTTCTGCGCATCATACTCTGCCTTTGTTATGGCGCCCGAATCCAGCAAACCTTTTAGTTTCTTTATCTCGTCGGCAACAGAGCCTGCGGTTGTGGGTTGGGCATTATCGGTTGCTTTGCAGGGTTTTACTTCGCAGGCTTCAATGGCATCATCAATAAAAACGGTATAGCGCATAGGGCCACCCGGGTTTACGCCGAACATGTATTTATCAATACCGTTCACTTTAATTTTACGGATGCTTTTTAAAACAGCGCCAGCGTTAGCAAACTCTTTAGGTAAAGTACGTGTACTGCGTGGGTTAGGTATCAATCCATGATCTTCAAGATATAAAAACGAACCATCCGGTTTAGTACCTCTGCCCAATTTTACAGTATCACCTATATGGTAAGTCACTCCGTTTGATGCTTTATACTCGGTAACCGATGTCCCGCCAAAAAGGCCTTGCGCCTTGCTTAAAAATGGGGCCAGTAACAGTGTTGCTAATAATATTCTTTTCATAGGTTATACAGTGATTCAAACAAGGTAGCTAATTCCCAACAAATATGCCAATTTATCGCCTAAAAAACCTATTTTTGCGGCTGAATGAAGTACATACGTAATTTTTGTATAATAGCACATATTGACCACGGTAAAAGTACCCTTGCCGATAGGTTATTAGAATATACCGGCACCATTACCCAACGCGAAAGCCAGGCACAGTTGCTTGACGATATGGATCTTGAGCGCGAGCGCGGGATCACCATAAAGAGCCATGCCATACAAATGTATTATGAGTTGGATGGGCAGAAATATGTTTTAAACCTAATTGATACCCCCGGCCACGTAGATTTTTCGTACGAAGTATCACGTTCTATCGCTGCCTGCGAAGGCGCTTTGCTGATCGTAGACGCCGCACAAGGTATCCAGGCGCAAACCATATCTAATCTTTATCTGGCTTTAGAGAACGACCTGGAGATTATCCCGGTACTAAACAAAATGGACCTGCCCGGCGCTATGCCAGAGGAAGTAAAGGATCAAATTGTTGAGCTGATAGGCTGCAAACGGGAAGATATTTTAGCCGCATCGGGCAAAACCGGTATGGGCGTACATGATATTTTACGCGCTGTTATAGAACGTGTCCCCGCCCCTGTTGGCGACCCGGATGCTCCTTTACAGGCGTTGATATTCGATTCGGTTTATAACTCGTTCCGTGGTATTGTTGCTTACTTTAAAGTAGTAAACGGCGAGATCCGTAAAGGCGACCGTGTGAAATTCTTCGCTACCGAAAAGCAGTATATTGCTGAAGAAGTTGGCACACTTAAACTAAAGCAATTACCAAAAGATGTCATAAAAACCGGCGATGTTGGTTATATTATATCGGGCATTAAAGAGTCGCGCGAGGTAAAAGTTGGCGATACCATAACTACCATTACCCGCCCCTGCGAAACTGGTATACAAGGTTTTGAAGAAGTAAAACCGATGGTATTTGCGGGTATATACCCGGTTGATACCGATGATTACGAAGAGCTGCGCGAATCAATGGCTAAATTGCAGCTGAATGATGCATCATTGGTTTTCGAGCCGGAATCATCAGCCGCTTTGGGCTTTGGTTTTCGTTGCGGTTTCCTGGGCATGCTGCACATGGAAATTATCCAGGAGCGTTTAGAGCGCGAGTTTGATATGACGGTAATTACTACCGTACCCAACGTATCGTACCTAGCCTACTCTACCAAAGGCGAAGAAATTATAGTAAATAATCCATCAGACCTGCCCGACCCAAGTAAAATTGACCGTGTAGAAGAGCCTTATATTAAAGCGACCATCATTACCAAATCCGAGTTTGTTGGATCGGTAATGTCGCTTTGTATTCAGAAACGTGGGTTCATCAAAAATCAATCATATCTAACGTCTGATCGTGTTGAGCTGGTGTTTGAAATGCCAATGGGCGAGATCGTTTTTGATTTCTATGATAAGCTAAAAACCATATCAAAAGGCTATGCGTCTTTTGATTATCACCAGATAGGTTACCGCACCAGCGATTTAGTACGTTTGGATATTAAACTAAACGCCGAGCCGGTTGATGCTTTGTCGTCATTGATATTCCGTGGTAACTCTTATGATTTTGGTAAAAAGATCTGCGAGAAGCTGAAAGAGCTTTTACCACGCCAGCAATTTGAGATCATTATACAGGCATCAATTGGTGCCAAGATCATCGCCCGCGAAACAGTTAAAGCCCTGCGTAAAGACGTTACCGCTAAATGTTATGGTGGTGATATATCGCGTAAGCGTAAACTGTTAGAGAAACAGAAAAAAGGTAAAAAACGCATGCGCCAGGTAGGTAATGTAGAGATACCGCAAAGCGCGTTTATGGCGGTGTTGAAACTGGATTAGATGTGAGGCATTATTTCGCTCGTCATTGCGAGGAACGAAGCAATCTCTACACATGCTAAATCAAAAAGGGAAAAATTATTTTAATGGCGAAAGCCCTATTTATAAAATTGCGTACAAGTCTATCTCATTAGAGATCGCTTCGTTCCTCGCAATGACGCTTTAATAGTAATTATGCAGCTTTTAGACGGAAAATACGTATCAGAAAAACTCAAGGTTGAAATAGCAACAGAAGCCGCCAAAATCTTAGCAGATACCGGCCGCAAGCCGCATTTGGTAGCCGTATTGGTTGGCCATGATGGCGGCAGCGAAACCTATGTTGCCAGTAAGATAAAAAACTGCGAGAACGTGGGCTTTAAATCAAGCCTGGTACGTTATGAGGATACCGTTACCGAAGCCGAGCTACTTAAAAAAGTAGAAGAATTGAATGCCGATGCTGATATTGACGGCATCATCGTTCAACTTCCCCTGCCCAAACACATCGACCCTGAGAAAGTAACCGAGCGGATAGACTACCGTAAGGATGTTGACGGTTTCCACCCGGTTAATTTGGGCCGTATGCAGCGCAATTTACCATCATTTATTCCCGCAACGCCTTATGGCATTACGTTGATGTTGAAAGAATACGGCATCGACACCGTGGGCAAACATTGCGTAGTTGTAGGCCGTAGTAATATTGTTGGTTCGCCCATGAGTATATTAATGGCACGTAACGCCACTCCGGGCAACTGTACCGTCACCATTTGTCATAGCCGCACTCCAGATATCAAAAAGTTTACATTGGATGCAGACATCCTTATTGTAGCCATCGGCAAAAAGAATTTTATTACTGCCGATATGGTAAAAGATGGCGTGGTAGTAATTGATGTAGGCATGAACCGCGAAACATCAACCGTAACCAAATCGGGCTTCAAGCTTTATGGTGATGTTGATTTTGAAAACGTGGCCCCAAAAGCATCATGGATAACCCCCGTACCCGGTGGCGTTGGTTTGATGACTATTATTGGATTATTGAAGAATACTTTGGCATCGGCTAAGAAAGAGGTGTATCAGTAATATCCCTTTTTGTCATTGCGAGCGTAGCGCGGCAATCGCGGACTATTTATGTCGCATACTTTTCTATTTGCGATTGCCACGCTCGTTCCTCGCTCGCAATGACAAATATTATTATTTAAATGCATTTCTTACTCTTTCCAAAAAAGAGGTCATTCCCACATAAATACCATCCTCGCGTACTTCTACCGGGTAAGTATCCACATAATCATTTTGACCGGGGTCGCCCCTGCCGGTATTTAGATTGTAGGAATACCTATGAATTGGGCATATTATTCTTCCATCACGGCACCAGCCGCCGCTCAATTCGCCGCCTGCGTGCGGGCAAGTTGATGATATGGCATAGATAGTCCCTTCATAACCAACCAGGCAAATGCCTTTGCCGTTAATTTTTACCTTTTTAATAAATGGATTGGTGTTGTATTGCAGGTCGGGTACTTTATACCAGGTCATGATCTTTAAAAATCGATCTTTAGGTTCATGATAGATGGGTTCTTGATCGCATCGTCCATGGTAGTTATAAGGGTAACATGCCTCCTGTCGGCTGATACAACGGCTTTAGGATTATTTACCTTTTTAACAGGTTTAGCAAAGTTCAATATCACTTTGTAAGGCATATCAATCAGCATAGCTTTAGCCATAACCAGCGTGTTTTGAGTTTTCTTTAAGAAAGCGTTAAACTTTGTCTTGTCAACTATGCGATAAAACTTATGCGGCGTAACTTCGTATTGGTAATAATCCTGCCCTGAAATTAATTGCTGGGCGTCAAATCCCCTGGCCTGCTTGTTGTTTTTAGTCACCGCGTCCAGTTGGCTGTTCATAGATATTTTTGAAAGATGCTGCAGATAATATTGAAGCTCGGCCGGGGTTTTGGCGGTATGGGTGATACTCATTTTCATAACGCTTTTATTCAGATCCATTTTAATGGATAGGTTACTGTTAGCTGCCATCGCTAATTCGTCTTTATTGAGTTTACGCTCCAGGCTATCGGGCATAGCTGCCAAAAAGGTCATGGTGGTATCTTTTACCAGGTTAAACTGGGCTGTTGATTTTGCCGAATCTGTCAGTAAATTTTTAAATACCGATATGGCCCTGCCCATATCAAACCCGTACACTACGTTACAAGATCCATCCAGTTTAAAGTCATAATGCTCCTCAATATCCACGCATGACGTGAAGCAAAGCATTATAACGAAGATGAATAGTATGTAGCGTTTCTTCATTAAACCAAATGTAAGTGTTTGAACTGAAACAACACATAGAGACTTGCGAAGTTTTTGAAAACTTCGATTTCTATTCGGCCAAACATCACCCCAATCTCACCTTTTACCTTTCGGCTTTTACCTTTCGCCTCAAAAAACTACCTTTGCGCCCTATTATGGCACACCAAGTTCCGGAAGACGGCACATTACTTCCTTTAATGGAAGAGTTTTATACGATACAGGGCGAAGGATATCATACCGGTAAGGCGGCTTATTTTATTAGACTTGGTGGCTGCGATGTGGGCTGCCATTGGTGCGATGTAAAAGAAAGCTGGGATGCAGAATTACATCCGTTAACTGCTGCCGACCAAATAGTCGAAAACGCTATTCTTTATCCGGGCAAAGCCGTGGTTGTTACCGGCGGCGAACCGTTGATCTATAATTTGGATTACTTAACCGAGCAACTACAAAGCAGAGGCATCAAAACCTTTATCGAAACATCAGGCGCTTATCCCCTTTCGGGCCATTGGGACTGGATCTGTTTGTCGCCTAAAAAATTTAAAGGGCCAACGCCACAGGTTGCCCAACACGCTAACGAGTTAAAGGTTATCATCTTTAATAAATCCGATTTCTTATTTGCCGAACAACATGCCGAATTAGTGCCTGCCGGCTGCAAGCTGTATCTACAGCCCGAATGGTCAAAATCAAAAGAAATGACACCACTTATTGTTGATTATGTAATGAATAACCCTAAATGGGAAATATCATTGCAAACCCATAAGTATTTAAATATTCCTTAATAGTTGTAACTTAGCGTATAAACTATACGTATCCCTGCGGATGAAAAATGTAATACTTCTTTCTTTATTGCTTTTTCTATCGGTTTTTGTCTACGGCCAACAACAATATACTACCACCAATCAACAGGCTATAAAATATTATGCATTGGCAAACCAGAGTATTGATGAACATCGATATGCCGAGGCTATAGCTCAACTGAAAAAAGCTATAGCCGAGGATGCTAATTTTGTTGAGGCACATGGGCAATTAGGCGATATGATGCACCTGCAAAAAAACAATAAAGGCGCTATTGAAGAATTTAAGAAGGTTATAGCCCTTAATCCTGATTATAGCCGGGCAGTCTATTCAAAAGTTGCGGATATGGAAATATCAGAAGCGATGTACCCCGATGCGCTTAAACATTTACAAAAGTATTTAAGCTATACCGGCATTACGGATCAGGCTAAGCTTAATGCCCAAAAACTTTTAAAAGATTGCCTTTTTGCAATTGAGGCATTGCAACACCCTATAACATTTAAACCCATTAACATGGGGCCTAATATCAATACCGCTTCCGATGAATATTCACCAGTTTCAACAGCAGATGATAAGACCATCATTTATACCCGCCAGATAGCGCTGAATGAAGACTTTTACCAAAGCAGCAACGTAAATAACGAGTGGCAAAAGTCTGTGTATTTAAGCGATAAGATAAATACACCAAATTACAACGAGGGTTCTGAGTCTATATCGCAGGATGGCAAGTTTCTTTTCTTTACGGGCTGTAACCGACCTGACGGCCACGGTCGCTGCGATATTTATGTAGCACAAAAAAAGGGGGACGACTGGGGTAAACCATTTGATTTAAGTCCGCCCGTTAATACCGGGGGCTGGGAATCGCAACCATCAATTAGTGCTGATGGGCGTACACTGTATTTTGTAAGCAACCGCAAAGGCGGTTATGGCGGCTATGATATCTGGAAATCAACACTTACCGAAAAAGGCTGGGGCGAACCGGAGAATTTGGGTCCAAATATAAACACGTCTTATAACGAGCAATCGCCGTTTATTCACCCCGATGATAGTACGCTTTACTTCTGTTCGAACGGCTGGCCGGGCATGGGTGGGCAGGACTTGTTTGTAAGCCGTTTAGGCAAGGATGGTAAATGGCAGGTACCCAAAAACCTGGGCTACCCTATTAATACCAACGGCGATGAGAGCGGCCTGAGCCTTACCGCCAATGGCAGCTATGCCTTTTTCTCATCAAACAAACTGGATGGTTATGGCGGCTTTGATATTTACACTTTTGAAATGCCGCCCGAATTACGCCCGCACATAGTTACCTACGTAAAAGGCTTTGTAAGCGATGCTAAAACCCGGCAACCACTGGAATCAGCGGTTGAAATAATTGCATTGGAAAGCAATAAATCGGTTTACCAGGATTATAGTTCTGTTGATCGTGGCGATTTTTTGGCGACTATTTCTGCCGGTAAAAATTATGGTTTAAATATTTCTAAGCCGGGGTACTTGTTTTATTCAGAAAACTTTTCGCTGGTTGGGCATACATCAGGCAATCCATTTAATATTACGGTGTTGTTAGAGCCTATTGAGGTGGGTAATAAGGTGATATTAAAAAACATATTTTTTGACACCAATAAATACCAGCTGGAACCCGAATCGAGGTCAGAACTACAGAAGCTGATAGAATTTATGGCTTTAAACCTTACAGTACATATTGAAATATCGGGTCATACAGATAACGTAGGCAATGACGAGTTGAACCAAAAGCTATCAGAGAATCGCGCCAAATCTGTGTATGATTACCTGATAAGCGGTAAAGTTGATCCAACCCGGATGATATATAAAGGCTACGGCAAAACAATGCCTATAGCTCCTAATATTACTGATGAGGATCGCGCCAAAAACCGCCGTACAGAGTTTAAAATAACTGCTAAATAATTTATTGAGGTTTTACCACATCAAATGTTTTTTCGCCATAAGTCACATCATCGCTTGTTACCCCTTGTACAATTATTTTAAACTTGCCGATAATGTCACCTGTGTAAAATGACAGTTCGGTATCTTGTCCTGACTTTACCTTAACCAGGTGATGCCAATAAAGGGTTGACAGGTATATTGGTTCTTCAGTAGTTTTTTCAGGGATATTTTCAATATAGAACTTTTTGGGGAGATAAATACCTTTAAGCGATAGCTTGTTATCGGTTGCGCCGCAGCCAAGATAAACTGTGCTTACCCCCCATCTTATATAACTTCGACCCACAACAGGCAAGACATTGTCAGGCTCATACGGATGGTTAGGGCAATTAAAAATATTATACCGGCAAATATAGTCGCCACACGCATTAGCATAGATCTTACGGTCTGCACGGGCTTTAATTTGCACCTCTTTTATATGTATAGCATGTTCTGAGCCGGGGATGCGTAGTTTTTGCGTATCATATTGTTCAACAAAATTAATGTCATTAATCTCTACATCGTTTGCTACCTTTTTATTAAGAGCGATATAAGGGTCTGTTAAGTTGATTTTGTATTCATTTTCCTTCGCACCTTTTACTACATAGCTTATCATCCTATCGGGCCCGGTTACCATATCAATGTACTTTAATTCAAAATCGCCATTATCCTTAGTATCCATAGGTCTATAGTTGTTGCCAAAACTTATCAGCGGCACCGCTTTTTTAATTGGCTTGTTTGAGTTAGTAACAACCGTCCCTTTAAAATAAATATCTTCAACTTTTACTGTGTCAGTTGGTAAAACATTTAGCATATCAAGCCAGGTATACCTACGCCAGCCTTTTACAAGCAGTATATCTTCCAGAAATTGTTTATCAAATGTCGTATTGCCCAGGTAATTATCTTTGGCGGGCATGTTTAACAGTTTATCCTCTAAATAAACAAAGCTTTCTATATCCTTCTTTTTAGTGATATCAATCCTGTTTTGTTGTATACATGCAAACGATACTAAGGCGCTATCTAATTGCTTAGTACCGTCCAGTTTAATTTTCACGGTAACTTTTTGCCTCGGATTATAGGTAGCCCTGTCGGTATTTATATTTAGTTTTTCCCTTTTATTATAATGCGCAAATACCAATCTTTCGGCAAAGGGCCGCCCTAGGCTGTCTACAATTGTTAGCTGCAGCAAACCTTTAGGCGCATCGTTCATTATTAATTTCACCCTTCGGCTTACAGTATCAATATTAACCGGACTAGCAAAAAAAACCTGCTTGTAATCATGCCCTATTAAATACATTTTTTCAGCTTTGGTAGCTTTTACCATTGCAATTAATGTATCGTTAACTATCGCGTTAGCTATAGTTATTATAGGACCTTTAGTTATAGCGGGCGGCAAATCATATAAAGTATCTTTTTTATTTATGCCAACAAGTTTAACATGATAACTATGTCCCTTAATGGGTTTTAGTAAAAACCTGTTTATACCATATTCGCTGGTTGTAATATTTGCAATCGCTTTTCTATCTTCAAACAATATGGCCCTTACCTTTAATGCACTCCCGGTAGCCGTTGTTACTTCCCAACCTATATTGCTGCTAATATTATTTACAAGGCTTCCTCCTTCCGGGTAAAACTTAATTATTGCTGGTTGTGCGGGTATAGGCAAAGCAATATTGATATCTTTTACCTCCTTTTTATAAGAAAGTCTTACGTGTAATTTATTATTACCAACGCTTAGCAAGCTTGATGGTATATTGAAGATGTATTTACCAAATTCGGTTTTTACGTTGCCCTGCAGTACAGGATGTATGCCATTACCCACGTAATAGGTAATCGGCACGGTTTCCGGCGGTTTTGTTGTATTTAAGAAATTTACCAAGAGCATTACTTTTTGCTGGTCGGCAGTTGCTGATGTATCTAAAGGATTTAAAGAGGCTGTAAATAAAGGCTCGCTGGCAGATTTTATAGTTATACGCTGCGTAAACAGGACATTTGGCTTACTGTTTAAAAGGCGATTGGTATAAGCTATAAAACTATAATTGCCGGCACTAACAGAATCGGGCACTGTTGTACTGCCTAAAATAATACCATTGCTTATTACAAATTTGTCATTTAGCAATATCGCGTGGGTGTCATCATTCACCAAAGCAATTGAAAGCGTTTTGTAAACCTGGTGATTATAAACTTTAAACAAATATCCGGTAAACCATACCTGCTCATTATTGCTATAGATATTTTTATCGAAATGGATGAATAGCGTGGGCGACTCGTTTTTCCAGCGGTTTAGTTTAAGCTTTTCGGCAATATCATCATTCTGCATGGGCGCTCTTTGCGCAACAGTGCTAACAGAAAACAGCAATAATACACAAACAGGGACAACCAATTTATGATAGAAAAACGTTTTTTTAGTTTTCATGAAGATAGGGACGAGGTTTATTGATTAAATGTACATAAATACATATCAATAAAAAAAGGGAGAACCTAAATCCTCCATTATTCGTCAGTTTCCTAGTTCAGACATAAACTTTATCCGCATCAGTTGTACTTCTTCGCGGGTATAATCATCGCTGCCCAGCTCGGCCAGCGCATCGTCTATCGAGTCAATCTCGGCTGTACGGAAGTAATCAAACACTTCTTCCTGCTTATCCTCATCTATAACCTCATCAATATAATAGTTAAGGTTTAGCTTGGTGCCCGAGTTTACAATGGTTTCTACCTCTTTTAAAACCTCTTCATACGTCAACCCTTTAGAAGCTGCTATATCGTCAAGGTTAATATGCCTGTCTATATTCTGGATAATAAATACTTTAAGTACCGATTTATTGGCGGCACTTTTAATCACCATATCAATAGGGCGGTCAATATCATTATCTTCTACATATTTTTTTATCAGGTCGATAAACGGAGCGCCAAATTTAAGCGCCTTGCCTGCCCCTACGCCCGATATTTGTTTCAGTTCGTCCTGCGTGATAGGATAATGCGTACACATTTCCTCTAACGATGGATCCTGGAACAATACAAACGGAGGCAATCCTTTTTGTTTAGCTATCTTTTTGCGCAGGTCTTTCAGCATTTGCAGCAGTTCGGTATCTAAAGCACCGCCGCCTTGTTTTGGCCCGTCTTCGTTGTCATCGTCATCAGCCACTTCAATAACGCGGTTTAATATAAAACGTATACTATGCGGATTATCTAAAAACGAATGGCCCAGCTTAGTTAAGCGTAACAAACCGTACTGGTCAATATCTTTCGAAAGATAGTTATTTAGCAAAGCCTGGCGCAATAACGAGTTCCATAAAATCTCGCCATCACCTTTACCCGTACCAAAAAGTTCCAGTAAATTATGCTCATAACTCTGAATCTGCTGGGTTTCAACCCCCATTAATATATTAATGATGTGATGGTCATCAAATTTCTCGCCTATTTGCTTAATAATATTAAGTGCTTTATGTAGCTGCTCTTCGGCATCAAAATGTGTTTTTGGCGCGCAGCAGTTATCGCACATGTTGTTACAACCGGCCTCGTTAAAGTTCTCACCGAAATAATGCAATAACTGCTTACGGCGACATACTGACGACTCGGCATAGTCAATAACCTCTTTTAATATCTGGGTACCAATCTCACGTTCGGCAACCGGCTTATCTTTCATAAACTTCTGCAGTTTGTCAATATCTTTCTGCGAATAGAAAGCTACACAAACACCTTCGCCGCCGTCACGCCCGGCTCTGCCTGTTTCCTGGTAATAACCTTCCATGCTTTTAGGCACATCATGGTGTATAACGTAACGCACATCTGGTTTATCTATACCCATACCAAAGGCTATGGTCGCTACAATAACATCCACATCTTCCATCAGGAATTTATCTTGCGTATCAGCTCTTACTTTTGGATCGAGGCCGGCATGATAAGGCAATGCCTTAATACCGTTTAATGAAAGCGCTTCGGCTACCTCTTCAACCTTTTTACGGCTAAGGCAGTATATAATGCCAGATTTTCCCTGGTTTTGCTTAACGTATTTTACTATCTCTTTAATTACGTTACGCTTAGCACGTACTTCGTAAAAGAGGTTTGACCGGTTAAAAGAAGATTTGTAGATGGTAGCATTATTCATCTGCAGGTTTTTCTGTATATCCTGCTGCACCTTCGGTGTAGCCGTAGCTGTTAATGCTATGATTGGAATATCATCGCCTATGTTGCTTATAACCTGGCGTATCTTGCGGTATTCGGGCCTGAAATCATGACCCCACTCTGATATACAATGCGCTTCATCAACCGCTACAAACGACACTTGATTAAGGCGTAAAAAATCTACATTTTCCTGCTTGGTTAATGATTCGGGCGCTACATAAAGCAGTTTGGTTTTACCGCTTAATACGTCTTCTTTAACCCTTACTATATCGGCTTTTGTTAGCGATGAATTTAAAAAATGTGCTATGCTGTCTGATCCGCCGAAGGCTCTTAACTGATCAACCTGGTTTTTCATTAAAGCAATAAGCGGCGAAATTACAATAGCGGTACCCTCGCTCATTAACGCGGGCAATTGGTAACACATGGACTTACCACCACCGGTAGGCATGATAACAAATGTATCATTCCCGGCCAAAATGTTGGTTATAATCGCTTCCTGCTCACCTTTAAAATTATCGAACCCGAAAAAATTTTGAAGGTTATCAAAAAGCGATTTTTTTGTTTCTATCATTATAGGTATGCGTAATTGTTTGAATTTAAAAGTTTAAAGTAACAAAATTTTATGAATAAACGATAGATTTACTTTAAAATTTTATACTGAAATGATTATTCGTTAGAAAACAATTTGTTTATTTATTAATTTATATGTTGTGGCAATTTTGCCTCTTAATTATTTAGTATGGTTTAATGATTATTTAACAGATAAATACTGACATTTGCTACGGATAATACCAAACATAATTTCTACAACTTAAACATGAATAAAAACTATTATGCCATAATTATGGCAGGCGGTATTGGAAGCCGCTTCTGGCCCATCAGCAGAACATCACATCCAAAACAATTTATTGATATACTGGGCACCGGCAAAACCTTGATACAAAATACTTATGATCGTTTTTTAAAAGTATGCCCTAAAGAAAATATATACGTTGTTACCAACGAAAACTACACTGCAATAGTAAAAGACCAGTTGCCGGACATGGCCGACAACCAGATACTAACCGAGCCTGTAATGCGCAACACAGCGCCTTGCGTGGCTTATGGCTGCTTTAAAATAGAAAGTATTAATCCTGATGCCGCTATTGTTGTAGCCCCTTCAGATCACCTCATACTGGACGAGGCTGGATTTGTGGCTAGTATTGAAAAATCATTAAAAACCGCTACCGAACACCAATGCCTGGTTACATTAGGCATTAAACCATCAAGACCTGATACAGGTTACGGCTATATCCAGTATACCGACAACATCATTAATAGCGATTTCCATAAAGTAAAAACCTTTACCGAAAAACCTACGCTGGAAATTGCCAAAACCTTTTTACAAAGCGGCGATTTTTTATGGAACGCGGGCATATTTGTATGGTCGGCTAAAGCCATTGTTAAGGCATTTGAGCAGCACCTGCCCGAAATGAATGATATTTTTGCCGAAGCGCGCCCGTATTACAATACCGACAGCGAAAGAACCCATGTTAACCAGGCTTACTTGCAATGCACCAATATATCTATTGATTATGGCATTATGGAAAAAGCGGATAATGTGTATGTACTACCGTCTGAATTTGGATGGTCTGACCTGGGTACCTGGGCTTCTATCTATGAGTTGGCAAATAAAGACTATGTAGGTAACGCGGTTATCCCGTCAGAAAAAGTGATCATGTATGATTCGTCAAACTGTATGGTTAACATACCCCAGGATAAACTGGTTATTATACAGGGCCTGCATGATTATATAGTGGTAGAATCAAACAATACCTTATTGATCTGCCCCCGCGACCAGGAACAGCACGTTAAAAAAGTAGTTGCTGATGTGAAGCAACAGTTTGGGACGAAGTATATTTAGCCCCCGCCCCCTAAAGGGGAACTTTTTGAAGAACCAGGGTGTCTTGAATTTCAAGACACCTTTTTTGTTATATATCAATTAGTTACGCTGATTATTTTACTATCTTTATTATATTATTAACCACCTCTTGTTCCCCCTTTAGGGAGTTAAGGGGCTAAACCCACAATTATGAATTCTTCATTAATTAACTGGCCTGCGGTGTTAGTTGCGGCCCTATCATCATTTGCAGTAGGCGGTGTTTGGTACAACCCAAAAGTATTTGGCAACATGTGGATGGTTGACAGTAACCTGTCGCAAGAGCAGATACAAAAATCAAGCATGGGCCGCACGTTTGGCTTTACCGCGTTATTTTGTTTGATATCATCAGCTAATTTAGCGGCTTTTTTAGCTGTACCAACAACTACCACATCATGGGGCGCTACGGCGGGCTTTTTAGCCGGTATTTGGACGTTTGGCGCGATAGCCACCCATAGCCTTTTCGAACTTAAAAGCTGGCGCTATATTTTTATTAATGGCGGATACAGTGTGGTTGCGCTAACCGTTATGGGCGCGATATTGGGGGCCTGGAGATAGCCCGTGATTAGATTTGACAACTTTTTAAAAGTTGTCAAATCTTTATTACGCCTGATCTATACAAATCAAGCGCTTGTTGAAGTATCCCTTCAATTGTATCCACGGGCAAATCTTCATTCACGTCAAACAACATGATCTTTATCCTTGAACGCTTCTCGGTAATCAGGTCAGGGTGTTCAATATGTTTACCTTCAACAATACCGATATAAGGCTGATGAGTAGTTTTATACACCCATAAATAACAAAACATTTTCCCCTTATAACAAAAAAACGGCATGCGATATTTCCACGCAGCCGTTATGTTTTCATCTTGTTTTAGTATAATATTTCGCAGCGCCAATAAACATTCGTTCACCGGTTCAGGGTGTTGGAGATAGAAGTTGTCAAGGTCGCTTAAAATCGTCATTTATTTGCTATTCAGGCAACCTAATCTCTAATTAACTAATCACCATCCGTTGCCTCATCGCCTCATACAAAATAACACCTGTAGCAACCGATACGTTTAACGACTCTATCTCGCCATACATAGGTATTTTAGCCAAGTGGTCTGCAATGCGGATGATCTCGCTGCGCACACCGTCTTCTTCCGATCCCATGATGATGGCAGTAGGGCCAGTATAATCAGGCGTGTAAATGTATTCCTTGGTCTTTTCTGTACAGCAAACCAATTGTAAGCCCGATTCCTGCAAGAATTTTATGGTTTGCATAAAATTATCATGCCTGCAAACCGGGATAGTGTACAACGCCCCTGCTGATGTTTTGATAGCATCAGGGTTGATCTGTGCCGAGCCTTTTGCCGGGACAACAATGGCATGTACGCCGCTGCATTCGGCGGTACGGGCTATGGCACCCATGTTGCGCACGTCTGTAATAGAATCAAGCACTAAAATTAAGGGCACCTCTCCTTTCTCAAATATCTGCGGAATAATGTCTTCTATCTTCTGGTAAGTTATCGGCGATATAAAAGCGATAACCCCCTGGTGGTTCTTCATGGTAATACGGTTCAGCTTCTCAATTGGTACTTGCTGGGCTGTTATGTTGTAATCGTTTAATAACTCCCTAAGCTCGTTAAGCAACTCACCACCAATGCCGCGCTGTATGTATAATGATTCAATTTCTTTACCTGCTTTTATGGCTTCAATAACCGCGCGGATACCAAAAACTACCTGGTTACTTTCGCGGGTTTCCCTGTTATTATTATACATTTTACAATTAAATTAAGGGTGTAAAAATAGCCATATTAATTAACTTTGTGTCGGCTTACGATAATACTGTTTCTAGTTATAAATTTTAAGATAAATAAGCAAAACTATTTTATTAACAACGCTATAAAAATGGCGTTTTACAGCTGAAATTTATATTTACCAACAATCGGCTGTTAATAACAAGTGCCAAAATTTTACTGATTTGGGCGTTTTGCCTTTTGCAAAAAAAAGATGTCAACTATGGATACATCCGCCAATTTTTAGTATATTTTTGATCCAATGATTTTTGAGAACGACAACCCCAATTACAAGCCGAATACCAACGAGAAACGTAGCCGGATTACCAACCCTACCCCTTATACCGGGTTAGGCAAATTACCCCCACAGGCAACCGACCTGGAGGAAGCCGTATTGGGCGCTTTAATGCTGGAGAAAGACGCGCTTTCGTCAGTAATTGATATTTTAAAGCCCGAGGTATTTTATCGCGATAATCACCAGCGCATATTTAAAGCGATACAGTATCTGTTTGAAAAAACATCGCCGGTTGATATCCTGACTGTTACCTCACAACTGCGCAGCCAGGGCGAGCTGGAAATGATAGGCGGTGCCTATTATATTACCGAGCTAACCAATCGTGTCGCATCTGCTGCAAATATCGAGTTTCACTCGCGTATCATCATTCAAAAATTCATACAGCGCGAGCTGATCCGAATATCGACAGAAATAATAAACAGCGCCTACGAGGATACTACCGATGTACTTGACTTGTTAGACAAAGCCGAGAAGAACCTGTTTGATATAGCACAAAACAACCTTCGCCGCGACTCGCGCAAGATGGATGACCTGTTGCATGAAACTTTAAAAGAAATTGAAGCACTAAAAGATAAAAAAGACGGCTTAACCGGTGTTGCATCAGGATTTACAGACCTGGACCGCATGACCTCAGGCTGGCAAAAATCAGACCTGGTAATTATAGCCGCCCGCCCCGCGATGGGTAAAACGGCCTTTGTACTAACCTGCGCCCGTAATGCCGCGGTGGACTTTGCAAAGCCTGTTGTAGTGTTTTCATTAGAGATGTCGTCTGTTCAATTAGTGAACCGTTTAATATCCGGGGAAACTGAAATTGAGCAGGAAAAGATCCGTAAGGGAACTTTAGAAGAGTGGGAATGGCAGCAGATCCACTCGAAAATTGGCCGCTTAGAACAAGCGCCATTAATTATTGATGATACCCCCGCTTTAAATATATTCGAATTCCGCGCTAAATGCCGCCGTTTAAAATCGCAGCACGATATACAGTTAATCATCATTGACTACTTGCAGTTAATGCAGGGCAAAAGCGGCGATGGCAAAGGCGGCGGCAATCGTGAGCAAGAAATTGGTAGTATATCAAGGGCGTTAAAATCGGTAGCTAAAGAATTAAATGTACCGGTAATTGCCCTGTCGCAATTAAGCCGCGCGGTAGAGAGCCGGCCCGGTGCCAATAAGCGCCCGATGCTATCAGATTTACGTGAGTCGGGCTCTATTGAGCAGGATGCGGATATGGTATTGTTCCTTTACCGCCCTGAATATTATGGCTTGGATGTGGATGAGGATAACAACCCAACAAAAGGCGTTGGCGAGGTAATTATAGCCAAGCACCGTAACGGCGAAACCGGTACGGTACGATTGAAATTTGTGGGTAAATATGTTAAGTTTACGGATCTGGATGGCGGCGATTCTTTTCCTTCATCAGGTAGCGCGCTTACCGGCCTTAACCCATCACAAGATTTTGATAAGCCAAGTAACTTTATAATCCGCCCGTCAAGGATGGATGATATGGAGGATGAGCCGCCGTTTTAATCATATATCAGATTTTTTAGATATTCTTTAAAATCCGAAATTAAAATATCAATCCCAGCACCACTCCTATTACAATAACTATCGGAGTTTTTATTTTGGTGAATTGCAGCAGCAGGAAAGTTGCTATCATAATTAAATAAGCCATCCAGTCCAATCCAAATGGTCGGGTTAGTAATATCAGCGCGGTTGCCATAAAACCTACCGCCACGGCGTTAATCCCGTTTAATGAGTTTTTTATACGGGTTATTTTTTTCAGGTCGTCCCAAAACGGAACGATAAATAAGATCAATATTAGCCCCGGTGTATTAATACCGATAACGGCGATCAAGCTGCCAATAACTTGCCCCCCAATACCATAGCCCTGGTTACCCATAGTAACACCACCCAAAAACGAAGTAAAGCAAAACGTTGGCCCAGGTAAGGCCTGCTGTAAGGCATACCCCGAAAGAAACTCGGCGCTTGATAGGTAATGTTTTACTTCGACAAACTCTGTATACATCAACGGCACCAACACCTGCCCTCCGCCAAATATCATTATGCCATTACGATAAAAATTCTCGAACAAACGGATAGGCAAACTAAACGGCGATGTTCGGTTGATCAAAGCGCCTAAAGCCGCAAATGCCAGCAATACGCCAATAAAGTAGGCTACTTTGTTTGGGTTAACGTTAGAGAATAGCTTGATGCGTAATTCGCTCTCCTGCGGTTGAGTTTCTAATGCAGATGATATGATGCCGCCAAGTAAGATCAATATAGGGAACGCATAAGCGTTTTGCAAGATCAGCGTTGCTATTAATGAGCCTATGGCCAGCATGGTACTTACCCGTGTCTTTAAGAACCTATTAGCAAATGTATAAGTTGCGTAGGCCACAATACCCACTGCCATGGGCTGTATAAAACGTAATATATCAGTCAGCTTACCACGGTCGGCAAATATTTTATAGCTGATAGCCGCCGCGCACATAATAGCGGCCGAGGGAAGTACCCAGATCAAAAACGTAGTAATGGCCAGCCATAAGCCACCAACCTTCCACGCAATACCCACCAATGTTTGGGTTGATGACGGGCCGGGTAACACTTGCGCCAAAGCGTTCAGTTCCATCAATTCTTCTTCGGTAATGTATTTACGCTTTTGCACAAATTCGCGCAGCATAATGGCTATATGTGCCTGCGGCCCGCCAAATGCACTAAGGGTATACAGCAATGCATCGCGCAGAAAGAGGAATTGGCGTTTTTTCAAAGTCCAGCCCCTTCTAAATCTCCCCCGGAAGGGGAGACTTTCCTTTTAAAGCCCTCCCCGCCGGGGAGGATTGGATAGAGCTCAATAATCATCGTCATCATACCCAATAACCTCACGATAAACTGTTTGTAACTCAGAAAAAGCATGATTATCGCGCTTGGCTTTGGTTATTTCCATGCCTTTTTCGTAGATCTTTATTGCATCATCTTTTCTATCAAGCGCTTCGTATAATTTACCTAAGTGATAATAAGTACCTGAGTATTGAGGATGGTTATTAACCAGGTCCTCATAATATTCCAAAGACTTATCAACCTGGTTTAAACGGAGATACTCTGTTGCTAATGCGTATTTTAAAAACTCATCATTGGGTTCGCTTTTTATAAATTCCAGTAGCTTATCTAATCTGCTTATCTCCATTTTTAAACCCTATCTTTTTTATCTAAATTTGTAAAAACCTATTTCTATGAAAGTACTAGTGTGTATAAGTAATGTCCCTGATACCACCACAAAAATAACTTTTACTGATAACAACACCCAATTTAATACAAATGGGGTGCAATTCATTTTAAACCCCTATGACGAAATAGCGCTTACACGTGCTATTGAATTAACAGATGGCGATAAAGGTACAGTAACTGTAATTAATGTTGGCGAGGCTAATACTGAGGCCACCATACGCAAAGCCCTGGCTATTGGCGCTACGGACGCGGTGCGCATAAACGCTAAACCGCATGATGCCTGGTTTGTAGCTTATCAAATAGCGCAATATGTTAAAGCACATCCTTTCGACCTGATATTAACAGGCCGAGAATCTATAGACTATAACGGATCAAAAGTTGCCGGTATGTTAGGCGAATTGCTGGACCTGCCATCCGTATCTATCATAAAAAAACTGGAAGTTGACGGCGATAAAGCAACGGTTGAGCGCGAGATTGAAGGCGGCAAAGAAATACTAACCGTCCCCTTCCCTTTTGTGGCAGGTACAGCCGAGGGTGTTGCCGAACCTAAGATACCAAATATGCGGGGCATTATGTCGGCACGTACAAAACCTTTAAAGATAATTGAGGCGATCGAGGTAAAAACAAATTCGGAGATCATTAGTTATGAAACACCGACACCACGCGGACAAGTAAAACTGGTTGCGGCTGATGATGCGGCTAAACTAATTGAGTTACTGCATACAGAAGCGAAGGTTATATAATTTTTATTTAGATACTAAACTATGTCAGTTTTAATATATGCGGAAAACGCGGACGGCAAATTCAAAAAATCAACTTTTGAAGCTGTAAGCTATGCCCGCGCAATTGCCGATCAAAATAACACCTCGCTTACCGCTATTTCTATCGGTGATGTAAGTAGTGACGAATTAAACTCACTGGCTAAATACGGGACCGAAAAAATACTGAACGTAGCCAACGCTCAACTAAAAAACTTTGTTAATCAGGCCTATGCTTCTGTTATAGCCGAAGCAGCTAAAAAGCAGGTCGCGGATATTGTTATTTTATCCAACTCGTTTTCGGGCCGTGGTTTAGCACCAAGATTGGGTGTTAAATTGGATGCCGGTGTTGTTGATGGCGCGGTATCGTTACCGGAGCAAAGCGGCGGAAAGTTCACGGTTAAAAAAACAGCCTTCTCTGGCAAAGCTTTTGCGGTGGTCGAGTTAACATCAGCCAATAAAGTAATAGCGTTAACGCCAAACTCATATAAAATAGTTGAAACTGCTAAGCCTGCGCAGATTGAAGATTTTAGTATAGAAGCTAAAGTATCTGATTTTAAAGTGCTGTTGAAAGAGATTGTCAGGTCGACAGATAAAGTTTCTTTGCCCGATGCCGAGATTGTAGTATCAGGCGGCCGAGGCTTAAAAGGCCCTGAAAACTGGGGAATGATAGAAGAACTGGCAGACCTGTTAGGAGCTGCTACTGCCTGCTCAAAACCGGTATCAGACGCGGGTTGGCGGCCACATAGCGAACATGTTGGACAAACTGGTATAGCTGTCAGTCCAAATTTGTATATTGCAATAGGAATTTCGGGGGCTATACAGCATTTGGCTGGTATAAGCTCATCAAAAGTTATCGTAGTTATAAACAAAGATGCCGAGGCCCCTTTTTTTAAAGTGGCCGATTATGGCATAGTTGGTGATGCTTTTGAAGTGGTACCAAAATTGATAGCAGCTATTAAAGAACATAAAAACGTAGCCTAAAATAGGGGTTGTTGTGATGGGTAATAACATGAAAAAAATAAAGCTTGATATTGTTGGCTTGTCCTACAGCCAAACGCAATCTGGCGCTTATGCATTGGTATTGGGCGAAGTTAACGGCAGGCGCAGGCTACCTATTATTATAGGTAGTTTTGAGGCACAAGCCATAGCGATAGAAATTGAAAAAATGACCCCAAGCCGCCCGCTTACGCACGATTTATTTAAAAGCTTTGCCGAAGCCTACCATATTATGGTGCAGGAAGTTGTTATTTACAACCTGGTTGACGGCATATTTTTTTCAAAGCTGATATGCAGCGATGGTAAAAAAGTGATGGAGATTGATGCCCGTACGTCTGACGCAATTGCCATAGCTGTAAGGTTTGAATGCCCTATTTTCACTTACGAGTTTATCCTATCCAGCGCGGGTATTGTAATTGAGGGTAATGACTTTGTTTATTTAGAAAATATTACCGAAACTCCTGAAGAAATCACGCCGATTTCATCAGCTACCACCGGTTTTGCAGCACTAAGTACAGACGAGCTAAAAACCAAACTACAGGAAGCACTTACCGAAGAATCATACGAAAAAGCCGCTAAAATACGGGATGAACTGAATCGCCGCAAGGCATCATAATATCGGATTCCGGATGTTCGATTTCGGATTTATTATATTTCTTGAATAAGTGGATAAAAGATGTTATAAATAACTTAGCACGCCTTTGTGTTTAATTATAATTTATAAAATCCGAAATCGAACATCCGAAATAACCACCAACCCTTTCTAATTCCCATAAATTTAACTACTTTCAGTTTTTAATTTTAACTGATCATCATTGATTAAAACCAGACTGTATGAATATTAAGTTTCGCTTGATACTAATGAATTTTATGCAATTTTTTATTTGGGGAGCGTGGTTGCTTACTGTAGGCGCTTACTGGTTTCAAAATAAAGGATGGTCGGGCGCGCAGTTTGGGGCAATTTTTTCAACCATGGGTATATCCTCTATATTTATGCCCGCAATTGCGGGTATCATATCAGACAAATGGATAAATGCCGAAAAGCTATATGGTGTGTTACATATATTAGGCGCAATAGTTCTTTTTTGTGTGCCTATGGTAAACAGCCCAACCGTGTTTTTTTGGGTTATATTACTCAATATGCTGTTTTATATGCCAACATTATCTTTATCTATAACGGTTGCTTATTCAGCACTAAAAGGCGAAGGTAAAGATGTAGTTAAAGTTTATCCGCCTATACGCGTATGGGGAACTATCGGGTTTATTGCCGCTTTGTTGGTGGTAGATGTAACAAAAAGCGAAACTACTGCCAATCAATTTTACATCGCGTCTGCGGTGGCTTTGGCATTAGGGATATTTTCTTTCTCGTTGCCTAAATGCCCTCCATTGTTGGGGAAAGTAGGTAAGAAAACATTAAGAGATGCGCTCGGTCTAAATGCATTCGAATTATTTAAGACGCCAAAATTCGCCATCTTTTTTGCCTTTTCATTGCTTTTGGGCGCGGCTTTGCAGCTTACCAATGCCTACGGCACCACTTATATTTTGGATTTTGCAAAAACACCAGCCTACAAAGGTTTATTTGCGGTAGAACATTCCAGCGCAATTATATCGATCTCGCAGGTATCCGAAACACTTTTCATTTTAGCTATACCTTTCTTTTTACGCAGGTTTGGTATTAAGAATGTAATGCTATTTAGTATGCTGGCCTGGGTTTTACGTTTTGGCTTGTTCGCGTTTGGTAATCCTGCGGATGGTTTATGGATGATCATTCTATCGTGCATTGTTTACGGTATGGCCTTTGATTTCTTTAATATATCAGGATCATTATTTATAGAAACACAAACCACCCCCGAAATACGTGGCAGCGCGCAGGGTTTGTTTATGATGATGGTAAACGGATTTGGTGCCTTTTTTGGAAGTATTGCCAGTGGTTTTATTATTGATAAATTTTTCACCCTGTCCGGCGGAAGTAAAGACTGGCATGGGATATGGCTTAGCTTTGCAGGATATGCTTTAGTAATTGCTGTTATCTTTCCGTTTGTTTTTAGATATAAACATAATGCGGCACTTGCGCATGCTATTAAACACGCGTAATATTAATTATCCCATTTAATTGGTTAGCGTTTACTATAAATGAAAAAACATTACCGTACCGAAACCGATTGTTTAAACTGCGGTGCAGAGTTGCAGGGCAAGTTTTGCCATGTGTGCGGCCAAGAAAACCTACAGATCAAGGAAAGCTTTGGCCACATGATGAATCATGCCATAAGTGATTACTTTCATTTCGATCATCAGTTTTTCCATACCTTAAAACCATTACTATTTGAACCCGGTAAACTTACTAATGAGTATATGGCCGGCAGGCGCGTGCAATACCTGCACCCTATAAAAATGTACATCTTTATTAGTTTGGTTTATTTTGTCCTACTGTTTCAAAGCGGTTATGAGCCGCCGGTAAAAGTAAACAGGCACAAAGACAAGGCTGGCCGTAAAAAAGAACTGGCTGCAACTGATAAAAAATTGGATAGTGTTATGAAAAACGGTCGCGTGCCCGGTTTTGCAAAAAGTGCAATAGCTATCGCCAAAAAAAATATCGATTCGGCTGCAAAAAAAAATACTGCCCACAAAGACGAGAGTGGCGATGATGATGCTGATATTGACAACATGATAGGCAAAGGCAAGCTACCCGGCATGACGCATGACAGTACTTATGCCCAATATTTGATATCGCAAAGCAAATTACCCGAGAATAAACGTGACGGCTTTATTGACCGCTTATACAACAAAAAGGCTTTTATGTATAAGGAGAAATATGGTACACATGCAAAAGAGGCATTTTTTGAAGAGTTTAAGCACAATATGCCTAAGCTAATGTTCCTGATGCTGCCTTTATGCGCTTTAATATTAAAGTTAAGTTTCCGCAAGAATAGAAAATACTATGTAGAACATTTGATATTTACCTTCCATTTGCATTGCTTCCTGTTTCTTTTCCTGGCGATAATAATGGTGCTCGAACTTATTATCCCAAAAAACTGGGGACTACATAGCTGGTTTGATCTTGCCGCTACAATTGGTGTTATATGGTATTTATATCGATCGCTAAAAGTATTTTATCAACGCAGCAAATGGCGCACCATATCTAAATTGATTGGAGCTACTTTTATGTATTTTATAGTATTTACTTTTAGTTTGAGTATAGGGTTTATTTTGACCGCAATTACTATGTAACTGTAAATTAGAATAACTTATACGCCAATGACAAATTAAACAAGTTGATCTTTGTAGATCCTGAACCGTAATCTTGCTTGCTCAACCCCGCTTCGTAACGCAGGTCAACAGATAGACTGCGGATATCAACACCCGTACCAACCTGCCACGCATAATTTTGGTTTTTATAATTTAGGGAAGTTATGCTACCGGCAGCTGAACCATAGTTTTGATCTTTGTTAATCGCGAACGATACCACCGGCCCTGTATAAAACCTGGCACCAAAGCCAAACGCGCCAATTTTACCGCCAATTAACAAAGGTACATCAACACTGGTGAATTTGCGCTCTATACCATCAACAGTTACGTTTTTGCCGGTTATATATGCTTCGGGTTGAAAGTTAAAGCCTAAAGCGCCAAACCGCATCCAGATACCGCCGAGATAGCCGGCATTGTTGTTGCTGGCAAACGTTCCTGATTTTGAAAGGCTTGTTAAATTCATGCCGCCCTTTAATCCAAATTGAAAGCTGGGTATAATCTGTGCATTAGATAATGATATGGTGGCAATACAGATAGCTAGAGTAAGTATAAGTTTTTTCATGGTTTTGAGTTTGGTTAAGTAAAAGTATAATTTTTCCTTTTAATAGAGAAATTACATTATGTCTGTATTATCCCCACATTAAACTGCTTCTCAATAGGTGCGTGATTGGCTGCCTCAATACCTATTGATATGATTTTACGTGTTTCCAGCGGATCAATAATACCATCAACCCAAAGGCGGGCTGCGGCGTAATATGGTGTGGTTTGAGCGTTATACCGGTCTGTGGTTTGTTTTAGTAATTCAGTTTCTTTTTGTTCGTTAACATCTTCTCCCCTTGCTTTCATACTTGCAGCCTGCATTTGTACCAGCGTTTTAGCCGCTTGCGAGCCGCCCATTACGGCTATTTTAGCTGATGGCCAGGCGTAGATCAATCGTGGGTCATAAGCCTTGCCGCACATAGCATAGTTACCTGCCCCGTATGAATTGCCTATTACAAACGTAAACTTCGGCACAACAGAATTTGCAACCGCGTTAACCATCTTAGCACCATCTTTAATAATACCGCCCTGCTCAGACCTGCTGCCCACCATAAAGCCGGTAACATCCTGTAAAAAAACCAAAGGTATTTTCTTTTGATTACAGTTCATGATAAAACGCGTGGCTTTATCTGCCGAATCTGAATAGATCACTCCACCAAACTGCATTTCGCCTTTTTTTGATTTGATAACTTTGCGTTGGTTAGCAACAATACCCACGGCCCATCCATCCACACGGCCTAGTCCGCAGATAATTGATTGACCGTAACCTTCTTTGTACTCTTCCAGTTCAGAATTGTCCACTAAACGTAGTATGATCTCGCGCATATCATAAGCCTTCTCACGATTATCAGGTAAAATTCCGTAGATATCTCTCACATCCAGTTTAGGCGTGACTGGTTTAATACGATCAAAGCCTGTTTTAGTAAAATCGCCGGTCATGCTCATGATCTTGCGGATAGAATCAAGTGCGGCTTTATCATTGGGTTGTTTATAATCAGTAACGCCCGATATTTCGCAATGCGTAGTAGCGCCGCCCAATGTTTCGTTATCAATATCCTCGCCTATGGCTGATTTTACCAGGAACGATCCCGCCAGGAAAACTGAACCTGTACCTTCAACGATCATAGCTTCGTCACTCATAATAGGCAGATAAGCGCCGCCTGCAACACACGAACCCATAATAGCCGAGATCTGGATAATACCTGAACTGCTCATGATGGCGTTGTTCCGGAAAATGCGGCCAAAATGTTCTTTATCCGGAAATATCTCATCCTGCAAAGGCAAATAAACGCCTGCCGAATCAACCAGGTAAATAATAGGCAAGCGGTTTTCCATCGCTATTTCCTGCGCGCGCAGGTTTTTCTTTGCCGTTATCGGGAACCAGGCTCCTGCCTTAACCGTAGCATCATTAGCCACAATAACACATTGCCTGCCCGATATATAACCAATACCTGTTATTACGCCGCCCGATGGGCAGCCGCCATGTTCGGCATACATACCATCGCCTGCAAACGCACCAATCTCTAACCAATGGCTATCTTTATCAATTAAATAAGCAACGCGCTCACGGGCCAGCATTTTACCCTTTTCCTTTTGTTTGGCCGCGGCTTTCTCGCCGCCACCCAGGTATATTTTTTTCAGTTTAGTGTTTATGTCAAACGCCAACTGCTTGTTAATATCTTCGTACTTATTAAAATCGATATCCATATAGGTTATAACAGAAAAATACAATTTAGATAAAAAACGCTCACAATAGCATTTTTTATCTAACTGCGGTGAATAAAAAATATTGTAACTTTTTTATTACAAAAAGATTTACAAGCGCAACTTTTATTCCTTCTCTTCGTATTAAGAAGTCATTAATCCGCTAGCTGATGATAATTTTAACTATAGCTTACTTGTGCAAACGCTTTAATGTTTTAGCACGCATTTACAGTTTAGTACTGATCACCCAAATACCAGCAGTGACTTTAGCCCCTATTATGCCTACCAAGGCCAACCCATAAAATTAATTAGATCTTGATTTTCTCAGGAAAGATTTCTATCTCTGAACCAAACATCATCTGGTTCAATTTTTACATTTTCCATCAGGGTTACCAATTCAATAGCATCTGCTGATGTTATAACTAATTGGCGGTTTACAGGTTTCAGAAAACGCTGCTCGACCATTACGTCCATTTGTTTTAACAGGTTATCATAGAACCCATTCACATTCAATACACCTACCGGGTGGTGATGCAGGCCCAGTTGTAACCAGGTTAGTACTTCAAAAAATTCTTCGAGTGTTCCAAATCCACCAGGGAGCATGATGATGCCATCACAAAGATCATTCATCATTTGCTTGCGCTGGTGCATGTTCTCTACTACGTGCATTTCGGTTAAGCCTGTATGCCCAACTTCTTTATCCATCAAAAATCCAGGGATAACACCAATAGCCTTACCGCCTCGCTGTAAAACAGCATCGGCGATAAAACCCATTACCCCTACTTTCCCACCGCCAAATATTAAGGTGATGTCTTTACTCACCATCACTTCGGCTAATAATTCAACAGCTTCTTTTAATATGGGGTCGCCGTTATAGTTAGCTCCGCAGAATACGCAAATGGATTTCATTGTAATAAGTGAATGATGGACTGAGTGGATGAGTGAATGTTTTGATTAACAAATTTATATTCACTCATTCACTCATTAAAACTACCTGGTATAATTCGGTGCCTCCTTAGTTATCGTAATATCATGCGGATGCGACTCGCGGATACCAGATGCCGTTATACGTACAAATTTAGCTTGTTGCAGGGCTTCAATGTCTTTGGCGCCGCAATATCCCATACTGGCACGAAGTCCGCCTACAAACTGGTATATTACTTCTGACAGTGTTCCTTTGTAGGGTACGCGGCCTACAATACCTTCGGGAACTAATTTTTTGATATCATCCTCAACATCCTGGAAGTAACGGTCTTTTGACCCTTGTTCCATTGCCTCTATCGACCCCATACCACGGTATGATTTAAAACGGCGACCCTCATAGATAATGCTCTCGCCAGGCGATTCTTCAACTCCTGCAAATAATGAACCTGCCATGATCGTGCCTGCACCTGCCGCGATAGCCTTTGCAATGTCCCCGGTGTGTTTAATCCCGCCATCAGCAATAACCGGAACACCTGTACCTCTTAATGCCTTAGCGCACTCATAAACGGCATACAATTGCGGAACACCAACACCTGCTATAATACGTGTAGTACAAATAGAACCCGGGCCGATGCCAACTTTAACACCATCGGCACCTGCATTAGCTAGTGCAATGGCCGCATCGCCGGTAGCTACGTTACCTGCAATAACCTGCAAGTTGGGATATTTTGCTTTTACTTCTTTTAGTTTATCAATAACACCTTTTGAGTGGCCATGCGCGGTATCAATGGCTATAACGTCAACCCCGGCTTTTACAAGGGCATCTACCCTATCCATGGTATCGGCAGTAACGCCAACAGCCGCGCCTACACGCAGGCGGCCATGCTCGTCTTTACAAGCGTTAGGGAAGTTTTTAAATTTCTGAATATCTTTAAAAGTGATCAAACCGATCAATACGCCATTGGCGTCAACAACCGGTAGTTTCTCAATTTTATATTGTTGCAGTGTTTCTTCGGCTTGCGATAAGGTGGTACCGGCAGCAGCGGTAATCAAATCAGTTTTGGTCATCACCTCCTGTACCGGTTTGCCCATTTCCTTCTGGAAACGCAGATCGCGGTTGGTGATGATACCTTTTAACTTGTTGTCCTTATCAACAACGGGGATACCACCTATCTTATACTCGCGCATAATTTTCACAGCATCGCCCACTGTTGATGCTTCATGTAGGGTAATCGGGTCCTGGATCATTCCGCTTTCTGATCGTTTTACTTTGCGCACTTCATCAGCTTGTTTATCAATGCTCATGTTTTTGTGCAGCATACCTAAGCCACCGGCCTGAGCCATGGCTATAGCCAATTGCGCTTCGGTAACGGTATCCATAGCGGCTGATACCAAAGGTACATTTAACCTGATTGTACGGGTTAAAAACGAGCTGGTGTTAACATCGCGCGGTAAAACTTCTGAATAAGCCGGGAGTAGTAATACGTCATCGTAGGTTAAACCTTCGGCAACAAATTTTGATGGGTCTGATTGCATAGCAAATAATTATTTGGAGGTATTATTTGCCGGGCAAAGCTAGTGAATTATTTTGGATATCGAAATTCGGATTTCGGAATTGTACGAGATTTACAATATGATGTCAATGTTTGTTTCATGGAACAGTGAAACAGATGAAACAAGTGAAACAAGCTTTTTAGTTAAGTTATTGAAATACAATAGTTAACAAAAAACCCGTGAAACAAAATGAAACAACTTTTACGTCAGGGCTTTTAAGTATAAAATACACTCAACCTACTTGCAGTCAAACAATTACAAATTGATTTATTTTTGTTTCAACTAAATCCGACATCGAAAATCCGAAATCTGATATTTTAATACTTCCCTACTATCACCTTATAAAACTGATCAAAATCCAAATACCGGTTAGCTAATTTCAATAATTCATCAGCAGTTACGGTTTTTACTACTTGGGTATACCGGTCATAATATTCATAATCCATACCCGAAAAATATAGGTTCTTAAATTTATCAGCATGCGAAAACACATTTTCTAAACTGCCCAGCAACGACCCCAACATATAATTACGCACCAGCGATAATTCTTCATCAGGTATCAGGTCGGTTTTTAGCAGGGTGATCTCTTTTTCAATTTCAATGGTAGCGGCTTTGCAAACATCGGCGCCAACCTCGGTAGCGATAAACAGGGCACCACCTTGCTTATGCGAGCTTATGCCTGATCCAATGCCGTAAGTGTAACCTTTGTCCTCGCGGATGTTATTCATCAGCCTTGAGCCAAAATATCCGCCTAAAACTGTATTTAAAACCTGTACAGCCGGAAAGTCCGGATGCTCGCGATTAATGAACGGTAATCCCATACGAATAGCCGATTGCAATGCGTCAGGCTTCTCTACAAAATAAAAATGTTCGGTTGCGTGGTTAACTGTAGGTTGGGTGGTATCAGCTGCAACTGTTGTGTTTTCCCAGCCACTCTCAAAAGTAGCTGTTAAAATATCAAGCGTTGCTTGTTCAATCTTACCTGCGATTATGATAGAGCAGTTTAATGGCTGATACATTTGCTTAAAATGAACCAACAGATCATCACGATGCAGGGTTTTGTAAGTATCCAGATCAGGTGCTAAGCCATAAATCGTATCGCCATAAAGCGCTTTATTAAACGCACGGCGGGCAACCACATCATTTTTTTGCAGGCTAACCTGTAGCTTTTGCTGCTGGTTACGTATAAACGTATCCAGTTCTTTTTGAGGGAATATAGAGTTGGTTAAAATATCTTTTACAACCGGCAAAGTTTTATCCAAATGCTTGGTTAACGAGTATAGCGTAACCAACGATTGCTCAAAGCCATAATCTACCTGCAAAAACGCGCCATAGAAATCAATTTTATCAGCTATTTCTGCACCAGTTAGGGTGTTAGTACCATCTGTGAGCATGGTATTAACCGCCATGTTTAATAACGGCTTCGCCGCATCAAAATGCAGGTTGGTAAAGATCCACTCTATACGCACCAGTTCCTGGTCGCCGGAGTTAAAGCAAAAAATTTCAGCCCCATTAGCCAATTTTTTTTGGTCAGGGCGTATTAAGTTTATATTATCTATCGCCTTAAAATCAGGCGCTGTTTTTCTATCTACCATTATTGTTCAGCCAAATAAATTAAGGTTGATGAATTATCTTTTCTGAAGAGCTTATTTGCTTCTTCTTTTATTTGCGCAGGTGTCACCGCTAAGAATTTTTGGATTTCGTTATTAAGCAGATCAGCATCGCCCAATAATTCGTAATAAGCTAAGTTCATGGCTTTATCTAATAATGACATTTCAGAAAATATCATGGTTGATTCTGTTTTGTTTTGAACCTTGGTTAACTCATCAGCCGGTACTTCCTGCGTTTTCAGGAGTTCTACTTCATCCCATAAAGCAGCTTCGGCTTGCTCAATGGTTACACCTTCTGTTGGCTTACCTTCCAGTACAAACATACCTTTATCTAAGCTGCCTAATACATAAGCATGTACCTCACTAAACAGTTGTTTCTCTTTAACCAGGTTACGATACATACGCGATGAATTGCCACGCGAAAGTATATCAGACATTAACTCGACCGCGTAAAACTCCTGCTCTCTCCTGCCCGGCATTTGCAAGGCAATGTATACATCATTCAAAGGTACTTTTGCGGTAACTATTTCGCGGCGTTCTTCATGCTGCTCGGGTTCTTGTGGCAGATCTCGGGTATATTTTTCGCCTGCCGGGATAGGGCCAAACCATTTTTGGGCCAGCTCTTTTACCTGCTCCAATTTCACATCGCCGCCAACAACCATAATGGCATTTTGCGGGTTGTAATGTTTTTTAAAGAAGGCTTTTACATCTTCGATCTTAGCATTTTCAATATGCTCTATATTTTTGCCGATGGTATCCCAAAGATATGGGTGCTTTTTGTAAACCATTGGGCGTAAACGCAACCAAACATCGCCGTAAGGCTGATTAAGATAGCGTTGCTTGAACTCTTCTATAACTACGGCACGCTGCACTTCCAGGCTTTTTTTGCTGAAGGCCAGACTCAGCATCCTGTCACTCTCCAGCCAAAAAGCGGTTTCTAAATTGGCTGATGGCAGGGTGATATAATAGTTAGTAATATCGTTACTCGTAAAGGCGTTGTTTTCGCCCCCTACCTGTTGCAAAGGGCTGTCATAGTTGGGGATATTTACTGATCCGCCAAACATCAGGTGTTCAAATAAATGCGCGAAGCCGGTTTGTTCGGGGTTTTCATCGCGCGAGCCAACATCATATAAAATGTTAACTACGGCCATTGGGGTGGTATTATCTTCGTGAACAATAACGCGGAGGCCATTGTCTAATGTAAATCGGTTGAATTTAACCATGTATATGTTATTCGTTATAAAAATTAGTGAGCAAATGTATGATTTTAGATAATTTCTATTAGTCTGAACAGCGTATATTTTTTATTTTCGTTTCGTACAGCATATCAGCCTATTATGGATCAAACCCAACTCATTAAACAAATTACTGACACCATAGGTAAAGTAAAAGTACTGGAGTTGGGTAAGATATTGACAGAGAGAAGATTTAACTTGCGCGACCTTATAGACATTACCCTGCATCCCGAACCCAATATTGCTTTCCGTGCCACATGGATATTAGAGAATGTATTTTTACAGGATCCCGAAATTTACCTCCACGACCTGGAATACCTGTTATCAAAAATGGAAGTAATAAAAGCCGCCGGCAGTAAAAGGCATTATGCAAAAATTGTAATGCACATTACCGATCCTAAAGCCCCACAAATAATAAAAGATAAAGTGCAAACTATTGACCTTGAACAAATAGTAGAGCAACTGTTTGACTGGATGATAGCCCCCCAAATAAAAATAGCCGTAAAGGTATTTGCCGCCGAAGCGTTGTTTAATTTAAGGTATAGGTATGATTGGGTTGCAGAAGAACTTGCTAACCAGTTACAGTTTTTGATGCGAGATGGTACTGCTGCTATACAGACACGGGGCAAGAAGTTGTTGAAGGAACTGTAAAATATCGAATTTCGGATATCGAATTTCGGATTTATAAATTATTTAATAACCAAATCCGAAATCGAAAATTCAAAATCCGAAATTCAAATTATGCTGATGGCCTATCGCTGCCGTGCAGGTTGTTGCTTACCATATAATGATGTAATTTGGCTTGAATAGCCGATGAACTATCATTAGCATAAGTACCATAGGCGTTTACAATAATACCTTTTAAATGATATTTTGGCGAGCTTACGGCATACACTATAGACGTATCTGCCGGGTTGCTGGCACCTTCGAAGCGATAAAACTCATCTATCGAGAAATCATCAGCCGTCATATGTATATCCTTGGATTTGTCATCGATGGTATCGCCTTCCATACTTAAATTAGCCGTATATCCTCTTTTCATCAAATCATTAGTGGCATCCACTAAGGTTTCATAATTTTCCATGGTAGTTGTAGTTAAGTAATGGACAGCATCACGCGGCCTCTATTGCTTAAACTACAAAACAGAGCCGGTTGTTTGGAATGTGGAGAAGATTTTTTATGAAGCTACACATCTTTGTCAGCGTCCCAGTTTTCAAGGTAATGTGCTATGCGACTTAAAAACGTACCGCCCAACATACCATCTACTACCCTATGGTCATAAGATAGCGAAAGGAACATCATGTGCCTGATAGCTATTACATCACCTTCGGCAGTTTCAATAACGGCGGGCTTCTTTTTAATCGCTCCTACAGCCAATATAGCCACCTGTGGCTGGTTAATTATAGGCGTACCCATTACGTTACCAAATGTACCAACGTTAGTAATGGTAAAAGTACCATCCTTAACATCATCGGGCTGTAATTTGCCGGTACGCGCTTTTTTAGCAAGGTCATTGACCGCTTTGGTAAGGCCAAGCAGGTTTAACTCATCCGCCTTTTTAATTACCGGTACAATTAAATTACCGTTTGGTAAAGCCGTTGCCATGCTGATATTTATAGCGGCTTTTTTAATAATCTGCGTACCGTTTACGGATACGTTGATCATTGGGTAATCTTTAATAGCCTTAACTACGGCCTCAATAAATATGGGGGTGAAAGTTATTTTTTCACCTTCGCGTTTTTCAAAGCTGTTCTTTATTTTTTCGCGCCATAATACCAGGCTGGTTACGTCAGCCTCAACAAACGAGGTAACGTGTGGCGAGGTGTGCTTACTCATCACCATGTGGTCGGCTATGAGGCGACGCATCCTGTCCATTTCTATAATTTCATCAACACCTGATGTTGATGTGGCGGGTTTAGCAGGCTCGCCCTTTGGCACTGCCTGCTGAGCTTGCTTTGGTGCTTCAGCAGCGGCATGTGGTTGAGCAGCTGATGCTGGTTGAGACGCTGTTGCTGAAGGTTGTTGAATTGGTCGCTGTGGCGATGCAGCAGGCTGCTGTTGTACAGGATCAGCTACCCTATTACGTATGTAATTTAACAGGTCATCTTTTGTTAAACGGCCTTCGGCACCACTACCGTGTATGCGGTCTAGCTCATTAATGCTAATGTTTTCCTGTTGTGCTATATGTTTTACTAAAGGCGAATAAAATCTTGATTCGCTTTTAAAATCTTGTTGAGGGGCGGGCGCTTGGCTTCTTTGTGCCAATTGCTCGGTACCCGGAATAGTTTGTGGCTGCTGTTGTACTACCGGCGTCTGATCAGTTTGTTGCGGTGCGGCAACAGGCGGCGGTTGTGGTGTTGCTACCGGTTGCGGCGCGGGCGCGGCTTGCGGTGTTGGCGCTTGTTCAGGCTCATCCGTTTCAATAATGGCTATAACGGCCCCTACCTGTACAACTTCGTCTTCTTTACAACGTTGTTCAACTAGTCTTCCCGAAACAGGTGATGGGACTTCAGAGTCGACTTTATCAGTAGCGATTTCCATTACTGCATCATCGGCCTCAATATAATCACCTGGATTTTTTATCCATTTAATTATGGTCGCTTCCGCAACACTCTCCCCCATCTTCGGCAATAATAGCTGATATTTAGCCATACAATAAAATATAGTTCTTTGGTCAAAATTAGAGAAATGTTAGCTAGTTAGTCAACATCCTTGAGTAAAGTATTCAACATAAATAATGCGCTTATAGCGCTCCTTTCGATGTTTTGCTGCCTTTTACTGCCAAATGTGAATTTCTTTTTAACAGTTTTTTTTGCAGATGCCACCGCAATCCATACGGTTCCTACAGGCTTGTCGGGCAAGCCGCCATCAGGGCCGGCAATTCCGGTTACGGCAATGGCGTAATCCGATTTGAAATTAAGTAACGCGCCCTCTGCCATTTCGGTAACGGTTTCTTCGCTTACCGCGCCGTATTGCCATAGGGTTTCATTTTTTACACCCAGTATGCTTTCTTTTAATTCGTACGAATAAGAAACCGCCCCGCCAAAAAACACTTTTGACGAACCGGCATGCTGGGTAAACAAATGCGATATATAACCGCCCGTACAACTTTCGGCTACAGAAAGAGTTAGGCCCTTCCCGGTCATATAGTTAAGTATCGCTTTTTCAAGCGGTATATCCTCTTCGGCAACTACAAAATCACCTACACGCTCAATTATTTTTGATGCATATTTATTAATATCTTCTGTTAAGGCGGCCTCATCTTCTCCATATCCGCTTAAACGCAAACGTACTTGTCCTAACTTGGGCAGGTAAGCCAATTTAATATGTACAGGTAATGAATCTTCAATATCAGCAATTTTATTAGCCAAAAATGATTCGCCCTCGCCTACCGTTAAAATAGTTTTGTGGATGATAACCGGCAATTTAAATAACGATTGCAGTTTAGGCACAACCTCTTCCTCCATCATATACATCATCTCGAACGGTACACCCGGCATGGATACATATATCTTACCGTCTTCATTAAACCACATACCCGGCGCGGTACCGTTTTTATTTGCGATAATCTCGCAATTTGCAGGTACCTGGGCTTGCAGCCGGTTAATTTCGAGCATGGGCCGCGTATACTTTTCAAAAATGCGCAACACGTTGTTAAGCGCTGCTTCATTTTCAACCATGCCAACGCCAAAATATTCGGCAAGTGTATTTTTGGTGATATCGTCTTTGGTCGGCCCTAAGCCACCGGTAATTAAAATAATATCCGCCCTTGAAGCGGCCTCGGCCAACGCGGTAAGGATATGCTGCTTATCGTCAGACACGGATGAGATTTGCTTTACGCGGATACCTGCATTATTTAACTGCTGCGCCATCCATGCAGAGTTGGTATCAACAATCTGCCCTATTAATATTTCATCGCCTATGGTTATTATTTCTGCAAACATTTTTTACTGATTGAAATTTGCGTTACTGGTATAGTCGCTTCTTTTACTCAATTTTAATGCCTGTAAAATAGCCGATTTTACCTTTAAAGTAACATTGTATGATTTATAATATCCAAATGGCAGCCATTGTATAGAAAGATCCCAACAATGCAGGTCGCGATAGATGGCAAATGAGGTAGCGCTGCTTAATTGGCGCGCCTGTAAATCATAGTTAGTATTAAATTGTATTTTCCATTTTGGGGTAATGCTTAAATCGCCGCTTAGCATTACTGTATTAGCTCTTGTGCTGGATAAATAACTATCACTGTAAGTAAAATTATAATTAACAACCAGGTTCCAGGGTATATTAAAATCCACATACGCGCTTGGGTCGCTATTTAACAGCGCCAGGCTTTGTCGTTGCTGCGGCGTCGCGTTTGCCAACGTATTAGGATTGTTTGCATAGTTATTACTGCCGTTTTCCGGTATAGGATGAAACACTGCCGGGTTTAAACTACCGCTTACCGAAAAACTAAAACTTGTAAGCTTGGGCAGTTTTCCATCCTGGAAAGTATAATGATTATACTGTCTTTGATAACTTGAGATTTGCCCGTGACTAATAGTATCAAATACCCTGGTAACATATGGGTCAAAACCGGCGCTAAACGTTACGTTTATCTTATCATGAAAAAAGCCATTATGGCCCGAAACAGAAATTTGGCTCAATTTAAAAGAATCGGCAGCGAAATTATATGATGCCGAAATTGCTAAGCTTTGCAGCAATTCAATTTTTTTATCCACTTGCGATGTATCCGTACTTTTAGCCCTAACCTTTGCCTCCAGGTTATTATCAAGGCTGAAATTTATACCTGCCTGCCTGCCGCCACCCGGCCCGCCGTAAACAGAACTATTATAGATTGAATAACGTGTACTAACCACCGGATATGGTATAGTAGCATTACTTACAATTAACCTATTGTAAGGCCTGTCAAATCCTGAATAATCAGGCGAATAACTAAAACCTATACTAGGTGTCATTACGTGGCGTATAGCTTTTAATTTGCTGTTCTTAAAGTTTATCGTACCATATACCTTTGTGGATAAACCGGCGCTAAGGTTATAGTTGCCTACCCTTTTAAAGCCCGGTACAGTATCAGTAACTAATGAGTCGGCCCTGGCATAATGTTCATTTATAGATTGAAAATACCAGCGCTCGGTATAGTTAGCGCTCATATTAAACTGAAAATAGTTAAGCAAATTAAAGTTTATACCAACCGGTATTTGATGCTGAATGCCGTTTTGCATTCTTTTGGTTAGGGTCTCACTCTTAAACAATTCGGTTTCGGGCACATTGTTTAGCTTATTAGTTGCTGCCATGTTATAAGCCACCGTTATTTTCTGATACCATTTTTGCTCATCAACCCGGTCTTTTTTATCAAACGGGTTTATACTTGCCATGCTAAAATTCACATTCGGCAATTCCAGCGACACTGTTTTTTGCGTAAGGTCCTGGCTATGCGAAATACTGGTGGTAAGGTTAAAAGGCGTACCTGCCCAGGTTTTTGAATAGGATATACTTGAGCGCAATGCATTTTGCGTAAGTTGCTGTAAATTATATCCTGTTGATGCCGGGTTATTTTGATAAAAACTTGATGTACCCGCATTTACAGACGCGCTAAACGTGCTACCCGGACTAGCACTTGGGTTTTGGCTATGTTGCCACGCTATGTGAAAATCGCGTCTTGGCGGGTCGCCGGCCAAACCGTAATTATGTGATCCGTAGCTTAGCGTAAGGTTACCGTTATACTTGTACCTTTTCATGTAATCGAGTGCGCTGCTTACTTCGTATGATCCGTTTGAGTAATAAGTGCCCAGGTTTGTTAGATCGGCATAATCGCTTAAACCTATGTAATAACCAAAGTCCCTAAGGAAAAAACCTAAGGTAGCATCTTCACCAAAAGTTGGCAATAACACACCTGATGACCGGGTATCTGTTTTAGGGAAAAAGCCAAAAGGTAAACCTATGGGCAAAGGTATCCCTTCGATCATCAAATACGCGGGACCCGAAATTATCTTCTTTTTTTCGCCAATGCCACGGGTAATAACTATACCATAATCGGGGTCGGGCTTATCGCAGGCGCTAAAAATAATATTGTGGTAGGCAACTTCATCTTCATTCAATTTTTTAGCCTGCCCGTGCGAAATGTAATTCTCTTCCTGCCGGGTATTAACATTATATACCAACCCTTTCTTTGTTTCATAATTAAACAATAACGAATCGGATGTTAACGGCGCGTCTTTACCTTGTTTGGAAATTGGCCGGCCTATATAACGATGGGTTTTGGGGTCTTTCATCCCGCTGGCAAATATCAAATGTTTCTTTCTGTCAATCCGGATATACTCGGCATCCAACTCAAAATCGCCATAGGTTACACGCGCGTTACCAATACGATAGCTTATACCTGTTTTAACATCATTATAGCTTGAATCGGCAAGATCTTTTATTTCTGCATCAAGGTTTGAGTTATTTTTTGTGGTATCTGTTGCAATAACCTTTTTGTTTGTATCGTTTTTAGGTTTAGTGGTATCGCCTTTTAATGCCGAAGTTGGTTTAGTTTGTTTATATTTAGGAAGTTTAGAATATTTATACTGATCAAGCGGTATTATTGTATCTGCAACAAGTTTATTTATATTAATAACAGCTTTGCTTTTATGAGCATAAGCTATTATGTTTACCATTAAAATAATTGCAAATAAAAAAATTAAGTTGATGAATTTCAAAATTGAGTATGAATAGTATTTTTGCAGATATAGTTAACAGCGTTCAAAAATAATGAAAAATAAAGCATTGAAAAGATTGATTTTTGGATTATTGGCATTACCGGTTTGCTTTTCGTTATTTTCCTTCACAATAATTACTCCGGCAAAAAATGATACCGTTGTAAATAAAGGTTTTAAACTAAAAACCATTATTGTTGATGCGGGGCATGGCGGCGCTCCTACCGGCACGGGCCATTTTTCACATGGTGCATCAGGTTCATTTTCTACCGAAAGAGGTGTAACGCTTGCAATCGCATTAAAATTGCAGAAAGCGATAGAAAAAGAGCTGAATAAAGTAAAGGTCGTACTTACCCGATCGACAGAAGATGATGTTTCGTGGGAACGCAGGTCAGAGATAGCTAACGAGAACAGAGGCGATCTATTTATTTCGTTACATTGTAATTCACTTTCAGACAGGGTTGTACGCGAGGTTGTAGGGCATAAACATGGCAGAGCTATTTATAAATCGGTAAGAGTGCCAAATCGCTCTGGAAAAGGCGTTTTATTATTGGTTTATGGTTTGCATCGCACCCGCGAAGAAGAAAAAGCCATAAGTAAGAATCAATTGGAAGGCAGCGAAGGAGAAGGCGAAGGTGCCGAAATGAATGCAGGCTTAGACCCTAACGATCCCGAATCAATCATATTGATCAACCAATATAAAAGCAAGTTCAGGCAACGAAGCATACATTTGGCCAACCTTATTAATACCGAGTTTACTGAAACTGATGGCAGGCAAAGCGAAGGGATAAGAGAACAAGGCGTTTTAGTACTTTGCCATAGCGCCATGCCTGCAGTATTAGTCGAAACCGGATATATCAATAATCCGGATGATGAAGCGTACTTAAATTCTGAAAAAGGCCAGGATGAAATTGTAAGTACACTTGTAAGAGCGTTAAAGAATTATAAGGACGAAGTAGAACAAGTAGTAAAATAATTGGTTATAAGGATGTGAAAAAAATATCAACCCATTACACGCATCACAACATTATCACATGAATATATCAAACGAGACTAAAATAGGCGCACTCACCACTATTGCCATTGCTGTATTAATATTAGGATATAGCTTTTTAAAAGGCAATGATGTATTTGGCGGCTCTAATAAATATTACGCAATTTATAAAAGTGTCGACGGACTTACGGTTTCAAAACCAGTATTGGTAAACGGGTTCCAGATAGGGCACATTTCTAAAATGGAGTTAAAACCGGATGGCCGCACCACTGTCGAGTTTAAAATTAAAGACGAATATAAGGTACCTGTTAACACGTTAGCTAAATTGGTAAGCACCGATCTTTTGGGAAGTAAGGCAATTGTGTTTTTGTTAGGCGATAGTAAACAATTAGCCGAAAACAAAGACACCCTACGTGCGGATATTCAAGGAAGTTTAGCAGAAAGTTTACAGCCAATACAAACCAAGGCCGAAAACTTAATGACCAAGCTGGATTCGTCCCTGGCTTCTATCAATAAAATACTGAACCCGAATTTTCAAAAAAATGTGGATCGCAGCTTTGCAAGTATTGCCAATTCTTTACAAACTTTAGAAGGTACCACCAAGAAAATTGATGAACTGGTGGCTACACAAAGTGGACACATTAACGGTATTTTAACTAATGCCGAAATTGTATCCGGTAATTTAAAGGTTAGTACAGCCGGGTTGAATAATGTTACTGCAAATTTCCAGAAATTTAGCGGCGATCTGGCTAACGCAAACATTAAACAAACATTAGAAAATACGAATAAAGCCGTGGCCGATCTGCAAGCCACTATGGCCAATATCAACAGTAATAAAGGCTCTATGGGTTTATTATTGAATGATGATAAACTGTATAAAAATCTACAATCCGCGTCTGATAACCTTAACTTATTGTTTCTTGATCTGAAGGCTAATCCTAAACGTTATGTACACTTCTCTGTTTTTGGGGGTGGTAATAAGAAGGATTAGTGATCCACCTGAAAAAGTGGATCACCAGGATCAACTTTTTTGGTTAAATATTTGTAAATAAGCTGTTTGACAAAATGAGTGGATCACTTTGGATCACTACAAAAACTTTAACTGAATATATATAAATAGTTGACTGTTAATTATTTATTCATTTTATCGGCAAATCCTAAAAACAGAGTGAATCACCTGAAATGAGTGTTACCTAGGTATAACCAACTCTGATCTTAGGTTATTTAAAATACACATAAGTAATACCATCTCCACCACGGTCAGCATGTTCATCTTCCATACGGTCTACCTGGTCGTATTTTTTAAGGTATTGGCGGATCATTTTGCGTAGTATGCCGTCGCCTTTGCCGTGTAGTATTTTAAGGTTACCAAAACCCATCATCAAGGCACGGTCAAACAAACGTTCAATAGCCGCCAAAGCATCCTCCGTACGCATACCACGTACATCTATCTCGGGGCTGAAGCTGGCTATATCGCCAGTATGGCTGTTCATGCTTCGCCTAACTTCTTTGGGTACAACAGATTTTGCTACCTTCTGTACCCGTTTCCGTTTAGCTACCGTACGCAAATCGCCAATAGCGATGATCACATTATCTTTTATCAGTTCGATTACCTGCCCGGTGGTTTCAGAGTCGTTTAGTTTAACCCAATCACCTACTTTAAGTTCTTCATCGGCAGTTACAGCTTTTACTTTATCGGGTTTGACTGTATTTTTTTCCAGTTCCCTGTTCAGGTTTTCGCGCAGATCTCGCGTCTTTTCCTTATCAGCATTACTGCTTTTAATTTCTGATATGGTGTTCTCTACCAGTTTATTAGCATTAAGGATAATATTTTTAGCTTCATCCTTTGCCTCGCGTATTAATACCTTTTTATTCTCTTCGAGATAATTTTTTATTTTTTCGTTTTCGGCTAATAAAGCGTCAACCTGTCTTTGCTGTCTTTCTAACTTAACGCGGGTATCCAGTATCTCTTTCTTTTCGCGCTCCAGGCCAACCAGCAGCGTATCTACATTTTTTTGCCCGGCACTTATCTTGGTCTTAGCCAAATTGAGCACCTGCTGCGGCAAGCCTATTTTTTGGGCGATCTCGAAAGCGTATGAGCTGCCGGGCTTACCCACTTCCAGTATATAAAGCGGTTTCATTTCGATATTGTTAAACAACATCGATGCGTTTTCTATCCCTTCGGTATTACCGGCAAATATTTTAAGGTTGCTGTAGTGAGTAGTAACCATGCCCCTCACCTTTTTATGGTTTAATGATTCCAAAACCGCTTCGGCAATAGGTCCGCCAAATTGTGGGTCAGTGCCGGTACCAAACTCATCTATCAATATCAACGACTTTCCGTTAGCGTTCTCTACAAAATTTTTCATTTTTGATAGATGGGCGCTGTAGGTGCTCAAATCGCTTTCTATCGACTGGTCATCGCCTATATCAACAAAAAACTGTTTAAACACCCCTACCACGCTGGCTTCATCCGCAGGAATTAATAAACCCGCCTGCACCATAATTTGCAGCAAGCCAACGGTTTTCATACAAACAGATTTACCACCCGCGTTAGGGCCCGATACTACGACCACACGTGTGCGATCATCGATCTGCAAATTTAACGGCACCACCGTTTTATGCTCTTTCTTAAAATTGAGGAACAGCAGCGGATGACGGGCATTAACCAGTTTTAAACGTGCATCGTTTACTACCTGTGGCAGTTCGCCTTCAATATCAATAGCGAATAGCGCCTTGGCGCGTACAAAGTCTAATTTAGTAAGTAGACTGTGGTATGATAACAAAAGTGGCACATAAGGCCTTAATTCGTCTGTGAGGCCGGTTAATATCTTTACTATCTCACGCCTGCGCTCAAATTCCAGATCGCGGATACGGTTGTTTAGCGTAAAAACTTCCTCAGGTTCCATATAAACTGTTTGGCCTGATGCAGACTCGTCATGGATAAAGCCTTTTACCTTGCGCTTGTTTTCGGCTAAAAGTGGAATACACAAACGCCCGTCACGAATAGTTAACGAGCCGTCAGCCGTCCAACCATTGCCTGCCGCGCTTTTAAATACCTGGTCTATTTTCCTTCTTGCTTCCTGCTCAGCTTTAGCAATACCGGCTGATATATCGCCTAGCTCGCGCGATGCATTGGGTTTTATTTTTCCCTTGGGATCAATTACCTGTTCAATTTTTTTGATGATAGCCTTTTCAATAGCCAGATGCTCAAACAGCGCTTCCAAATTTGGATACTGACCCTCGCGCTCATTAAAATAAGCTATAACTGCAAATACGGTAGTTAATGAAGCAAGTACCTGGTAAAATTCTTCTTCGGTTAAAAAAGCGCCTTCTAACCGGGCCTTGTTGGCTAAAGCCTTTATATCAAAAAAATGCTGAATAGGCAGCGCCGCATCATTTTGCAATATATTTTTAAACTCGTGCGCCTGGCTTAAAAACTTGCTTATCAGGTCGTAATTGCTCATTACCTGTATCTTGTCAACCATTTGCTGGCCCATAATACTCAGGCAGTGCGCCTTTATTAATTCCTTTACCTCGGTAAATCCCAGCTTATCAATACTATTCTCAGGGTAAAGCATTTATTGTACTATTGGCTTTGTTATTTTCTTTAATTTTTTCTTTTTTTTATGCTTGATGATCTTCTTCTTATCAAGCGAATCTTTTTTCAGTTTCAGTTTATCCGTTTTTAGTTTTACGGCTAACGAGTCCTTTCTTAGTTTTTCGACTCTTTTTTGTGCTACTTCTGCCTGCCGTCTTATCCGTTCGTTATCTTTTGCTACTAAAGCGTTCATCGAGTCGGCTTTAGCTTTAAGGCGGGTATTAACGCCATCGTATATTTTCAATAATATTTCTGGGTGGGCCGAATAATATTTTACGCTTTTTTTAAACTGTCCCGAATCGGTATGATATTGTTTAAACACATAAAAGTACCTGCCGGTGCCAAACTTGTACAGGCTATCGCCATTTGGCTGTAAAGCCAGGCTGCCATCAACCAGGTGCACATCGGTTAATAGGCGCGTCATTTCGTCCTGTTTAATAATACCCTTAGTATCATCAGCCTGATTACAGGCGAACAAAAAAAGCAAAGCTGAAAAAAACAAGAAGATATGTTTACGCATTCTGTAATTTAGCGGTTTAATTGGAGCAAAATTACGGATAAATGAGCATTGCAGATAATATCAGAAGCTTAAAAAACGAAACTACCCCTAAAAAGGTCACTTTAATAGCAGTATCAAAAACAAAAACGGTTGCAGATATACAGGAAGCCTACGATGCGGGCCAGCGTTTGTTTGGCGAAAACACGGTTCAGGAGATGGTTGAGAAGTATGAACAACTGCCTAAAGACATAGAATGGCACCAAATTGGCCACCTGCAAACCAACAAAGTAAAATACATCGCCCCTTTTATCAGTATGATACAAGCTGTTGATAGTTTGAAGCTTTTGCAGGAGATAAATAAACAGGCCGAAAAGAACAAACGTGTTATAGATTGCTTATTACAGATCTATATTGCTGACGAGGATACCAAATTTGGTTTGGGCTTTGACGAGGCGATAGAGTTGTTACGGTCTGACGAATTTACGGTATTAAAAAATATCCGCATACGCGGCTTGATGGGCATTGCTACCAATACTGATAAAGAAAAACAACTAAGGGACGAGTTCCAGGAGTTGAAGGTGTTTTTTGATGGCATGAAGCAAAGCTTTTTTAGGAAAGAAGATAGTTTTGATACCATATCAATGGGTATGTCGTCAGACTATGAGATAGCTATCGAGCAGGGTAGCAATATGATCCGTGTAGGCAGCACCATTTTTGGCGGCAGGGTTATTAAACATTGGAAAAATAATTAGAATATCGGATTCGGATGTTCTATTTCGGATTTAACAAATGACATTAATGACTAATGACACAATGACTAATAACCAAATGACCAACATACATTTAAGACCAGCCGCAAAAGAAGACTGCATACGCCTTTTAGAATTAGTGAATGAACTGGCGTTATATGAAAAAGCCCCGCAGGAAGTAACCGTAACCTTGGAAGAGTTTAAAGATGCAGGCTTTGGCGAGAAACCGGTATGGAAGGCTTATGTTGCCGAGGTTGGCGGTGTGGTGGTTGGGTTCGCATTGTATTACATTCGCTTTTCTACCTGGAAAGGCTGCCGTATGTATTTAGAAGATTTCATAGTTACCGAACCTATGCGTGGCCGGGGCATTGGCAAACTACTTTTTGACCAGTTGATTATCGAAGCAAAACAAATGGGTTTTAAAGGCATGGTATGGCAGGTACTGGACTGGAACGAGCCCGCTCTTAATTTTTACGCCAAGTACCAGGCATCTATTGAGGCGGGTTGGTTAAACGCGGCGTTATCTACAGATCAGTTATTAAATTATTAGGTTATGAAAGCAGGAAGTTTGTTGTTTTTAGGGACGATATTGGGGTTAAGTTCCTGCATGTGGGGTGATGATAAAAAGCCTAAACCTGATATTACAACGGATACGCTTACCTATGTCAATAAAACTATTAAAGAACGTGCGACAGATTGCGGGAATAAACCGGATAGCGGGTGTACGGTTGTAAAAATCAGTTATCCGATGTTTAACGGGCAGGATTCGTTGAATGAAATCGTTAGTTATAAGCTAGTCAATTTGTTTGGCGCCGATGAACCTGGGACTGATCTGCAACAATATACGGAGCATTTTTTGGCGGGATATAATGCATTTAAAAAGCACGATAAAAGATCGGCGATGTTTTTTACGTTGGATAGCCACGCTAAAATAATAAGACAGGACTCGAGTTTGACTACTTTGGAAATTAGCGGTTATAATTTTAAGGGGGGCGCACATGGCAGTTCAATCACAACATTTATTAACTGGAACACAAAAGCTCAAAAAAGCATAGATCTGGGGGATGTCCTTACCGATAATTATAAAGACAAATTAACAGCTATTGCTGATACCATCTTCAGAAAACAGGAAAAACTAAGTGAAACAGCTTCATTAACGAATGATTACTTTTTTAAAGACAGTAAGTTTGCATTGAATGAAAATTTTTCGATTACGCCTTTAGGTATCAGATTTCTATATAATCAATACGAAATTAAACCTTACGCCGCCGGGACAACTGATCTGTTTATCCCCTATGCTAAAATAAAATCACTATTAAAACCTAATACGGTTATCACTCAATATCTTAAATAAATGCTTGTTTTTAAATTCGGAGGTGCATCGGTTAAGGATGCGGAAGGTATGATTAACCTGGCTAAGGTTGTCGGTAAATATAAGAGTGAGCAATTGCTTATCGTGGTTTCGGCAATGGGTAAAACTACCAACGCGCTCGAGAAATTAACTAAAGCCTACGTTGACCAGGCCGATGATATGCACGATATTTATGAAGGCATTAAACAATATCATTACGACATCATAGCCGAATTATTTGAACCCAACAACCCGGTATTTGATGAAGTGGCCAATACTTTTGTAGAGATAGATTGGATGATCGAGGACGAACCGCAGGATGACTATGATTTTATTTATGATCAGATCGTGTCGGTCGGCGAGTTGGTATCAACCCGTATCGTCACTGCCTACCTCAACAAAGCCGGACTAAAAAGCCAATGGCTTGACGTGCGCGGCTATATCCATACGGATAACACCTACCGCGAAGGCGTTATTCAATGGGATAAAACCCGAGAGAGCATCCAACTAAGCATCCCAGCGCAATTAGAGCGCAGTATTGTGGTAACGCAAGGTTTTTTGGGCGGGACATCTGAGAACTTTACCACAACCTTAGGCCGTGAGGGGTCTGATTATACCGCTTCTATATTCGGGGCCTGCTTGGGTGCCGAGTCTGTTACTACCTGGAAAGATGTCCCCGGCATACTAAATGCCGACCCGAAATTATTTGAGGACACTGTAAAGTTTGACGAATTAAGCTATACGGAAGCTATTGAAATGACTTATTACGGCGCCACGGTTATCCATCCAAAAACCATTAAGCCGCTGCAAAACGCTAAAATACCATTGTTGGTAAAACCATTTAATCATCCGGAAGAAGCGGGAACCATTATTAAAGAAAGCGCGGCGCACGTGTTTGCCAAGCCGGTTATTATTATTAAACAGAACCAGGTATTGCTTTCGTTATCGACCAAAGATTACTCGTTTATATCTGAAGATCATTTAAGTGATATATTCGGCAAGTTCGCTAAAAGCCATGTTAAGATCAATATGATGCAAACATCGGCGCTAAGTTTCAGCGTTTGTTTTGATTATAAAGAGGAGTATTTTAACAAGCTATTAGCCAGCCTAAAAGAAAATTATAAAGTAAAGTATAACAGTGAGTTAACACTAATAACCGTACGGCATAGCGCCGACGGTTTCATAAAGAATTTAACCGCCGGAAAAACCACATTGCTTGAACAAATAAGTCGTAATACAGTACAAGTAGTTGTAAAATAAAGTAAAATTGTTGCTAAATTTCCTTAAATTCATACCATGAAAAAACACCTTTTATTACTTGTCCTGATATTTTTTGCGGCTACAACTTTTGCACAAGAAGCATTACCTGCAAGCGATGCCGTTTTAAAGCAAGCCTATGCGCAAGCAAAAAAAGAAAATAAAAAAGTATTGCTGATATTCCATGCCTCATGGTGTGGCTGGTGCAAAAAGATGGATGCCAGCCTTAACGACCCAACGTGCAAAAAGCTATTTAGAATTTGCAATTGGGATTAATCTCTATAAAATCATAACTCATTTTTTATATTTTTGCATGGGTTTGAAAAACAGCATCGCTTAAACCCTTACCACTATTAAATGGATATATCAGTTGTAATACCTTTACTTAACGAAGTTGAATCATTACCAGAACTTACCTCATGGATAAGTAAGGTTATGGACGAAAATAGTTTTATGTATGAGATTATTTTAATTGATGATGGCAGTACAGATGGCTCGTGGGAAATGATTAATAAACTGCGTTTAAATAATCCTTTTATCAGGGGTATTAAATTCAGGCGTAATTATGGTAAATCAGCAGCGTTAAACGTAGGCTTTGATGCAGCAGAAGGTAATGTGGTTATTACCATGGATGCTGACTTGCAAGATAGCCCTGATGAAATACCTGAGCTATATCGCCGTATTACCGAAGAGAAATATGATCTAATATCAGGCTGGAAAGCCAAACGATATGACCCTATAACCAAAACCGTCCCTACAAAATTATTTAATTATGCTACCCGTAAAATGTCGGGTATTGATAACCTGCATGATTTTAACTGCGGTTTAAAAGCTTACCGTAAAGCAGTAGTAAAAAACATAGAGGTTTACGGCGAAATGCACCGCTATATACCGGTAATTGCCAAATGGGCCGGTTTCACCATAATTGGCGAGCAGGTGGTCGAGCATCGCGCCCGTAAATATGGCACTACCAAATTTGGCCTAAGCCGTTTTGTAAATGGCTTTTTAGACCTGCTTTCTATATTCTTTGTAGGCAAGTTTGGTAAGCGCCCAATGCACTTTTTTGGTGCCATGGGTAGTTTAAGTTTCTTTGCCGGTACAGTATGTGCATTGTGGATAATAGGCGATAAATTATATGATATAGCCTATCACATTAAATACTCGCGCGAGGTAACGGCACAGCCTTTGTTTTACATTGCGTTGGTAGCCATAATATTAGGTTCGCAACTATTTTTAACCGGCTTTGTTGCTGAACTTGTAGCCCGCAGCGCCCCCGAGCGGAATAAATACCAGATAGAGGATAGTATCTAATGTGCAGATGCGTGGATATGCAGATGTGCAAATGATTGCTAAACATTTTTCAATAACTTAATTCCAACTAAAAAAAATCTGCACATTTAAATATGTTTTTTTCCATCATTATACCTTTATACAACCGCCCCCAAGAGATAAAAGAACTGCTTGAAACACTTACGTTGCAGAGCTATAAAAATTTCGAGGTGCTGGTTATTGAAGATGGATCAAAAGATGATGCGGAAGCTATAATTAAAAGCTTTGCTGATCAACTGAATATAAAATACCTGGTAAAAGAAAACGCCGGCCAAGGCTTTGCCCGTAACTTTGCATTCGAACGAGCTACAGGCGATTACTTCATCATATTTGACTCTGACTGTTTGATACCCGAAGATTATTTAGAGATCGTAAATAACTCGCTTGCAGAAAACTGGCTGGATGCCTATGGCGGCCCGGATGCGGCGCATCCATCGTTCACCCCTACCCAAAAAGCTATTAGTTATGCCATGACATCGCCGTTTACAACAGGTGGCATCAGAGGTAATAAAAATAGCATTGGTCAGTTTCATCCGCGTAGTTTTAACATGGGCATATCAAGGCAGGTTTGGGAGAAAGCAGGTGGTTTTATCATTACCCGTTTGGGCGAGGATATCGAATACAGTATCCGCATACACTCCATGGGTTTTAAAATTGGGCTGATCCCGCGGGCCAAAGTTTACCATAAACGCCGTACTAGTCTGCTGCAATTTTATAAACAGTTGCATTTTTTTGGCAGGGCGCGTATTAATGTTTATAAGTTCTTCCCTAACGAGCTTAAACTGGTGCATTTTTTTCCGGCTTTATTTACGCTATGTGTCTTATTTACAATAATTTCCAATATATTTAGCTGGCGCATAGCTGCCTTATGCAATATTATTGCCATACTTATTATTTTGTTGATATTTTTTCACTCATTAACTAAAAACAAGTCGTTAAAAATTGCATTTTTGAGTGTACTGGCTTCCTTCATTCAATTAACGGCTTACGGGCTTGGTTTTATGCAGGATTTTTGGAAGCGCGTAATATTAAAAAGACCATAAATAAAGCATGTATCATCCTTTTTCGGTTGCAGAAACTAGTAAAACTGCCTGGAGTATTTTTAAAAAAAACTTTGTAACTATAATTGTTTACTCATTTATATCATTTTTGCTGATTTCTGTTTTAGGTATTGTTACCGAATATGTGATCTCGCCCGAAGCCTTTGCCGGCAAAATGGCCGTATCATTTGTGATGGTATTTATACAGGCCTATACCACGCTGGGGCTTTATAAACTTATTTTTACAGTGATGGATAGTGAGTATTATGAATTTGAGTTCAGACAGGTATTACCCGCCTTTAAAAGCATAGTAAGCTATTTGACAGTAGTTTTCTTTATTGCTTTTTTAGTTACCACGTTTCACTTTTTAATGGAACGTTTGGATAACTACCCCAACATACAAACCTTACTTGAAAATGTTGCAGCCCTAATTGCGCTATACATAGCGCTACGGATTATGTTTTTTATCACATTTGCGGTTGATGATCAATCCGGCGCATTTGAATCTATCCGTCAAAGTTTTCAGTTAACAAAAGGTAACTTCTTTAAAGTATTGCTCATGCTGATAATTATTTTAGTGCTGATAGCCTTACCCGCTAAATTATCTCAGTATTATCCCATTATATCCATAGCTATTATATTTACCTATCCTTTTGTTAATATTATATTAGCAGTAACTTACCGCAAGCTGGTATACAGTCACCAGGATGTGGATGATGATATTGCCGAAACAAATTAAGTTATGGGTTTAAAAGCCATATTGAGTAAGGTATTTGCCGCATGGGTTAATACTGACCTTAACCGCATACGCAAAAACGCGGTATCGCTGCAACAAAAAACTTTCGAGCAATTAATTCAACAAGCAAAAAACACTTCTTTTGGCAAGGATCATAACTTTAGCCAGATAAAAAACTACCGGGATTTTAAAAAGCACGTCCCTATACGCGATTACGAAGAGCTTAGCCCCTACATTAAACGTGTAGCCAATGGCGAGGCCGACGTACTCTGGCCGGGGAAGCCTACTTATCTCACTAAAACATCGGGTACTACCTCAGGAGTAAAATATATACCCATCAGTAAAGAAAGCATGCCGGAGCATATAAAGGCCGCGCGTAATGCTTTACTAAGCTATATTCATGAAACCGGTAAAGCTGATTTCCTGAATGGCAAGATGATATTTTTACAAGGCAGCCCGGTGCTGGCCGAAAAAGCAGGTATTCCCACCGGCAGATTATCAGGCATTGTAGCACACCACGTTCCGGCTTATTTACAAAAAAACCGCTTGCCAAGCTACGAGATCAATTGTATTGAAGATTGGGAAGAAAAGGTAGATGCCATTGTACAGGAAACCGCAAAAGAAGATATGCGCCTTATATCAGGCATCCCCCCCTGGTGCCAGATGTATTTTGACAGGATATCGGCAATATCTGGTGGTAAAAAGATAAAAGACATCTTCCCTAATTTTAAGCTATTTGTATATGGCGGGGTTAATTTTGAGCCTTACCGCGCCCGTATGTTAGATAGTATAGGTTTTAATATTGATACGATTGAAACCTACCCTGCATCCGAAGGGTTTATTGCTTTCCAGGATTCTCAAAAAGAAAAAGGATTGTTGTTATTGGTTAATTCGGGCATATTTTATGAGTTTATCCCTACGGATGAATATTTTAATAAAAGCCCAACCCGCATTAGTTTGGAGGATGTGGAATTGGATAAAAATTACGCGCTTATATTAAATACTAATGCCGGTTTATGGGGATATAGTTTAGGCGATACCATTAAGTTTATTTCAAAGAATCCGTATAAAATAGTTGTGACCGGACGTATTAAACATTACATTTCTGCGTTTGGAGAACATGTTATTGGCGAAGAGGTTGAACAGGCATTAATGGGTGTAGCTAACCAAGAAGGGGTTGATATTATTGAATTTACAGTAGCACCACAGGTAAATCCAACACAGGGTCAATTACCTTACCATGAATGGTTTATAGAGTTTGGTACTATACCAAAAGATATGAAAGCCTTCGCGGCTAAAGTGGATAAAGCATTACAAGCAAAAAATATTTACTATTTTGATCTTATTGACGGTAACATTTTGCAACCTTTGATCATCCAAAGCCTAAAAAAAGATACCTTTATTAATTATATGCGTTCGCAGGGAAAACTTGGCGGACAAAATAAGGTACCGCGGCTGGCTAACGACAGGAAGATAGCGGACGAATTGAAAGATTATATAGCCCCTCCCAACCCTCCCCGGTAGGGAGGGCTTTAAAAAAAGTCTCCCCAACCGGGGGAGATTTAGAGGGGGCAGATGACACGTTTATATATAAGAATTGAGTAACAACATTAAAAATATAGCCATTCTTGGCTCAACAGGTAGTATAGGTACACAAGCGTTAGAGGTGATAGGCGAAAACCCATCATTGTTTAAGGCTCATGTTATAACGGCAAATAGGAATGCCTTTTTGCTGATACAACAGGCATTGCAGTTTAATCCTGCGTACGCAATTATTTGCGATGAAAGCAAATATGCCGAAGTAAAGCAAGCGTTAGCTAACACATCTGTAAAAGTTCTGGCCGGTATCAATGCAATTAATGAGGTAGTTACCCATCCCGAAATTGATATTGTACTAACCGCTATGGTTGGCTTTGCAGGTTTAGAGCCTACCATTGCAGCTATAAAAGCCGGCAAAACCATCGCGTTAGCAAATAAAGAAACGTTGGTTGTTGCCGGCGAACTAATTACCAGCCTGGCTAAACAACATAATGTTAAAATACTACCGGTTGATTCTGAACACTCGGCTATTTACCAATGCCTGGTTGGTGAAGAAAATAACCCGATAGAGAAGATCATATTAACTGCTTCTGGCGGCCCGTTCAGGGGAAAGACAAGGGCTTTTTTAGCTGATGTAACGCGTGAACATGCGTTAAAGCATCCTAATTGGGTAATGGGTGCCAAGATCACTATTGATTCGGCCACGTTAATGAACAAGGGGTTGGAAGTGATTGAAGCCAAATGGCTGTTTGATCTTAATACCGACCAGATAGAGGTGATTGTTCATCCGCAATCTATTGTACATTCTATGGTTCAATTTGAGGATGGTTCTATAAAAGCGCAAATGGGATTGCCGGATATGAAACTGCCTATACAGTATGCACTGGCCCACCCTAGCCGTTTAAAAAACAATTTCAAACGGTTTAGTTTTACAGATCACCCAAATCTTAGCTTCGAAAAGGCCGATACAGAAACTTTTAAGAATTTGGACTTAGCTTACGCAGCTTTAAACAAAGGTGGTAATATGCCTTGTATTGTAAATGCCGCTAACGAAGTTACTGTTGCTGGTTTTTTAAATAACGCACTAAGTTTTTTGGCGATGAGCGAAGTTATTGAAAGTTGCATGCAAAACATTAGCTATCAAACCCAACCTACCCTTGATGATTATTTGAATACTGACAAAGAAACACGCATATTTGCGCAAAATTTAATAAAACAGATGCCGGCAAAGGCATACAATTTAATATAAAGAATGGGTATAGTAATTATGGTTGGCCAGTTAATACTGGGACTTTCGATTTTAGTGATATTGCATGAGCTGGGCCACTTTTTAGCTGCAAGAGCGTTTGGTATTAAAGTAGATAAATTTTACCTGTTTTTTGATGCCTGGGGTTTTAGTTTATTTAAATTTACCTATAAAGATGTTGAATATGGCGTTGGATGGTTACCATTAGGTGGCTATGTAAAAATTGCCGGTATGATAGATGAATCTATGGATACCGAACAAATGGAAGGCCCGCCGCAACCGTGGGAATTTCGGTCAAAACCGGCTTGGCAGCGTTTAATTGTAATGCTGGGGGGTGTTTTTGTAAATGTAGTTTTGGCCATAGTTATTTTCTGGGTACTTACCGCACGTTTGGGCGAAACATATATACCCAATTCAAGCATTAAATATGGTATTGTGCCAGGAAAAATTGGTGTAAAAATGGGCCTTAAAGCCGGCGACCAGATTATTGCCATAAATGGTAGACCGCTTGTTAAGTTTGATAGCCTGATAAGTCCTAAAGTATTTATTGACCATACTGTGTTAACCTTGCAAAGAAACGGTAAAACTATGGATCTTACAGTTCCGACCACTCTCATCAATGATCTGGCAGATTATGGTGTAGATGGTATAGATCAATTTATAAGCCCGCTACCACGCACAAAATTCTCTATTGATTCTATCGTACCGGGCAGTGCTGCTCAAACAGCCGGTTTAATGAAGGGTGACAGTATAACCGCAGTAAACGGAGCTAAGATCACCTTTTATGACCAGTTACAAGCTGAACTTAAAAAATACGCCAACAAAAACGTCTTACTTGAAGTAAAACGTAATAACGAAGTAAAACAGCTAACCGTAGCCGTTAATAATGATGGAAAACTTGGCTCAAAAACCGGTGGCTTTGGTATATCGGCCAAATTTGATCTGCCCGAAGAAAAGACTATAAAATATGGTGTATTAGCATCTTTACCACTTGGTGCTAAAAAAGCCTGGGATAACTTCTCTATAAATATTCGCTCAATGAGTAAAGTATTTAAAGGTGAAGCTAAGTTTAACAAGGTAGTTGCCGGCCCGGTTGCTATTGCAACCATGTTTGGCAGCCATGTAGATTGGATCCATTTTTGGGGTATGGTAGGTTTATTATCTATGGCGTTGGCTATTACCAACTTGTTGCCTATACCAGCACTTGATGGCGGGCATGCTGTATTTTTAATTATCGAAATGATAAAAGGCAAGCCACTTAGCGATAAGTTCTTAGAACGTGCTCAAATAGTTGGTTTTGTTTTACTCATAACATTAATGGTGTTTGTGTTTGGCAATGATATTGTTAAACAGGTTTTGAAGAATAAACCGTAAAATAATTAATTGTCATTGCGAGGAACGAAGCAATCGCACGTTGCAAAGTGCGCTACTTTTTTTCCTTGCGATTGCCACGCTGCGCTCGCAATAACACCAAGAAGTACAAACAAAAAGGGTTCGTTTCAATTGAAACGAACCCTTTTTGTTTGTACACTTTATAGATTATACAGTAGGGTCAATCGCATCATCAATCAAATCATGAGCCGAGCGTTCTTTCTTAAATATAGCAGCACCAATTAAACCAATAATAGCACCAAATATTGGATATACTACAGCAGTACCAAAGGCAGCCATCAACGGTCCCCATTTTTTTGATATGTCCATAGCTTTATCTATTTGTTCTGACGATAGCTTGCCGCTCTCTTCCATTTTAGTTCTTGAAGCTTCAATAGCCTTGTCGAAAAAAGCAGGACTTAATACGGTACAGTATAAATAGATAAATAACGCCATAATCAATCCGGTAAATAACGCATATCTAAAACCAACCGAAAATCCTTCACCAAAGGTCATAAATCCACCTATCTCGTCTTTAAATTCTTTTTGAGCTAAAAACAAAAAGATGATAAAAGGAATGTACGCTAAGTATTTTAATGGCGAGTTTGGATCAACATTTAAAAATTCAAACGCGTAAGTAATAATAATAGCAGTTAACGCATTAATTAACGCCCACTTAGTTGCTACTTTGGTAGGATTGTTTTTTACGGGCATTGTAATTTGCTCTTCCATTGTGATTATTTTAAGGTTAAATAAATGATGTTAATATACTCAATACAGGCATATCAAATTGCTTGTCTACCGCTTTATCAGCAATTTGGTTTTTATCGTCAGCAGATGGGTTTGTGTTTTGAAAAAAGCACATCATAGGATAAAACAGTTCTTTTAGTTCAGAGTCTTCGGGCAACTTAACAGCCACCTTTGCAATCTCATCAACCGGGCTTTCCATTAAAATCTGGTGGGCTATTACAGGTTCGTAAATGCGATATTCATCCTGGAACTCATCTTCATCAACTAATAAAAATTCTTTTAGATAATCTTCCAGTTCGGGTTCGATATCCTCATCCTCACATTCATTTAAATAGAGTAATAGATTTAATAGCTCTGTACCCCTATCTAAAGTTTCCTCTTCAATATCTTCCCACTCTTTTGTATCTAAATAATCTTCCTCCAGTTTCTTTACATCGGCACTAAAGAAGTTGATCATCAGCAGGTCAAAAAACACTTCGCGTAAAACTTCAAGCTGAGCGTGATCATTAAACACGCCGTCCAAAGCATCAACCTTAGTTAAAAAGTCGTCTTCTAAAGCAAATACTGATAAAAATTCGGCATGTATTTTACTAACATCTATTCCGCTATATTTTGAAAAAGCCTGTAACGCAGCGCCAAGTGCAATTTCTATTTTTGGGTCGATCATTATATATTCGATTTAAATAAATGATTATTGTTACAAGTTAATAAAACTTGTCCTTTTAAATTCTGCCCTATGTAAGGCGAATTGTATGATTTAGACCTATTGTTTTTCTTACTGTACACCCACTCTGCATCTTTATCAAAAATTACCAGGTTGGCTTTTTGCCCGACAACTATAACCGGTACTTCAACATCAAGTATATTACGCGGGTTAACAACTAGTTTTTGTATGATCAGATCAATATCCAAGCCAGCCTTTAGAGCCAGGCACAAAGTGGTTTGAAAACCAATTATGCCAAACTCAGCCACCTCAAACTCTACGTCTTTAAATTCTATCTCGTGCGGGGTATGTTGCGATACAATGGCATCTATAGTTCCGTCCTTTAAACCCTTTATAAGCGCTTTTACATCAGCAGACGTGCGCAAGGGTGGCTTTACCTTATAAAGGCTGTCAAAGCCAGCTAAAGCCTCGTCAGTAAGCACCAGGTGGTGTGCAGCCACGTCACAGGTAACTTTTAAGCCTTTTCTCTTAGCATCCCTTATCAACTCCACAGAACGGATAGTGGATATGGTGCTGAAATGTATTTTTGAATCGGTGTACTCTGCAAGGTAAAGATCGCGGGCAATCATTAACTCCTCGGCTAATGATGGTATACCTTTCATGCCCAATAATGTGCTCATTTCGCCTTCGTTAACTTTAGCTTTTCCGGCTATGGCCGTATCTTCGGGATATGAAAATACAGTCGCTTCAAAACCTTTGGTATAAAGCATGGCCCGTTCCATCAGGCCTGCATCCTGCACCGGGCGGTTGCCGTCTGTAAAAGCTTTGGCACCGCTCAGGTACATATCATACATTTCGGCCAGGTCTTTACCCTCGCGTTTATGTGATAGTGAGCCTAATGGATATACATCAACTAAATTACCTTTTGCGCGGTTAATCAAATATTCAACTTCGGATTTTGAGTGAACGGGCGGTTGGGTATTAGGCATTAAAGCTATCCCGGTAAACCCACCTGCAGCAGCAGCGGCTGTACCGGTTTGCAGGTTCTCCTTAGTTTCAAGGCCCGGTTCGCCTATGTTACAATTCAGATCAAAAAAGCCGGGAGAGAGTTGTTTGCCTGTAGCATCGAAAATTTCAACATCGGCATTTATCGCTTTGGAAATTTCTGTAATAGTTCCGTTTTTTATTAAAATATCAGCAACTTGTTGATTAAAAGATGAGTTGGGATCAACGATTGTAGCGGATTTGATAAGCAAATTCATTAGCGCTGCTTTATGTGTGGATTGAGGGCGATTTTTCGTTCTGCAAAGCTATTGTTTTATCGGTCCCGATAGCTATCGGGATATACCTGGTAAGCAATATTTCGGCAGCCAGAAAAATCAATGCCAAAATTATACAAAGTTTCCATAATTGCACACCAAAATCTGCCTGGCTTACAATATCTTTTACAGAACCCTTATTGGTTTCAATAACATCGCCTTTATCGGGCAATATTTTATTGAGTTCGGCAGGTGTATAATAGCTCAGATCCGACTCGCCCCTGTTATCATTAAAAGCCATTACAGAAACTGTACTATCCTGTTTTTTAAGTTCATAAAGGCCGGTTTCCTGCAATTGGTCTGATACATATAACAGCGTACTTCCCTCCTGCTGTTTTACATCAGGAATAATGCTTTGCTTGCCTTTAATTAATTTAAGTAATTGTTTTTCTGACGACTGTATAGGCGTAGTTTCAATAGTTTCATCATGACCTAACGAATAAAACAAAGGCTGATCATGGCCGCTTAACAGCGCTATCCTAAACATTATCGGCACAAAAAGCGCGTGTCGAGGTAGGTTACTAAAATCTTCGTTTAACGGCACGGCTGATACGTACACTTTTCCTTTACCATTATTATAGCCGGCCCAAAAAGCCTGGGCACCCGGCAACTGCATTATATTTTCATTACTGCCTGATGAATTGCTTAGCTGGTAATATTTCTTCACTATAGGAAGATCCGGGTTTGTGGGCAGATCTTCGAAGATGTTTTTAAACACCGGGTTTTGCAGATTCAATGCCGATACCTTAATGTTTTCTGTTACCAGTTTTTCAGGATAAGCGGCACTCATCCGTTGCAGAAATAATTTATAGCTTGCCAAATCGGCATCTGCAGGCGGGAACACCACTAATGTACCGCCCTTGTTTACATAGCTTTTTAACTGCTGTGATAAACCTGCGGATACTGCTTTAACATCACTTATAACTATTAACGGATAAGTTGTTAAACCGGCATAGTCAACATTGCCATCGGGCACGCGGTTGGCATTAAAGAATTGGTCGGCACCAAAAACGGCTTTTAAATAAGGGTTAGCTGTGCCACCATCAATCAATAACACCGGCATCTGTTGTTTTACATTAAAGCTAAAGTAAAACTGATTATCAAAAGTAACCGGGTTATCCTGTAAAGTTATCTCGCCACGTTGCCAACCCGGTTTTAATCCCGAAAAGGTAAGCGTATCTGTTTGGATAGATCGGGCATTAATAGTGAAACCACCCAACGCTTTTTGCTCGCCATTAATAGATAATTTAAGCGGTATTTTAGTTGAGTTTTCGCCGGCATAGTTATGCAGTTTTACTACCAATTTCTCTGTTTCGCCGGGGCGATGTATAGCGCTTAACAACCATACTGAATCAACCGCTACATTAGCTTGTGTGTTAGCGTTTAACTGAACCAGGCTAACGTGTATGCCGGTATCAACTTTTAATGGTTGGCCGTTAGTAATATTCTTTTGAAAATCGGATACAACATCAATAGATCTACTTGCACCAGGTTGCGTGGTTAATAAATTTTGCTGCCTGTCAATGATCTGCTGCAAAGTTCGGCTGCGCGGGCTGATCTTAACCGCATCTACAGCATCATTAAACTCATCACGGCTTAATAGACGTTGATGCTTCCCTTCAAAATCCTGCGTAATTAGCTGAAACTTATCATTCATTGAGTAAGCCGATACAATTTCTTTAGCGCGTCGTTTAGCTTCGTCAAGCAAAGAGCCTTCCCTGTTTAGGGTTTGCATGGAATACGAATTATCTAAAAAGATACTGATGTTGCGCTGCGCCCCGGCATTGGTATTGCTGTTTTTTGATATGTAAGGTCTGGCAAATGCCAGCACCAAAAAAGTAAGTGCCAGTAAACGGGCGGCTAATATTAATCGCTCTTTTAAGTTTTTTCGGGATGATTGTTGTTCCTGAATTTCTTTAAGGAACTGGACGTTACTAAAATAAACCTTTTGGTATCGCCTGAAATTAAACAAGTGAACCAATATAGGGATGGCCAGAGATATTAATGCAAATAAAAAAGCCGGGTATAGAAAGTGCATTTTTTAATGGCTAGCAGACGATATTCAAATGTATAAAATTAAATGCATAGAGACGCAAAGCATTGCGTTTCCGATTTGAATTTTAGAAACGCAAAGTATTGCGTCTCTACGAATGATGGTGTCGTTTTTTTTTCTTCTTTTTATGAACCTCGGCTTTGTGATGTTTTTTCTTTTCTGTTTTTTTGGCTTTAGCAGGTTTATCTTCAGCCGTTTTTTTAACCGCTGGTATAGATACAACTTTGTCTTTTATTGACGTTGAATCCTTACTTAGCTGTTTAACATTAAAACTATTATTGTTTAAACTGTACTCTAACTTGCGCTTAGCGGCTGTTGGTTTAGCTGTTGCACCACTTCCCTCATAAATTGGGAACTCTCTTATAAACTTACCTTCGGATATGTAGAAATTATCATTGCCACGATAACCTTTACGTTGCGAGCTGGTTAATTTAGGGAAATCAAGTTTTTGCACCCTGCCTTCATAAAATTCAAAAGCATAAATGGTGGTATAGTTGATGGTATCTTTCCGTTTTGCCTGTATCAATATTTCGGGGTGACCGTCAATATCCATATCAGCATTATAAACATCTACTATCTGGCCATTCAAATCGCCGGTTGTGGTGGTGTATTTTCTGCCTGATGAATCTGAGTGTAATATCATAAAAGCACCTGTATCAACCGCACCCCTTCCCCAGCTTAATATATCATAAGACTGTCCGGGAGCTACCTCAATCATTTTATGAAACTTAAAGGGGGCCATCACTGCCGCAGCTTTAGGCATGTTATCCAGGTTGGAAGGCTTCTTTTGTTCCTGCGCACAGCCTGCAAGCATAGTGCAGCCTATCAGTGTAAAAAAACAAAACCTTACGTTCATATCCTTTTTCATTAATTAGATAGCAAATCAGACCCTAACTCGCCGGTTGGTTTGCCCGGTATGGTAATAAACACTTTCAGGCTACCTGTAGTACCTATGTTAAAATATTTCAAAGTAAACTTGTGATAGCCTTTTTGTAAAGCTATAGCCCCGTTTTTGGCACTAATCGGATGCTTGCCATCATTATCAACAACCAATTGGTCATCAATTAATAATGTAGACCCATCATCAGACGAAGTTGAAAAACCATAAACACCATCTGTGTCTATACGTACATAACCACTATATATTATAGCAAAGCCGGTTCCTTTTCTAAATTGATTGATATTAAAGCTCTTAGCAATTAATGAATCGGCACCTTCAGCGGATAATTTAAAATCGTTAGTGCTGTTATACTCACCCGGAAAAAGCTCATAGCGTAAGCCGGCACTTGTCCCTTTATAAACAACCGGCGCTAGTGGCGCTTTGTTATAAACTACTGTTTTGGTAACCACACTGCGTTTGCCGGTTGGTGTTATTACAATGGTTTGCAATTCGCGATATTGATCTGCAGGTACATTGTAGGTCATTGGTATAGTATATTCATTATCAGTTTCGCGTGGGGTATAACCATCAATGGTATAATACACTTTGGCTCCTTTTACAGATGGTGCTAAATTTACAGTTAACTTATCGCCAAAATACACGGTATCCGTTGCACCAATGGCAGTAGGAACACGGTAATCAAAGCCATTTTTATCTAACCAAGCTAAGTGTGACGGTAAACGGGTGTCTGCAAAGTCTACAAAGTTTTTATTCGCTAAAGATGTCCATGCTACTTCTGACAAGGCCATCATACGCGGTAATAGCATATACTGTACCTTGTTTTCTGTGGCGATATATTCGGTCCATAGGTTTGCCTGTACGCCCAGTATATGCTTTTTCTGATCATCATTCAAAGCCTCGGGGGTTGGGTCATACCTGTATGTTCTGGACAGCGGTGTAAAACCACCAATACTTAATGGCTCGGTACTTAACTTACCTTGAGCAGCATCAATATACATACCGCCGCTTCCTGGAGTCATTATAACATCATGGTTTTGTTTGGCGGCATCAATACCACCCTGCTCACCTCTCCAACTCATTACGGTAGCGTCAGGTGCAAGGCCACCTTCAAGTATCTCATCCCAGCCAATGATCCTTCTGCCTTTTGAGTTTACAAATTTCTCTATCCGTTGGATAAAATAGCTTTGCAAACCGTGTTCGTCTTTCAGCTTTAACTTCTTGATCAGTTGTTGACAAAATTTAGATTCCTTCCACACATCCTTTGGCGCTTCATCACCGCCTATGTGGATATATTTGCTTGGGAAAAGATCTATTACCTCCGTTAGTACATCTTCCAGGAAACCGAAGGTTTTTTCGGACGGGCAATAAACATTTCTGAATACACCCCATGTGCCTTGTACCTGGTAATTTAAAGTAGGTTCACAACCCAACTCAGGATATGAAGCTAATGCAGCCATGGCATGGCCCGGCATTTCAATTTCAGGAATTATGGTAATATACCTGGCATCGGCATATTTTATAACATCACGTATTTCGTCTTGCGTATAATAGCCACCATAAGGGGTATTGTCAAACTGTTGTGGGGTACGGTCATGGTAGTTACCTATTACGGTCTCTGCACGGCGGCTGCCTATCTCTGTTAACTTAGGATATTTCTTGATCTCAATCCGCCAGCCCTGGTCATCGGTTAAATGCCAGTGAAAGGTGTTTAATTTGTAAGCTGCCATCAGATCGATATACTTCTTTACAAACTGTACAGAAAAAAAGTGACGACAAACATCCAGCATCAATCCGCGATAGCCAAAGCGAGGGTAATCTTCAATCAGCACACATGGTAGTTTAGCAACAGCGCCTTTATCAGCTGGTATTAGTTGTATAAGAGTTTGTATGCCATAAAACAAGCCGGCACCTTTAGCGGCGATGGTTATGTTAGTTGGGGTTATTGTTAGGCGATACCCTTCGGCAGGTAAATTGTCTGTACCTGCACTGGTAAGTACTATGCTATTACTCACACTTTGCCCGGAATTTAGCTTTACCGGAATATGCAGCGTGGCTATATTTTTCAAATAATCTGATAAAAAAACAACTGCTTTGTTGTTTACCGAATCAGCAAATATTTGTGTTTCCTGGCTCAGTACAAAGGTACCCGTGGCCTTTTTAATAGATAACGGCGCGGGTATTATCCCCAGGTTAGGGTCAGTGTTTTGAGAATGCGCAGCAATAGAAAAACTAAACGAAGCAACCAGTAGCAGAATTATTTTTTTATACATAATTATAGATTGATCAATAATTTAAGCTGGTGAAGTTAAATATTTTAAAAAAATAACCCAGTGTATCTTGTAAAAAATATGCACAAAAAAAGGCTGCCTGTATAGACAACCTTAATATGCTGTATTTAAAGCTTAATTAAGCGGTTACAATATGCTCTTTTGCTGCCAGATAACGCTCGGCATCTATGGCAGCCATGCAGCCGGTGCCTGCCGCGGTAACGGCCTGGCGGTAAATATGATCCTGCGCATCGCCGCAGCAAAATACACCTTCAATATTGGTTTGGGTTGAACCAGGTCTGGTTAGGATATAACCGGTTTCGTCCATATCAATAAAGCCTTTAAAGATATCTGTATTCGGGGTATGCCCAATAGCTACGAAAAAGCCGGTAACATCCAGTGTTCTTTCTACATTGGTTTTGGTGTTGATTACCTGTACACCGTTTACACTTTGTCCATCGCCCAATATCTCTTTGGTTTCGGTATTATATAGTATCTCAATGTTATGCGTATTAACCGTACGGTGTACCATCGCTTTTGAAGCGCGGAACTCATCCCGCCTAACAATCATATATACCTTGCGGCATAATTTAGCCAGATAGGTTGCTTCCTCGGCAGCGGTATCACCAGCGCCCACTATGGCAACGTCTTGACCTTTAAAGAAGAACCCATCGCATACCGCGCAGGCAGATACACCAAAACCGCTGTATTTTTGTTCAGACTCTAAACCCAACCATTTAGCAGACGCGCCGGTTGATATGATAACCGTATCAGCCAATATAGTTTTGTTTTCATCAACCGTAACTTTATGCGGCAGACTTGAAAAATCAACCGAGCTTACGTAACCAAAACGAATATCGGTACCTAAACGCTCGGCTTGCTGGCGAAAGTCTTCCATCATATCAGGTCCCATAATCCCTTGCGGATAGCCGGGGAAGTTCTCTACATCAGTTGTTTGGGTAAGCTGGCCGCCGGCTAACATCCCGGTGTACATAACCGGTTTCAGATCAGCACGAGAGGCATATATAGCAGCAGTATATCCTGCAGGACCCGACCCGATGATCAGGCATTTTACACGTTCAATATTTTCAGACATCTTTTAAAAATGAAGCACAAAAGTAGCATTTATTGCGATGCTTGCCAATAGGCATTAGTCAGTATATTGCCATTAGATTTTGGGGATGTTTACTGATTCACAAAAAGCGAATCACTTTGAATCACCTGAATCACTTTTTGATTATAAATATCTGTAAATAAGTGTTTTATAAAAACAGAGTAAATCACCCTGAATCAGTACAAAAACTTCAGATAAGAACATTAAGGTATTGTAATATAATAACTTATGTAATTTTAGTAAGATTTCAAAATTCAGAGTGAATCACTTTTGTGAATCACTCACATTCGTTATTTTCGGTTCCATATTATAAATTGCCGGCACTAAAACCATGAAAAATATCTTAGCTATATCGGGCAGTTTACGCCAGGGATCATCCAACCATGCCATTTTGCAATACTTAGGTTCGATAGTTCCTGCGGATATTGAATATGCCATTTATAATGACCTTGCTTTAATACCCGCCTTTGATCCGGGACTAGATACTGATAGCCCGCCCGCGCCGGTTGTAGCATTACGCAAATTATTAACCGAAGCCGATGGCCTCATTATCTGCACACCCGAATATGCCTTTGGTGTACCCGGCGGGTTAAAAAACATGCTGGACTGGATGGTATCAAGCAGCACGCTGGTTGATAAACCCATCGCTTTAATTACGGCATCATTAGGCGGCGAATATGCTCATGCCTCGCTCCTGCTTACTTTAGGTGCTTTGTCTGCAAATGTTATTGCTGATGCTACTTTGCTGATCCAATTTATTCGGTCAAAAATGGATAATGATGGAAATGTTAAGGATGAGGAGACGTTGAAGGATTTGAAAGACGTACTGGATGCTTTTCTAAAGGCGCTTAGTCAACCATAGCTTTCAATAAAGTAAGCATAGCATTATAATATTCAGGCAACTCCGAAAACAAACTATCAGCTAACTTTTGATTGTAAGTATGTACAGATAGGTTACGCTTAGTAATTATGGTCGACCATGTTGATTCATCGTCAATAACCTTTTCTGTATAAGCCGCGTTAAAAACCGATTTCGGACTATTCAGATCAACTATGCCTCTGCGCTGCAAATATTGCTTTAACGTTTTCCATGAAAGGTCATAACAATATTCAAAACGCTGTATAGCTCCATCACGTTCCAATTGTGATGGAGCATCTAATAATGATTCTTTAAAGGTTTTTAACGCCTGGTCAAAAGTGGCTAATTTATCTTCAAAATAATCACTCATAGCCATTCTACGTTTTTTAATGCAACCGCTTTAAATTTATCTTCTACATTATGAAAGTCAACCAAATCTATTTTATATAGCATTGGCAAATCTTCAATAGCATTACTTATCCTGACAAAATTTATAGCAGGAATGGCTTTGTCCGCAAGTATACCAACATCAATGTCAGAACGAATAAGTTCAGTTTTATTTGCCTGAGAACCAAAAATAAAAGCACGATAAGAAATATCCCGAAGATTATCTTCAAGCACTTCTTTTAGCCATTGCTTTATTTGTTGCCTGCGATTTGTCATTATGCCAAATATAAGAATTTTGCATCAACCTGAATTTACATGATTTTTTTATTTCAAAACCTCTACTGACAATTTGACAAACATTCCCCTTTGGAACGTTCATTGATATGCAGGGTTGTTACTAAACATTAACCCTGAAATTAGATAAATAAAATTATGCAAGAAAAAGGAACCATTTCGATCCATACCGAAAACATTTTTCCGATAATTAAAAAATTCCTGTACTCTGATACCGAGATATTTTTACGTGAACTGGTATCGAACGCTGTTGATGCTACCCAAAAAATTAAACGCCTGGCTTCATTAGGCCAATACAATGGCGAGCTTGGCGAGCTGCGGGTTGAGATTGCTTTTGATGAAAAAGCAAAAACCATTACCATATCTGACAATGGTTTGGGTATGACCGCCGAAGAAATAAAAAAATACATTAACCAGATAGCATTTAGCGGCGCTACCGAGTTTATGGAGAAGTTTAAAGAAGCTAAAGATGCCAACGAGATCATCGGCCGCTTTGGTTTAGGCTTTTACTCTGCATTTATGGTGGCCGATAAGGTTGAAATACAAACCTTATCATACCAGGATGGTGCCGAGCCTGCACACTGGATCTGCGATGGCAGTACCGAATTTGAAATAAGCGAGGGCAGCTTAGAAGAGCGCGGAACTGAAATCACCCTGTATATCAATGCCGAATCTGAAGAGTTTTTAAGTAAACATCGTTTACAGGAAATACTGGATAAATATTGCCGTTTCTTACCTGTGCCGATCATCTTTGGTAAAAAAACCGAGTCTGTTGAGGATGGCGTTGACGAAGAAGGCAAACCAAAATATACAGATGTTGAGGTTGATAATGTAATTAACAACACCAGCCCAATCTGGACGAAAGCGCCGTCTGAATTAAAAGATGAAGACTATTTGGCATTCTACAAAGAGTTGTATCCGTTTAGCGAGGACCCATTGTTTTGGATCCATCTGAATGTTGATTATCCGTTCAACTTAACCGGGGTATTGTACTTCCCTAAGCTGAAAAAGGATTTCGAGATCCAACGTAACAAGATCAAATTATTCTCAAGACAAGTATTTATTACCGATGAGGTAAAAGATATTGTGCCCGAGTTTTTAATGTTGTTGCATGGTATCATTGATTCGCCAGATATCCCATTGAACGTATCGCGAAGCTTTTTACAAGCCGATAGTAACGTTAAAAAGATAAACAGCTACATCACCAAAAAAGTAGCTGATAAATTGGCAGAACTGTTTAAAAACGACCGTAAGGGTTACGAAGAAAAATGGACCGACATTGGCCTGTTTGTTAAATACGGCATGGTGAGCGAAGATAAATTTTACGATAAAGCAAAAGACTTTGTTTTGCTAACCAATACAGCTAAAGAAAACTTTACGTTAGCCGAGTATAAAGACAAAGTAGAGCCGGTGCAAACTGATAAAGACGGCCAGTTGGTGTACATCTACACTAACGATCCATCTAAGCAAGATGCTTTCATCCAATCGGCTAACAGGAAAGGCTATGATGTTTTATTGATGGATTCGCCTATCGACACACATTTTGTAAGTCACTTAGAGCAGAAACTGGAGAAAACATCGTTAAAACGTGTTGATGCTGATGTGGCTGATAAACTGATTAAAAAAGATGATGCCTTAGCGCATGTTTTAACCGAAGAAGAGGCTACCAAAGTAAAAGCAATTTTTGATAAAGCGATAAACCGCCCGGCTTATAAAGTTGAGCTGGAAAGCTTGAACCCTGACGAGTTACCGGTTACCGTAACCATGGACGAGTTTATGCGCCGTATGAAAGATATGGCAGCCATGGGCGGCGGTATGGGCTTTTATGGCAGTATGCCCGATAATTACAAGGTAGTAGTTAATGGCAACCATAAATTGGTAAGCCGTATATTACAGGATGAAAACGAAGAGGTACAGTCGCAATTAGCTAAACAAGCTTTTGACCTGGCTTTGCTATCACAAGGTTTATTAACCGGTGCAGATTTGACGGAGTTTGTTAACCGCAGTGTTAATTTGATATAATATTATCGCCTGAAATAATATGGCAACGGTAACCTATAATGTACCACCAGAACTAATTACTAAACTGACCGATGGCCAAACCGCCATCGGTCAGTTTTTATTGGACGTTTTTGCTGTAAACAGTACGGTTAATACTGAGCTGATTTGTGCTGAACTAGTTGCCTTTCATGATGGTGACGGTGGTTCGCCCGAGGTTAAACAATTCGATATTTTACCGGAAGAAGTTATATACGATCCTGAAACACATAAAGGCAAGGTTACTTTTCGCTACAGGGTGCGTTTCTTTTTTGGATGTTCGGATATCAACAGCGATGAACCGGCTAACGAAAAGGCTGATTTTGAAGTGGATCTGATCAATAATATACTGGCCGTACATATTCATGACCCAATAAGGCGCGATACTATTGATGAGTTTTAACTTATCAAATATTAATATTAAAGCCGCATATAAATATTTATACGCGGCTTTGTTATTTATAAAATATTATTAAGTAATTTTATATAACCAAACGAAACCCATTCGTTATAAACCAGTTAAACCTTTAAATCTCATTGTTATGAAAAACTTAAAAGTATTTTGCATTCTGTTAGTTTGTGCTTTAAGCTTTAATGTAAGTTATGCGCAAAAAACCAAAGCTGAGAAGAAAGCTGCTAAAGCTGCCGATGTTTCAAGAATAGTAAACGCTATGAATTATCGCTTTGTAGCTAACTATGTAATCCCGGCAAGTATGCCATCGCGCGCTTTAACCAGCGATTATGATGTTACCGTAAATAAAGATAAACTGGATATATACCTACCCTATTTTGGCCGTGCATACGTAGCCCCGCGTGACCTGAATGATGGTGGCCTTAAATTAAAAACAACCAAGTTTGACTATAATGCCAAACCCGATAAAAAAGGCGGTTGGGATATCACCATTAAACCACAGGAGAATAGCATAAGTGGTGTTAAAGATATCCAACAGTTAATTCTAAACGTACAATCTGACGGTTATGCATCATTGCATGTTAGCCCGCTTAATAAACAGCCTATTTCTTATAATGGTTATATTGAGGAAGCAAAGGAACGAAGTAAATAATTCATCTAATAATGCAGGTTTGTTATTCGCCTAATAAACCTGCATTATCCTTTAATTCTACCCCCGATAGTTTTCTCCTGAAAGCCTCCTGTACTAAATAAAAGATCTTTTTTGATGCCTGCTTATAGCTAAGTCCTTTAGGGCGAATGTTAGATATGCAGTTACGCGACTCGTCAGTTAGCCCCGGTATAGGCGCATAAGTTAAATAAGCGCCTATACTATCTGCCGAGCTTAAACCCGGGCGCTCACCAATTAATATCAGGGATAGTTTAGCATTTAAGGCCGATGCTATTTCATCGCCTATGGCAACCCTACCCTGTTCAACCAAGGTAATATCTGCCAGTTTCAGTCCGGCTGATCTGAGCGTCGGTATTAATACTTCCAATAACCCAATTACATTACTATTAATTGCTGTCGCGGATAACCCATCGGCAATAATAATGGCTATATCGTTGGCTTGTGTATGATCTGCTAAGTGTAGTATAGATTCTTCATTCAATTTTCTTCCAAAATCCGGCCGTTGCAAATATTGTTCACGATAGCCAGCCATGCTATGTAAATGCAATACCGGCAAGTCAAATTGTTTTAATTGATCGGTTAAGCAAGTTATATCCAGTTCAGAATATACCGCATCACGTGCGTGGGCATGAGCCAGCTTAAATGCTAACGACTGTTTTAAGGGTATACTGGTACCTGCCCTGCCAATCGCTATCCGTGCAGCGGTAAACTCTTGTAGGGCAATTAACTGCTCTGCTGATTTGATAACCTTTTTCATCCTTTACCCCCTAACAACCCATGCGCGGCGTTAACTGATAACAGGTTGCCCTTATCATCAATAATTCCCTGCTTCATCAGCCATAACTCAAACTCTGGCGCTGGCCTTAGTCCTAAAACCTTGCGTAAGTATAACGCATCATGAAATGAGGTAGATTGATAATTCAGCATAATATCATCAGACCCCGGGACGCCCATAATAAAGCTGCAACCGGCTACGCCTAGCAGCGTAAGCAGGTTATCCATATCATCCTGGTCGGCCTCGGCGTGGTTGGTATAGCACACATCAACACCCATGGACAGGCCAAGCAGTTTCCCGCAGAAATGATCCTCTAAAGCGGCACGAATAATTTGCTTGCCATCATATAAATACTCGGGGCCAATAAACCCCACAACGGTATTTACCAATAAAGGGTTATACTTCCGGGCAACAGCGTAAGCCCTGGCCTCGCAAGTTTGCTGATCTACCCCAAAATTAGCATTTGCCGATAGCGAGCTACCCTGCCCGGTTTCGAAATACATTACATTATTACCAACCGTGCCACGGTTTAATGATAGCGTGGCGGCGTAAGCCTCGTCCAGTAATGCCATGTCGATGCCAAAGCTTGAATTGGTTTTCTCGGTCCCGGCGATGGATTGAAAACAAAGATCAACCGGCGCACCTTCGTTGATTAATTGAATAGTTGTGGTAATATGGCTCAACACGCACGATTGCGTAGGTATATCAAACTGCTGCCGGAGCGTATCTATTAAATTAAGCAAATTAGCCACTGCCGCCGGGCTATCCGTAGCCGGGTTTATACCTATCACGGCATCGCCACTGCCATATAGCAAGCCATCAATTATACTTGCCGCCACACCTTTTGGATTGTCCGTAGGATGATTGGGTTGCAGGCGGGTAGAGAAATGGCCAGTTAAACCTATCGTATTTCTAAACCTGGTAACTACCTCACATTTTTTTGCTACCGCGATAAGGTCCTGGTTGCGCATTAGTTTTGATACCGCTGCCGCCATTTCGGGGGTAATACCTGCAGAGATCTGTTGCAAAGTTTCAGTAGTGGTATGATCGCTTAACAGCCAGTCGCAAAAATCGCCAACGGTTAGGTGGCTTATGGGTTCAAAAGCTTCGGTATTGTGGGTGTCGATGATGAGGCGGGTAATTTCGTCCTTTTCGTACGGAATAACCACTTCGTTCAAAAAGGTTTTTAGCGGTACATCAGCCAATGTTATTTGCGCAGCCACGCGTTCTTCATAAGTAGCAGCGCATACCCCCGCCAACTCATCACCCGACCGGCAGGGCGATGCTTTAGCCAGCAGATCTTTTAAATCTGCAAATTGGTATACTTTGCTTTTTATGGTGTGGCGGTACATTATTGGTTCATTAGTTCAATGGTTTATTAGTTCATTGGTGGGATAGCGATTTAACGCTCCAGCAATACATCATCCATTATTTTCATTTTATGTTTTCCCATCAGCATAAAGATAGTTAGCGCAACGGCTAATATGGCAAAGAATATCAAGCTAACTGTAACGTTAAAATACATGATAGCGAATAAACAAACCACCGATATCACCAATGCCGTTGCCGGAAAGATGGGATAAAACGGCGATATAAAGGGCCGCTCTAACTGGGGTTCCTTTTTCCTTAAAATAAACAGGCTTGTCATACTCATTAAATACATCACCACCGCGCCCAATACAGATAACACTAATATTTGATCCATTGTGCCAATATATATCGCAATAAAGCTAACCATGCCACTGCCTATTAAGGCCCAGTGCGGTGTTTTAAATCGGGTGTTTACATTGCCTAATGTTCTTGGCAAGTAGCCACTACGGGCCATGGCAAATACTTGTCTCGACGATGCCAATATGATACCATGTAAAGAAGCTATTAATCCAAACAAACCTATACCTGCAAACAGTTTGGTTAGACTGTTATTATCGCCCAATACAATACCTATTGATGCCGGTAACGGGTAAGCCAGGCTATCCAGCTTATGCCAGTCGGTAATGCCGCCGGTTAATATCATTACAGCTAAGGCCAGCACTACCAGCGTTAATATGGCCGATATATAACCTTTGGGGATATTCTTTTTAGGTTCCTTAACCTCTTCTACTACCATAGCTACCCCCTCAATAGCTAAGTATAACCAAACAGCATAAGGCAAGGCCGCAAACACGCCCGACCAGCCAAATGGCATCGGATCAGCCATAAAATTGCTCATTTTAAAATGCGGCGAAACTATGCCCATATATAATATCAATTCGGCAACGGCCAGGATAGTAATAAAAACTGAGAACATTCCCGACTCTTTCACCCCGGATATATTTAGCAAAATAAAAGCAGTGTTAAATATCAAAGCCGACTGCATAACCGGTATCACCGGGTATAAAAAATGGAGATAACTGCCTAAGGATATAGCTATAGCGGGTGTAGCTAATAAAAAATCTATCAATGTGGCATATCCGGCAATCAATCCGCCAAATGGCCCCATGGCACGGTAAGCATAGGCAAAAGCCCCACCCGCGTGTGGTATAGCGGCGGTAAGCTCCGTATAGCTAAAAATAAAGGTGACGTACATAATGGTAACCACTATAGTAGCTATCAACAACCCGATAGTACCGGCTACAGCCCAGCCCAGGTTCCAGCCAAAATACTCGCCGGATATGACCAGCCCAACCCCTATTGCCCATAAATGTACAGGCTTTAATACCCGTTTTAATTGTTCTGTACCGGTACCTGCCATAAGCCTGATTACGTGTTTGTTATTGCAGGGTTAAGATAGTGATTGAACCAGGTATTTCAAAATGGCACGCCGGGGCAATTAAAACATAAATACCTAAAACAGGTTTATCTAATTCCTGTTGATATAAAACTAGATAAATCATATTTAACACTCCAATTATGCTGCGTATCGCCATCCCATCAACAGGGCAATCAGAACTTACTTTTAATAGCTTCGAGAAATTCTCTGTTCCGTCGCCGCCAAATGGTGTGGATGCCGAGATAAATAATGAGGTAGTGTTATTGTTTGACGATGAACAACAAGCGGTTGAGTATGCCGAAAGCCTGTTTGAGGTAGGCAGCGACCTGGATAACGATAAAACGCCACAAAAATTAATAGTGAATGATATTGTAGGCGCTATCTACAATAATAATTTTGTAAGAAGCTATCGCGATGATCATTAATCCTTGAGGAACGGATTAAAATCCCTCGTTCCAATAGCCATGCCTGCCGCGCGGCATACGGTTTTTTCGCCAAATTTAAAGTTGATCTTATCCATGGCCTGGTATAGTTTAATGCGCTCTTCGTTATCCTCAAAAAGATTGATCTGATAGCTGCCCTGGCAAAGGTTGCTCAGTTTAACGCCTATTAGACGGATGGGGCGGTGCTGGTTCCACGCTTTTTTAAGCAGATTTTTTATACCGGGGATAAGGATATGCTCGGCAGCGGTGAGGGCAATTTTTTCTTGTACGGTATGGGTTTCGAAATTGGCGTAGCGTATTTTAATAGCCAGGCATGAGGCTACCTTATTTTCTTTACGCAGTTTGTAGGCTAACTCTTCGGTCATAGATACCAGCGAGGTTTCCAGAGTTTTAATATCAGTTACGTTTGTATGAAAGGTATTTTCTGTCGATATGGATTTGCGGTCGCTATGCGGGACAATTTCGCTTTCATCAATACCATTGGCACGCTCCCAAATGTAGCGGCCATGTTTACCAAAAACCGTTTCTAAAAATTTAAGGTCTACCCGTTGCAAGTCGCCAATTTTTTCAATGCCGAACTGGTAAAGCTTCTGACAGGTCTTCTCGCCCAGCATAGGTATTTTACGGATGGATAATGGTGCCATAAACTCTTTTTCCTTGCCCGGCTCAATTAAGAGTTGTCCGTTAGGTTTAGCCGCGTTGGTAGCCATTTTAGCCACAGTTTTACCAGATGCCATCCCGAAGGAAATTGGCAAACCGGTTTCCCTGGTAATACGTGCCCGCAGATCAGTAGCCAGTTGATAGCAATCATGGAAACGCTCCATGCCCGTCATATCAATATAAAACTCGTCTACCGATGTTTTTTGATATAGGGGCATACTGTCATGGATGATCTGGGTAACCTGCTTTGAAGCCTCGCTATAGCGCCCATGGCTGCCGCGGATAATAATAGCATGCGGGCAAAGTTTCATAGCCTGTTTCATTGGCATGGCAGAATGGATACCAAATTTACGTGCCTCATAACTGCATGATGCTACCACCCCCCTATCTGCCGAGCCGCCAATCAATACCGGCTTGCCGATAAGCTCCGGGTTAAACTTACGTTCTACCGAAACGAAGAAGGAATCAAGATCAATATGTACAATGCAGCGCTTTGCTTCCATAGCACAAATATAAAATAAATTTGCATAAATACTAAAAATATTAGTATTATTGTTTCCCATTAAATTTTAAGGCGATGAAAGGATATACAGATTTTTTAATGTTGCTCTCCCCTTCGGATAAGGTGAAAGCCGTGGTAAGTACACACAAATGTTATGCTGCTAATATTATTGGCAATTACGAGAGCATGCATTCAACAGCACATATCTCCATTAAAATGCTTCATCAGCAAAAAACCTTTTTAACCGAACCGGGGATATTGGCTTTTAGAAAAAGGCTATGTTTGATACCGCCTGTAACGCTTAGTATTGATGGCTTTGACTACTTTAACCACGGCGAAGAGTTTAAAACCATTTACGCCCGCATCCTCAGCACACCCGAAACAACCCATTGGTTTAAAAAGCTGAAACAACACCTGCATGTAAAAGAGTTTATGGTACCCCACATCACCATTTGCCGCAACATACCTGTTGTAGACTTTGATAAACTATGGCCGCACTTTAAAGCTATGGAGTGGAAAGAAACTTTTACCGTAAGCGCTCTAACCGTATTACAACGCGAAACCTTTGCCAGCTTCGCCAAATGGGAACCGTTTACCGAGTTACCCTTCGAAAGCAAAACCCAATATAGCCTGGCCCCACCAAAGCCATCACTGTTAAAGCCGATGAATAACCAGCAGATTAGTTTGTTTTAGGTTTACAATATCAACAGAACGTTAATCAGCTTGATTATTCATCAAAAACAAATCTTATAATCCTTTAATCCTAAGAATCTTAGTCATTTTTTAACAATTTATTAACCCAAAAACAAACCAATTGCTATATTTGCAGCGGGGTAAGTCTTTTACGGCCAGCTCCTCTTGAACTCCCCCAGGGTGGGAACACAGCAAGGGTAGAGAGTTGAGCGGCGCGATAAGAGTAGCTTACCCTTTTTTATTTTCTAATTTTTTGCCATTACAAGAATGCTCGATATCCTTATCATCGGCGGTGGCCCAATCGGAATAGCCTGCGGACTTAAAGCGAAAAAAGCAGGTTTAAGCTTTATTATTATAGAAAAAGGTTGCCTGGTAAACTCGCTATACAACTACCCTGCTACCATGACCTTCTTTTCTACATCAGAAAAATTGGAGATCGGTGGTATACCATTTGTAACCATCAGCAACAAACCTACCCGCGCCGAAGCTTTAGAGTATTATCGCCGTGTAGCAACATCAAATAACCTGCCCATTAATTTATTTGAAGAAGTTACCGCTATCGCACAGCAAAACAACGCTTATAACGTTACTACCAGCAAAGCTAGTTATCAAGCCAAGCGCATCATTATATCAACCGGATTTTATGATGTAGCCGTTAACCTTGACATCCCCGGCGAAGATCTGCCCAAAGTACAACATTATTATAAGGACCCTCACTTCTTTGCTATGCAAAAAATAGTGGTGGTAGGTTCAAGCAATTCGGCTATTGATGTGGCGCTGGAAACTTATCGTAAAGGTGCCGATGTTACTTTGGTAGTTCGTGGTGACGAAATAAGTCACCGGGTTAAATACTGGGTCAGACCAGATGTTATTAACCGAATTAAAGAAGGCAGCATAAAAGCCTATTTTAATTCAAACTTGCAAGCCATCCGCCAAATCGAAGTTGATATTGCGACACCTGAAGGTACTATAACCATTCCTAACGATTTTGTTATGGCGATGACGGGCTACAAACCCAATTTTGATCAGCTTAAAAAATGGGGTTTGATATTATCTGACGATAAATTCATTCCACAATACAACCCCGACACCATGGAAACCAACCTACCCGGCCTATACCTTGCAGGCGTAGTATGCGGCGGGCTGGATACGCACCTTTGGTTCATAGAAAACAGCCGAATACATGCGGATATGATAGTAGATGATATAGTGAATAAGTTGTGAGTTTGAACCATCCTAATACTAATGACTTAATGGCTAATGACGTAATGACAAAACACCAATATGTCATTAAATCATTTTTCTCTTGCATAAGTTAAATTTAATGCAAACTTTTGCATCAAATTTTAAATAAAGCAACATTATACTAAAATGATACTGCAAACCTTAAATAAGCCCACTGTCAGAGCAATTATTGCTCCGGTTGCCGCTGCTTTGGTTTCAACTGTTTTATTTACCCCATCACGACGAAGGCTATTTATCCCACGGGTTTAATTGCCAGCATACTCTATTGCCCGTCAACCGAAGTTTTTTAAACTTCTTCAACAAACATTATTAATTACTTTAGGCCAAAAGCCAAACTTTAACAGTAATTTTTTCTATTTACAATGACTATACAAGATTTTGATATTCAGGTTGCTACCGCCCAGCATGTAGACTTTGCGCCCGTCATTTGCGATGAGATGGCCGAGTCGGCAAAGGCACGGGGTACGGGCATAGCCCAGCGCACACCTGAGTATGTTGCCAACAAAATGTTGGAGGGTAAAGCTGTCATCGCTTTACATAAAGATGGTACCTGGGCAGGCTTTTGCTACATTGAAACCTGGAGCCATGGCGATTTTGTGGCCAACTCGGGTTTAATAGTAGCGCCCCAATACCGTAAAGCAGGTTTGGCTAAAGCTATTAAACATAAAATATTCGAGCTTTCAAGAACTAAATATCCTGAGGCTAAGCTATTTGGTTTAACTACCGGATTGGCGGTAATGAAGATCAACTCGGAGTTAGGTTATGAACCCGTTACCTATTCTGAACTTACCCAGGATGAAGAATTTTGGAAAGGCTGTCGTAGTTGTGTTAATTACGACATATTGACCATGAAGGAACGCAAAAATTGCATGTGTACCGCCATGCTTTTTGACCCGGTAGAGAAAGCTAAAGACGCCGAGAAGAAAAAAGAGCATGAAGATGATGATAAGCTTAAAAAGATAACACACAAAGCAACTTTATTTGAGCGTATTGAGAGTGCCATTAAAAATTTTGGACAAGATACTGCTAAAATATTTTAACACCGTAGAGACGTAATACTTTGCGTCTCTGAATAACATTTATAAGACGCAAAATATTGCGTCTCTACATCAGAAGAATACAATGGAAAAGAAAAAAGTAGTACTAGCATACAGTGGCGGTTTGGATACATCATTTTGCTGTATATATTTAACAAGAGATCTTGGTTATGAGGTACACTCGGTTATTGTAAATACCGGTGGCTTTAGTGCTGAAGAATTGAACCAGGTTGAAAAACGCGCTTACGAAATGGGTGTAACCTCACACCATGTAGTTGACGAGACCGAAAACTTTTATAATACCTGCGTACGCTATTTGATATATGGTAACGTATTAAAAAATAATACCTATCCGCTATCGGTAAGTGCCGAGCGTGTTAGCCAGGCTACTGCCATTGCTAACTACGCTAAAGAAATTGGTGCCGAGTTTGTTGCCCATGGCAGTACCGGTGCCGGTAATGACCAGGTAAGGTTTGATATGATATTTAATATCCTGGTACCAGAGGTGAAGATCATCACTCCTATCCGTGACCTGAAATTAAGTCGCGAAGCTGAGATTGAGTATTTGAAAAAGCACGGCGTTGAAATGAACTTCGAAAAAGCCAAATACTCTATCAACAAAGGTATCTGGGGTACATCAGTTGGGGGCAAAGAAACCTTAACTTCAAACCTGGGCCTACCTGAAGAAGCATGGCCTACACAGGTTACTGAAACCGAAGCAAAAGATATTGAGCTTACTTTTGAAAAAGGCGAATTGGTTGCCCTTAACGGCAAAAAGTACGATCATCCAACCCAGGTTATCCAGGCTTTACAAGCTATTGCTCAGCCTTATGGCATTGGCCGTGACATACATGTTGGTGATACCATAATCGGTATTAAGGGCCGTGTAGGTTTTGAGGCAGCTGCTCCAATGATCATTATAAAAGCGCACCATACGTTAGAAAAACATACCTTAACCAAATGGCAGTTAACATGGAAAGATCAGCTTTCTATGTTCTACGGTAATTGGCTGCATGAGGGCCAGTTTCATGACCCTATTATGCGTAACATGGAGGCTTTTTTAACCGATACACAGAAAAACGTGAGCGGTAAAGTATTTGTGCAATTGCACCCATATCGTTTCCAGGTAATTGGTATTGAGTCGGATCATGACTTGATGTCGAACAAATTTGGCACCTATGGCGAAATGAACAATTCATGGAGCGGCGATGATGTTAAAGGATTCTCCAAAATATTTGGCAACCAGGTAATGATCTACCATAAAGTAAACAGCGAAGGATAATGAATACGGTATTTTCAAAAGGCGAATGTTTAGAACATTATACCTGGGGTGATGATTGCCACGGGTGGACTTTTGTTGATACCGATGCACTATCTGTTAAACAAGAATTAATGCCCCCTGATACAGCCGAAAAGCTGCATTATCATGAGCTAGCTACCCAATTCTTTTTTATTTTAAAAGGACGGGCAAAGTTTACTATTGACGGTAGTGTCACCGAGTTAAGAGAGCAGCAGGCAATCCAGATCAACCCAAATCAAAAGCATTTTATAGCTAATGATCAAAATACAGACCTGGAGTTTATTTTATATTCTTATCCATCTACAAAAAATGACAGAATTGAAATCAAATAAAATAAAAGCCGGAATTATTGGCGGTGCAGGCTATACAGGCGGCGAAATGCTGCGGATATTGGTTAACCACCCCAATGTTGATATTGCCTTTGTAATTAGTACCAGTAACGCGGGTAACTATATTTATGATGTACATACCGATCTTTTTGGTGATACTGATCTAAAATTCACTGGCGAGCTATCAACCGATATAGACGTACTATTTTTATGTGTGGGACATGGCGATGCGAAGAAATTTTTAGATGCTAACGCGATACCCGATAGTGTAAAAATCATTGACTTGAGCCAGGACTTTAGATTAAGTGAAAATTCAAAAGTAAAAAGTAAAAACTTTGTATACGGTTTACCTGAGTTAAACAGGGATGCTATCAAATCGGCACAAAATATTGCTAATCCAGGTTGTTTTGCTACCTGTTTACAGTTGGGTTTATTGCCATTGGCATCCAAAGGATTATTAAATAGCGAAGTACATGTTTCTGCCACAACCGGCTCTACGGGTGCCGGGCAGAGCTTGGCAGCTACTTCGCATTTTACCTGGCGTAATGATAACCTATCGGTTTATAAAGTTTTTAATCACCAGCATTTAAATGAGATAGGCGAATCGTTAAAACAGCTACAGCCTGCTTTTAATCAAACTTTAAATTTTATTCCATACAGAGGCGATTTTACCAGAGGGATATTCGCATCAATTTATATGGATAGCGACCTATCAGAAGAAGAAGCATTAAAATTATTTAAGGACTTTTACGCCGGCCACCCGTTCACACATGTAACCATCCGGAATATAGACCTTAAACAAATAGTAAATACCAATAAAGTGTTTTTACAGGTTAAGAAATATGGTAATAAATTATTCATTATAAGCATGTTAGATAATTTACTTAAAGGTGCCTCTGGCCAGGCGGTTCAGAACATGAACTTGATGTTTGGCCTTGACGAGCGCGCAGGTCTACGATTGAAGGCGACAGGTTTTTAAGCCACCAGCCACCTTCGATCCGGGTTAATTAAGTATCTTAATTTTAATATCTTATCTAAATAAAAATGAAATTATTCAATGTATATCCAATCAATCCAATCAACATTGTAAAAGGCGTTGGCAGTTTGGTTTATGATGATAAAGGGCAAGAGTACCTTGACTTATATGGTGGCCATGCCGTTATTTCTATCGGCCATACTCACCCCCATTATGTAAGACGGTTGGAAGATCAACTACATAAAATCGGCTTCTATTCTAACTCTATCGAAATACCGCTACAGCAAGAATTGGCCGAGAAGCTGGGCCATGTATCAGGCAAAGAAGATTATCAGCTATTTTTAGTTAGTTCGGGAGCCGAGGCAAACGAGAATGCTTTAAAACTGGCATCTTTCTATAATGGTAAAAAGAAAGTTATTTGCTTTACCGGCGCTTTTCATGGCCGTACCTCATTAGCGGTTGCAGTTACTGATAACCCAAAGATCGTTGCCCCTATCAATGAAACGGACAATGTAATTAGATTGCCCTGGAAAGATGAAGCCGCGTTAGAGCAAGCTTTCGCGGATAACGAAGTATCCTCAATAATAATAGAAGGCATACAAGGCGTTGGCGGCATACAGGTAGCGCCTGAGAGTTTCCTGCAAAAGATCAGATCGCTTTGCGACAAATATAATGCCGTTTTTATAGCTGATACTGTACAATGTGGCTATGGCCGTACGGGTAAGTTTTACTCGCATGATTTTGCAGGAGTTAACGCCGATATTTATACTATGGCGAAAGGTATTGGCAATGGTTTCCCTATCGGGGCCATTAGCATATCGCCAAAAATCCAACCTGCTTATGGTATGCTGGGCACTACATTTGGCGGTAATCATTTGGCTTGCGCGGCTGCTTTAGCTGTATTAGAGGTTATGGAGCAGGATAACCTGATGCAAAACGCTGCCGAAGTTGGAGGCTATTTAATTGATGAGCTTAAAAAATTCAAGCAGGTTACTGAGGTACGTGGCCGGGGATTAATGATCGGCATTGACCTGCCTGCCGAATATGCCACCGCTAAAAAGGACTTGTTATTTAAACATCATATCTTTACTGGCGAAGCTAAACCAAATGTTATCAGGCTATTACCTGCTTTAAATTTAACTAAAGCGCATGCCGATAGGTTTTTAGAGGCTTTTACAACTGTACTCAATAAATAATAAATGTCATTTCGAGCGTAGCGAAAACTATTCTCTTGAGCGTAGCGAAAACTATTCTCTTGAGCGTAGCGAAAACTATTCTCTTGAGCGTAGCGAAAAAATCTATACACAAGCATATTTACCACCTATCGTGTATAGATCTCTCCCTTTGGTCGAGATGACAAAGAATATAATATTATGAAACTATTCTCTTCCGTAAACGACGTAACCGATATAAAAGCACTTGTTGCCGAAGCTTTAGCATTAAAGAAAGATCCGTATGCGCATCAGCACCTGGGTAAGAACAAAACTTTAGGTTTGGTTTTCTTGAATCCTAGCCTGCGCACCCGCATGAGTACCCAAAAAGCTGCTCTTAACTTGGGTATGAACGTAATGGTGCTTAACATAGATAAAGAAGGATGGGCGTTAGAGTTGCGTGATAATGTTGTAATGAACGGCACTACTGTTGAACATATCCGCGAAGCGGCAGCAGTTATGGGTCAATATGTTGATATTATTGGTGTTCGTTCTTTCCCGGGGTTAAAAGATCGTGAGGAAGATTATACGGAAGTTGTATTTAACAAGTTTGTTGAGTTTTGCGGTGTACCGTTGGTGAGCCTTGAATCAGCTACCCGCCACCCGTTGCAAAGCTTGGCTGATCTTGTCACGATTGAAGAGTTAAAAACAAAAGCGCGCCCAAAGGTGGTATTAACCTGGGCGCCGCATATAAAGCCTTTACCCCAAGCCGTACCAAACTCGTTTGCCGAATGGATGTGTAAGGCTGATGTCGATTTTACCATCACCCACCCTGCCGGGTACGAGCTTTGTACAGATTTTACACAAGGCGCAACCATCACCGCCAACCAGGACGAAGCTTTAGCTGGCGCTGATTTTATCTATGTAAAAAACTGGTCGGCTTACGAGCCTTATGGACAGATTTTCCCTGGCAATGAAGATTGGATGTTAACTAATGATAAGCTAAAGATCACTAATGATGCTAAGGTAATGCATTGCCTGCCCGTACGCCGTAATTTAGAGCTCTCTGCCGAAGTTTTAGACGGGCCGAGCTCCATTGTAGTGCATGAAGCCAGCAATCGCGTATGGGCCGCGCAAGCTGTTTTAAAGCAGATGCTGGAAGCTTTATAGGTTGCCTTAATTTTGACTCTTAACTAAATGTACATTCCAAAGCAATTTCTAATTACCGACCAGCAGGAAGCTATCAGCTTTATGCAGCGGTATAGTTTTGCTACCATAGTTACAGTTAGCGATGGAGTTCCATCTGCTACGCATTTGCCTTTTGTAGTTTCGCAGCGGGATGATAAAATTATACTGACATCGCATTTTGCCAAAGTAAATCCGCAGGCAGCGGAGATATTAAATGGTAAACCGTTAGTTATATTTATTGAGCCGCATGCTTATATCTCGCCAAAACATTACGAAACCGAGCAGAGCGTACCTACCTGGAACTATATTGCGATACATGCTTACGGAACCACCACTTTAATTGAAAACCCTGAACAAAAAGCAGAATTACTGGAACATACTATCCAATTTTACGAGGCTGATTATTTAAAACAGTGGGCCGCTCTACCACAGGATTTTAAATTGAATATGATGAAAGGAATCACCGGCTTTGAAATTGTTGTTGATGAACTACAGGGAAAGAAAAAACTAAGTCAAAATAAAACCGAAAAGGAAAGAGACAACATCATCAATGAGTTAAGCAATAAACCTGATTCTAACGAAAAAGAAATTGCTGCTTATATGAGTAAGTTAAAGTAGACTATTTTTCTTCTTCTTTTGGTATAGATGCATCAATAACCTTGTTTAAGGTTAGTCCCTGAACCACAACAGAGAATATCACTATAAAATAAGCGCCTGCCAATATAATATGTCGGTATGGGCTATAGGGTAATGACAATGCTAATGCAATAGAAATACCTCCGCGCAAACCGGCCCAGGTTAAAATATTAATGTTTTTTATATTGTTGCTAACTATCTTTTTGAAAAACGCGAGTGGTATCATAATGCTAAGCCATCGGGCTATTAATATCACAACTATACTCACCCCTCCTATAAGCCAATAATTATTTAGGTATGGCAGGTTGGTCATTTGCAGGCCTATCATCACAAACAAAATAGTGTTCAACATTTCATCTATCAACTGCCAAAATTTCTCTAATGCCTGGTGTGAATGCTCGGTACTATCAATGTTTATAGTTTGATTACCTGCAAACAGACCCGCGCTAACTACAGCCAGAGGGATAGAAAAATGCAGAAACGTAGCTACTACAGATATACTCATCACCAACGCTAACGAAACCAGTACAATGGTCTGAAAATCGGTTATTGTTTTCATTAACCTGAAAGCAATAAAACCAAATACAACACCTAAAATAATCCCTCCAAAAACCTCCCGTACAAATAAAAGGGCCGTCTTTGCAAAATCCAGGTTATCACCGCCCGACTCGGTAAATTCCAGTATTGTAACAAATAATACCAGCCCAATACCATCATTAAACAAAGATTCGCCCGAAATTATGGTTTCCAGGTTTACAGGCAGTCTGGAGTTTTTGATAATGGCACCCACAGCAACCGGGTCTGTAGGCGATATCAATGCGCCAAATAAGAAACAATAGACCAGTGGGATATGGATATGGAACAAAATGGTTACCCCATAAAACAACCCGCCAAATATGACGGTAGATAATATAACTCCGATAGTGCTTAACATAAATACAGGGCGCATTTCTTTTTTTAAACGCTTGGTATTTAAGGAAAATGACCCCGAAAACAGTAGGAAACCCAACATGATATTTAGAACCGTCCGCGAAAAATTAATGTTTTTTGCCAAAATGGTAAGGTATCGTGCTATGCTTGGATTTAGAGAATCAACAATTATAGTTATTACCGATATTACTATAGCAATGGTTACAATGCCAATTGTACCGGGCAGTTTAATAAAACGTACATTAATGTAAGAGTAAAAAGCACTTACAATAACCAATAAAGCAATTATAACAAACAAGTCCATGGGGGTATAATATAGCTTTATTAATTTATTTTTCGGGTTCAACCGTTCGGGTATCGCGGTTAAAACTGCGGATTATTAAACGGTTATCACTGTTCTTTGTAAAATAGTTGATCATCCAGGTTAATATAACCGATGTTTTATTAGAGAAACCAGCCAACGAAAGTATATGCACAAAGCCCCATAACAACCAGGCAAAAAATCCCTGGAAATGTAGTTTCCCTAAATCGGCTACTGCTTTGTTGCGGCCAATGGTTGCTAATGTGCCTTTATCATGATATTTAAATGGTTCTGTTGGTTGATTGTTAACAATATGCACCAGGTTTTTTGCCAGCCATGCGCCTTGTTGTATTGCCGCTGGCGCAACACCTGGATGGCCGTTAGGATATTCATCACTGATAATTGCCGATACATCGCCTATGGCAAAAATATTTTGATAGCCCTTAATCCGGCTTATATCATCCGTTTCAATACGCGCCCCTCTTACTAAAGTAGCATTAGTAATTCCTGCCGGTACCTCGCCCATTACCCCTGCCGCCCAAAATACGTTGCGGGTTTTTAGTATCATGCCATCGTCAATCTTCAGGGTTAAGCCATCATAGCTTTCAACATGCACACTATTGTAGATCATTACATCATTAGCTGCCAAAAATTGTTTAGCTTTTTTCGATGCTCCGTCTGACATCGCTGCCAATAACCTATCTTTCCCTTCTATTAGGTAAACTTTCATATCATGCTTACTCAAGCCATGATAATCTTTTTCTAATATCAAATGCCGCATTTCACCTAATGCGCCTGCAAGTTCAACACCTGTTGGGCCGCCACCAACTACTACAAAGGTCATTAAGGCATCCTTCTCGTCTTTATCTGTAGTAACCATAGCTTTTTCCAGATGCTGTAAGGTAAATCCGCGCAGATTCAGCGCTTCGGGAACATTCTTCATTGGCATAACACAGCTTTCCAGATCTTTATTGCCAAAAAAATTGGTGTTTGATCCGGTTGCAATAACCAGGTAATCGTAGTTAATTTCGCCAATGCTTGTGCTAACAGTATTGGCTTCAGCATTAATAGTTTCTACATGGGCCAGATTAAAGCTAAAATTATTCTGGTAAGTAAATATCCTGCGGATAGGGAAAGCGATAGAATCTGCCGGGATAGCACCCATTGCTACCTGGTACAGCAATGGCTGGAAAGTATGATAGTTATGTTTATCCAGCATCAGTACATCAACCGGCGCGTCTTTAAGTTTTTTTGCTAATTGGAGTCCTGCAAATCCTCCGCCGACAATTACTATGCGTGGCCTACTACTTTTTTGTTGATCCATTTATTATTAATATGCCATAAACTTAGTATTTAAACCGCATTTTTCATTAACAAACATGCAAGGCATATTGCTATAACCCATCAACATTAATAATGCCAAATTGTGTGTTTTATAAAAGGCTGTACACAGTATCAAAAAATAGAAGAGATGTTTTAATTATTAATTGAGTTGGTAGATAAAATAGCAAACATATTAGTTGTAATACGACTGGAGCTAAGCGATTATCTAAGTTTATTATCAATTAATTGCTTTTTACGGCTAAATATTACAAATAAACACATCATTTTGACCAATAATTAGTTATTTTTGCAACAAATTATCGAATACTAACCATGAAATCCTTACATATCATTAAAATTGGTGGAAATGTTATCGATAATTCAGAAAATCTGTATAATTTTTTAAAGGATTTCACTGCGCTTGACGGATATAAGATATTGGTGCATGGTGGCGGTAAGGTAGCCACTCAATTATCAGAAACATTAGGCATTGAGGCTAAGCTGGTTGATGGCCGCCGTATTACCGACATTGAAACACTACGAGTAGTAACCATGGTTTATGGTGGTTTGATCAATAAAAATATTGTAGCGCAACTACAGCGTTTTGGTACTAATGCTATTGGGTTAACCGGGGCTGATGGTAATTTTATACGTACCAACAAACGCCCTGTTAAAACAATAGACTATGGTTTTGTGGGTGATATTGATGAAAAATCAATAGATGCTAAAGGCATCGGCAAGTTAATGGACGCGGGCTTTACTCCTGTTTTTTGCGCGTTAACACACGATGGAGAGGGCCAGTTATTAAATACCAATGCAGATACAATTGCATCCGCTTTAGCAGTGGCTTTGTCTGATCTGTTTGAAACTACATTGATATACTGTTTTGAAAAGAAAGGTGTGTTAATGGATGTTAACGATGATGATTCCATATTAAGAGATATTGACCCGATTAGATACGAAGAGTTAAAAAAGAAACAGATAATTCACAGCGGCATGCTGCCTAAACTGGAAAACGCCTTTACAGCAATAGCCTGTGGTGTTAAAGCGGTAGTAATAGGCCACTCTGGTGATTTAGGCGAACTTAAAAAAAGCAAGCCATTTGGAACAAGATTAAGTAGAACGATATGAATACGCAACAACATATTGCCATTTTAGGCAGCGGTAACATTGGTTTATCATTAGCTAAGGGCCTGGTAAAGTCAGGTATATGCAAACCACAGCAAATAACTTTAACGCGCCGTAATATAGACGCGCTTGAAGAATATGTGGCTATTGGTTATCAAACTACCAATAACAACACAAAGGCAGCAAAAAAAGCCGATATAGTTATACTGGCTGTATTACCCCAGCAGCTTAACAAGTTACTAAATGAGATTAAACCTGCGATAAAATCAGAAAAACAGTTTTTGGTTTCGGTTATATCAGGTGTTAGTTGCGAGGATATTCGCCAGCAATTAGAACTTAATGTGCAGGTTATAAGGGCCATGCCTAATACAGCCATCGCCATTGGCGACTCAATGACCTGTATCGCTACAGATAACGGCACCGTCAAAAATGTTAACCTGGTTAAATCATTATTTGATACTGTTGGTGTAACCATACAAATTAATGAGGAGTTAATGACAGCCGCTACCGCGCTTTGTGCGTGCGGGATAGCATTTTTCTTACGCTCGGTACGCGCGGCATCACAAGGTGGTACAGAAATTGGCTTCCATGCACAGGACGCGCTTAAAATGGCAGCTCAAACGGCTAAAGGTGCAGCTAATCTGCTCTTGCAATTATCATCACACCCCGAGCAGGAAATTGATAAGGTAACATCGCCAAAGGGTTGTACCATTGCCGGTTTGAATGAAATGGAACATAACGGCTTTAGTTCGGCAATGATCAAAGGAATTAAACTATCTGCAGAAAAAGCAGGCGATCTCTATAAAAACGACAACTAATTTTATTTGGGCTGATTAGGTAATTTATAACCCTGCCTTGCATACAGCAACCATTTACCATTTATCTTTTTCCATACCTGTAAAACACCCAGGAATATGGTATTTGTCTTTCCGTTTTCGTTGGTATCTGCTATAAACTTGTGTCTTACTATAGCGGTATTACCATCAACAGATATTTTTTGGTCTTTTATATCAATTTTAGTAAAAACAGATTTCCCTGTTACCAGCGCGTCAATAAACTGTGCTTTGGTTTGTGTAAAATCAACCGAATGTCCGTAACTTAATTGATCCGCAGTAACATCATTAAGGGCCGCCCTATCGCCGGCAATCATTGCTTTACGCAATACTTCAACCTGGCTTATTATGGTTTTTTCATCAGCACTTTGAGCAAACGTAGCAACAGTGGTAAAAAAAGAAAATATAAATATTAATACGGTTAGCTTTTTCATTGGCTTTTAGATGTTATTATAAAAGCGAATGTAGTTTGCAGGATGCAGATTACAAACCCTATAACACTTTTAAAATGTAACAAATAAGTTACTATTATTAAAGATAATAATGCTTTATTTGGTTCAAACCAGCATCCAATTCATATACCAAAGGTGCGGCGGTTGGTATCTCCAGTTTGGTAACGTCTTCATCTGTAAGATTATCAATATATTTAATAAGGGCGCGTAAGCTATTACCATGTGCGCAAATAATTACTTTTTCATTCCTCTGTAGGGCCGGTACAATACTTTCATTCCAGAATGGCAGTACCCTGTCTATCGTTTGGCTTAAATTTTCTGTTAATGGTAGCTCTTGTTCGGTTAGGTCTTTGTATCTGATATCATGACCGGGATAACGCTCATCTTCCTTAGTAACAGGCGGCGGGTCCTCATTTGGGTACCTGCGCCATTTTTGCACTTGTTCCGCGCCGTATTTGGCAATAGTTTCTTCTTTGTTTAGTCCTTGTAAAGCCCCGTAAAATCGCTCATTTAATCGCCATGTTTTTTGGATGGGTATCCATAAATGATCCAACTCTTCCAGTACAATGTGTAATGTTTTAATAGATCTTTTTAGTACCGATGTAAAGCCAATATCAAAGTTATATGCATGTTCTTTTAGCAGTTGCCCGGCCCGTTTAGCCTGCTCATACCCTTCTGCAGAAAGATCGACATCTGTCCAGCCTGTAAAGCGGTTTTCCTGGTTCCACACACTTTCGCCATGGCGTATCAATACTAGTTTTTGCATAGCGTAGGGTAAACGTTAAAGTTATAAATCGGTTTTAATATTTGTAAATGATTATAAATCATTTAAATTGCATTTATAAATCAATTATAAACTAAACACTTTATGACAACAATTGCACCTGTTAAGGATGGCATTGCCAATCCTGCTCCATTGGGGCTATGCGCCTTTGGTATGACTACCGTTTTATTAAATATTCACAATGCCGGTTTTTTCGAAATGAATTCCATGATATTGGCTATGGGCATTTTTTATGGCGGGCTGGCACAAGTAATTGCCGGTATAATTGAAGCTAAAAAGAACAACACCTTTGGCTTAACCGCGTTTACATCATACGGTTTCTTTTGGCTATCATTAGTAGGATTAATTGTATTGCCTAAATTAGGCTGGGTAGCTGCACCTGCCGGTAATGCTATGGTGGCTTACCTGGTAATATGGGGATTGTTTACTTTCCTGCTATTTTTTGGCACTTTAAAATTAAACCGCGCGTTACAATTTGTTTTTGGCTCGTTAACCATATTATTTGCTTTATTAGCTATTGGAGATGCAACCGAAAACAAAAGTATTACTCACTTAGCAGGATACGAAGGCATAATTTGTGGCGCCTCTGCAATTTATACCGGCATTGCCCAGGTACTTAATGAAGTTTATAGCAAAACTGTATTACCAATTGGCCCTGTAAATAGCTAAATTGCGCAGGTGAAAGATTTTAAAAAATATTATATAATACCGGCCACGCCCGATGAAGTTTATTTAGCATTAACCAATCCGCTTACCATTGAATTATGGACTGGTGATTCGGCAACAATGTCGACAGAAGCTGGTTCAGAATTTTCTATGTGGGACGGTAGTATTGTCGGCAAGAATATTGAGTTTGAACCTGGCAAAAAAATAGTGCAGCAATGGTATTTTGACGGACAGCCCGAAGAATCAATTGTCACCATTAAACTACACGCTGATAAGGCGGGTACATCTGTAGAGTTAAGGCATACTAATATCCCCGATGAGAGCTATGATGATTTTGTTGACGGATGGAATAACAGCTACTTTGATGCTTTAATAGATTTTTACAACGGGTAAGGAAAACACAAACATTATTTAAACAAAGAAAGCCGCTCAATTTGGGCGGCTTTCTTTGTTTATTTTTAATGGTATATATTATTTATGGAACATACACGAATGCAGTACCATCATATTTAAATGTTTTGGTAACATTTGAAGTTACACCTTTAAAATATTGAAGATAAGTAATTACAAATTTCTGATCGGCAACAGCGGTAGTATAAGTATGCTGTAAGAAAGTAATTATCGCACCCTGGATATCTGTATCGCTCCAGTAGGTTGCATCTGTAGTAGCACTTACGTTAAAATCAGGGAATGAAACAATATTGGCCCTGCCAGCAACTGAACCAGCTGTGGTATTGTTACCCATATATTTATAGTCGGCACTAAGTAACGTATAATTTACTGTGTTATCGGCAATCCATATACCATTAGTTTTTGTAAACGTAAGCGGAGATGATAATATAGGTGTAGTTACCCAGTTATTACCATCAAAGGTCAATATCATTACTTTTTGATAAGTAGTTAAATATCTGTAGTTTACATATTTAATATCACCATATTTAGCTGTTGCCATAACAGCGACATCTGCTTTTAAATAAGCATTTAAATAAGATGGGATATTAGCTGCATCATTAGCTACAAACCAACTATTTAAACCATTACCTGTAGTTGTGTATTGTGCTGTTGATACACGATATATTTTTGTCCAGGCACCGTTAGCATATAAAAACGCATCAGTTGTAAGCGTACCTGATCCGGCAGTTTTACCAGATTCAAAATACAGATAAGTTAATACTCTTATCGAATTTTCAGGAAGAGGTACTTGATATTTATATTTCAACCAGTTTATTACTGCAGTAGCGCTAAGATCTGAGAATGTATTACCCGCAGCACCATTATAGGCCGGGAATACATAATCATTTGTAGGCGTAGTTTGTAATGTTATCGCTGTAGTAGCATTTAATGAATCAGCCAATGTAATACTAGTTGGGGTTATTCCATAAGTTACTACTACTGATGATTTGTCAACAGCTGTAGGATATTTCTTACCCAAAACTATTGGAACATCTGCTTTTGCATCATCAAGAGTTTTAAAGCTTAACGCTGTTTTTGCATAATCAGTTAAAAATCCATAATCTGCGGCAGTTAAAGTAATATTTAAAGCTAATGGTGCAGGGCCTTTTAAAGTATTATTAGCAGGCGTAGGCAATGCATCAATATCTTTATACGTTTTATCCAGTGGATTACAAGCGGTAAAACTTACCACCGCCACTATAAATGATAGTAAATAATAAATTCTTTTCATATTATATTTTTTTTTAAAATTTAATTTTTAGAGAAGTTCCAAACGTTCTGCCATATCCAAAATAAACGTTAGCATTCTGAGGCAGGCCTTTTGGTGCTGCTGAGACACTACCATCATTAGCATCAGATATATATTTAGTATTTAAAAGATTGGTAACATTACCAACTAATGAGCCATCAAGGCCAGCTATTTTAAATTTCAAAACAGCGTTAACATTTAGCAGGTTATAAGTAGGTATTTTCCAAGGAGTTAAGCCCGCTGTTTGTATTGTATTAAAAAAGAAATTAGACGTATAGTTACCATTATAAAAATAATCGGCACCTACTCTAAAGTCACTTAAAACATCAATATCAGCACCTATATGTGCTTGAGTTTGCGGGGCATCTCCTACTTTCAATCCCTTAATTAATACAGCCGGATAACTACCTCCAACAACTGGTTGGTTCTGATCATTTAAAACCTGCACTGGCCCGCTGTTTGAAGAATAATGCCAATCACCAACTGAAAGTGATCCATTAATGGTTACTTGTCTTACAGGTTTAAATTTCAATTCAAGTTCACCACCTTGGTGTAATTCATTAACACCCGAAATATTTATGCTATAGATAATACCAGTAGTTCCATCAGGCGGGGTAGCTTGAGTAAACGCACGGTTCATGTATGAAGATCTGTAGAAATTCAAGTTAGCGCTAAAGTTAGACGTTTTGTAGCCATAACCTAATTCATAGCTAAATAATTTCTCTGGAACTGTGCTTTTATTGATATCGTTTTTAAAGTTTATGAATACGTTGTCAAAATATGGCGGTTTAGTAATATAACCAATATTCGCAAAAATATTCATGTTTTCATTAATGTTATAGTTAGCACCGCCTTTTGCCTGATAGGTAAAAAAGCTTACCCATGGGCTATGTTGCTTAGGATCACTATCTAAATAAGTAAAGTAGTCATTTCTTTGGTCCCTGCTCTCAGTTCCTGACAAGGTGATAAAGGCCGAAAGATCATTCTTAACATATTCTGATTGTAAAAACGCTCCTCCAGAAAGAATATCATCTACGTTATAAAATGATATCTTATCACCTGTAACAGCGTGATTGTTTGGCGCGTTTTTATTATTATTATCCAATACATATCCTGCACCCAACAAGTTATTAACTTTTGTAAAGTGTGTGCCTTCGTAATCTTTCAAATCAATACCTGCCGATAAGTTAATATCATTGGTAAGCTGGGTATTAAAAGTGCTTCTTACACCGTACCAATGATGATCGTTTTCTGATGTTTTTATATAATTGGTAGCAGCACCATCAACAGTAGCGGCATTAGTTTTAGCAATAGCGGTTAAATCAAACGGAGAGTAATCATATAGTCCATTAGTATTTCCGTTAATATGAGGAGTGCTTGCGTTGTTAGTTGCCAATGAAACTCCTCCCCCGGTACCATATGTTGCATATAGTACTGTAGATAAAGATGACTTATCATTAATTACCCAGCTATGGTTTAACGATGCTAACGGCTTGCTGAAATAGTTTTGATACGGATCATAAGGTTGTCCATTTAAAACACCTGCGTCAGGGTTATATCTAATACCTTGTGGAGCGTGCTCAATAACATAGATAGGCGCGTTAAACCTGGTATTATGCTTTTGTGATGCTCCCATTAAGCTAAAAGATATTGTTTGCGTTGCCGATAATACTTTTGAAAGGTTAAAAAAGTAGTTATAGTTTAAAAACTCTGTATTGTCAACATGATAATTACCTTCTGTTTTGCTTCCCTGGAAAGTTGCAGCCCATCCACTCGGTGTTAAACCGGTAGATATTAATGCACCAAATTTAGAATATCCATCACTTCCGATACCACTAAAAACATAACCACCTTTTACTGCGTCAGTATTACGGGTAGTAATATTAATAGTACCACCAAAAGATGGAACAATAATTTTTGCAGCACCTAAGCCACGTTGTACCTGGAAAGAAGTGGTTACATCAGAAAGTCCTGTAAAATCAGACCAATAAGTGTTACCATTCTCCATGTCATTAACAGGTATACCGTTTATAGTCATCGCAACGTTACCGTTTTTTGAGGTACTTGAGAAACCACGGATGCTTACCCTTGAATCTCCGTAACCTGATGTGTTTGAAGTCATAACACCCGGCACAACTGCCAATAACGCAGGGAGATCCTGTGTTCCTATTTTTTCTTCAATAGTTCTGGCATTAATTGTAGTAACAGCTATAGGTGTACGCCTGTCAATGGCTACATCACCGGTTATAGTAACCTCTTTCACAGAAGATGAGGCTGGGTCAAGAAAAATATCTCCAAGATTTTTCCCTGTTACTGTTACTTCCTTTGATACATAACCAATGTATGAAAATACTAATATACTACCACCTGGGGCAGTAATTTTAAAAGAGCCATCAAGAGCCGCTGTTGTAGCATTGGTGGTACCTTTTACTAATACAGAAGCACCAATAAGTGATTCTTTGGTTTGTGCATCAAGCAACTTGCCTCTTATCACCGAACCATCTTGTGCAAGCACAGCACCGGTTGTTAAAAAGCTGATAAATAATAATAGTAAATACTTCCTCATACGTGAATTTGTTTTTAATGTACGTTAATTAAAAAATGCAAGGGCAAATATAAATTATACCCTACTCTTTATTGTTAAGTTAGTGTTAACAATTATAGATATTTATTATGTTTTTATCAACACTTTACAATATATAAAGATAAATGCAAAATTATACGCGTCAATAAATGCAAAATTGACATCATTTTATAATTTTTTTCCTTTGAGTTAATCCATGGTATTCCTAGAATATATAGACATTATATGATATTATAATGATGTAATTATATTATCCTTATTTTCTCCTTTCAGCCCTTTTACTTAGCTTTGGCTTTCATAAAAATAAAGAACAGATCATACGGATATGAATTACGATGTAATTGTTATAGGGTCTGGCCCGGGTGGCTATGTAGCTGCTATACGTGCCTCCCAATTGGGTTTAAAAACTGCTATAGTCGAAAAAGAAAACCTGGGTGGTATTTGCCTTAACTGGGGCTGCATACCTACCAAAGCATTATTAAAAAGCGCGCAGGTGTTTGAATATATTAACCATGCTGCTGATTATGGTATAAAAGTAAATACTGGTGAGGTTGATTTTGAAGGCGTTATTAAAAGGAGCCGGGGCGTTGCAGATGGCATGAGCAAGGGCGTGCAGTTTTTAATGAAGAAAAACAAAATAGACGTGTTGATGGGTACGGGTAAATTAAAAAGCAAGGGCATTGTTGAAGTAAAAAACAATGATGGTGCAAAAGAATTTACTGCAAAACATATTATCTTGGCTACCGGCGGACGCTCACGCGAGTTGCCTAACATTAAGCAAGACTTTAAAAAGGTTATCGGATATCGCCAAGCTATGATATTGCCTAAAAAACCGGCATCAATGATTGTTGTAGGATCAGGCGCCATAGGTATTGAGTTTGCTTATTTCTACATCTCATTTGGTACAAAGGTTACCGTTGTTGAGTATTTGGATAATATCGTTCCGTTAGAGGACGAAGAAATTTCAAAACAACTGGGGCGTATCCTTAAAAAACAAGGCATCAATATCATGACCGGCTCAAATGTTGAATCGGTTGATACCAGCGGCGAGGGTTGTAAGGTAACAGTTAAAACAGCTACAGGCACTGAAGTATTAGAAGCTGAAATTGTATTATCCGCTGTTGGTATATCAACTAATATTGAAGGTATTGGCCTTGAAGAAAATGGTGTTAAAACCGATAAAGGCAAAGTTTTGGTTGACGATTTTTATCGCACCAACATTGAAGGTGTTTATGCTATTGGCGATATTGTTAAAGGCCAGGCACTTGCCCACGTTGCATCAGCCGAAGGCATTATTTGTGTTGAAAAAATTGCCGGCTTAAAACCAGAGCCGTTAGATTATAACAACATACCGGGTTGTACTTATTGCAGCCCAGAAATTGCTTCTGTAGGTTATACAGAAAAAGCTGCTAAAGAAGCCGGCTACGAAATCAAAGTAGGTAAGTTCCCGTTCTCTGCATCAGGCAAAGCAAGTGCTGCAGGTGCTAAAGATGGTTTTGTTAAAGTAATATTTGATGCTAAATATGGCGAGTTTTTAGGAGCGCACATGTTAGGCTTTAACGTTACCGAAATGATTGCCGAAGTGGTTACCGCGCGTAAACTGGAAGCTACCGGCCATGAGATCATAAAATCTGTACACCCACACCCTACCATGAGCGAGGCTTTAATGGAAGCTGCGGCTGATGCATATGGCGAATGTATACACTTATAGTTGATGGTTAATAGTTAATGGTTAATGGTTCATAGCTTTTTGTTTTATGGCTTTTAGGTTTGAAGACTTACTTGTTTGGCAAAGAGCTATGGACCTCAATGATAAAATTAATGTTCTGGTTAAATCCTTTCCTAAGGATGAACTTTTCATATTAACCTCTCAGATTAAAAGAGCTTCGGATTCTGTTGTATTAAATATCGCTGAAGGTTCAACGGGTCAAACTACACCCGTTTTTAAAAACTTTTTAAATTACTCTTTGCGTTCCGCTATAGAAGTTGTTAGTTGTTTAATCATGGCGAGACGAAGAGATTATATTTCTGACGTTACGTTTAAACCACTTTATGATGAGCATGAAATTTTGGTCAAAATGATAACCGCTCTTAGAAACTCTCTCGATTAACAATGAACCATCAACTATGAACCTCTTCACTATTAACACCGGATTTTTCAAGCTTGATGGCGGCGCTATGTTTGGCGTTGTACCAAAAGCCATCTGGAACAAAACCAATCCGGCTGATGCAAACAATCTTTGCACCTGGGCCATGCGTTGCTTATTAATTGAAGATGGCAAACGCTTAATATTGATTGACACCGGCATAGGCAACAAGCAGGACGAAAAGTTTTTTAGTCATTATTATTTGCATGGCGATGCTACTATGGATAGCTCATTAGCCTCGTTTGGTTTAAACAGAGATGATATAACAGATGTATTTTTAACGCACTTACATTTTGATCATGTTGGCGGTGCTGTAATGCGCGATGGAGAAAAATTGGTTCCAGTTTTTAAAAATGCAACTTATTGGAGTAATACAAAACATTGGAATTGGGCCGTAAACCCAAACGAGAGGGAGAAAGCATCATTTTTAAAAGAGAATATATTGCCGATACAAGAAAGCGGGCAGTTAAAGTTTATTGATGCTCATGACAATGTAAAATTCACTAATGAGATAAGCGTAAGGTTTGTATACGGGCATACGGAATCAATGATGTTACCGTTAATAAATTATAAAGGAAAGCAAATATTGTACATGGCAGATCTTTTGCCATCTGTAGGGCACCTGCCATTACCCTATGTTATGGCGTATGATATGTTTCCATTACAAACCTTAACAGAAAAAAAAATATTTTTGAACGAGGCTGTTTCTAAAGACTATATTTTATTTTTAGAACACGACCCAATTAATGAATGTTGCACTTTGCAATTAACTGAAAAAGGCGTACGTTTAAACCAAACTTTTAAACTAAGTGACATATAAAGTACGCCACAAAAACCATGCAATTAATTACTGATTATGAATAATATGTAATCTTTTTTTTGTACTTAAATATAGGCAAACTTTTTGTAACTTTGCACGTTCAATTCTAAAACTAAGAATAGGGATTTATAAAATAAATGAGACAACTCAAAATAACACAATCCATTACCAACCGTGAGTCGCAATCACTTGATAAATATCTTCACGAAATTGGTAAAGTTGACCTAATTACAGCCGAAGAAGAAGTAATATTAGCCCAAAAAATCAGAGAAGGTGACCAGGCCGCTTTAGAGCGTTTAACCAAAACCAATCTTCGTTTTGTTGTATCCGTGGCTAAACAATACCAAAATCAAGGTTTAACACTTGGCGATTTAATAAACGAAGGTAACCTGGGTTTAATTAAAGCCGCAAAACGTTTTGACGAAACCAAAGGTTTCAAATTCATATCATACGCCGTATGGTGGATCCGTCAATCAATATTACAAGCCATAGCAGAGCAATCTCGTATAGTACGTTTACCTTTAAACCAGGTAGGCTCTTTAAGTAAGATCAGCAAAGCATTTTCAAAATTAGAGCAAGAGTTTGAGCGCGAACCTTCACCCGAAGAGTTGGCCGATATGCTGGAGACTACAGTTGATAAAATATCTGACACGTTAAGTAACTCGGGCCGCCATGTATCTATGGATGCGCCATTTGTACAGGGCGAAGAAAATACATTGTTAGATGTATTAGAAAACTCTGAACCAAATACAGATTCAATCCTGATCAATGAGTCATTATCAGAAGAGATCAAACGTTCACTTTCTACATTAACAGAGCGCGAGCGCGAAATTATTGTATTGTTTTTTGGCCTGGGTACTAATCATCCCCTATCCTTAGAGGAAATCGGCGAGAAATTTAATCTTACCCGCGAACGCGTTAGGCAGATCAAAGACAAAGCCTTGCAACGACTAAGACATACCAGCAGAAGTAAAATTCTGAAATCATATTTAGGTTAATCCTTTTAAAGCCTCCGGTAAACCACCGGGGGCTTTTTATTTCTCCCCTTTCTGCTTAAACGCGATAATTAATATCGCTGCAACAATAATATGTCGTTTAATCTGTTTGATTAACTGTCACAATTATTACTTGAAACGTATAGCTATTCTTACACTTCAGTTTTATCAACTGCTATTGCTATATAACATAGCATTCACGCTTTTAACTGTATACATTTTTTATTTGATAACCCTCGAGCTTAATGCAGGCATCTTCCTGGTTGCTAAAATAATCGGTTTTATCGCGGCCATTGGTTTGCATTATTACTCATCGAAACAAACCTATTTTTATTTCCGCAATGCCGGTTATCGCATCTTAACTTTTTTTATTGGGGCATTTGCATTTGATATTCTGGTCTATATACTAATAGTAGTTTTACCCTCGCCATTACAACATGCAGCCGCTTATTTTAAAAATTGATAGCGTACAACTGGCGTTTAATGAGCGCAAGATATTGCAGGACGTTTATATTGAATGTAAGCAAGGTGAAGTAATTGGTCTGCTTGGTCGTAACGGCAGCGGCAAGTCATCATTATTAAAGATAGTTTTCGGTACACTTAGCGCCGCTTACAAACACATAAGCATTAATAACATAGTTATTCAATATGGTTATCGTAACAACCAGATAGCCTATTTGCCGCAACATAATTACCTGCCAAGTGGCATCAAAATAAGTAAATTGGCAAATGTTCTTATCGACCAGCAACACTGGCATGATTTTTCTAATCTATCTATTTACAGAGATCATAAAAATAAATGCGCCGAGCAGCTATCAGGCGGAGAACTAAGACAACTGGAAATGTTAATGATCCTTTACAGTAAAGCTGATTTTATTTTGCTGGACGAACCATTTACACACGTCACTCCAATACAGGCCGACTATTTTAAAAGCATCATACAAACTATTGCTAAAACCAAAGGCATTATAATAACAGATCATCAATATAATGATGTGTTGGATATCAGCGATAAGCTGATACTTTTAACTGATGGTTGTACAAAATATATAAATAACGTTGACGATTTAGTTACTTACAACTACCTTAGCAGTATAAAATAGATACACTATGACAATTCCTATTTATCAAGCTGATGCTTTTACTGATCAGCTTTTTGGCGGCAACCCGGCCGCTATTTGCCCGCTTACCGAGTGGCTGCCTGATGAGCTAATGCAAAAAATAGCAGTTGAGAATAACCTGGCCGAAACCGCCTTTTTTGTAAAAACAGGCAAGGGCTATTTATTGCGTTGGTTTACTCCCGAATACGAAATTGATCTTTGCGGCCATGCAACACTTGCATCGGCACATATACTTTTTACAGAGTTAGGTTATACCGGCGATACTATACATTTTGAAACCATGAAAGCCGGTGTGCTTACAGTAAAAAGGGATGGTGATAAATACACCATGGATTTCCCATCAAGGCCACCAATACCTATTGAAGAACCCAACGGTTTGGTTGAAGCATTAGGTGGCACACAACCTACGGCTATTTTACGCTCAAGAGACTTTTTTGTAGTGTACGATTCTGAAATTGAAGTGCGTGATCTTACTCCAGACTTTTTTGCCCTATCAAAAATGGATACCGTTGGCGTAATAGTTACCGCACCCGGCAAAGATGTGGATTTTGTATCCAGATTTTTTGCACCTGGTGCAGGTATTAACGAAGACCCGGTAACCGGATCAGCTCACTGCAACCTTATACCCTATTGGGCAAAAGTATTCCAAAAAAACCATTTGCATGCTTACCAGATATCGGCACGTAAAGGTGAGTTATGGTGCGAATTGCAAGGCGACAGGGTGTTAATGACGGGTAAAGCTGTTACTTATTTAAAGGGGGAAATATGCCCCCCGGCCCCCTGAAGGGAGTTGAAAAATTAAGCATCAAAGCCATGCAAATCAAAAAGCTCCCCCTTTAGGGGGTTGAAAGGGTTAATACGCCACCGTCATCTGCTCCCTAATATGCATCGGGTTTTCAATCTCATCAACAACAGCGACAGCAAAATCTTCCATGGATATAAAGCTGTTGCCTTTTTCATCTTTTAGCAATTGATTACTGCCGATGCGGAATTTACCTGTACGTTCACCGGGTTCAATCACCGCAGCAGGACTTATATAGGTCCAGTCTAATTCTTTTTCATTCTGGTATATCTTCAATGCATCACGGTGCGCCGATGAGACAGATTTATACTCAATCGGAAAATTTGGTGTGTCAACCAATTGCATACCGGGCGCTACTTCTAAACTCCCTGCCCCTCCTACTATCAATAATCGTTTGGTATGAGCTTGTTTTAAGCCCATCATTAGCGGAATAGCCAGCTCGACAATAGTTGATGCCGGCGTACCACGAGTGTTGCTATAGGCACATACAACGGCATCCTGGTCAAAAGCACCGGTTTCTACATCCTGTGCGTTAAATAGGTCACCTTTGGCTACTTTCAAGTGATCATGTATCACTGTATAATCTTCCGGATGACGTACAATAGCGGTAACATCATGGCCACGGTTTAAGGCTTCCTGAACTATACGGCTACCAATGCGGCCACTTGCTCCAAATACGGCTATTTTCATTTTTATCGAGGTTAAAGGACAAAGGGAAAAGGCAAAAAGGCTGCTTTTTGTTTTTCAAAAATATAGCATTTTTAGCAAAGTGCTTTGGCCATTTTACCTTTTACCCTTTGCCTTTCACCTTTACCTTAAAAAATATAGTAAAATCACATTTTTATGATTATTTTGAACCCTCGAATTTATATAGGGGCCATACAGGTTAAATGCAGCTTACACAATTAGAAATCAAGGGGTTTAAAAGCTTTGGCGATAAGATCACCATTAATTTTAATGAGGGTGTTACTGCTATTGTGGGCCCCAATGGGTGCGGGAAATCAAATGTAGTTGATGCTATACGCTGGGTACTGGGCGAACAAAGCACACGGATGCTTCGGTCAGAGAAAATGGACAACGTTATATTTAACGGTTCCAAAAGCCGCAAGCCCGCTAATTTGGCTGAGGTGTCTTTGACTTTCGACAACACCAAGAACATCCTTCCTACCGATTATTCGCAGGTTACTCTTACCCGTAAACTTTATCGCAGTGGCGATAGCGAGTATCGTTTAAATGATGTACAATGCCGTTTAAAGGACATTACAGACCTTTTTCTGGATACTGGTATCGGTTCAGACTCGTACGCTATAATTGAGCTACGGATGATCGAAGAGATCATATCTAACAAAGAAGGCTCGCGCCGTAATTTATTTGAAGAAGCATCGGGCATATCAAAATATAAACTCCGCAAAAAGCAAACCTTTAATAAGCTAAAAGATACGGAAGCTGATCTTGAACGTGTGGAGGACCTTTTGTTCGAGATACAGAAGAACCTGAAAATGCTCGAAAATCAGGCTAAAAAAACAGAGCGCTATTACCGGATAAAAGAAGAATACAAGGCACTTAGTATTAAGCTGGCATCGTTTAAAATTGCTGTGTTTGGCACCTCGCTAAACACTATTGAACAGCAGGAACTTAAACAACGTGAAGAAAAGTCGGGCGTAATAACCCAAATAGATAGTTTGGAAGCTGCTTTACAACAAGAAAAGCTAGACAGCCTTACTAAAGAGAAAAACCTTTCCATACAACAAAAAGCTACCAACGATTTTGTTGGGAAAATACGCGCTTACGAGAGCGAGAAAAAAATAAAGAACGAGCAGTTAAAATTTCAAAACGATAAGCAAGACAGGTTAAGCGAAGAATTGGAACGCGACCGCAATCAGCTTAACCACGTGCTTTACAACGTTAAGCGCCTTAACGAAGAAAAAGCCAAGGAAGATGAAAACCTGCAAACCATAACAGCAAAAGTTGCCGACTTAAAATTAATGGTTGACGAATTGCGTCTGCAACAATCAAGCGCGCGCAATGAGTTAAATGACTTGGTTACTGCCAATAATAATTTACAGAACCAGGCTTATAAAGTCGAAAAAGATATAGACATTCTGCAAATACAGGAACAAGCGTTGGAGCAGGAAAGCCAGCGCAATATGGAAGATGCTACCAATAAAAAGGTAGAGCTGTCCCACTTTAACGAAGTTGTTGCCGAACTTCAAGGACGGACAGAAACTTTAGAAAAGGATTATAAATTTGAACTACAACAGGAAACTGAATTGCAGGAACAAATTACCACTATAGATGCCGAGGCTGGCAAGGTAAAAGAAACCATAATAACCGAAAGCCGTAAGCTTGATGCTAAACAGAACGAATACAACCTAACCAAAAGTTTGGTTGATAATCTGGAAGGGTTCCCGGAATCTATCCGTTTCCTTAAAAACAATAACGAGTGGGCTAAAAATGCTCCCCTCTTTAGCGATGTTTTATTTTGTCGCGAACAATATCGCGTAGCGATTGAGAACTACCTGGAACCGTTAATGAACCACTATGTGGTTGACACGTACGATGATGCAGTTAAAGCCATTAACCTGCTAAGTAATTCGGCGCGTGGCAGGGCGCAGTTTTTTATTCTTAACAATTATACTACACAAGATTTATTTGAAGTCTCCCCTGCCGGGGGAGATTTAGAGGGGGCTCGCATCCCGGCTTTAAACGTGGTCGAGGTTGATAAAAAATACCAATCACTGGTAAATCACTTATTAAGGAACGTTTACCTGGTTAATGATGAGGCTGAATTAAACAACTCTAACTTAACAGATGGTTTGGTTTTAATAGCCCAAAGTGGCAAATTCAATAAAACCAAATACACTATGGCCGGTGGTTCGGTAGGTTTATTTGAGGGTAAACGGATCGGCCGGGCAAAAAACCTGGAGAATTTAGCCAAAGAAATTAAAAAACTGGATGTAGATCTGTTTGAACTTAAAACACGATCGAACGATTTGCAGTCAAAATCTGTAGCATTAAAAGCCGCAGGTAGATCGGCAGAGTTAAATCAAAAACAAGCCGAGCTAAACCGCTTAAATACAGAACTGATCACCGTTAAAACACGGCAGGAACAATACGAAACTTTTATCGAGAATAGCCTCAATCGTAAGGATGATATCGCCAAAAAAATAAGCGGCATTAAAGAAGAAATAGTTACTCTGCAACCCTTATTGGTTGAGTTAAAAGCCAGTCAGCAAATACAGAAGGATCTGCTTGCTGATAGACAAGGCGCTTTTAATGAGTTAAATGAAATGGTGTCGATGCAATCAAATGCCTATAACCAGGAAAATATTAAGTTTCATCAACAGCAAAATAAAGTTTCGGGATTAGCTAAAGATTTGGATTATAGGTTTACCCAACAGGATAGCCTTGAAAGCCGCATTAAACAAAACAGTGAAGAGCTTGAAAAAGTAAAACTAGCTATCCAGGAAAACCTGCATCAATCTGATACATCAGACGATAGTTTGTTAGAGATGTACAGCCAAAAAGACGAGCTTGAAAAAGCGACCCAGGAAGCAGAGCAGGAATATTATAAGCTACGCGGTAAAATTACAGAAAGCGAAGATGTTATAACCACCCTTCGCCGCAAAAAAGACCAGGCCGAAGTAATAGAAAACGAGTTAAAAGACCAGCGTAACAACCTACGTATTGAACTTAACGCCTTAAAAGAGCGCCTGTCTGTCGAGTTTAATATTGATATTAACGAATTGCCTGAAAATGAAACAGCCGGTGATGAAAACGAACAACAACTACGCGAGAGAACTGATAAGCTAAAGAGTCAACTGGATGATTTTGGTGCTATTAACCCAATGGCGGTCGAGGCTTATAACGAAATGAATGAGCGGTATGAGTTTATTCAAACCCAAAAGAAGGACCTGGGCGAAGCTAAAGCGTCATTAATGGCAACGATACAGGAGATAGACGATACAGCGAAAGAAAAATTCATGCTGGCGTTTACTTTGGTTCGCGAAAACTTTATCAAAGTATTCCGTTCGTTGTTTAACGAAGAAGATTCATGCGATTTGATATTGACCGATCCGCAGCATCCGCTGGAATCGGATATTGACATCATAGCAAAACCAAAGGGCAAGCGTCCCCTATCCATCAATCAACTTTCGGGTGGCGAAAAAACATTGACGGCTACCGCTATCCTATTCTCGCTTTATTTATTAAAACCTGCGCCATTCTGTATTTTTGATGAGGTTGACGCGCCGCTGGATGATACCAATATTGACAAGTTCAATAACATCATCCGCAAATTCTCGCAGGAGTCGCAATTTATTATTGTATCACATAACAAAAGAACCATTGCCAGCACCGATGTAATTTACGGTGTAACAATGGTTGAGCAGGGAATATCACGAGTTGTCCCGGTGGATATCAGAGAATTAGCAGATTAGATGTAAATGTGCAAATTAAGAAAACTAATCAGTCCTAATATTTGCACATTTTGCATATCTAACCTATCTTTTATTCAATTTCTTATTAAATATCATACCACTAAATTTATTGTCATTTAAAACTATAGCAGCCGCATTTGATTCCTCGACTGAAAACGTTTTTAGGCTATTGGATAACCCTTGCACCCGTTGTGCAGGAATACTATAAATACCTGTTTTAACATAGGTTAGCGCATGCGCTAATAAGGTTTCAGTTGGGTCGCCAAAATCCTTAGTCGGATCATCATAATCTTTTATGCCAGGATAATCTGTTGAGCCCGGTGTCATACCTGTATAATAGCCACCCTGCCCTGCCGAGTTTTTTGTTTCAAACTCGGGGATATACATTTGGTATTTGTTAATATCAATATCAAAAAAACCAACCGGCTTACCATAACTGGTGGTACCAATTAGCTGTACATTTAAATGAGGTCGTAAATTATTAATAGTTAACTCACTAGCCGAAGCCGTTGAACCGGTTACTATAAAAAACACACGACTAATATTTAATGATCCTTTTTTTGCAAACTTTGTAGTATTACCAGCAACTGTGTAGTTAAACTGACTGTAGTTATAAAGACTGTTATTAGAAGCATCGCGCCTTACCTGGTTGGCAAGCAGGGTTTCTTTGTTGTTGACTAAAATATCGTTAAAATAATAGCTATACATTGGTGTACCACTTTTCGTGGCCGGAACAATCAAATTATCCAGATATTCGGCTGTTGATACATAACCGCCACCATTATAGCGCAAATCAACTACCAGATCGGTAATGCCCTGAGTTTGGAAATAGTTAAAAACGGCATCCAGTTTAGCATCTGCATTTGCGTCAGACGTAAATGAGTTAAACACAACATAACCTACTATTTTACCATTGCCTGCATCAATAGTTTTATAAACCAAAACAGGGTTGATGGTATAGCTGCCTGCAACGAGCGATACATTTATAGTACTAAGATCCTGTTTTTGAAGCGTCATTGTTATAGTACTGCTGTTTGCATAAGCGTTTATAACAAATTTTGTGTTTGTACCCGAACCTCCATCATAAGACAGGTTAGAGTTGCCATTGATAGTAATGATCTTATAGCCACGTTTTACACCTGCCAAATCAGCCGGAGAACCGGGGTAAACATATTTTATACGCAGATCATTAACATCATTAAATAAAGGGGCAAAACCAAAATTAGTGTTTGTACCATTTAATTGGGTTGATACTTGCCCTTCGTCAATAAATGAATATTTAGCCTCGCCGGGAACTGCCGAATAATATTCATAAGGTTTACCTGTTGTCGGATTTATTTTGTATTGAGATAGTGCATCAACCTCTTTTGTCAATGCATCTAAATCACTACTACCTGTATATGATCGAGGGTTAAAACTGGAATAAGATGGCAAGCCATCATACCAATAATAGGCTTCTTTTGCATATAGAAATACAGAGTCGCGCATTAAATCAAGCGCCGAACCTGTTTTTGATGGGCCGGTAATTCCATCACCATCCGTATTTTTTTTATCCTTTTTACTACATGATGCTATAAAGACTGCTGTAAGTAAAACTATTAGGTAAAATGCTTTTTTCATGTTAATAATTAATTATATCAGTTAACGAAACATGTGTTAACAATGTTGTAACCTATGTTTACAAAAATTTATCCATTGTGTAATAGTCAATTCCACAAGCTTCTGCACAAAGCGCACTTGCTTCAGAATTTCCTATCATTATTATATCTTTTCTTTTTAGATCATGTTCTTTCATTAATAAATGAAATACATCTGGTTCGGGCATTGACAAGGTTTCTTCGGCAAAGTAGCAAGTTAAATAATTTTCAAGACCATGCCACTCTGTTTGTTTAATTTTATTTAGCTGTAGCGCCGGATTATCATTAGTTACAATAAATATTTTCTTACGGTCAACCACAATATCCTGCAAAAGATCAAGTACAGCTTGATAAACTAATAATTTTAACGGTAGTTTAGCAGTGAGTAATAAATGCTGAAAGTTTATTCGGTACTTCTCATCAACAGCAAACTTTTTCTTTATCTCATCAAACACATGCTCTTTGCCTTGAGTGTTGTAAGTGTCAACCATTAAATCGGTAATTACTTTTGCATCCAGCAGTTCATAATACTCCAGAAAACTTGCAAAAAGGTAATAAACCTGGAACAGGTAATCTTTTTCAGGATAGATAACATTATCCAACTCAAATACAAAAGCGGTTTTACTTTGATCTATATCGCTATACTTCATCAGCTTGTACCTGTATATCTATATTGTATTCTGTAAATAATTGTTTTGATTCCGTTAAAAGCACTGCTTCTTTATTATCCAATACGTAAATAATATCTATGGAGTTGTCCAGGCATAAGGCCAGCATTTCATGAGTGTAAGAGATAGATTGCGGGTTGGGCAGTTTTATCATTTTACCCTGCGCCAGCATAAAAGCGGGCAATTCATTATAATCGCCTAAAATAATGTTGTCGACAGCGTTTAACTTACTTTTAAAGCGATAGGCCTTTGCCGAGTTAGCAGAAGTAATAAGGATATTCACCTTACTGTACAATTAAGCCGTCAACCATTAAAACCTTACGATCTGATATATTAGCCAGGTCTTCGTTATGGGTAACAATTACAAAGGTTTGGTTAAAATCATTACGCAGTTTAACAAACAATTCATGCAGTTCGCGCGCGTTGGTCGAGTCAAGATTACCCGATGGCTCATCGGCAAATATTAGTGCGGGATTGTTTATTAATGCCCGTGCAACCGCTACCCTTTGCTGTTCGCCACCTGATAATGTATTGGGTTTATGGTCTAACCTGTGGCCCAATCCTAATAATTCTAAAAGTTCTGTCGCCCGTTTCTCAGCATCGGGGCGTGATGTGCCTGCTATGTAAGCCGGTATGCATACATTTTCAAGAGCGTCAAATTCGGCCAATAAATGATGAAATTGAAATATAAATCCTATCTCGCGGTTGCGGAAGTTGCTTAGATTTTTATTACTTAACATATTTAGCTCAACGTCATTAATAAATAACTGGCCCGAGTCTGGCTTATCTAAAGTACCCAATATATTAAGAAGTGTACTTTTGCCGGCGCCTGATGCTCCAACTATAGTCACGATCTCTCCTTTTTGCACTTCAAAATCAACCCCTTTTAGTATTTGAAGTTGCCCGTACGATTTATTAATAGCTGTTGCTTTAAGCATGGGGGTAAAAATAGTAATTAGAGATTAGAGATTAGTGATTAGTTGTTGTTTTTTGTGATGTGTAATGTTATACGTATCTACCTAATCATAACAAAGTAAAACTAATCTGTAATCTCCCGTCAGTAATCTCTTATTTCAAAACAAAATCATTAGATTTACCGCAAATTCTTCGATAAACTATATATGAATATTCACGAATACCAGGGAAAAGCAATACTAAAAAGTTTTGGTGTAAGAGTACAGGAAGGCATTGTTGCCGATAGTGCCGAACAAGCCGTTGAAGCTGCTAAAAAATTAAAAGAAGATTACGATTCGAGTTGGGTAGTAATTAAGGCGCAAATACACGCGGGTGGCCGCGGTAAAGGCGGCGGTGTTAAGCTGGCTAAGAATTTAGACGAGGTTAAACAAAGGGCTACCGACATATTAGGTATGCAATTAATCACTCCGCAAACCGGCCCTGAAGGTAAACTGGTACGTAAAATATTAGTTGCCCAGGATGTTTACTATCCGGGCGAAAGCGAAACCAAAGAGTTTTATATAAGTGTTTTATTGGATCGTGCTAAGGGGCGTAACATCATCATGTACTCTACCGAAGGCGGTATGGATATAGAGGAAGTTGCAGAGCATACCCCCCATTTAATATTTAAAGAAGAGGTTGACCCTAAAGTTGGTTTACAAGGTTTCCAAACCCGTAAAATTGCTTTTAACTTAGGTTTATCAGGCGAAGCTTTTAAGGATATGACCAAGTTCATCGCATCGTTGTATAAAGCTTATGATGCTACCGACTCTGCCATGTTCGAGATCAATCCGGTATTAAAAACATCTGACAATAAAATACTTGCTGTTGACGCGAAAGTAAATTTAGACGATAACGCCTTATACCGCCATGCAGATTATGCTGCTATGCGCGATACTAACGAAGAAGACCCTACCGAAGTTGAAGCAGGCAAATCAAACCTTAACTATGTAAAGCTTGACGGAAACGTTGGCTGTATGGTTAACGGTGCCGGCTTAGCAATGGCTACCATGGATATCATTAAGATTGCCGGTGGCGAGCCCGCTAACTTCCTTGATGTTGGTGGTACCGCGAACGCCCAAACTGTTAAAGCCGGTTTCAATATTATCTTGAGCGACCCGAACGTTAAGGCTATCCTGATCAATATTTTTGGTGGTATAGTACGCTGCGACCGCGTGGCACAGGGTGTTATTGATGCTTATAAAGAGATAGGCAATATCCCTGTCCCTATCATTGTACGTTTACAAGGCACTAACGCTAAAGAAGCAAAAGAACTGATTGATAATTCAGGCTTGAAAGTATACTCGGCTATCTTATTAAAAGAAGCAGCAGAGATTGTTAAGCAAGTTTTAGCATAAGAAGATCAGTATATTATATAATTATTAAAGGGGCGTTTAGCCCCTTTTTTGTTGTATGATTACCTAACCAGGTGATTCATAAAATAGTGAATCACTTTGAATCACCTGAATCACTTTTTGCTCGTAACCGATTAAAATTAAGTTATTTACATAAACCGAGTGAATCACCCTGAATCAGTACAAAAACTTGAGGTAAATCCAATTAAACAATTGTAGGTAAATCATTTATCCGATTTCCATAATATTTTTAAATTTCAAGTGAATCACTTTTATGAATCACTTGAATTAAATATTCACCAGAACAATACCCCGGGTTACAGGTTATAATAGTGCATATACAAAATGACAATTCAATTATATGTTTAAACATCTATTGTGCTTATATTTGTATCACTAAAACAAAAACAATCATGGCAACACAAAAATGGGTATTAGACCCAATGCACTCAGAAGTACAATTTAAAGCAAAACACTTAGTAATATCAACTGTAACCGGTTCTTTTAAAAGCTTTGAAGGTTCGTTAGAAACCGAAGGTGACAATTTCGCCAATGCTAATATTACCTTCTCTTTAGATGTTAATAGCATTGACACTAATCAGGAGCAACGCGATGGTCACTTAAAATCAGCAGATTTTTTTGATGCCGATCAGTATCCAACCATTACTTTCAACTCAACATCATTTGATGGTGAAGAGCTTAAAGGAGATCTGACCATTAAAGATATAACCAAACCGGTTACTTTAGAAGTTGAACATGGCGGTACCGCGACAGATTTTTACGGTAATACTAAAGCAGGTTTTGAAGTTACCGGTAAAATCAACCGTAAAGAGTTTGGCTTAACCTGGGATGGTGTAACCGAAGCAGGTTCAATCGTAGTTGGTGAAGACATTAAACTGATCATTAACGTTCAGTTTACCAAACAAGCGTAATTGATATATCGAATTTCGGATGTTCAATTACGGATGTTGAAATATTATTGGCATATTAAATGCTATATAACAAAAGCGATCTCATGGAGAGGTCGCTTTTGTCGTATATTGCAAAAAATAAATCCGAAATCGACCATCCGAAATCCGAAATTATAACGCATGCTAATCAAGATATATCCCGAAAACCCTAACCCAAAATCCATTGAACAGGTGGTTGAGGTATTGCGCAAAGGCGGTATCATCATCTATCCTACTGATACGGTGTATGGTTTGGGCTGCGATATAACTAATCATAAAGCTATAGAGGCCATTTGTAAGATCAGGAACATTAAACCCGAAAAAGCAAACTTCTCCTTTATATGTTATGACTTGAGCCATATATCAGATTATATCAAGCCGATTGATAATACTACTTTCCGTGTTTTAAAGAAAGCTTTACCGGGGCCATTTACCTTTATTTTTAATGCCAGCCATAATGTACCCAAGTTGCTAAGCTCCAACAAAAAAACCGTTGGTATACGTGTGCCCGATAATGACATTGCCCGTTGTATAGTTAAAGAATTGGGCAACCCTATCCTATCAACTTCTATAAAAGACGAAGATGATATTATAGAATACTCTACCGATCCGGAATTGATACATGAAAAATACGAAGGATTGGTTGATATAGTAATTGACGGCGGTTATGGGGATAACATAGCTTCGACGGTAGTAGATTGCACATCAGGCGACTTTGAGGTTATCCGTGAAGGTAAAGGTGAATTAGAATTGTATTTATAAGACAGATTATGCGGCTGTCGCGTAGGCGCCCGATAGCTGTCTGGACGCAGCACGCGGATGGGCCATTGCGTTTTACAACCTATCCTTTTATAGATTTTACAAACGCGGGTATCTTATCCAAATAATTATCTTTTCCTAAAAGCTTTACAAATTTGCTACCTACTATCGCGCCATTAGCATACTGGCACGCTTTTTTAAAGGTGGCGTTATCTGATATACCAAAACCAATAATTGTAGGATTATTTAACTGCATAGCTTTAACGCGGGCATAATAAGCCTCAATACTATCTGATACATTTAAGCTGCCGCCGGTAATGGATGATGATGATAAAAGGTAAATAAAACTATTACTCAATGCATCAATTTTACGGATACGATCGGGCGAGGTTTGGGGTGTAACTAAAAAAATGTTGCTCAGACTACTGTCTATAAAGTATTTGGCGTACATGGTTTCGTACTCGTACATAGGCAGGTCTGGTACAATAACGCCGTCTACTCCTACTTCGGCAGCTTTTTTACAAAAAAGCTCAACACCATATTGTACTATAGGGTTAACATAACCCATTAAAAGTATAGGGATAGTAACTCGTTTACGCAGATCTTTTAGCTGATCAAACAAAACATTAAGCGTCATTCCATTATCCAACGCCTGCTGCGAGCTATGTTGGATAGTTGGCCCATCAGCCACCGGGTCTGAATATGGGAAACCTATTTCCAAAAAATCGGCGCCGGCTTTTTCTAATGCCTCGGCAATATCAACTGTAGTGTTAATTTCAGGATAGCCAGCTGTATAATAAATGGATAATAAATTATCTTTTTTAGTAGCGAAAAGATGGTTAAGACGATTCATTATTAGTAATTAAAATATTTTATATAAGTATCCAGGTCCTTATCACCGCGACCCGACAGGCAGATAATCACGTTGTCATCTTTCTTAAATTTCATTTTCTCTAACTGCGCCAGCGCATGTGCAGATTCTATGGCTGGGATTATACCTTCCAACTGACAGCATAGCAAGCCAGCTTGTAATGCTTCATCATCGGTAACACTGGTGTATTGCGCACGGTTTATTTTGTACAGGTGCGCGTGTTGAGGGCCTATGCCAGGATAATCCAATCCGGCTGAGATAGAATAAGGCTCAACAACCTGCCCGTCATCAGTTTGCATCAATATGGTACGGCTGCCATGCAGTACGCCTTCTTTACCCAAAAAGGTTGTAGCTGCCGAGTGGCCACTGCCAACCCCCTTACCGGCTGCTTCAACAGCAATTAACCGCACACTTTCATCATCTAAAAAATGATAAAACATCCCCATAGCATTACTGCCACCGCCAACACAAGCCATAACATATTCGGGTAATTGTTTACCGGTATGTTCAAATAGTTGTTTCTTAGCTTCGAATGATATGATTGATTGAAAACGCGCTACCATATCCGGGTAAGGATATGGGCCAACAACAGAGCCAATAATGTAATGCGTATCAACCGGGTTAGCTATCCAGTCGCGCAGTGCCTCATTGGTAGCGTCCTTTAATGTTTTACTCCCAGATGTAGCCGGTACTACCTTTGCACCCAACATCTTCATACGCGACACATTTGGTGCCTGGCGCGCCATATCAATCTCGCCCATGTAAACTACACATTCAATGCCTTTTAAAGCGCAGACTGTAGCAGTAGCAACACCATGCTGACCGGCACCCGTTTCGGCAATAATACGTTTTTTGCCCAGGCGCTGAGCTAATAGGATCTGTCCTATGGCATTATTAATTTTGTGTGAGCCGGTATGGTTAAGATCCTCGCGCTTTAAGAATATATTAGCGCCATATTTTTCCGAATATCTTTTGGCATAATACAGTGGAGACGGCCTGCCTACATAATCTTTTAAAAGCTGATCAAACTCGGCTTTAAAATCAGGTTCTTCAATTATCTTTAAATATTGCTGCCTTAATTCTTCAACATTAGGATATAACATTTCGGGCACGTATGCGCCGCCAAAATCGCCATAATATCCTTGCTCGTTAACTCCGTATTTCATGCGTAGTATGTTGTTTTATCAAGCTAAAAGCCTGCTTTAATTTTTCTATATCTTTTAATCCCGGTGTGGTCTCGAACCTACTATTCAGATCCACTCCATAAAATTGTGGGTGTGTAATTTTAGCAACCTGCTCTAAATTATCCAAACTTAAACCTCCGCTTAAAAAAAATGGCACGTTTAGCTTATATTTTTCTAAAACATCCCAGTTAAATGTTTTTCCCGAGCCGCCGTATATGTCTGTCTTGGTATCGAACAGAAAATAATCTACTTTGTTGGTGTAAGCATTTAACCGGCTAAAGTCGAAATCCTCGTTTAAACCAAAGGCTTTAATAACCTGCACTTTACCTTTAAATGAGTTTGCAAAATCGGCACTTTCATTACCATGCAATTGTATAGCATCAAAGCCATATTGGGTAATAAGCTTGCTTATTGTCTGCCGGTCTTCATCAACAAAAACCGCGGTTTTATAAATAGACGCAGGTACATTTGCTAAAGTATCGGCAGCAATATCGTCCACAAAGCGTGGCGAACGGCCATAGTAAATAAAGCCCACATAATCGGGAGCCAGATCTGCTACAGCTTTTATATTGTCGGGATATTTTAACCCGCAAACCTTTATCTTCATTTTAATTGCCGATCAAAGTTTTAAAACTTGTTAATGCTTTTTTGCTGAGTAAAGATTTCTCAGCTTCATAAAAACAATCGGCAAAGCTATTTTGCGGATTGATGGTTTTAATTGCCAAAGCCGCGTTAGCCAAAACCACATTATTTTGTGCAGATGTAGCATCGCCGGTAAGCACCTGCATAAATATAGCTGCCGATTCGCTCACCGTACTACCCCCTACTATTGCCGATGGGTCTAAACGTTCAAAACCCAAATCTTTTAATGTATTTATCTTCTCTCCATCGGGTGTAAAAGTTTTAAAATCGCAGGTTAATGAAATTTCGTCATACCCCTCAAGTGCATTTAAAATAGTATATTTTTTGTCAGACCGCTGGTAAAGATAAGCGTACATACGTGCCAACTCTAAGTTATAAACTCCAACTAATTGATTTTTAGGCTTTGAAGGATTGATCATTGGCCCCAGCATATTAAAAAATGTTTTAATCCCCAGTTCCTTGCGTATTGGAGCAACTATTTTCATTGCCGGGTGAAATAACGGCGCATGCAGAAAGCAAATATTTGCCCTATCAATAGTTTGTTTCAACTCGTCAATATTATTGGTGAACTTATAGCCCAAGTATTCCATCACGTTTGATGACCCGCAACTTGATGACACACCATAGTTACCATGTTTAGCAACTTTATAACCAGCACCGGCAACAACAAGCGATGCCAGCGTTGAAATATTAAATGTATCCTTACCATCACCACCGGTACCGCATAGGTCTATCAGATCATTTGTGCCTAAATCAACGGCTAAACATAGCTCTTGCATTGCATCCCTAAACCCTTCTAATTCGGTAACTGTTATGGTGCGCATACAATAGGCTGTCATAAAAGCAGCCATTTGCGAGTTATTATACATACCCTGCGATATCAGCGTTAAAATATCTTTTGCCTGCTCGCGGGTAAGTGTTTTATTTTCAAAAAGATGGTTAAGTATTTGTTTCATATATACCCTTAAAAGGGATGTTTAAATTAAAAAGGCCATTAAACGTTGTTAACAAAAAAGGGTTACCTTACGGCAACCCTTTAAATATATTTTTATAATAACAGGAGTTTGCCTTACGATTTTAATCGTTAAGCCACCACCAATTATTATTTAAACTTTTAATTATCATTATGAGACAAATATGGAAATAGTTTTTCCTAAAAGCAAGCAGAATGATATTTTTACGTGGTTAAGTTACATTAGTTGATTGAGTTGATTATATGAATAGTCAATTTCAGTATCAAATTAAACTTTTTCAACCATAAACTCAAGCAACAACTCACTAACATGGCCATACTACCTAAAAGAAAATTCAACCCAGAAGATGACCTCGGTTTCGGCACGCAAGCAGTAATAAGGAGCCAACGCCTGGTAAACCGCGATGGGTCTATAAATGTAAAGCGTAAAGGATTATCTATTTTTAACACTTCCAATAATTACCACACCCTAATTACCATGAGTTGGGCTAAATTTTGGCTATTGGTATTGTCCGGATATTTAACGGCTAATATAATTTTCGCGTTTATATATGTGTCTTTAGGTCCAGGAACCTTAAATGGCGCGGTTGGAAATACCTTTTTTTATCGCTTTATGGATGCGTTTTTCTTTTCGGCCCAAACAATATCAACGGTAGGTTATGGTCATATAAGTCCGCATGGTATGGCAGCTAATAGTGTAGCGGCATTCGAGTCCATGATGGGATTATTGGCCTTCGCATTAGCAACCGGTTTATTGTACGGACGCTTTTCAAGGCCATCAGCAAAAATAAAATATAGTGAGCATTTGCTGGTTGCCCCTTATCGTGACAATGGTAAAGGATTGATGTTCAGGCTTACCAATCTGCGTAGAAATACGTTGATAGACCTACAGATGGAGGTCATATTCTCGTATAACGAAGACGTTGACGGCAAAAAAATTCGCCGGTTTTTATCATTAGAACTAGAAAGAAAACGGGTAAGCATATTAACGCTTAGCTGGACCGTTGTGCATTCGCTTGATAATGACAGTCCGTTAAAAGACATAACGCCCGAAGAAATGGCAAACGGCGAAGCTAGTTTTGCTGTATTGTTAAAAGCTTTTGATGATACATTTTCGCAAACGGTACATTCGCGCACTTCCTACATGTATGATGAGATTGTTTGGGGAGCCAAGTTTAAACCGACTTTTGACCGTGACGAAGAAGGGCGCATTGTTTTAAATTTGGATAAGATTGATGATTATGAATTAGTTGATGGTTGATAGTCCATTGTTAATAGTATCATTAACAATGATCCATGAAATCTATTTCAACAATGCGTCCTTCTCTTTTGCAAAAACGTTATAAACCAACTTATCCAGCACACCCGGTATTAGCTTGCTTAAAAACACGGTGAGCTTTCCTTGTCCTGTCAAAATTAAAGTGCGTGAACGGTTTTCGACGCCATCAGCTATAATTTTGGCTACTTCGTCTGATGTCATCATTTTTTCTTCGTGCAGTGTGCTTTCGCCTTGTTGATTACCGTCTTTATTTAAGGCTGTATTGCGAATATTTGACGCGGTAAATCCCGGGCAGGCGGTCATTACATGTACACCGGTTTTTAAATTCTCCACCCGTAAAGCATCCAGGAAACCATTCATCGCAAATTTTGATGCCGAATAGCCTGTCCGTCCCGGTAAACCTTTGTAGCCGGCAATGGACGACACCCCTACTACAGATCCTTGTGTTTTTAATATCTCGGGCAATGCATATTTGGTACAATAAACCGTCCCCCAAAAATTAACATCCATCAGTGTTTTTAAGACTTGTACATCAGCGTCTTTAAACAGCGCACGCATAGATATACCTGCGTTGTTTACTAGTATGTCGATTTTACCGAAAGTTGTCAGGGCCTGCTGTATTAAATGCTCACAATCGCTTTCTATAGCTACATCGCATTGTACAGCTACGGCTTTAATTTGATATTGATCTTGCAGGGATTGTGCTATTTCGCATAGGGTAACATATTGACGAGCAGCTAAAACCAGGCTAGCGCCGCGTCGTGCAAATTCTTCTGCTAATGATTTGCCGATGCCCGATGACGCACCAGTTATAATTATTATCTTATTGTTCAACTTCATATTTTGCCGGGTACAGTTGCATGCCTTCTATTTTTATTTCAGGCAATTTAAACAGGTACTTGGCAGCGAATATAAGCATAGCGCCATAAAAACTCTTTATATAATGCCAGCTAAATTTTGGCTGATTTTGGCTTTTAAAGTTGATAATATAGGTTTTGGGGAAGTAGTAATTTTTAAACCCATGCAGCCTCATCCTATAAGAGAGATCAATATTATGGCCGTATTGTACAAAGCGCTCATCCAACAAACCAACTTCGTTTAAAACAGAACGGCGTATCAACATAAAACCATCTGCAAGTATATCTATCTCTGATGTTTGAAACTCTTCTACCCACACCTTATGGTTACGATTTGACAGACGTGTTTTAGGCAGATTTTTACCAAAGCCTATCAGCTTAAAAAAAGCCATCCATGGTTTTGTTAAGCCGCGATTTGACTCTGGTAAGAAACTACCTTGCGGGCCTAACATTCTTACCCCTAGTCCGCTGGCATCTACGTGGACATCCATAAAATCAATTACTTTGTCCAAAGTCTCTTTGCCGCAAATAGTATCCGCATTGACTAGTAAAACATACTCGCCTCTGGACACTTCTATCCCCTGGTTGCTGCCTTTTGCAACACCTTCGTCAACTGCGTTCGTAAGTAAACGCAGATCAGGATATTCCGCGGCCAGCATTTCAACTGAATTATCGGTTGATGCATTGTCGACTATAATTAACTCATAATCAAAGCTTTTTGTAGCTTTAATTAAAGAATTTAGTGCAATTTTTAGCAGATCACAATGGTTGTGATTAACAATTATTACCGATAGTTTCATACTTACCTGGATAAAGAATTTTCATACGGAACACGTGTAGTGATGGACCGACCTAGTGTAATCTCATCTACGTACTCCAATTCTCCTCCAAAGGCTATGCCACGAGCTATTGTTGAGATACTTATATTAAATTGTTTTAATCTTTTATGCAGATAGAAAATTGTGGTATCTCCTTCCATTGTGGCGCTTAACGCGAAAATAACTTCTTTTACTTCTTCACCATTTAAGCGTTCAACCAGTGTATCAACCTGCAAGTCTGATGGGCCAATGCCATCCATTGGCGATATCAATCCACCTAAAACATGGTACACACCGTTGTATTGACTGGTGTTTTCAATAGCCATTACATCGCGGGTATCTTCAACAACGCAAATCAGGCTATGGTCGCGCTTGTGTGATGCACATATCTCGCAAACAGGTTGGTCTGAAATATTATGGCAAGTTTTGCAGAACTGAATTTCGTTACGCAGTTTAGTTATAGTAGCGCTAAACTTCTGAACATCTTCTTTATCCTGATTAAGCAGATGCAATACCAATCGCAAAGCAGTTTTTTGCCCTACTCCCGGTAACTTTGCAAACTCGGCAACAGCGTTTTCTAATAATTTAGAAGAGAAATTCATTAAGCGAAGATAGTTAATAGTCCGCAAGTCGGAAAGACCGTAAGTCCGAAAGATTTATTAGAAGTCAGAAAGTTTTTTTGTTTAATGAAGTACTATACATAACTTGTGTGCAGGAATATTAAGACTGTCATTCGAACGATAGTGAGAAATCTTGTACTACATATAAAGTGTACAAGATTTATCCTCGTACCTCGTTCGAAATGACAGTTGTCTAAACAAACGCATATGTCTCCTGGAATATTACTCTCATTTATAGTTGGTTATTTTTTAGTATTACTGGTAATATCGTGGCTGACCTCCCGTAAATCATCCGATAACGACACCTTCTTTGTAGCCAATAGAAACTCCAAATGGTATTTAGTTGCCTTTGGGATGATAGGCACAGCGTTAAGTGGTGTAACTTTTATATCAGTACCCGGCAAAGTTGGCGCGCCAAGTGGCGATGAGTTTGCCTATTTTCAATTTGTGTTGGGTAATGCGGCGGGGTTTATCATTATAGCCACCGTATTGTTGCCATTGTATTACCGAATGAAGCTGACCTCGATTTACAGCTATATTGAGCACGCGTTAGGTACCTGGAGTTATAAAACAGCAGCCGGCATATTTTTAATAAGCCGGGTAATTGGCTCATCGTTTAGGTTGTACCTGGTGGTTATTGTATTACAGAAGTTTATTTTTGATAGTTACGGCGTGCCTTTCGCGGTTACGGTGTTGATATGCCTGCTATTAATATGGGCTTATACCTTTAAGGGTGGGTTAAAGACTATTATTATAACAGACAGTTTGCAAACTTTATTCCTGGTTTCATCGGTTTTTCTGTCGATATTCTTTATTTGCCGCGCCATGAACTTTAATATTTTCGAGGCGGTGGATGCCATTAAAACCAGCAGCTACTCCAAAGTGTTTTTCTTTAATGATTTCCTTACCAGTCACTTCCACTTCAGCAAGCAGTTTATTGGTGGTATGTTTATTACTATAGGTATGACAGGGCTTGATCAGGACCTGATGCAAAAAAACCTTAGCCTTAAAAACATCCGCGAAGCGCAAAAAAACATGTTCAGCTTTACGGCTGTATTTGTGGTTATCAATATTTTCTTTTTAAGTGTGGGCGCTTTGCTGTACATGTATGCCACACGTTATGGCATCACAGTACCCAAAACCGATTACCTCTACCCTACCATCGCCTTAAAATATTTGGGTGTAGTGCCCGCCATAGTGTTTATGCTGGGGCTAACTGCGGCAACATTTGCCACAACAGATTCTGCATTAACAGCCTTGACCACCTCATTTTGTGTAGACTTTTTAAACTTCAACAAAGGCAAGGATATCAACAGCAAAAAAATGATTAACACACGGCATTATGTGCATGTGGCTTTTTCCGGGTTCCTGTTCTTAACCATTATAATATTTAACTCTATTAATAATGACGCGGTGGTGAGTGCCATTTTTAAAGTAGCTTCGTACACTTACGGGCCGCTGCTGGGGTTGTACTCGTTTGGGTTATTTATGAGCGGCAGGCAGGTTAAAGATAAGTTGGTACCCTTTATTTGCCTTATATCGCCGGCTATATGTTATTACCTTAGTGCAAACTCGGCTAAGTTATTTGGTTATACTTTTGATAACGAACTCATCCTGCTCAACGGAATTATTACCTTTGCAGGCTTGCTGCTTAGCTCATCAGCTAAAACAAAAGCGGCAGTAGTTCATTAACATATACCTGGCGAAGCATTTGGCGCTGTTACTCACCCCGCCAACGCTTCGCTGGGCGACCCTCTCTTCGCCTTCGGCGGAAAGAGGGCTAAAAATAAAAGAAAATAAACCCTCTTTACCGCTTGCGGAAGAGAGGGTGGTCGAGCGAAGCGATGACCGGGTGAGTAATTGAACTGATAATAATTTTGATATGACCGGAGAAGAAAAAATAAGACAAGCGTTTGAAAACAAAAACTGGCAAGAAATTAAAGTAACCGATTCCTGGCAGATATTTAAAATAATGGCCGAGTTTGTCGATGGCTTTGAGAAACTGGCCAAAATTGGCCCATGTGTATCTATATTTGGATCAGCACGTACAAAAAATGATAATCCTTACTATAAACTGGCCGAAGATACAGCGCGCCTGCTTACAGAGCGCGGCTATGGCGTAATATCAGGTGGTGGGCCGGGTATTATGGAGGCAGCTAACAAAGGCGCTTACGAGGCCGGTGGTAAATCGGTAGGCTTAAATATTGAATTACCCTTTGAGCAATTTCACAATAGATATATCGACAGAGATAAAGTACTGGAGTTTGACTATTTCTTTATTCGCAAGGTAATGTTTATGAAATATTCGCAGGGCTTTATTGTACTACCGGGTGGCTTTGGAACTTTAGATGAATCGTTCGAGGCGATAACCCTGATACAAACCGGTAAAATTGCCCGTTTCCCAATTGTGTTTGTGGGTGTTGAATATTGGGGCGGCCTGTTTAACTGGGTAGTTGATAAAATGCTTAACCAGGAACATAACATCCACCCGGACGATCTGAATCTATATCGCCTGGTTGATACTGCCGAAGAAGCTACTGAGCATATCTTCCGTTTCTATGATAAATACGTATTGAAACCGAATTTCTAGATGAAACAACCTGCTAAATCAAAAAAGCAAGCTGCATTAGGTTTTATATTTGCGACGTTATTAATTGATATAATTGGACTAGGGATTATAATACCAGTTATACCCAAGCTAATTGAACATTTAATTAAAGGCGATATCAGCCAGGCATCAAGTTATGCAGGTTGGCTAACCGCAGCTTATGCTACCATGCAATTTGCATTTGCTCCTTTAATAGGTAATTTAAGTGATAAATTTGGCCGCAGGCCGGTATTGCTTTGCTCGTTACTAGGATTTAGTATTGATTATGCATTCTCGGCATTTGCGCCAACTATAGGTTGGTTATTTGTCGGGCGTATTGTTGCCGGAATTACCGGCGCTAGTTTTACAACAGCAACAGCTTATATAGCAGATATTAGTACACCAGAGAAACGCGCGGCTAATTTCGGAATGGTGGGGGTTGCCTTTGGTTTAGGGTTTATTATTGGGCCCGTAATAGGTGGGGTATTAGGCAAATACGATGTGCATTACCCATTTATCGCGGCGGCGGCTTTAGCGCTGATTAATGCAGCTTATGGTTATTTTATTCTACCCGAATCTTTATCACCGGAAAATCGCAGGCCGCTTGATTTTAAAAAAATTAATCCCTTTACTTCTGTATTTCAACTTAAAAAATACAAATCTGTTGTCGGCCTGGCATTTTCTTTATTCCTTATATATTTTGCAGCTCAAGCGGTGCAAACCGTATGGACATTTTATACAATGTCTAAGTTTCACTGGAACGAGGCTTGGGTAGGTTACTCGCTTGGATTTGTTGGGCTGATGATTGCTATAGTCCAAGGAGGTTTGATCCGAATAATACTGCCGAAATTAGGACAAGAACGCAGTATATGGGTAGGGTTATTATTATATGCAATTGGCCTTATTCTTTTTGCGTTTGCCAGCAAAGGCTGGATGATGTTTGCTTTTTTGGTGCCTTATTGTTTGGGTGGAATTGCAGGGCCTGCGTTACAGGGATACATGAGTACCAGCGTACCTGCTAACGAACAAGGCAACCTTCAGGGTGGTTTAACAGGGTTAATGAGCCTGAGCTCTATATTTGGCCCCTTGTTAATGACAGAATCCTTTTATTATTTCACTACACCTAATTCGTTTTTTCAGTTTCCGGGTGCACCATTTGCAATTGGAGCGGTTTTAATGTTGTTAAGCGCCATTTTAGCCGTAAGAAGTTTTAAAAGAAACACAAACTAATTTTCTGGGTTATACTCACTGCAAGGTTTACATTTAATATATGGCTGATAAGCTTTCCCCTATTTCTAAAATCACTAAAACAGTTACCAAATCAAAGCGGTCGGCCGCGTTAGGGTTTATTTTTATCACCATATTTATTGATGTACTTGGCTTGGGTATAATTTTACCGGTGATGCCTAAACTGTTGCAAACAATGGGGCATTTTGACATTAGCACAGCATCCAAATATAATGGCTGGCTTACACTAATATATGCTTCCATGCAATTGGTTTTTGCATCCATTATGGGTAGCTTGAGTGATAGGTTTGGCCGCAGGCCGGTATTATTAATATCATTATTTGGTTTCAGTATTGATTATATGTTTATGGCTTTCGCACCATCAATAGCATGGTTGTTTGTTGGCCGCTTTATAGCTGGTGTTACAGGCGCAAGTACAGCTACCGCAACTGCTTACATTGCAGACATAAGTACCGGCCATAAACGCGATGCTAATTTTGGTTTGATTGGGGCCGCATCTGGCATCGGCTTAATCCTGGGTGTTGGATTAGGCGGTTATTTAGGCGAAATTGATATTAAATTCCCGTTTATGGCTGCGGCAGGCTTTGCCTTTTTAAATGGCATGTACGGTTTGTTTGTATTACCTGAGTCGCTTAGACCTGAGCATCGCCGTAAATTTGAATGGAAAAGGGCCAATCCGCTGGGGTCTTTAATACGGGTATTTACCAAACACAGTGGGTTAGCCGGGCTTATAGGTGCCATATTATTAGTTTACACGGCTCAAAAAGCTGTTGAATATATGCTATCATTCTTTCTGTATGAAAAATTCAACTGGTCGATGCATAGCGTAAGTTTGCTGGCACTCTTTATTGGTGTGTTGTTATTTACCATACAGGCTGGTTTAATACGTTACACCATTCCTAAGTTTGGTCAGCAAAAAAATATAATCGCAGGCATAATATTTTATGCTATTGGGCTAATACTTATTGCATTTGTTAGCCAGGGGTGGATGGTATACTTATTTATGGTGCCTTATTGCCTTGGGGGTATCTCTGGCCCGGCATTACAGGGCTTTGCTACCAAAAAAGTAGCCAAAAATGAACAAGGCGAACTACAAGGCGCTATAACGATACTTAATAGCCTAAGTGTAATTATAGGTCCGGCTATATTTTCCTTCCTGTTTTCTCATTACACTAATAAACAAACGGGCATATACTTTCCGGGCGCGCCATTTTTACTGGCAGCAATACTGATGATTATAAGTACCTTCCTGGCTATAAAGAGTTTTAGAAATCCGGTTAAAAAAAGTAAAATCAGTCAAGGCCACTAACACCGCCTGATATTACAAACTTCATCATATCGGCTGCATTTCTGTCAATAGGTTTTACTTTATCGGCGGCTATAATAATAACCTGCCCGGCAAATGAGTAGGAATATGGAAAATAAACAGCCACCTCGCCAGGCAAATTAAGTTTGGATAGATCCTTTTGTACCAGGAAACCTATTTTTTTCAAACCAAATTCATTAACCTCAACAATTACCGCTTCGTTAAACTTCTTCTCATCGCCAACAAAAGCTTCTGTAAGATCTTTTATTGATGAATAGAGAAAGTTAAAAAACGGCAACCTGTTTACCCAACGTTTAAACCAGCGTTTTATCGGGTCGGTAATTACATTTGTTACCAGTATACCGGCAATCATAATGATCAGCAAAACATTCAGTATCCCCAGGCCGGGTATATGCATGGGTTTGCCATGGCTATCTGTCCAGAAAACATCACTTAAATTTAACGCGCTATCAACACTAGAAACTGCCCAAAATATTAAAAAAGCAGCTGCGCCAATTGGCACTACCACAATTAAGCCTTTAAAAAAGTAATTTAATAAAGCCCTGACTATATTTTTCATTTGAATTATATCTCTGGTACAAATATATGCCAGTAAAGCGGCAACCGATATAATTTAACTAATTTTTTATACTAACGCAAATTAAGGTACCAGGAAAAAGTAGATAAGGTAACATATTAAGGCACCAGCGCCGAAAGTTATAAAGCCATTTACCCGTTTCTTTTTCATAAAACAGATCATAATCAAACCCGTCAATGACAACAAACTCATAAATATAGCCGCTATATCAATAACATACGACCATTTTTTACCTGTATCGCGTCCCTTATGCAAGTCATTAATTACGGCTACTAAACCTAGTCTGGTTTCGGTTATTTTATAATCTCCCGTACCACGATCAACAAAGGCATCAGCGCTATAGCCGGGGCCTTTAAAAGACAACGAACATTGATCATCGTCAATTATAAAATCGCTTATCTCGCCTTTAATATTGTGTTTGCTTTTTAATAATTGTACAATCTCTAATTTTGCTATAGCTGCGGTGTCTTTTACTTTCACCCATTTTAATGGCAATTGCCCAGTTATTTTCTTTTTACTTTCCTTGCCTCCTAACCATTCGGCATGATTGAGAGTGAACCCCGTAACCGCAAAAAACAGCACTATTACAAAACTCACCATTGATAAGTATATGTGTAACCAGCGCGAAATCGAAGCCGTTCGTTTCTTCCATAACTGTTTAGGCTGTTTATTCGCTTTATTAGGGAACGATGAGTTTTTTGTCACCATCTTAATTACTTTTTTTTACAAGGTCTAGCCCTACAGCAGTCACCTCTGTATTACCGCGCAGGGTCATCGGTTTAACCTGTTTGCTAAAGTTAATATCCTGGCTCATTAGTTGGTGGGTGCCGTGTTCGCGAGCAACTTCAATCATTAGGGTATAATTACCCAATTTTACCAATTCGCCTTTATCATTTTTACCATCCCACTTCAAAGTATATCTTCCCGCGGGCCTGGTGGCGCTGGTTGTCGAACTGATGTTTGCATCACCGTTTGCCAACTTCGAATAGTAGGTATCATACCAGGTATCCATATCATGCAAATATTTAGGTTTACGATACCATAGCGCAATGTTACGTACAGGTTTTTTATCCTTATCAATAACCCACACGGCTACATAAGGGCTATGTACTCTAAACTCTTCTATCTCACGCAATTCCAATTTTATAACTAACTCATAGTTTGGATCCCATGAATTATCAACTACAGCAGTTTTAACCTTTTCAGGTTGCATCACTACAGGTATTTCCAAAGCCTTCCACCCTCGGCTTTCTACTCTTTTACCATCGCTGGTTATCAGCAAAAACTCCGCATGCGGAACTCTTGTTGCCAGCTCTTTACTTTCATCAGGTGTAAGCACATTAAATGCGGTAGCCAGGGCACCGGCATCGGTAGCATTATCTGCCACAACCGTTGCACTTATAATTTTATCAGCGGGCATCCCGCTACGCGGATCAACAATGTGCGAGCGCCATTGGCCATTTACCAATTCGCCACGACGATAGTTGCCACTGGTAGCTACAGCCTTATTGTTAATTATTAACTTAGATATAGGGGCATCGTTCTCGGCATCAGCTTTAGGATCGCTAACCTGTATTTGTTCAGTATGTGCACCCTTTACAACTATATCGCCGCCTATATTCATTACTACGGCAGCTATGCCTGCCTGGGCTAGCGCAACATCACAGGCTTTGTTTATAACATAACTTTTTGCAAATGAATTAAGCATCAATGGCGCATCATCTAAGCGCAATGCTGTTGAATTGGTTTTGTTTAATACCCAGTGCGTCTTTTTAACTATGGCTACCGCATCAGCTATTTCCTGTTCGGTTGGATTGCGGTTTTGTTTAGCAGCATCTTTCCATAATTTACCCACCACTTCAGCCGATGCGTCCAGCGCGCCGTTACTTTGTACACGCCATTTATCAAAAAGGCTAAGCACTTCAAATAGTTCCGGAGATATTTTGATGACTTTTTTTTCACTTTTTAACCATTTACTAAACTCGCTTGATGTATCATAACCGCTTAATATTTTATTCATTTGAACGATCTTGGCCATTGCTGCTTTTTCGGCAACATCAGCTTGTTGTTGCGATGATGCAAAAACCTTTAGCTCAAGTGACGTACCTAATACGTTTTCAAAATCAGAAACATATACATTGGTGGTCTTTCTTGCCGGAACAATTAAACTACTACAGATTAAAAACAAAAACAAACTACAGCTTATGGAAATTATATTTTTCATCCAGATTAATTTAAATAATAATACATAACGTGAGTATCCAAATATATAGTCCAATCCTGAAGTAATTCTATTGTTACTAATAAACCGATAATAAAATTTACTCGTAAAAATAAACCCGTTTTACACGTTGAGAAATATTAGTTAATATTTCATAAGGTATAGTGCCTATTTGGGTTGCCAATTCTTCTATCCGATGCTGCTCGTTAAATACAATCACCTCATCCCCTTCTTTAACCTCAACCCCGGTTACATCTATCATGCACATATCCATAGATACATTGCCTATTGTAGGCACTACAACGCCGTTAACCAGCATACTACCTACACCGTTACCAAATGCACGTAAATATCCGTCAGCATAGCCAATACGAACGGTAGCAATCTGTCCATCTTTGGTCATTACACCATTCCTGCCATAGCCTACCGTATCCCCGGCTACAATTTTTTTAACCTGCGATATACTTGTTTTTAAACTGGTAATGGGTTGTAAGGCACTATCTGTAGCAGGTACAGCGGCATCTATTCCGTATAAACCAATACCCAACCTTACCATATCAAATTGCGCGGACGGCCACCGGGTTATGCCTGATGTATTTGATAAATGCTTAATAACGCTATAGCCCAAACATTGCTCTATCTTTTCAGTAGCTTCCTCAAATCTTTTGATCTGAATAGTAGTAAAATCATCATGCTCCGGGGCCTCGCTAGCCGCTAAGTGCGAGAACATGGATAAAACTCGCACATACTTATCGTCATCCAGCAGATCGCAAAGCAGATCAATATCAAAAGGCTCAAATCCTAATCGGTGCATGCCGGTATCTATTTTTAAGTGTACCGGGTAATTTAAAATATCATTTTGTTGCACATATTTAATAAAGTCGTCAAACAGTCCGAAGCTATAGATCACCGGCTCCAGTTTATACTCCATTAGCTTATCAAATGCAGATTGCTCTGCATTTAATACCATTATCGGCATATTTATACCTGCCTGCCGTAAAGAAACACCCTCATCCGTATAAGCTACAGCCAAATAATCAACCTTATTATACTGCAGCATATTGGCCAGCTCGAACGTGCCGCTACCATAGCTAAAGGCTTTAACCATGGCCATCAGCTTTACTCCAGGACGTAGTTTTGATTTATAATAGTTCAGGTTGTTCAGCATGGCGTTGAGGTTTATCTCCATCACCGTTTCGTGTGTTTTTTGCACCAGGGCCCTGCTAACCCGCTCAAATTCAAAACTACGCGAACCTTTAATCAGGATAGTTTCACCTTTAAAATTCAGGTTTAGTAAATGGTTAAGCAGCTCGGTTGTATCTGTATAAAAAAACTGCTCGGGCACTTCAAAATATTGCTGATGACTTAACAGCGCCTCGCCTACCCCTATAAATTTGTCTACCTTTTTTGATTTTATCAATTCGGCTACTTGTTTATATAAAACATTTTCCTGTAAACCCGACTGAAATATATCCGACAACACCAACGTCTTTTTTTGCTGCTGATTTTGCTGGTTCAGAAAATTAAGAGCGATCTCTAACGATTGAATATCCGAGTTGTAAGAATCGTCAATAACAGAACAATCATTAATGCCTGTTTTAAGCTCTAAACGCATGCTAACCGGGTTTAGATGCTCTAAACGTTTATCGGTTTCATCGGGCGAATAATCTAAAGCCAACATTGTAGCCCAGCAAACTATCGCATTTTCTACCGATGCCTGGTCAAGAAAAGGTATCAGGCATTCTATTTCCTCGTCTTTAAATTTGGCACGCAGGTAGTAATTTTTTTTGATGACCGTTTCGCTAAAAACATATAGATCTGCCTGCTCAAAGTTCCTGCTCCAGGTAAAACGGTTTAAGGCCGATATATTCTCTTTATAATCAACCAACTGATCGTAGTTATGAATTAGCAGTCGGCAGTTTTTAAACAGTTTTAGTTTTTCTAATACTTTTTCCTGCTCACTTTCAAACCCTTCATCATGCGCGGGGCCCAAATGGGTTAATACGCCTATGGTTGGTTTTATAATAGCTTCCAGCCTATTCATTTCGCCCGGCAGGGATATGCCGGCCTCAAATATACCCAGGTTATTCCTGTCACTAATCTGCCAAACAGAGAGTGGCACACCAATTTGCGAGTTATAACTTTTAGGATTACGTACGATGCTTTTATCGGTCGTCATTAACTGGTATAGCCATTCTTTAACAATGGTTTTGCCATTGCTGCCTGTTATACCAATCACATCCAAATTAAATTTTTCGCGATGGTGGCTAGCAAGTGTTTGTAAAGCAACAAGTACATCTATTACAATTAAAAAGTTAGCATCAGGGAGTTTAATTTCCGGGCCTTGTTTCACTACAAAGTTTCTTACACCCGCAGCATAAGCCTCAGCAATAAATTCGTGGCCGTTACGTCTGCCGCTTAAAGCAAAAAACAAACCTTCGGCAGCAGAATTAATGCGGCGGCTATCTGTTAACAATACGCTGATGATATCTTCGGTTATGATATCACCCTCGGCACTGATAATTTGCTTAACTTCTTTTATGAGATATTGGTTGCTTAGCATAATGGCACTAATTTGCTTATATTTCTGTCAATAGAAGAATTTTTAACAACTTTGGTTTTAATGGATATCCCTAAAAAACAAAAAATCACTGACGAAAAAGTTGCCCTTGCAAAAGCAGAACATTATTGCGCTTACCAGGAACGCTCACAACAAGAGGTAAGGGATAAAATATATGAATGGGGATTATGGACAGAAGCGGTAGAAAATATAATCTCGCAATTAATTACTGCCGGTTTTTTAAACGAGGAACGCTTTGCAAAAGCTTATGCACTAGGCAAATTCAGGCAAAAAGCCTGGGGTAAAATAAAAATAAAGCAAGGGTTAAAGTTTAAAAAAGTGCCTGATGTGCTAATAAAAAAGGCTATGTTGCTTATTGATGGCGATGTTTATTTAAAAACACTTGAACAAGTTTTAGCAAAAAAAAGTAATATCTTACTTGAAAAAGACGCATACAAACGCAAATACAAACTACATCAATACGCTATAAGCCGCGGATATGAAAATGATCTTATAGCTGACGTTTTGAAAAACAGCGACTTATAGAAAGCTTCAAAAAAAAAAGCATAATTTTCTTGCAGAATGTTCAATTCTGTCTATATTTGCACTCCGCAAGCGAAAAGCAGTAATGTTATAGCAAACGGAAATAACCAATGCGAAACTAATTCACTTGGTAACGCGAAAGTAGCTCAGTTGGTAGAGCACGACCTTGCCAAGGTCGGGGTCGCGAGTTCGAATCTCGTCTTTCGCTCAAATCCCTTTCACAAGAAGGGATTTATTGTTAAAAGGTCTAAACATCTGCTCAAATGATTTACATTTAGCAGAAGCTTTTAACCCGCTGCTCAGATGGTGGAACTGGTAGACACGCAGGACTTAAAATCCTGTTCCCGTTAAAGGAGTGCGGGTTCGATTCCCGCTCTGAGTACTGAATGGGAGAATTGCAATGGCTTGCGATTTCTCCCATTTTTTTTCCACCATAATTCACTATTAATCAATGGGATTATATTCGCAACCTCTTAATAAGGCCGGTTCGAAGTCCTTGATCATCATAGCACAGTTTATCCCCGTAAATCGCATTTAATAAATACTGCTTGGCTTTAACCATACTATTTTGATATAACATATCTAATTTTGAAAGTGTGTTCACAGTTTTAGAAACCATCTCTTTTACAGTTGTGATACCTATCTTTTCTGATGTTGCATCTTTCGATTAACTTAGTTTTTCATGCTACTTTTCCCGTTATCCATAAAACAGCAAATAGTTCAACTTGATTGCGGATACAATAGTCGCGTATGGCTTTTTCCTGATACTCTAAAGATTCTTGCACATATTATGTGTCTTTTGATTAACTAATGATTAACTAAGGACTAGGATTAGTAAACGCGTTAAACCTGATTTCTATAGTCAATATATAAATTTGATATTGGCCATTGGCCCTATTGCGGATTAACACCTCCTTAACGGTTAATAATATTAACTATTATTTACGTTATTTACCAGAAAGCTTTAAGCTATAAAATTATAACACAAACAATCATTTTAAGGAAACCAAAACTTAAGTAAGCACGTACAAGGTGATGTTGATGGCAATCTACTAGGCATCTACTGCTGAAAATCGCATATCGCCGCATTTCAGGTTTGCCTTCATTTTGTTAAAATTATTAGGGTGGATATATGAAAATATTCACTCAGGGAAAGCTATTGTCCAAACATGAAGTATAGTATGATAAAATAGGGAGGCCTGTATGGTAAAATATTTACGTGCGGTATTATTTGTCATCATTTTTCTGGCACCTTCAGTTGTGTTTGCTAAATCATTTTCCGGTAGTGCAACTGCGAAAAGCAATAACAACTCAATGGCTTCGCCCATTACCATTACCGGAAGTATTTCTGCTTTAACTACCGTTTATGGCACTCCTTCAGCAAGTTCGTCTTTTACTGTATCAGGCAATGATTTGTTAGATGTAATAAAGATTCTTGCTCCACCAGGTTTCGAGGTCAGTACTGACAATGTTAACTTTTTTTCCAATCCAAATCCTGTAACATTAGGTGGCTGGCTATTTGTACCAACTGTGCCCACCACTACTATTTATGTAAGACTTTCGGCCACAGCTTCAGCCGGTACACATTCAGGAAATATTAACATAACTACGTATACTTGGGATGTTCCTTTCCCTTGGTTTTTCAGTGTTAACGTACCTATTCCAACTAGTACTGTAACACCTGCCCCATTAACAATAACTGCAAATAATACGAGTAAAACATATGGCACTGCAATTGCAGGCGGCACTGGGTCGGCGGCGTTCACCAGTCCAGGGTTACAAAATAGCGAGACCATTGGCTCGGTAAGCATTGCTTATGGTACCGGTGCAGCAGCCAATGCTGCAGTGGGAACTTATATAGGTTCAGTCGTGCCTTCTGCGGCTACAGGCGGAAGTTTTAACCCTTCCAACTATA
>NZ_JAQBOF010000032.1 GCF_028288185.1 Mucilaginibacter sp. | reverse complement strand
AGCTTTTCGCGAAAATGAAGATCTGCTGCGCCGTTACCAGGAGCGTTACCAATATATTTTGGTGGATGAGTTTCAGGATACCAGCGGCTCGCAAAATGAGCTGTTGAAGTTTTTACTGAATTATTGGGAAACGCCCAATGTATTTGTAGTGGGCGATGATGACCAATCCATCTTCAAGTTTCAGGGCGCCAATATGAAAAATATATTGGATTTTGCCAATGATTATGTAAACGAGTTACATACCGTAGTACTTAAACATAATTACCGCTCAAATCAGCATATTTTAGATATTTCAAAGGCCCTCATCAATAATAATCATGAGCGTTTAACCAGTCAGCTTGCACTGGATAAAAATTTGCGGGCATCGCATCCTCGTTTTAGTGAGTTAACCGTTCAGCCTGTAATCCGCGAATATGAAAACCCCGGCAAAGAGGTGGTGGATGTGGCCATGCAGATAAAAAAACTGATAGAAAAAGGCACAGCACCAAATGAGATAGCGGTGATTTACCGTAACCACGGGCAGGTTGAAGAATTATTGCAATACCTGGATGTAGAGAAAATAGCCGTAAATACTAAACGTAAAATTGATGTGCTGGAACAACCTTTCGGCGAAAAGATAATTAACATTTTGCGTTATCTTGCTTTAGAAATGGATTCGCCTTACAGCGGGGATAAGTTTCTTTTCGATATTATGCATTATGACTTTTTCGATATTGCACCTCTCGAAGTTGCAAAAGCCAGCATAGCGGTAGCAAAAGAAAATTATACAACAGCATCTAATAATCAACCTAAAACTTCATTGCGCAGGTATGTGAGCGAAATGCGTACACCTACACAACCGGGCTTGTTTGATAATGTGCAGAATGTGGAAATGAAATACCTAACCCGTAATATTGATTTCTTACTTAAGGAGTCGGTTAGTGTAACGCTGCAACAGTTCTTTCAGCAAGTGATTGGTAAAATGGGTATTCTGCGTTATATTATGCATCAACAGGATAAGGGTACTTATATGCAAATGCTCACCAGTTTTTTTAATTTCCTGAAAGATGAAAGTCGTAAAAAACCGGAAATCACACTTGCCGATTTCTTGAATAAGATTGAGACTATGCGCGAGCATAAAATCAGGCTTCCGGTTAATCAAACAATATTTTCACAAAACGGCATCAACTTTTTAACCGCGCACGGTTCAAAAGGATTGGAGTTTGAACATGTGTTCTTCATCGGTTGTGATAAAAAAACATGGGATGGTAAGGGCCGTAATAATAGCTTTAGCTACCCAGATACTCTAACGCAGGCAAAAGATGATGATATTGCTCAAAAAGAAGAAGCGCGCAGATTGTTTTATGTGGCCATAACAAGGGCAAAACAATGCTTGATGATTTCCTTTGCAAATACCGATAAAAATGGCAAAGATCAGGAAGCCTCGCAGTTTGTTGGCGAGATTTTAGCAGATACACCTTTGCAGGTAGAATATCCACAGGTAAATGAGGATGATATGCTCGGCTTTTATGCCACCCAATTTAATGTGGACGATAAGCCTAAAGTTGAACTGCTGGATACCAATTATATTAACCAATTATTACAGAATTACACCTTATCGGTAACGCACTTAAATAATTATTTGGATTGCCCGCTGCGCTTTTATTTTCAGTGTTTAATACGGGTGCCATCGGGAAAAAGCCCGGCTTCTACCTTTGGGCAGGCGGTACATTGGGCATTGAACCGTACGTTTAAAAAATTGAAGGAGTGGGATGATGAGTTTCCGCCTACTGAGGAGTTTATGAAAGAATTTCGCTGGTATATGTACCGTAACCGCGATTCGTTCACTAAAGAGGAGTTTAAACTGCGATTGGCCTATGGCGAAAAAATACTGCCCGCCTACTACGAGCAAAACATTACCCAATGGAACAAGGTTGCCATTACCGAGCGCGCCATAAAAAATATTGAAATTGAAGGTGTTCCAGTTAAGGGTAATCTGGATAAAATTGAATTTGAAGGCAAAAACGTAACCGTTATCGATTACAAAACCGGCAAACCTAAAAATGCCAAAGACAAGCTATTGCGCCCAACCGACGACCAACCTAATGGCGGAGATTATTGGCGACAAGCAGTATTCTATAAAATATTAATAGACCACGACCGTACCAACGATTGGCAGGTAGTAGGTACAGTATTCGATTTTGTGGAGCCTATCAAAGATAACGAGTACCACAAAGAAAAACTATTTATTACAGATGAGGATACCGAAACTGTTACGGAGCAAATTACCTCAGTTTACAAAAAAATAATGGCGCATGATTTTAATACCGGCTGCGGTAAAAAGGAGTGCGATTGGTGCCACTTTGTGCGCAGCAATTTTAAACAGGTTGATGATATGCTGGCGATTGCCGGGGATGAGGAGTAGAGACGCAATACTTTGCGTCTCTGTGCAAGATCAAGACGCAAAAATTTGTATATCAGTGAAAAAACTAATTATTGACGTAAATCAGAGACGCGAAGTATCGCGTCTCTACGGGATATGGCAGAAGATCAATATAAAAACAGATACCGTATATCACCAGCGCGCAGGCCTAATTGGGATTATGGGTCGCATGGGTTATATTTTGTTACGATTTGTACAAAAGATCGTGTTAGATATTTTGGTGAAATACAACAGGAGACGCAAAATATTGCGTCTCTACAGACAACTGCTATCGGAGAAATTGCTTATACAAATTGGATTAAAATACCTGAATACCATCCCTATGTCGAATTGGATGAATTTGTGGTAATGCCAGACCATATTCATGGAATACTATTTATCAATAAACCCGATAGAATTGTTTGGGAAACAAACAAATTTGGCCCGCAAAGAAATAATTTAGCCTCGATAATCAGAGGCTATAAATCTTCGGTTAAGCAGTACGCCACATTAAACGAAATAGATTTTTCATGGCAGTCGCGTTATCATGATAGAGTAATCAGAAACGAGCAGGAATATTTAAACATAAAAGAATATATTTATAACAACGTTGAACTATGGTCACTCAACAAAGATAATTTTGAAACCCTGTACCCGTAGAGACGCAATACTTTGCGTCTCTCTGTGCAAAATCTTATTCAGAGACGCAAAGCATTGCGTCTCTACAACAAAAAATAATGATATGAAATTTTTAAAACTCTCATTCCTAGTACTTATTTCTCTACCCACCCTAGCGCAAACTACCATCCGCCGCGATGCGGCCATCAGCCAAATGGTTGATGACGTATCATCAAAGAACATTGAAGCAATTGTGCGTAAGCTGGTGAGCTTTAAGAGCCGCAACACGCTTAGCGATACCACCAGTAAGACAACCGGAATAGGCGCCGCGCGTAACTGGATAAAAGCCGAAATGGAAAGCTACGCCGCCGCATCAAACGGTAGGATGAAGGTTGAGTTTGATGCCTTTACCCAACCTGCCGGCGGCCGTATAGCCCAACCGACCGTATTAAAAAATGTGCTTGCCATATTAAAAGGGACAGACCCAACCGATACCCGCGTGTATGTGGTATCAGGCCACTATGATTCCAGGGTTACGGATGTGATGAATGCCAACGCCGTTGAGCCGGGCGCAGTTGATGATGCATCGGGTACGGCGGTATCAATGGAGATTTGCAGAGTTATGGCTAAAAGCTCGTTTCCGGCTACTATTATATTTATGGCTGTACCGGGCGAAGAGCAAGGGCTTAACGGATCGGCACATATTGCCAAACGTGCTAAGGACGAGCATTGGAACGTAGATGCCATGCTTAACAATGATATCGTTGGTAACACACACGGCATGGATAATGATCTGAAAGACAATACCCATGTACGTGTTTTCAGCGAAGGCATCCCGTCTATTGACGCTGTACTTCGCGGCGATACCAGCCGTCGCGTAGCTGCCGCTATAAGTGCTTTGATAGGCAATGGCGGCGAAACCGATAGTCCATCGCGCCAGTTGGCTCGCTATACCAAAGAAACTGCCGAGCGCTATGTTGACCAACTGGATGTGAAACTAATCTATCGCCGGGATCGCTTTTTAAGGGGCGGCGATCAAACCTCTTTCCAACTGCAAGGCTTTACCGCGGTGCGCCTTACCGAAATGAATGAGGATTTTACCCACCAGCATCAGGACCTGCGCACCGAAAAAGGAATAGTATACGGCGATCTGCCGGAGTTTGCCGACTATAACTATATCCAAAAAGTTGCCCGCATGAATTTATCTGTATTGGCTAACCTGGCATCGGCACCTGCTGCGCCGATGAGTGTGGGTGTAACCACATCTGGCCTTACCAACAATACTACGCTTAAATGGGAAATCCCAAAAATTGGTAAAAAGCCGGCCGGCTACTATATATTGATGAGGGAAACAACCAGTCCTTTCTGGGAGAAGAAGATCTTTGTGACCGGCAACGAAACAACGCTTGATTACTCGAAAGATAATTACTTTTTTGCCATACAATCGGTAGATGCCGAGGGGCATGAGAGTTTGCCGATATTCCCTAAGCCGGTGAGATAGCGGTGCGGTCTTGTTACACGCGAGGGTGAAACCATTGAAATCTTATACTTGCTGCTAATTATCGCATGTATAAGATTCTCCCGTTGCTCGAAATGGCATGGCGTGGATCATTTTAATTTTTTGATCCACATATTTCTCACCATTATTTTGGTGGTCGCTTCTATCTCTATGCCGATATAGCCGGCTACGTTGTTTGATGATTTGGGGTCATCATCTATCATAACTGCCATTACCTGGCCGTTTATAATATGGATAAATACGCCGCCGCGTGCTATTACAGTGTACTGGTTCCAGTCGTCTTTTTTTACCACTTCGGCCAGGTCCATTATATCGCCTACGTTACCCATAAGGCGTTTGCTTTTGGTACCATAACCTTCAACCACCTGTCCGCGCCAGGCCAGTATACGCATGGGCGTGTTTTCTGAGTAAAACTGCCCTGTCCAGTATTTTGCCGATGGCCAGAAATCTGCCTGCGGGCCGGTCATCATCCAATTTAAATTAACCGGGCCAACGTTGTCCGTTACATTCTTAGCAATAGGCATCCGCCAGGGTATGCCCGTCAGGCTGCGGTATTGTATCCCGCTCCCACCCTCGCCTACAACTTTTATTTCAAATTTCAGTGTGAAGTCTTTGGCTTTCATCCCCCGGTAAACCAGGTAGCTGTTGCCGCTTGGGTTCTCTTTGGTCGATTCGCCTACTATAGCACCATCCTCTACCCGCCAAAATTTGGGGTTGCCATCCCAATCTTTCAATGTACTGCCATCAAATAGTGATACATAACCTTCGTGATCATTAAAATCTAAAGGCGCAGGCTGCGTAAAAGGGTCTATCGGCGCGCGTTTAGCTGGCGTGGTTTGCGCACGGGCCGTTAAGCTGCCTGCCAACAAGAAAAAAAATAACCCGGCTTTTAATTTCATTTTATCTGGTTTGTTATTTCTGATTTATATCCCACATCTTCATGCTTTTTATCATCGCCTTGCCCTCGGCAAATACAGAGAGGTTAGTAGCATTTATATCCGGGTAGATCATGGTTGAAATCACCTTTTCGCCATCATTGCCAAATACTTCTAATGATGAGTTATCTACCAATACCTGTATCTTAACAACGCCGTCAATAGCTTTCATAGGGGTTCTTTGCTCCAGGTTTCTGCGCGATTTATTTCCCATTTCTGATATGGTGCAATCAATAAATAGCTCGCCCCGCTCTACATCATAACCCACGTTCACATTTTTGGTGATGTCAGGATTCTCCACAATATTAAACCCCACCTTTTTTGCTTTATCAATGTTAAACTCGGCCTCTATCCAATAAGAGTTACCGGCATAAGGCCGCTCTTTATTTAAACTGATACGAGTATCATTAATAGGCATATTCTTTTTTAACAGAACTTTCTCTGCCGCGTATTTTGATAAAGATTTAGTAACAACGGATGATGGCGCCTGTATCAACCTAAGCCCTTCATCCGTTGTTTTTAGTGACAGATCATGAGGTATAGACATCTGGCCCTTCCATGGGTAAGTTTCCCTGCGCCCATCCTGCATCCAGCCCAATAATATCTTTTTGTTTTGTGGTGCATCGCGCCATGCTATCGCGGCATAAAAAGCATCGCCATAATCAACCGGCAATACTTTAGTACCGTTATTATCGTCTTTAAATGTTTCGCCATCAAAATCGCCCACAAAATATTGAATAAATGGGCCATGATCTCCGCCTGATGATACAAACAGCACCCATTTAATTTTTGTAGGATCACCATCAACCACCAATGGTAATATTGATGGGCACTCCCAGCCATTACGGGTATATCCTGCCGGGCCAAAGTCGCTTAGTTTTTTCCACTCTTTTAAGTCCTGCGAGGCATAAAACCTAACCATGTGTTCATTCACCATAGAAACAGTCATGATCCATTGCCTGCTTGGCCCATGCCAAAACACATTAGGGTCGCGAAAATCTCTTTTATTCAGATCAATAACCGGGTTACCGGCGTATTGCTTATAGGTTAGGCCATTGTCATTACTATAAGCAATATATTGCGACTCTTTTTTCTGTTTGGGTTGGTCGGCAGTAAAAATGGCTACAATTGGCGGCTTACCGTTGATGCCGAATCCGCTGGTATTATTTTTATCAACCACTACAGATCCTGAGTAGATAAAAGTAGTGGTGTCTTTACTAACAATTTCGGGTATTGCAACAGGCAAATAGTTCCATTTTATCAAATCACGGCTGGTAGCATGCCCCCAGCTCATGTGTCCCCATTTATTTTCGAAAGGGTTATACTGATAGTATAATTGAAATTCGCCATTCAAAACAAACAATCCATTTGGGTCATTTGTCCAGTTTTGTTCAGGCGAAAAATGATATTTTGGTTTCCATTGCGGAGTAGGTACTCCCACCTTTCTTTGGCTAAATACTTTTACTGTCGATAATAAAAGTATGATAACGATAAATTTCTTACTCAACATTATTTAAAGCAACAGTTATTACAGTAAAATAATCAATTAATAGGTTATATCCAGATGTGTTGGTCACACTTTCGATTTTTAAAGATAGTATATTAGGTGATAATTAAGAATTATTAATATAGACGATGACAAGCCAGATGCCGATCGTTATCGAATACGCACTGTGGGTTGTCATTGTTGATAACATAAGCCGGCGGACAACGATCAGAATTTCTTCGCATAGTATATAAATATTAAATATGCCCCTTGATCTGCAAGGGGCACAATCAATATTTAGCTATTTCTTCTTTTTAGACAGATCTATCTCATAGCTAAAATTAGTAGCGTTAGCATATACCTTATATTGCTCTAACGGGCGCGGACCGCAGCCGTTTGAACCTACACCCAGTGTTTTATGGCTTATACATAATACGGTACCCTTGCTTTTAGGCAGGTCTATTTTGTATTCTACATTTTCCATTTCTTCATCGCTGTATGGTAATGCGCCAATCTGCATAACAGAATCAACTTGTTTAACATTTAAGCCTAAACCATTCGCAGCAGTTAAATTAGCCCAGCGCACATCTTCGTGGTTACCTTGTTCCATTGGTTTTTCATACCCGGTCATTTGTTTAACAACGCTGCTTGAGTAATGGCCCAAGTTAAAGCCATTCTTACGGTCGCCATAGTTTTCCATTGGGCCACGGCCCAGGTAATCAACCTGATTCAAATCCTTGTTCAGGAACATCCGTACACCAATACGGGCTAAAACCAATTTAGGGTCGCTAAAGTCAACACTGTTTTCAGCTTTGATCTCGCCTTTACCGTTTATCGTATAAACCACTTTATGGTGTACTACAAATGTTTGTTTACCGGTACCGGTAAGGTTAGCGCTTATCTGTACAACGTTAGGGGCAAGCTGCGTGCTCTTTACATCGTTAGCTACCCAGCTAATTTCTTTCAGGCCGTTTTTAACCCAGTCGGTATACGCCCACATATCATCTTTTTGGTGAGGCGCGCGCCATAAGTGCAACATCGGGCCGCCTTCGTCACGCAGGATGTTATCACCATCTTTTTCCATTTTGGTAAAGGTGCCTTTGGTTTTATCAAACGTTAGGTTAAAGTCTGTGCCTTTAACTTTTATCGCATCCTTCGAATCGTTCAGAGTTAAATTACCCCCTTGCGATTTGCTTACTATAGCCGGTACAGGTGTATGTAATTCAAACTGCTGCTCGGCAATTTCAAAGCCTGCTTTGGCCCATAACTTATCTTGTGCTAACTGGAATGAGATCCGTACAAAATACTCGGCACCTGGCTTTGCTTTTATAACGTATGGTAATTTTATATCTTTCTCATGGAAAGGAGCAACTGATCCAATCGCCAAATTTCCTGACGATATCGTTGTACCGTTTTCGCTTATTTCCCACTTACCATCAAAGCCATTCAGGTTGATAAACTGGTAGCGGTTTTTAATGGTGAATATTTTTTTATCCAGGTCCTTTGCTTTAATAGTGATCCACTGGTAAGCATGCTTCAATTCAGGGAAATGAGGTTTAGGCGATCTGTCAGAAAATACAACACCCTTATGGATAAAGTAATGATCATTAGGGAACTCGCCGAAACCACCCCCATAGGCTATTATGGGATGCTTAGGGTCGCGGTTATTGTACAGACCCTGATCCTGCCATTCCCATATCGCGCCGCCTAATAAGTTAGGGTATTTGTCAAACAGATCATTATACAAATCAACCGAGCCCATTGAATTGAACATGGCGTGTGCATACTCACATAGATAGAACGGCTTGGTTAATGTAGCATCGGTCGCGTTTTTTTCAACGCCGGCTACGCCGGTATACATCTGGCTGTCAATATCGGCCGGGTTCTTATCATTACCTATACCGAAGCCTTCGTAATGCGTTGGCCTGTTGTCAATGTTCCTTATCGCTTGTAACGCGGCCCTGAAGTTTGTTCCACCCCTGCCGCACTCATTACCTAACGACCATATAACAACCGAAGGATGGTTTTTAAAGTTCTCTACATTGGCTACGTTACGCTCTATAATGGCCGCTTTAATGGTAGGTTCCTCATTAAACTGGTTCTGCTGGGCATGGCACTCTACGTTAGCTTCGGCAACCAAATATATACCGTACTCATCGCATAACTCATACCAACGCGGATCGTCAGAATAATGGCAGGTACGCACATGGTTACTGTTGGTTTGTTTGATCAGGACTATATCCTTTATCATTTGCTCCTCGGTAACAGCATGGCCATCATCGGGCCAGTTTTCGTGGCGGTTAACGCCTTTTAATTTAATAGGTACGCCGTTAACCAAAAACAAACGTCCTTTGATCTCGATCTCGCTGAAACCGGTACGGGCCGACATAGTCTCCAATGTAGTAGCACCATTATTTAAGGTGATTACTGATGTATATAGCTTCGGCGTTTCGGCAGTCCATTTCTCCGGATTGGTTACATGGAAACTGGTTTCAACCTTAACTTCTTCGCCGGGTTGTAATGCCGGTACTGATTTTTTAACAGCGGCTCCCGGTACTTTAACTGCACCGTTATAAAGGGTTACCACTATTTGGCGCGCCGGAACAGCAACATTGCTATAGTTTTTTACTTTGGCTGATACGGTTAAGTCCGCATCGCGGTATTTCTTATCCAAATTGGTTTTGATAAAAAAATCGCGGATATGTTCCTGCGGAGCGCTCCATAAAGTAACGTTTCTGAAGATGCCGCTCAAGCGCCACATATCCTGGTTTTCCAGGTAGCTGCCTGATGTAAAACGGTAAACTTCGACAGCCAGCGTATTTTTGCCGGGCTGTACATATTTGGTCAGGTCAAACTCGGCAGCGTTACGGCTGTTTACACTGTAGCCAACTTTTTTACCATTAACCCATATAAAGAATCCTGCATCAACCCCATCAAAAGTGATGAATATGCGGCGGCCGCTCCAATTTGCAGGTACTGTAAAATCGCGGCGATAGCTGCCTACGGGGTTACGTTCTGTAAGGGTTGTATATTTTTTATTTTTAGGCTCGGTCATTACCCTCGGGAAATCGCTCTGGAAGATCAAGGTAAAGTTGCTATAATCGGGCGTTCCGTAACCTTGCACCTGAAAAGATGAAGGCACTTTAATGTCTTTCCATTTCGACACGTCGTAGGTGGGTTTGTAAAAATCAACAGGGCGCTTTTGCGGCCAGTCAACCCAATTAAATTTCCACATACCGTTTAAGCTAATGGCTAATGACGATGCTCGGCGATTAGCTTTTAACGCTTCGGCTAAATTGCTGTATGGCATTAACGTAGCATGATTAAGCTCTTTATTTATACCGATAACTTCGGGGTTCTCAATTTCTTTCGGAACGGATGCGGTATCTGTTTTCGAAAAATTACTGCCAACAGGCATATCTTGTCCGAAACTTATTTTATGACTAAAAACAAGAACCAATAGCAACGCTGCAACTTCTTTCTTAAATAAGATTTTGTTCATTATTATCACTTAAATAGTTAATTTTTGGAAGTATAAATCCGGTTACAAATATTCACCGGCTTCATTTATAGATTTATTGGAATCGGTGTTAAAAGTATCTTTTTTTTGCTAAATTATTTAATTCTTTTCTATGCAATCGTTGCCGAAAATTGCAACAAATGCGTTACGGCGGTAAACGACTCAATATGTTCTAATAAACACAAATAGCTGCAAGTATTTTAATATTACATAGTTAATAAGCTACAATAATTCTGTTATACTACTCATAAAAGTTGTAGAGGTAAAAAAAAACGTGCTCAATATTTCTTTTATCTTCTATATTAATCTATATCGTAAAAATGCAGGGCCTCTTCAATATGTTTTCTTTAAACGAATTAAATTTTCTTTAAATGTTTTACAATAGCTCCACAATCGTTATTTTGTAAGTCAAAATAAATAAAACGTCTATTTTCAGAATTTTCATTCCTTTATTTCTTCTTCAGTATTAATTATAGCATAATGTGCCTTTAAACCTAGGTGAGAGCACTTTAGTAGTTAAACATATCCATTTCGACAAAACAAGGCTTATCTCCCCAAAAATAAACTTTTAAATATGGGGCACTTGCTTTGCATATCAATTGCCGATGATACTATTTATAAAAAATATGGTTTGTATTAGTTGCCAAATGGTTGTTAGATATGAATTAGAGAAACTTGGGTTAAACAACTCAGCTATTAAAGCTGGCCAGGTAGAGCTACTCGAACCTATATCTATTGAACAAATTGACAAACTTAAAACAGCATTATCTAAAGCAGGTTTAGAGTTAACAGATAATAGAAAACATATTTTAATAGAAAAGATCAAAGCTGTTGTTTTAGAAATGCTTGATTATTCAGGGACTGCGTTAAAAACAAACTTTTCCTATTACTTGAGCAAAAAACTAAGTCTTGACTATACTTACCTTGCCAATGTATTTTCAGAGGGCCAGGGCATAACTATAGAGCATTATATTATCTCCAATAAAATCAGGAAAGTTAAAGAGCTGATTTGCTATAATGAGCTCAATTTAACTGAAATTTCCTGGAAACTGAATTATAGCAGTGTCGCTCACTTATCAACGCAATTTAAAAAAGTAACAGGCGTAACACCTTCCCGCTTTAAGCATATTGAATGTAATAACCCATTACGTCCTTCAATGTGTGAATTATAGAACTTATTAACAAAATAGTGTAACATCTTATCCTACTTCTCAAGGTAGGTTTGTAGTGTCCAAAGTCTGTTTATCAAAACTGCAGGCAACAGACATCATTTTTTAAAAACTATCCATGAAAAAAAAATCTACTCCGACTAGCAATAGTACTCAAGTGTGTAAAAGCAGAGGCTATTCAAAAAAATTCCTAACCATTTGGTCCCTGGTTTTACTCTTTGTAGTATTTACTACCGGATGTAAAAAGGATAAATTTGTAGCCGCCCAAGGCGTATGCCCAACTGTTGTTACTGATCCAATGGACAAAGCCGTTGATGTGGTACTTCCCAAAGTCATCTCGGCAACATTTAATACCGATATGGATGCTGCTACCATTACCAAAGCAACATTTATTATTAAACAAGGTGCCAATGCGGTATCAGGAACTGTTGCTGCTACCGGCAATGCAAAGGTTTATACTTTTACACCAGATGTACCATTGCTGCCTTTTGTTGTGTACACAGGTACCATTACTACCGGCGCGGCTGATAAGTTTCATACAGCCTTAGTTACTGATCAGATATGGACATTCACAACTATTCCACAAGTATCTACATCTGTATTGCCTCTGGCAAGTGGCACAACCACAGGGGCCGGCACATACGCACAAGGTGCAACAGCATCTGTAACAGCTACCGCTGCAACGGGCTTTGTATTTACCAATTGGACGGATGGTGCAACTGTGGCTTCAACAAGCCCAAGCTACCAGTTCACGATGGCTGGTAATAGAGCGTTGGTAGCAAATTTTACGGCTATAGCCATTGGAAAGGTGGCCTTAAACCTACAATCAAACCCAGTAGCAGGCGGTACGGTTACCGGGCAGGGTCAATTTGCAACAGGTTCAACAGTAATTGCTACTGCAACACCTAATGCAGGATATAGCTTTATTAATTGGACAGATAACGGAACAATAGTTTCTACCAGTTCAAGTTATCAATTTGTTTTAGCTGCTAACAGAACGTTAACCGCAAACTTTAGTCTTGTAGCGGCATCGCAATTCGCGGTGGTGTTAGCATCAAGCCCGGTTGCAGGCGGATCAACTACCGGCTCAGGATCGTATCCTTCGGGCACCTCGGTAACAGCAACAGCTTTCCCAAATACAGGTTATACCTTTTTTAACTGGACAGAAAATACTGTACAGGCTTCAACAAGTGCAGCCTACACGTTCCCTTTAACTGCCAATAAAACATTGGTTGCTAATTTCGTGATCAACACGTATACTTTAAATGTTACTGCTACAAACGGTACTGTTGCTAAAAACCCTAATCAGCCAACCTATAATTATGGCACAACGGTACAGCTTACGGCAACGGCAAATCCAGGTTTCATATTCTCATCATGGAGCGGCGATGCTTCGGGTTCTGTCAATCCGTTAACTGTGAGCATGACATCTAATAAAAACATCACTGCAAACTTTACGGCAGTTGTGGCCCTTGGCCCTACATTACCAGGCCTTGGCGGAGCGGCTAACTTTACAATACTAACCGAATCAGGTATATCTACTACAGGCGTTACCTCAGTTACCGGCGATATTGGTGTAAGCCCAATAACATCAACTGCCATAACGGGGTTTGGACTAATTATGGATCCCAGCGGTCAAACATCTCATACTCCTATTGTTAGCGGCAAGGTTTACGCTGCGGATTACGCGGTACCAACACCAGGTAATTTAACTACGGCTGTAGGTGATATGGAAACTGCTTATACCAATTCAAATAACCTTGTAACCCCTGCGCCTGTTGTTGGCTTAGGTGCCGGCGATATTAGTGGTTTAACACTGCCTCCCGGATTATATAAATGGAGCACTCAGCTTTTAATAACAAATGCTGGTGTAACCTTATCAGGCGGGGCAAATGATACCTGGGTATTCCAGATAGGTTCGGATCTTATAGTTAACAATACGGCTATAATTCACTTAATAGGAGGTGCGCAAGCCAAAAATATCTATTGGGTTGTTGCAGGCCAGGCTACTCTTGGAACGAGTGTTAATTTCAGCGGGAATATCCTGAGCAAAAACCTCATCTCTTTAAACACCGGCACTACTGTTACCGGCAGGTTATTGGCACAGAAAGCGGTTACATTAAATGCAAGTACCGTTATTATACCTTAATATTTATACCTCTTATCAGTACATTCCCTACGGGGAGTGTACTTGGTTAAATCAACTTACATTAAAAAGAAAATCCTATGTTACTTCAATATAAAACAATTAAAAGGGCCATCATATTTTCATTGATGCTTACCCTCTCTCAAATTACGGCTCAGGCCCAAACTACGCAACCCATCTGGTGGTTTGGTGTATCGGGTGCTGCTAATTTTAACTTTTATGATGGCACAACTCAAACACTTAATAATTCTTTAATGGTTCCAACTGCTTTTCATAAAGGGTTTGGCATCCGTCCATACGGTTCTGTACTGGCAGAGTATCGTCCGGCAGGTATATGGGGCATAATGCTTAATGTGGGCTATGATGGTCGTGGTGGTAAATTTGACAACGTGGTAGCGCCTTGTAATTGCGATGCTACCCTGCATACTAATACAAGTTATGTAACTGTCGAACCTAGTTTGCGAATAGCAATGCCGTCATCAAACCTATATTTCTTTGTAGGTCCACGCGTTGCTTTCAATATCATGAATGATTTTTCATATACACAGGTTAAACAAGTTAATACAAACTCGCAATTAAGTGACATGCGCCATACATTGGTTTCGGGGCAGGTTGGTGCCGGTTATGAAATACCTTTATCATCTGCAGCAAGTACTACCAAGATCAATCTTTCACCTTTTATTTCTTATCAGCCATATTTTGGCCAGTCACCACGTAGTATTGAAAGCTGGACCATGACCACCGTGAGAGCGGGTATTGCCCTTAAATTTGGTAAAGCGCATAAAGTTATTTCTGCGGCGGTGGCCCCTATAGAAGTAGCGCCACCTGTTGTGGCCGATGTTACTTTTTCAGTTCGCGAACCTAAAGCAGTACCATTAACACGCCAGGTAAGTGAAACCTTACCTTTGCTTAACGCTGTGTTTTTTGAGGATGGATCTAACAACATCCCAGGCCGTTATGTAATACTCAACAGAGAACAAGCTTCTTCTTTTAAAGAAGATCAATTACAGGAAGAACAATCAGTAACTATGTCGGGTCGTTCGGCAAGGCAATTAAATGTATATCATAATATACTGAATATACTGGGCGATAGGATGCGTGCAAACCCGGGTGTAACTATATCATTAAGCGGCGCCCCTGCCGGTGACGGTAAAGTAATGGCCGAATCTATAAAACAATATCTCGTAATAAATTTTGGCATCGATGGTTCACGTATCACAACCAGGGCCAGAAAAAAACCGGCTAATCCGTCAGAACAACCCGGCGGCAACAAAGAGCTTGCTTTACTTAGGGCAGAAGACCGCAGAGTTGATATTGAAAGCACTTCGCCTGAATTGTTGATGGAAGTAGGTGGCGGCATGATGAGGCCGGTGCATATTAACGCTATGCAAACAGATCCACTTGATAGCTATGTAATTTTAAATGTTGATGGTGCTAAAAAGCAGTTTAACAGCTGGTCTGTAAATATAACTGATGACAAAGGCGTGAGCCAGCATTATGGGCCGTTTACTAAAGATCAAGAGAGTGTATCAGGTATTAAAATTGTAGGCGATCGTCCCGAAGGAGACTATAAAGTAACCATGATAGGCGAAGGCAAAAACGGGATGACCGTTACTAAAGAAAGTACAATTCACTTAATTCGCCAGGATGTAACTATTCAAAAGGGTTCCCGTTATAGCATTGTGTTTGATTTTGATAAGGCATCAACCATAGCATCATATAACAAGTTGCTGATTGATGTGGTATCTCCTTTAATTGCTGACGGATCAACCGTTATCATTCATGGCCATACCGATATTATCGGCGAAGAGGATTATAACCAAAAACTATCTGACAGCAGAGCGCAGCAAAGCCAAAAGATACTTGAGTCAAGTTTAGCAGCATCAGGAAAAAACACCGTTAAGTTTGAAACACTTGGTTTTGGCGAAGATACCAGCCATTCACCATTTAATAATAGCCTGCCCGAAGAACGCTTTTATAACCGTACGGTTGTAATAGACATTATCCCAGGCAATAAATAACAACATAAAACTTATATTAAAAAGCCGCCTTAGGGTGGCTTTTTCTTTTATATTTGATTTAATATAAACCATTGTATGAGAGTTGCTTCAATATTCCTGCTGATATTTTGTCTGTCGCTTACCGCATCGGCACAACAAAAAACCGATACTTTATTTTTTGAAAGCTTTAGCGGCACAACCCTAAACCGTGCCGTATGGAACGTTGAGGTTAACCCACATGCTGATAATAATGAGCAGGAAGCTTATATTGATTCAACCGGTGTATTATCCGTAAAAAATGGATTTTTAACTATTGTGCCACTGTATCGCCCGGGTTATAACATGAACATGCAAAAACCAAATGATTTTATTTCGGGCAGGATAAATACACGCAATAAGTATGAATTTGTTTATGGCACTGTTTCGGCAAGGATGAAGGTTGCCGCAGGTGATGGCCTATGGCCTGCCTTCTGGATACTGGGTAAAGGCCGCTGGCCCGATGCCGGCGAAATAGACGTTATGGAAACCGTTGGCGACTCTACCTGGGCCAGTAATGCTATACACGGGCCAACTTATCATGGCAATACGCCGTTAATATCACGCAATGTTTTCCCTAAAGGTACTGATGTAACGCAGTGGCATATCTATACCGTAGCTATAAAACCAACCAGCATAAGCTTTAGCATTGACGGCAAAGTTACCTATACTGCTACTAAAGAAATGGTAGAAAAATATGGCAACTGGGTGTTTGATAACAATAAATACCTCATTCTTAACCTCGCCATAGGTGGCGGCTACCCACAAGGCGTTTTTAAGATGAAAGGCCCCTACCCCGGCTTGACACAAGCTACCGTTGACAAAATAAAAGCCGGTCAGGCTTCAACGATTGTTGATTGGGTATTGATAACTAAGAACTAGCTAACTCAAAACTTTCTCGTAGCAACTAAACCGCATTCCGGGGCGGTGTGCCAGGTTAATCTCTCCCGCATAAACATATCCCCATTTCGGGAACAGCCGGTTTGTGGCCTCGTTAACAACATTGGTATCAACCCGCACTTTTTTAATACCACGGCTAATGGCTACTTGCTCGGCCTGTTGCATTAGTTGGACGGCTATGCCTTTGCCTTGCTGATGTACACTTACGGCAAGCCTATGCACCACTATAGCTTGTTCGGTAATATCCCAGCCGACATCAGCATATTCCGCATCCTGATCTGTAGTTATAGCAATAACGCCGGTTATATCGTTATTCTCATCAGCTACCCAAAGTTGGTTCAAGGCTATATCTTTTTCAAAAACTTTGATGTTAGGATATGTATTATCCCATTGAAAATTGCCCGCGGCATTCATAACGGGTACTAATTCTTTTATTAATTGCAGTATTTTGGGGATGTCTGTAAGGGTAGCGCGGCGGATCAACATGTTGACAAAAATAAGAATTAAACCCCATCCCTATTATACCTATGCTTATAATCAATAGGCGACAACCCAGTTATTTTTTTAAATACTGTCCTGAAGGTTTTAACATCGGTATAGCCAACATCATACATTACTTCGTTAATGTTTTTGCGGGTATTCTCCAGGTGTTTTTTGGCGGCTTCTATTTTTACACGTTGAATGTATTCGGCAGGTGTGTTGTTGGTTGCTTTTTTAAACCTGCGGATAAAATGCCGGCGGCCAATAGCAAAACGAGTGGCAAGGTCCTCGATAGAGATCTTATCTGCCAAATTCTCTTCAATAAATTCCTGCGCTTTTTTGATGGGCTCGTCTTCATGCTTTTTTTGCCCGTTAAACATAATAAACGGCGACTGGCTCTTTCTATCTATCTCCAGGGCAAAAAATTTAGAGATCCGTATAGCCATTTCGCGGCCGGTATATTTTTCTACCATGTTAAGTAATACGTTCCAGTACGAGCTTGCGCCACCGCTTGAGTAAAGGCGATCGGCCTCGGTAATAATACTTCCATCGGCCAGTGCCACTTCCGGAAACATTTCTCTAAACTCATCGGCCAAAAACCAATGGGTTGAACATTCCTTCCCATTTAATAATCCGGTTGATGCCAGCAAAAAAGCGCCTAAACATAATGAAGTTATTTCGGCACCATTATCATATTGTTTAATTATCCATGGCAATAATTCTTTATTACGCTCAATAGTGGTTTTCATGTCGCCGCTAATGGCGGGGATAATCACCAAGTCGGTTTTCTCCACTTCGCTGCACAGGGCATTGGTATTTACAGCGAAGGCGTTATTATTTAATGGTATTTGCCGGGCAAGGCCCACCAATTGCACATCAAAAGCGGGTTCTTTACCTGCCATTATTAAAAACTGGTTAACTGTTGTAAACAAGTACCGCGGGTCAACAACAGCCGCCGGCACTGCATCGTAGGGTACTAAAATAGATATATGTTTCATTTGCTTCATTAAAGTAACGCGCTTATATTGAGGTACTACAAATCAAATTTACTAAAAGCAGGCAAAGAAAAAACTGTATGTCTCAAATAACCCCTTACAATGTCTCAACCCCACGCTACGCAACCTGTTTTGCCGCAATATATTTGTATCAACAAACAACAATTAAAAAACTAAACTAAAAACAATCATGAAAACAACAAAAATTTTATACTGGGTATTTAACGGCCTGTTTGCCTTTGTAATGTTTGGCTCGGCTATCCCTGATGTTATGTCATCGCCTGATGCGGTTAAAGGAATACATAATGGCTTAGGTTATCCGCTTTATTTTGTTCCGTTTATCGGTGTGGCCAAAATATTGGGGGCCATTGTTATTCTTGTTCCCGGGTTCCCCCGTTTAAAAGAATGGGCATACGCAGGTTTGAGTTTCGACCTGATAGCAGCTACTTATTCACTTTACAGCATACCACATCCGGAAGGTCCATGGTATTTTATGTTAATATTCATTGCCCTAGCTGCCGCCGCTTACATTTATTATCATAAAAAGTTAGCATTGACCGCTAAGGCATAAATTATAAGAACACCACATCATGAAAAAATTAAAATTACAGATGCAACTATCTGTAGACGGATATGTTGCGGGCCCAAATGGCGAAATGGATTGGATGAGCTGGGGCTGGGGCGATGATATTAAAGATTACGTTAAAGTACTTACAGACCCGATAGATACCATAATTATGGGCCGCAAACTGGCCGAGGGCTTTATACCACATTGGGCCGGCTTAATGCAAAACCCGGAGACTGCCGATGAGTTTACCCAAAAAATGGTTAATACACATAAGGTTGTTTTTTCTAAAACACTTACAGAATCTACCTGGGACAATACCGACCTGGCAACCGGCGACCTGGTAGAAGAAGTAAAAAAACTAAAAGCAATGGATGGCGGCGATATCATTACATACGGTGGCGCGGGCTTTGCTTCGGCATTGATAAAAGCGGGATTGGTTGACGAGTATCACCTGTTTATAAACCCGGCTGCCATTGGTAATGGTATGCCCATATTTAAACTATTGGATAGTAAACTTGAACTGAAATTAGCTAAAAGCCAAGCTTTTGAAGTGGGTATTGTTGTACTTAATTATGTCCCTGCATAATTATAACATATAGCGGGGTGGCATGAGACGGATTATTGTATCAATGAATATAACCATTGATGGCTTTATGGCCGAGCCGGATGGCGGGCTGGACTGGCACCTGCAAAACTGGACGAGCGACATGGGTCAGCTATTGGCCGAGCAACTAAGCAAAGCTGACACCCTATTATTAGGGCGAAATACCTACAGCGCAATGGCCAGTTACTGGCCCGCTGTAGGTACTAACCTTTGTACAGCACGTAATGACATTGCTTACGCGACTATGATGAACAGCTATCGTAAAATTGTATGTTCAACTACGCTTAAAACTTTAACCTGGAATAACTCGCGGGTGATTAAAACTAACATCCGGCAAGAAATACTTAAACTAAAGCAGCAACCCGGTAAAGACATTATAGTTTATGGCAGTAATAAGCTGGTGCAGTATCTTATAAAATTTAATTTAATAGATGAATACCTGCTTTGGGTATACCCTGTTAGTTTGGGTAGTGGAATAGCACTTTTTAAAAACAGACAAAGCTATAAGCTACTGCATTCGCAAGCACTTTCCTCGGGAGTAATCATTCTTAAATATTGCCGTAAAGCTTAATTTGTTTCTAAAAGCTTCCATCATTTACAAAGCGGTATGCTATTTATTGGTTTTATACGTTATAATGTGCTCAGAGTAATATCTTTGGATTTATAACAACCAATTGTCCTCTGCTATCGTATTGGGATAAAGATTTTCACAATTAAAGCAGCCGGAATAAACTTATATGCATAGAATTGTTTTTTACGTTTTTTTTCTGCTGATCACAGTTTCATTAATTCCGAGGGCATATGCTCAAAAGAAATATACTATTAACGGGACTATTAAAGATGCAGCTACCGGCGAAACCTTAATAGGGGCCACTGTAAAACTGCAAGAATTACAGCAAAACGGAGCCGCGACTAATGGGTATGGCTTTTTTTCGTTAACCGCGCCCGAGGGTGATTATACATTGGTTATAAGTTATATAGGTTATGAAACCATAAACCAGCCCATCAAGCTCAACAAAAACGCACAGGTAAATATTTTGCTTACTGGCAGCAATACGCTAAAAGAAATATCTATTAGCAGCAGTACCCATAAAAACGACAATGTAGATAACCCGCAAATGGGTGTAACGCGGCTTGATCTTAAACAGATAAATAATGTGCCTGTAATATTTGGCGAGAAAGATATTTTAAAAACCATACAGCTTTTACCGGGTGTAAAAACAACCGGCGATGGCAATACCGGCTTTTATGTGCGCGGTGGTGGGTCTGACCAAAATTTGATCCTGCTGGATGAGGCCATTGTATATAACGCATCGCACTTATTTGGCTTCTTTTCAACCTTTAACTCTGATGCCATAAAGGATGTGAGCCTGTATAAAGGTGGTATGCCCGCGCAATATGGCGGCCGCTTATCATCAGTATTGGATATTAAGATGCTGGATGGTAATGATAAAAATTATACAGTGCAAGGTGGTATTGGTTTAATAGCATCGCGTATTAAGGTGGAGGGGCCTATCGTAAAAAACAAAAGCTCATTTATGATAAGCGCCCGCCGTACCTATGCCGATCTTTTTTTAAAACTATCGCCCGACTCGACCACTCGTGGCGCCAGCCTGTATTTTTATGATTTAAATGCTAAATTCCATTATCGATTTGATGATAAAAACACGCTTTACTTATCGGGCTATTTTGGCAAGGATGTATTAGGATTAAAAGACAATTTCGAAACAAACTGGGGCAACCAAACTGCCACATTACGTCTTAATCATATTTTTAACAGCAAGTTGTTTTTAAACACATCGCTTATATACAGTAATTACAATTTTATTATTCAAAGCTTTTCGTCAAACAATGATTTTAAGGTTACTTCAAAAATACGCGACTTTAATCTGAAAGAGGATTTTGAATATTTTTTCTCTGATAAAAACACTTTGCATTTTGGTATTAACACCACCCATCATACCATATCGCCTGGCGATATTAGTTCGTCCAACAGATCTGCGATAAACCCGCAAAGTATTCAGGACCGTAACGGTTTGGAGTCTTCAGTCTATATATCTAACGACTGGCATGCAAGCAATAAATTAAATCTTTTGTATGGGGTTAGGCTGTCTATGTTCTCGTTATTGGGGCCGGGCAGGTTTAATACTTATAATGCTAACGATGTACTTACAGCTTCAAACACTTATAATTCGGGCGATTTTGTGAAAAGCTATATTAACCCCGAGCCGCGTTTTTCTGTAAGCTATAAGTTTAATGATCAAAACTCTTTAAAGGCATCCTATAACCGCAATACGCAAAACATCCACTTAATTTCTAACTCGACAGCCGGCTCGCCTACTGATCTGTATGTAATGAGCAGCAACAATATTAAACCAGGCATTTCAGACCAGGTTGCATTGGGCTTTTTTAAAAACTCGGTCAATAACCAGTATGAGTTCTCTACCGAAATTTATTATAAATGGCTAAAAAATCAGATCGATTATAAAAACGGGGCACAGTTACTTGCCAACCAGGATGTAGAATCGCAATTGGTATACGGTCAAGGCCGTGCATACGGGTTAGAAGTGTTTTTTAAGAAACATTACGGAAAGTTAAATGGCTGGATAGGTTATACCCTATCAAAAACCGAGAACCAGTTTGACGCTATAAATAATGGCAACTATTTTGCCGCAACGCAGGATAGGGTACATGATATGAGTTTAGTACTTATTTATAAACTAAGTACCCGCTGGACATTGTCTGGCACATTTGTATATGGCACCGGCAACGCGGTTACCTACCCACATGGTAAATATTTAGTTGGTGGTTTAACTACCCTTTATTATAGTGATCGCAACTCCGACCGCCTGCCACCATATAGCCGTATGGACCTTGGCGCTACCCTGGAAGGTAAGCAGCATAAACGATTTCACTCCAGCTGGACGTTTGGTTTATATAATGCTTATAACCGCAAAAACCCTTATACCATTACTTTCCAGGACAATCCTGATGATCATACTCGCACACAAGCGGTTAAAACAAGTTTGTTTGGCAGAATACCATCAGTTACTTATAACTTTACTTATTAGTATATGAAAGTTAAATATATATTACCTGCTATAGCTTTATTGAGTATCCTTATCGGCTCATGCAAAAATGTAATAGATCTTAAGCTTAATGATGCTACACCGCAACTGGTAATTGAAGGCAATGTAACAGACCAATTAGGCCCACAAGCTGTAACTATATCAAGATCTGTCCCGCTGGATAATACCAATAGTTTCCCACCGGTAAAGGGCGCCGTAGTAACCCTTACAGATTATAAAGGCACAAACTATACGCTAATAGAGCGTAGCCCTGGCTATTATTACTCCAGCTCTTTTTTGGGCCGATATAATGAAAAATACAGTGTAAAAGTACAGCTTGATGGCAAAACTTATACAGCGTCATCAACCATGCCTGCGAAGGTTACTATTGATTCTGTTGCACTTTCTGTAGAGCATTTTGCGTCTACTACCACCAAAACTATAATTATTTTTTACCAGGACCCACCTAGTGTAAGCAATCAATACCGGTTTATTTTATCAATAAACGGCGTACAGGTAAAACAGATATTTGCCCGGAATGACCAGTTTAATAACGGCCGCTTTGTACAACAGTTACTCTTCCAGGATGATATACCACTTAAAAGCGGCGACAGAGTAGATATTGAAATGCAATGTATTGATGCGCTTATGTATACATACTGGTATACGTTTAGCCAGCAAAAGGCAAACGGTTTTAACTCTACTACGCCAGCAAACCCGCCCAATAATTTCAATGTCGATAATGTGCTAGGCTATTTTAGCGCGCATACCACCCAACATAAAAACATTATAATTCCTTAAGATTTTGTGATGGTTTAATTTACAGCGCCAGGGCTTGACTGCGCAACTAAAAAGTCTTTTAAAGCAACAAGTTTGTCCGTATTGATCAAATCTACGCCGCAGCTTAATATTTCTTTCCAAACAACTTTATTATCAGGCGATGCCCATAGCCTCACTTGTTCGCCATTTTTATGAGCGATGGATACATAGTCGCATAAACGTTGTTTTTCACGCTCGGATATGTTGCCGTTACCTTTCCACTTTAACAACTTTGAATATTTGCAACTGGCCATTCTTGATACGTTGGCTATGGTATCCCGTTCAACCTTACGCAGATCCTCATCAATAAATGCAAGACGATTCTTTTCCTTCCTGACAATATCATAAGGCTTATTGCCCGATAGTACTATGGTAACCGCGCGCATTATAACCTTACCTGTATCATAGCTTGACAATATCGGCCTATATTTTTCAAGCAATGTTTTTAGCTCGGCATAAGTTTTTTTGGCATCGGTTTTAATATCTATCATTAAAGTGACTGATTGATCGTTCCCTGCATATACACGGCCATTGTTTTTAATAGCCTGTGCTGATAAGGGTGCCAGGTATAAATTCTCCAATGTACGTTTACCTTTAAAATAAGGGTTAATATGTGCAACCACTAATTTACCGCCATGTAAAAAAACATCCGCTTCAATATGGGTATAGCCATTGGTTTCGGCATCCAGCAAGGGGCGTTTATGACGATAATCATTATGTGCAAACGCGTTGGCGAGCGTAATACTTTGCGCCTTTACAGCAAGTGGAAGTACAAAAAGCAAACAAACAATAAGTGCTTTTTGCAGAGGAGTATTTGTTTGGGGTATTAACATTTATAACTGTATCATTGTTGTTACTATTTATAAATATATGACTATACTATGATAATTAAAAAAATTTCTGAAAATTTAATCTTATTCTAATCTCAATTTAACACACTTATACGCAATTGTATTATAAATGTTTGGTGATATTTTAACATAAAAGCATAAAAAAGCCTCTCCTAAATGGAAAGGCTCTCTACTAACTATATTGATATTAAAAAAAAACTATTCTGTTTCAACTACCAATTTATCACCGGTAACTTCATCTTTAATTTTGCCTTCCAGTTCGTCCATCAGCTCGGGGTTATCCAATATTAATTGTTTAACCGCATCGCGGCCCTGGCCAAGGCGGGTATCGCCATAGCTAAACCATGAACCTGCTTTTTTAATGATGTTATGTTCAACACCCAGGTCAATGATCTCGCCTGCTTTTGATATACCCTCGCCAAACATAATGTCAAACTCGGCAATACGGAACGGTGGCGCAACCTTATTTTTTACAATTTTTACTTTAACGCGGTTACCAGATACTTCATCACTATCTTTAATTTGTGATATACGGCGCACATCTAAACGTACCGAAGCGTAGAATTTTAACGCGTTACCACCGGTAGTAGTTTCGGGGTTACCAAACATAACACCAATTTTATCGCGTAGCTGGTTAATAAATATACAGCAGCATCCTGTTTTGCTGATAGTACCGGTTAGCTTACGCAATGCCTGCGACATTAAACGGGCGTGCAGACCCATTTTCGAATCGCCCATCTCGCCTTCAATCTCGGCCTTAGGTACCAACGCGGCAACCGAGTCGATAACTAAGATATCAATAGCGCCCGAACGGATCAGGTTATCGGCAATTTCTAAAGCTTGCTCGCCATTATCCGGTTGTGATATTAAAAGGTTCTCCACATCTACACCCAGTTTTTTTGCGTAGAAACGATCAAAGGCATGCTCTGCATCAATAAATGCGGCAATGCCGCCTTTCTTTTGTGCTTCGGCAATGGCATGGATAGCCAATGTTGTTTTACCTGATGATTCAGGCCCGTATATTTCAATAACGCGGCCTTTAGGTAAACCGCCAACGCCTAAAGCGATGTCTAACCCTATTGACCCGGTTGATATAACTTCTATAGGTTCAATTACAGAATCGCCCAACTTCATGATGGTGCCTTTTCCGTATGATTTTTCCAGCTTATCTAACGTAAGCTGTAATGCCTTTAATTTGTCTGCGTTGCTCATCTTTTAATAATATCTTTAGCAAATATAAAAGTTATTTTTAATAATACTAATTTTTTTAGTAATTAATTGCGTTTGTACCAACGTATATTATTTTACGTAAACTTACTTAACCCGCAAATACTAATCAAATATTCTTATCCACACTGCGCTTTGCCAGTTCCTTGCTAATAGTATCTAATGATTTTTTGCGTTTAGCGTCTTTGGCTTTTTTTAGTTTTTGGGCCTCGGCTTTTATTAGGGCGGTTTCGGTATGGGCGCGTTCATAATAACGGCAAAACCACGTAAGGGGGCATATATCACATTTTGGGCTGCGGGCCACGCAGATGTACCGGCCATGCAATATTAACCAGTGGTGCGCTATGGCAAGGGTTTCTGTAGGCAAGTATTTTACCAACTGCTTTTCAACAGCTAAAGGCGTTTTGGCATTGGTGGTCAGGCCTATCCTATCGGCAACTCTAAATACGTGTGTATCTACCGCAATAGCCGGTGCATCGTAAACTACTGATGCAATAACATTGGCGGTTTTGCGGCCCACGCCCGGTAACTTTTGTAATTGGTCAATATCAGACGGAACCACGCCACCAAATACACCCACCAGCATCTGCGCCATGCCTACCAAATGCTTGGCTTTATTGTTGGGATAACTTACACTGCGGATATAAGTAAACACCTCGTCAGCATTGGATGCCGCCAAACTCTCCGCATCCGGGAAACGGGCAAACAGCGCCGGCGTAACCTGGTTAATGCGCTTATCGGTACATTGTGCCGACAGGATAACCGCTACCAGCAACTCGTACGGATTGGTATAATGCAGCTCGGTTTCGGCTTCGGGCTGGTTCTTTGAAAAGTAGTCAACAAAATGGCGGTAGCGTTCTGATCTGAGCATGGAGGCGTAGTTTTAGTCCAAAATCAAAAGTAATAAAAAGCCCTGAGTAAAAGTTTTTACTCAGGGCTCAAGGCTTTCCGACTAACTAAAACTACCTGTGGCTTTTTGAATAATCCAGTATGTAGTGAATGGTTTGAAGTTTTGGCTGCTTTTGCAAAAGCTCCAGGTTAGGGCGTAACGAATGGTAAAACATTAGTTCATCGCCTTCCAGATTTGCTTTTACATTTGCTTTCATCACTTCGCTTTGGTTAGTGAGCTCATTTAAAGTAAAGGTTTCACCCATAAGCTATTAGTTTGTTTTGTTGTTTATACGATGTATAACGTACACCGGTTTCACTTTATTTTATCAAAATGAAAATTAAATGAAATATTTCTTTAGGGTTGGCGCAACTGTCTAATTAATTAACTATTGGTGTGCAAATTAACGTTTGGATTAAGGTTTGGTTGTTAAAGATTAAAGATTGGTTATTGAAGATTAGGGCTTAGCAAATTAAATATAAAGATAGGCCTGGCTTTTAATCTTCAATAACTAATCTTTAAAACAAACTGCCTCTCTGATTAGATAACTTATTGGCTAAAAGCAAAACATTTTGTTGAGATAGTCGCTTATGTATTAAATCATTATGTCTATCTAAATTTAAATAAGCATGTTATGAAAAAATTAAGTTTAATGGTGATTGTGGCGTTACTGGCCTATCAAACCAGTGCCGTAGCACAAACTACTACACCAACTAAAAGCAAAACGAGTTCGAAAAAAAACACAAAAACCACCCAGCCTGCCAACAATTTACACGGGGAACAGTATAGCACAAGCGACCGATCGGGGTTAAACAGTTACCGCCCTGCTACAGATACCACCGCACTTGGCTCTGGCACCACCGATCAAAATGGCCAGCACGGCACTACTGTCAAAACTACTAAAGTTAAAAAAAGCAGTAAAAAACCCATGTCGGCAAAGGTTAAGTCAAATTAAAGCAGGGGTTAAAGGTTAGTTATTGAAGATTAGGCTTGGCAAATTTATTATAAAGCGACAGGCCTAATCACTAATCTCTCACAGCGCTACCTCACGGTTTGGCCTGAATTTTAATAGTTCGGGGTTTACTTTGCCGGCAACCGTGGGGAAAAACGAAAGCGCTTCTTTAACCGTAAAAGCGCCCTGTGCCTGTTTGCCTCTAAGCGAATCCATCTTATGTATCATCGCCAGGTTTTTCATAGCTGTTTCGTGTGTTTTAGCCATCGCGCCGCCCCTGGCTTTCATCATCGAATCCATTTTATGGCTTATAGCTTCTGTTTTGGCCGGGTCAATTACATGTTCATCTTCAATTTTCCTGATTAAAAAATCTTTCTTTCCTATCCAGATGGTTATTGGCCCGCGCAAGTTTGTGCCGGTAATTTTATAGCAATCTTTACCGTTTACCTGTTCTACTGCGGCTAAAACGCGTTTGGTTATGTTTTTGTATAAATTGTTGTTTTTAAAATCAGCCGTTAATAATAATTCAGGGACGATCATTGAAGTGCCTCCCGATACCCCCGCAGCTGCCCCCAAAGCGTGCGGCATACTGACTGGTGCATCTGTACGGTTTACAATGCCCCACCAGGTTTTTACAATATTGTTTGTTCTGTTAATAGTATATAGCGAGTTTGAATTGCCCGGTATATAATATTCAAAATTTATATCGCCTGTATTTACATAGGCAGTTTTAAAAACCGTAGCTGTTTTATGTGGATGGTCTGTTAGAAAGGTTTGTATCAATTTGCCCGAGTCTGTATAGGTTTTAAGGTGACCATAAGCTTTTACTGACAGGCTGATTATAGAATCGGCACTAAGCGGTGCAGGTTTATTTTTTGCAAAACAAACTGAAATAGACAATAAGGACAGAAGTAATACGGCAAATGATTTCATGATAATGCGTTTTTAGGTTATTAATTGGCATTTAAATATACAATTTATTAAACCAAAATATTTATCCCTCCCCAATAAACAAAAAAACCGCCTCCCCGATAATCAGGGGTGGGCGGTTCGCTAAAAACTGCAATGAGAATTTTTAATTTTTTAAGCTCAGCTCTTTGGTTTGCATCATTTTGCGCAGGTTGTTTAGCGCGTAACGCATGCGGCCAAGGGCTGTATTTATACTAACATCGGTTATGTCGGCAATTTCTTTAAAACTCATGTCGCCAAAGTGGCGCATAATCAATACTTCTTTTTGTTCGGATGGTAAAAGTTGTATGAGTGTTTTAAGATCTTTATGGGTTTGTTCCCGTACCATGCGGTCTTCGGTACTTTCATCGTAGTTGCCCAGCACCTCAAAAATATCAAAATCATCGCCATTGCTAACCATCGGCGCGCGCTTCTCGCGGCGGAAATGGTCGATTACCAAATTATGCGCAATACGGGTTACCCAGGGTAAAAACTTACCCTCCTCGTTATATTTACCGGCCCTAAGTGTATTAATAACTTTAATAAACGTATCCTGAAAAATATCTTCGGCCAGGAAATCATCCTTAACCAATAAGTAAATAGAAGTGTAAATTTTTGTTTGATAACGGCGCAGGAGCTCTACTAATCCTTTCTCGTCGCCGGTAATGTACAGATGGATTAGATCCTGATCACTTTGCAATTGAAAATCCATATAAAAGCGTTTACTTTAACTAAGTTTTAAATAATTGTTAAGTATAGCTTCTAGTCGATATAGATCTCTTTAGGGGTTAATAATATTTGTTCCCTCAAATAAAACAATTTCCGAGCTAAAAAGCAAATAATTTTTTTGTGTCATAATATTTATTGCTTTACAATGTTATTTGGATACTGCTAAATATTTTAGGATTTTTGCACTTTAAAAAAAAGATTGACTATTGGCTATATGCCTTTTGACTGAGGTTTTAAACAAAGGTTTAATCAGCAGGCCATCAATATATTATAATTAACAAATGATCAAAGAAGCAGATAAGGACCCTCAAAAACATATCATTATAAAAGGGAGCCGGGTGCATAACCTTAAAAACCTGGATGTGGCTATACCTAAAAACAAGCTGGTTGTGGTAACCGGCATGTCGGGGTCGGGCAAATCATCTCTGGCTTTTGATACCTTATATGCCGAGGGCCAGCGCCGTTATGTAGAGAGCTTATCATCATACGCCCGCCAGTTTTTGGGCCGTATGAACAAGCCCGATGTTGATTATATAAAAGGCATTGCCCCCGCTATCGCTATCGAGCAAAAAGTTATTACCTCAAACCCACGGTCGACTGTTGGGACATCGACAGAGATCTATGATTATTTAAAGCTGCTGTTTTCAAGGATTGGCAAGACTATATCGCCGGTATCGGGCGGGATAGTGAAAAAGGATTCTGTTACCGATGTCATCAACTTTATCATGGCCTTGCCGGATGAAACAATGGCTACCGTGCTTTGCCCGCTATACCCGCATAATAACCGCAGTTTAAAAGAAGAGCTGGCAGTGTTAATGCAAAAAGGTTTTGTCAGGGTTGATTATCATGGTAAAATATCGCGTATTGAAGCATTGTTGGAAGAAGAAGGTTTAGACAATACTGTTTGGGATAATACCGAAGAAAGCACAGCTGTTGACCGTGACCGTTATAAAGATCATGCTGTACATATTGTGATAGACCGTATCACCAAAAACGATTCGGAAGAAACCATGAGTCGCCTGGCCGACTCGGTGCAAACCGCTTTTTTTGAAGGTAAGGGCGATTGTTATGTACGATATCAAGAACCTGATGCATCCGAAGAAAAAGAACGTTTCTTTTGCGATAGGTTTGAGCTTGACGGGATAAGGTTTGAAGAGCCTACACCAAACTTCTTTAGCTTTAACAACCCCTACGGTGCCTGTAAACGCTGCGAGGGTTACGGTAAAGTAATAGGCATTGACGAGGATTTGGTTATCCCCGATAAAAGCAAAACCATATACGAGGGCGCAATTGCCCCCTGGCGCGGCGAGAAAATGCGCGAGTGGAACGATGAGCTGGTAAAACACTCTTTAAAGTTTGATTTCCCTATTCATCGCCAATACAATCAGCTTACTGCCAAAGAGCAAAAGCTATTGTGGACAGGCAATAAATACTTCCGTGGATTGGATGAATTTTTTAAGGAGATGGAAGCGCAAACCTATAAAATACAATATAGGGTAATGCTATCCCGCTACCGTGGTAAAACTACCTGCCCCGAGTGCAAGGGCAGCCGCCTGCGCCATGATGCCACCTACGTTAAGATAAACGACCACTCCATTACTGATGTGGTTTTAATGGCCCTAGATAAAGCGCTGGAGTTTTTCCAGAACCTAACCTTAAACGAAACCGATATTATAGTAGGTAAGCGTTTATTGACCGAGATCACTAACCGTTTAAGTTTTTTAAATGATGTGGGATTGAGCTATTTAACGCTGAACAGATTATCAAACACCTTATCAGGCGGTGAGTCGCAACGGATAAACCTGGCTACCTCTTTAGGTAGTAGTTTAGTAGGATCGATTTATGTATTGGATGAGCCAAGTATCGGCTTGCATCCAAAAGATACGCAGCGTTTAATTACCGTACTAAAATCTCTTAGAGATGTAGGTAATACCGTTTTAGTGGTTGAACATGAAGAAGAGATCATGAAAGCTGCCGATCATATTATTGACATTGGCCCGGCTGCCGGCACCCATGGCGGCGAACTGATCTTCAGTGGTACTTATAACGAAATTATAAAAGACGATAACAGCCTTACCGGCAGATACCTGAGCGGTAAGGAAGAAATAGCCATACCCACCAGTCGCCGTAAATGGAATGATTTTATTGAGATAAAAGGTGCAAGAGAAAACAACCTGCAACATGTTACGGCTAAGTTTCCGTTAGGGGTATTTACCGCTGTTACCGGTGTATCAGGTTCGGGTAAAACAAGTTTGGTGAAACGCATACTGGCCCCTGCCCTGCAAAAAACATTAGGCAATTATAATGGCGAACAAACCGGCAGCTATGATGCTATTGAGGGCGACTATGCAAAAATTGAACAGGTTGAGTTGGTCGATCAAAACCCGATAGGTCGTTCGTCACGCTCTAACCCGGTTACTTATGTTAAGGCCTGGGACGAGATACGTAACCTGTTTGCAGCGCGCCCGGTTGCTAAAGCTGCGGGGTTAAAACCATCGGCATTCTCTTTTAACGTAGAGGGTGGCCGTTGCGATGTTTGCCAGGGCGAAGGCGAGGTAAAGATTGAAATGCAGTTTATGGCTGATATCTTCCTGACCTGCGAAACCTGCGGCGGCAAACGTTTTAAACAACATATCCTTGACGTTACCTACAATGAGAAGAATGTAAGCGAGGTACTAAGCATGACCATTGAAGAGGCGCTGGAATTCTTTGCTGCCGAGCCGAAGATAATCGCCAAAATAAAGCCATTGTTTGAGGTAGGATTGGGTTATGTGCAATTAGGGCAATCATCCAACACATTATCAGGAGGTGAGGCACAGCGAATTAAACTGGCATCGTTCCTGGTTAAGGGGAATAATCCGCATAAAACCTTATTCATATTTGATGAGCCTACTACAGGCCTGCATTTTGCGGATATTAAAAAGCTGCTGAAATCATTCAATGCGCTGTTAGAACACGGTAACACTATTATCGTTATCGAACATAATATGGACGTTATAAAATGCGCCGACTGGATTATAGACATTGGCCCCGAAGGCGGCGACCGTGGCGGTAAAGTTGTATTTGAAGGTTTGCCTGAGGATTTGATTAAAGTTAAGGGGAGTTATACAGGGGAATTTTTGAAGGAGAGGTTTTAATATTAAACCATATTCTTGCGCTCGTCTGTGACGAGTGCTTAACATGGTTTTGCGATTGCATCGCAAATCAACTACCTTAGTACTATGTCACATCAATATCGGGTTAGAATTAACATTAAGTAAAAAATGAAAGAGCGGGCGTTATGGTATTCCTTGATAGTATGGTTTATTAGCGTAGTATTGGGTCCACTCATTTTATCTTTTAGTTGTTGGTTAAAAACTGGCTCTACTGGACTAGATGTATATCCCGTTTTTTTAATTATGGGAGGCATAATGTCTGCTCCAAGCGGGATGGTGTTATACATATGTTGCTTGAGGTTGATCGATAGGAGCAAAAGTGAAATATGGTTGAAATTAATTCTGACACCAATTGCAATCTTTTTAACTTACTTACCCTTCGCTATTCTCTATTTACTCGATCAAATTACAAGAGTCGGCTCATTTGAATTAAGCTGGCCGTATTGCACTGCTATCATAATATGTATTTGGCTTGTTAGATTTAAAATACGCAAACAGAATATGTCGACGATTGCCGTTAATTAATAACAAATTGGTTATTGCCAAGTACTCATACAACAGTCAGCATACCACCATCCTATTGTCAAATCAATAATTCCATAAATCAATCATTCAATATTTGGCTATCTTAGCTTTGATGAATAAACTGATCGGTTATGTATGCGTTTTGTTCCTGTTAGTGCAGGCTTTACCTTCCTGCAACTCATCCGATAGCAACAAACAAAAAACCGTTTTCAATATTAATTTAGACGAGGGCCTTACCTCGCTCGATCCTGCTTTTTGTCGCAACCATAACACCATCTGGATGGATAACCAGCTCTATAACGGCTTGGTACAGATAGACGATAGTTTAAAAACCTCGCCATGTATTGCCAAAAGCTGGGAGATCTCGCCTGATGGTAAAATCTATACTTTCCATTTACGCGACGAAGTGAGTTTTCAGGACGATGCCCATTTTAAAAACGGAATAGGCCGCCAAGTTACCGCTGCTGATTTTGCCTATAGCTTTAGCCGGTTGATAGACCCTAAAGTTATGTCATCAGGCTCATGGATATTTAGCGATAAGGTGGCGGGTAAACAAGCTTTTGAGGCAGTTGATGACAGCACGTTCCGCATTACTTTAAAACAGCCTTTCGCGCCGTTTATTAGTATGTTGACAGCGCAGTATTGCTCGGTAGTGCCTAAAGAGGTGGTTGAGTTTTATGGTAAGGATTTCCGTAGCCATCCGGTGGGGACTGGTCCGTTTAAGTTTAAGTACTGGAAAGAGGGCGAGGTAATGGTGCTGCTAAAAAACGAAAAGTATTGGGAGCGGGATAACAAAGGCAAACAACTACCTTATCTGGATGCTGTTCGCGCTACTTTTATTGATGATAAGCAAACCTCGTTCATGGAGTTTATTAAAAAGAAGCTCGACTTTTTTAATGATATAGACGGCAGCTACCGCGATGATATTTTAACCAAATCGGGCCAGATAACCCGTAAGTATAAGGGGCAATTTGTGATAAGCACCGGGCCCTATTTAAATACCATGTATTTGGGGATGCTGGTAGATACTACCTTGCCGATAGTAAAACACTCGCCGTTGCGGATATTGAAGGTAAGGCAGGCCATTAATTATGCTATTGATAAGCAAAAGCTGATAAAATACCTGCGCAATAGTTTAGGCACACCGGGCAACCAGGGGTTTATCCCCAAAGGTATGCCGGGCTTTAATGAAACCGCGATTAAAGGCTATACTTATAACCCTGCCAAGGCCGCCCGGCTATTAGCCGAGGCCGGTTACCCCAACGGCGCCAATATGCCGTCCATAACGCTTACCACCACCGTAGCCTACCATAACCTGATAGAATACATACAAGCCGAACTGGACCGCGCCAATATAAAAACCAAAATAGAAGTTACCCAAGGTGCCAGTCTGCGCGAAATGGTGGCCAAGAACGGTATTAACTTTTTTAATGGGGCATGGATAGCCGATTATCCTGATGGCGAGAATTACTTGTCGCTGTTTTATTCAAAAAACAAAATACCATTTGGCCCTAATTATACCGGATTTAACAGCCCCGAATTTGACAAGCTATTTGAGCAAGCTTATCATGTAAAAAGCGATGAGCAGCGTTTTGCCCTGTACCGCCAAATGGATAACGTGATAATGGCTAACGCCCCGGTAGTGGTGTTATATTATGATAAGCGGGTAAACCTGTATCAGAATAATATATCAGGATATAGTTTGAACGCGCAGAATCTTCTCACATTGAAACGCGTAAAAAAACTGTAGAGACGCAATACTTTGCGTCTCCGTGCACCATGCCGCGTTAGGGATGGAAATGGATACCGGCCCGTTTCAGTAGGCAGTTATTAGTTCGCAGTTAGCAGGTATTTGCAGGGCGGTATTTATTGCACAAACTGGGCCTAACGCCTTGTGCGCGTATGAATGTACAGCCCGGCCCGAAGGGAAACGCAATAGTTCAGTAAGCAGTTATAAGTTAGTAGTGGGCAGCAAAATAATCGTAAATAAAAAAAGCGACCTGATCAAATCAAGCCGCCTTTAAATTATAAATTCAAATCAATTCCGAAATCCGAAATCAGCTTACGCCATTTGCCTTCTGATAATATTAAGCGCGCCACCTGCTTTAAACCACTCTATCTGCTGCGCATTATAAGTGTGGTTAACCGGGAACGACTCGGTAGTACCATCATGATGATGCAGCACAACGGTTAACTGTTTGCCGGGGGCAAAGGTGGTTAAACCGGTGATATCAATTTTATCATCTTCCTGGATCTTATCGTAATCGTTGCTATCGGCAAAGGTAATGCCCAGCATACCCTGTTTCTTTAAGTTGGTTTCGTGGATACGGGCAAACGATTTTACCAGTATGGCACGTACACCCAGGTGACGGGGCTCCATAGCCGCGTGCTCGCGTGATGAACCTTCGCCATAGTTCTCATCGCCCACTACAATTGAACCTATGCCATGCGCTTTATAAGCACGCTGAGTGGCAGGTACCGGGCCGTACTCGCCGGTTAATTCGTTTTTAACAGTGTCTGCTAAGTTGTTGAAGTAGTTGATAGCGCCTATCAGCATATTGTTACTGATATTATCTAAATGACCGCGGAACTTCAACCATGGGCCAGCCATGCTGATATGATCTGTAGTACATTTACCTTTAGCTTTAATTAACAACTTTAAGCCGGTAATATCTGTGCCTTCCCAAGCCTTAAATGGCTCCAGCAATTGCAAGCGCGATGATGTTGGGCTAACCTTAACCACAACCTGGCTGCCATCTTCGGCAGGGGCCTGGTAGCCGGCATCTTCAACTGCATAGCCTTTTACCGGCATTTCAATACCTAACGGCTCGTCCAGTTTTACCTGCTCACCTTTTTCGTTGGTCAGGTAGTCGGTTAACGGGTTAAATGTCAGATCGCCTGCTATAACTAAAGCGGTCACCACTTCCGGCGATGCTACGAAAGCATGTGTATTTGGGTTCCCGTCCTGACGTTTAGCAAAGTTACGGTTGAACGATGTTATAATAGAGTTCTTACGTGTCGGGTCATCCGTATGACGAGCCCACTGGCCGATACACGGGCCGCAAGCATTAGCCAAAACCACACCACCCATTTTTTCGAAAGTATCTAAATAACCATCGCGTTCAACAGTATAGCGTACCAATTCAGAACCCGGAGTAATGGTAAACTCGGCTTTAACTTTCAAACCTTTATCAATAGCCTGTTTGGCAATAGAAGCCGAACGGGTAATATCCTCGTAAGATGAATTGGTACATGAACCTATCAAACCAACTTCCAGTTTCTCTGGCCAGTTATTCTCTCTAACCGCTGTCGCGAATTTAGAGATAGGCCATGCCAGATCAGGCGTAAACGGACCGTTAATATGCGGCTCCAGTTCGCTTAGGTTAATTTCTATTACCTGGTCAAAGTATTGCTCAGGGTTTGCGTACACTTCGGCATCGCCGGTTAAGTGTTCGGCAACGGCATCGGCAGCATCAGCTATCTCGGCACGTTTGGTACCGCGTAGGTAAGTGGCTATCTTTTCGTCATAACCAAATACGGATGTGGTAGCGCCAATTTCGGCACCCATGTTACAGATGGTACCCTTACCCGTAGCAGAAAGCGATTGCGCGCCTTCGCCAAAATATTCAACTATAGCGCCGGTACCACCTTTAACGGTTAGTATGCCGGCAACTTTTAAAATCACGTCTTTTGCTGATGTCCAGCCTGATAATTTACCGGTTAATTTAACACCTATCAGTTTAGGGAATTTTAGCTCCCATGGCAAACCGGCCATAACATCGCAGGCATCGGCACCGCCAACACCAATGGCAACCATACCTAAACCACCCGCGTTTGGCGTATGGCTATCAGTACCAATCATCATACCACCGGGGAACGCGTAGTTCTCTAAAACAACCTGGTGAATAATACCTGCTCCCGCTTTCCAGAAACCAATACCGTATTTATCAGATACCGAAGCCAGGAAATCATAAACCTCGCGGTTAACATCAATGGCGGTATGCAGATCTTCGACAGCGCCAACCTTGGCCTGGATCAGGTGATCGCAATGTACCGTACTTGGTACCGCTACTTGTGGGCGACCCGCCTGCATAAATTGCAGCAGCGCCATTTGCGCCGTAGCATCCTGCATCGCAACACGATCCGGCGCGAAGTCGACATAATCAACCCCACGGCCATAAGCCTGCTTTGCATCACCCTCACTTAGGTGAGCGTATAATATTTTTTCGGTTAAAGTTAGGTGTTTACCGGTCGCGGTACGGGCAGCAGCCACACGGGTGCTGTAACGATCGTAAACCTTTTTGATCATGTCTAAATCAAAAGCCATTTCTGTTATATTTAAGTAAGAAGGATAAACGTATTTGCCTTATTTTCATCAGTATTCCCAATAAAATTAAGGCGTGCGGCGAATTTACAAAATATAACGCTTAATGCGAAGTCGCTGTATTGTCAAATGTTATTTGGAGCTTTTCTAAATTGGTTGGGGAAGATTGGTGGGGAAGATTGGTGATTGAAGATTATTAATAGTTGTTTGTTTTTAATTGTATTAATGAACTCGCTTTGCTCGGTTAAAGATTGGGCCTGGCGCGGGATGTGGTGGGACGGCCCGTGCGATTCCCTCCCCACGGGAGGGTGTAGGGAGGGGTTTAGTAAAGCGATAAGAAACTAACCGACTTCCAAATCACTGCAAACTGCCAACTAAAAACTGCCAACTGAACAAGGGCGTTGCCTACGGGCCAGGCTTTCCGCTTATACGGCTATAAGCATTAGGCGCGATGGCCGGTATTCGCTGCAATCCTTAACGCGGCCCGCGCGTTGTCATGCTGAGGCTCAATGTTTATTTACTATATTTATCTTTCAAAAACTTATCTTTTTCTTCATCGCTGAAAAATCGTTTCCATATTATTGAAACTGGTTTGATTATACATACTAATAATACTGCACTGACAATCCCTTTGACAAGGTCTTTTCTTCCATCTGTTAATTTTTCAAACCAACCGTCCATTAAAGAAGAAACATAGTTCCAGTTCTCTTTTTGACAGAACAAAACTAGAAAAACATGAAGGATAACTATAAATACTGGAATCAAATACCATAGCGATTTTCTTCTCCAAGAAGTTACTTTATTTAAAGTATCTATAGTTTCTATTTGATTTATCAAGTTTCTGTTTCCTTGCTTTACCTCACTAAGTATTTTTTCGGCATTACTCAATTTCAACGCGCCGTCAATTGTCAATTGACCTTCTGTTAATTTACTGAAATTTGGAGTTTTTTCTCTTTTTTTGATGTTTCCCAGCATGTTATAGACTTTAACAGTGCCGTGCAATTCGTTAACCTCTGCTTCAAGTTTTTTAGTTCTAACCGAATCAAATTCATATTTATCACTCATTGCAGTTAATAATTCATTGCTTCTATTTAACTTTCCTTCGACATCTCCAAGAGTATCTGATAACTGTGAATATTTTTTTTGAATTTCCGCTTCTACAAACTCTTTTAATATTTCGGCATCACTTTCAAACTCCTTAAATTTCGATAAGAAGATTTCATCTTTAATTGCGCTTAGTATTAATTTTTCATCCGATATACCCATGTTATAAAAATATTTAACACTTCTTATCGTGACTTTTGAGGTATGGTAATTATTATCTAAAGCTGGAGTGGAAATCGTTTTAACAAATGCCCTTCGGTAATCATCTGACTTTACCGGCGAATATTTTAATAGTTTTTTAAGTAAAATAGATGGTGAAAAAAAGTTAGGGATATGTATTCCATCTTTCCTTTTCATTATCAAATAGTTATCATATTTAATGAGTCTTTTATCTAATGTGACTCCTAAATACTTTACGTCATTAATTGTATTACCTGTACTTTCTCTAAGAAATATTATGGCTTCTCGTAAAAAAACATCATGAAAAATTTGCTTTGCATCTTTTGGACCTTTTATTTTGATACCTTTCTCCGCTCTTGTTTCATCTAAAATTTTTAAATGATCATTATAGTTGCTTTCTCTATCTCTTAAATATTCTACCTGATCGGAAAGCTTTTCAAATGGGTATCTAAATATCTCTATGCCTTTACTTTTCAAATTATTTACTGCATGCCCAACTATATCTAAAGGGTGGGGCGTATTTTCCATATCTATCAATTTCTTTTCAAAATAGCGCATTGAAAAATTGTCGATTTGCTCAGACTCTACTAAAGCATGAATTTGGGAGTAAAGTAAATTGCGAGGTATATTTGCATCAAAATCTTTACTTCTATTTTGCAATTCCTGAAGAGTAATATTTAGATAATGAAATTTTATTTTTAATTGTCGCCCTAATTCTACTACTGCTTTAGCGGCTTCATTTTCTGGATGGGAATGTAAGTCTAAGATGGAATAAAGAAAATTTGTATCGACGAATATTGTCCAATCAAAAGTTATTTCTTCATAAATATGATTGTATTCATCTTTAGATAATCCTAAGGCGAAAAAAGCTTCTGCTTTATTAGCAAGATTTAACAGATAATCTAATCCCTCGGTTGTAACTTCCTTAGAAAAATTGTCTATATATTCCCTAAAAATCTTTTTTAAATTTTGATTTGTAAGTCCATTTTCATATTTACTTATTAGAGATTTTAAGTCTATTTCACCTTCACTATAGTTACCCCTACCGCTGAAAATATTTAATGCATTTTTTCCATGATCTAAATAACATTCATATAAATAATTGGTAAACGTTGACCAAAGAAGTTTAATGTCTTCTTGGCTTAATACACCATTAGAAAATTTTTTTACACTATTAGTAAAATTTTCTAATCGAATTTTCTCAGCATCATCATTTTCAGAAACAACTTTTCTTAGCTGGACGAATCGCTCAGTAGTTAATTTATATTTGTTATTCTCCCCCTTAATTATTGCGTTGCTATCAATTAGTTTTCCTAAACCTTCTTCTAATTCAGATTTATGTAATTCTAATATTAACTCTTCTTTTATAAGCACATTCAATTCGTCAGAGGAAACCTCGTCATTAATACAAAATAATATGTATTCGACAATTCCATCGATGGTTTTGTCTCTGGCGTCAGATTTTGCTAAATCTAATGATCGAATTATTTTATCTAAATTCATTGTTAGTCTTTGTTATATACAATAACGGATGTAGTAAATTATTTATGTTAAGTTTAATAGTTGGTTTCAAATGTGCTTTTACATTCAAACAGAAGCAACCGAACTATAACTTATTGTATATCAAAATTATAAAATTAAACGAGCATCCTTTAGCTCGTGTGTATAATGTTGAAAAGTAGGAGATTTCAACACTAATAACAAAGAAATAATTGTATTACTATTCCTGCCTCTGTTTACTATAGTCTTCGAAATCATGCACATTGAATGTTCTAAGTAAAGATTACTTCACCCTCGTTGTTCGAAGTCTCACGACTTCGAACGAGTATGCCTGTAGTTTATAGCTACACTGGCGGGCTTTAAACACCCGGCACAGCCTATCTGCATTGTAGTCCGAAGTCAGAGACATTAGGACAGCGGATAGGAAGAAAATCTTGCACAGTTGAATGTCCTACATAGAGATTGCCACGCTATCGCTCGCAATGACGTGGTGGGGATAAGCAAAGACGCGCGGAGAAGTTTAACCGCCATCCAAGCGCGCAAAGGCCTGTCAGCCCACGCGGCCGGGAGCAGGGCCCGTGTAGTGGCAGCGATTGGGCTGACTTGATTTATTCACCTATTATTTATTTTTTTATAGGTGTTCATGAGATCGCTACGCTAAGTCTTGGTTACTTTCCATCTAAGGGAAAGTGACTAGGCCCAGCGGCCATGAGCGCTACGACACGTTCTAACAAACAACATCCGTTTAGTTGATTAGCAAGTGTAGAGATTATTAATTCTATTATTTGTTTTTTAATGGTATTAATGAACTCCCTACGGTCGGTTGTCCACGCTATCGCTCGCAATAACGTGACGTGGAGGAACACAGGCGATTGCCACACTCGTACCTCGTAATCGCAATGACAAAATGCTAAGACTTGCGCAATTAAAAGACGCGCTCCATTTGCATTATAAATGCAAACCCATATTAAGCACTCGTTGCAAACGAGCGCAAGCAGTGAAACAACCTTATAACAAAAAAAAGCCCGACACGTTGTCCACGCGCCAGGCCTAATCTTTAACCGAGCAAAGCGAGTTCATTAATACAATTAAAAACAAACAACTATTAATAATCTTCAATAACTAATCTTTATTTCCCCACTTCAATAATATGGAAAGTACCGGGCAGTTGCTTCGGCCTGCCGCCTGCCGGGTTGGGTTCTGTTTTAGCTGCGGGCAGGTAAAGTTTATGTGTTGTAAGGTCAATACCTATGGTACGGGCACTTGGTTCGGTTGTTATATTTTCGATGAACTCAAATTTATCGGCGCTGATCTCTCTCACCGCGCTTATGGTGCCTTCGCCGTTTGATGCATAGGCTATTTTTAGTTCGGGGTCGAACACCACGCCATCAGTACCACCAATGGGGTATGTGCCTACAGTTTTGCCGGTAGCGGCATCCATCACCACCATAGTTTTGGTATCGCCGCAGCCTATAAATAAGCGATTAGTTTTACGGTCGATATCTAAGCCGCTTGGCGACTCGCCGCCATCAATTTTATAACGAGTAATTTCTTTATAAGTAAGTGCATCAAATACAATTACGGTGCTGGTACCTTCGCCATTTACAAATATTTTGCCCTTGCCGTCTGATACTGCTGTTTCAGGCTTATCGCCCAACGGCACGGTGGTTACAACTTTATCAGTCGCGGGGTCAACAATGGTGGCATCCTTGCTGCGCCCGTTACAGGTAATTATTTTCTTGGAGAAATCATCATAAAAAATAGCATCGGGATTGGTACCTACCGGGATCTGGGCCAAAACTTTTAAGGTTTTAATATCAAACACAGTAACCGAGTTTGCACGGCCGCAGCTTACATAACCTTTGCCAAGCGACTTTACCAGGGCAATACCGTGCACCCCTAAGGTTTGGGGGATATAGCCTATCGAGTCGCCGGTAGTGGTAGAAACTACGTTTACCTGGTTACCATGCGAGGTATAAATGCGTTTGTTGGCACCATCAACGGTTATATAATCCCAACCGCCGGTGCTGGGGATGGCGATATCTCTTAAAACATGAAAACCTGTTTTTTGCTGCGCCACCGCGTGGAACGACATAATTGCTAAAGCTACAAGAGCCTGTAAGGCGATAAGTTTTTTCATTTGATTTTTATTTTGTTTCAAAATAAGGCAACAATCTGTAGACATTTTGTTTTTTTGGGACCGGAAGTTTACTAACGATTGTCTAATTTAGTACTTATAAAACATTTACACATCATGAAATCAATAGAAATAATTTCCATCCCCGTTACCGACCAGCAACGCGCCAAAGAGTTTTACTTAAACCTTGGGTTCGAAGTACAGGTAGAAGCACCATTTGAGGGCGATAAAAAATGGGTACAAATGGCCCTGCCGGGTACTAGTGACCTTAGCATTACTTTAGTAACCTGGTTTGACAATATGCCCGCAGGCTGCATTAACGGACTAGTAATTAAAACCGATAGCCTTGAAGCCGATCTGGAAGCGCTTACTGCCAAAGGCATCACCGTGGGGCAAATAGATAAAACTCCGTGGGGCCGTTTCGCCGCCGTGGTTGATCCGGATGGTAATCGTATTAGTTTGCACCAGGATTAAATTTGCCAGAACGCATCGTAGCGCTCTTGGCCGCTGGGCCTAGTTACTTTTCCTTGATGAAAAGTAACCAAAAATCAAGTCACCCGGGATGCTTCTTTGCCGCACAAGGCCTTTATGCTGCAAAGCCTGTAAAACCACGGGCTGCATAATTTTGCTCCAGGTGCACAGGCCATTGCACAGGCAAAAAGACGCTATGCCCTTCCAGCCGCACCGCCCAACTTGTTTTACCGACTTTCACCCGAAGCCGCCCGTCTGACGGTTTCCGTTAGAACCAACATTCTTTTATTTGTGAGCCATGAATAAGAGCGAGGGGTTGTCAGCACGCGCGGCCGGGAGCCTGGCCTGTGCGATGGAAGCGATCGGGCTGACTTGATTTATTTACCTATTGTTTGTTTTTATAGGTGTTCATGAGGTCGCTACGCTTAGTTTTTGGTATCAAGACAAAAGTAACAGCCAACCCGCGGCGATTGAGCGGGACGATGTTGAAATTAAGAATAAAGCACATTTCTGTGCAAGAACATACGAGATTTCCCATGCAAAGAGCATAAAAAAAAGCCTGACACTCCACGCGCCAGGCCCAATCTTTAACCGAGCAAAGCGAGCTCATTAATACCATTAAAACAAACAATCATTAATAATCTTCAATAACTAATCTTTACCAACCATTCACTCATTCAAAACTCACTCAATCACTCATTACTCCACAACCGGGAACGCTGAGATCCTTAACCTTGCGCCACCCATAGGTACCAGGGTTAAGTTGCTTACGGTCGAAGCGGTTTTCACCGGGCTTTGGGGCAGTACGCCACAGAGGCCGTATTTGTCGATGGTCCAGTCGGGAATTTGTTTGCCGGTGGCGTGTAGCTCTATTGGTGCATTGGCGTTGGTGAACGGGTTGCCATCCTTAGGCCATGCCTTTTTAACTACGGTGAATGATTTTTCGGGATGCTGCTCGTCCAGCACTAAGCCATAGTTCCAGGCGGTAGCCGGGTAAATCTCGAACGATGGCCATTTCTCGGGATCGGCACTTGCTTGCCAGCCCGAGTCGCCCATGGCGGTGGTTAGGCTGTTGCCTTTCTTGTAGGTCTCCCCAATTTTAAGCGAATACGTTAGCGGGCCGTAGCTTACGCTCACGCTGTTTTTGTTTTTGGCCCATTGCTGCACCTGTATATGCATAGGCAGTTTAAGAGTTATCTTATCACCGTTTTTCCAATTCTTGGCTAGTTTGATATAGCCACTCGCGATGGCCTCAACCGGCATACGTTTGCCGTTAACCGTTAAGCTGGCACCCTCAGTCCATTTTGGTACACGCAAATATAGCGGGAACGCCACCGGCTTAGCCGTAGTAACCGTAAAGCCAACCACATCATTAAAAGGATATTGTGTAGCCGATGTTATTTTAACGGCTTGCCCACTACCCACTTTGGCGGTAATAGTACCTGCCTGGTATAATTGCGCGGCGAGACCATTATCCGGCGTCGCCATCCAGGCATTCTCGGCATAATAAACCCAACCGGCACTGTGGTTATGCTGGCAACACCTGCTGCTAAAAGGGTTCATCATTAAAAACGGGCCGCTATTGGCAATGCCCGGCGCGTGGTTCTTGCTATCGTTCAGCACCATGTTGGGGGCAGTTAGGTAGCGCAAAGCTTTATAGTCGCTGGTGAAAGCGGCGGGGAAGGTATTAAAGGCCACATCCTCGCAGTTCTCGGCCCAGAAAGTATCGCCGGTATATTGTAAAAGGTATTGGTCGCTGGTCATTTGTTCAACCATGCCGCAGGTTTCCACCGCCTGGCGCGGGTCGTCATAACCTTTTCGGGCATTCTCGTCACTGCCGAACATACCACCCGGCACCTGCCCATATATATTGCGGATCAGCTTAAAATCATTATATGTAGCTTCCAGATCAGCGCTGTTATGGCTTTGCAGATAAAAGGTAGCCGGCTCGCGGAAACATTCGGCCACATTAACATTATGCCAGTTGGGCAGGTTGGTAGCCTGGCGCCAGTTGGCCGTATTTTTATCAACCTTGGCGGCAACATCCAGCAGGAACTTGTCGCCGGTTATGTTGTATAGCCAGTAGATACTCACCAGGTAATCGCCGCCGCGGCTGTTCTCCCAGTAGTCTTTTAAAAACTGGTTGTCGGGATAATTCCCCAGCCATTTAAAGTAATTGGTGAGGGCGGTAATAACGCGCTGCTCGTGGCTGTATTCGTAATAACTACGCAGGCACCATATCATGGGCATGTTGGCCCAAAGGTCGCGGTTACCGTTTTTCTTTTCTATGATCGGGCCCATATCTCCATCTGGGCGCTGGTTATCCAGCACGGCGTTAATCCAGAATTTAGTGTCCTTTATCATTTTGGGGTCGCCCAGCATGTAGGCGATATCGCCATAGCCTTTTAGCCAGTAAGGCAGCTCTTCCCAGCCATATTTGCCCTTGCCGCTTTTGTTTAGCCAGGCATTATCGGTTTTGCTTAGCCAGATGCTTATCTCGCCCAGATTACCCGTAAGGCCATCACGCTGTAACTCCAGTTGTTTTTTTAACCAGCCCGAAGGTTTAAAAGCCGTAACCGGCAGTTTTATAAATTGCTGTGGCAGCAGTGGCGCTCTGTTACTTGGGTAATTGGCGTTAATACCTTGAATTTCGGCCTTAGGTAAAACGGTAACCATTTGCGCATCAGCAATACCATTACCCATTAAAACCATCGCCGCGAGGCATAAAAAACTCTTTCTCATAAATTACTTTTTAAAGGCAGTAGCTGCCATTAGGTTGGAACGGTAAATATATGTGTTTGGAGCGAAGGAAAAAAATGGAGTGGGGTGGGTTGATAGTAACGCTATACACCCTTCTGCATTAACCCGGTAAATGGCTGCAACTATACCCGCGGGCAATAACTATGCCTTCTATGGTTTTATTGTTAATATCGTTACGTGGGGTTTCTATCCGTAAAATACGGTCGCAATCTTCCAGGTCGAAATTGATCTGATAATGCGGAAAATATTGCTGCAAGCATTTAATAATAGCCACTGCCTGGTGGTTTTTACAAATGCTGGTTTTAAATATTTCTATTTGTTTCATCTGTATTTGGCTTAAAATGAATATTATGCTTTTACTATTTTGGCCCAATAAGTTTTATCTCTTTTCATATATATTAATATCCTAGTTCTACAGTTGTTTTATAAATGGCCGGGGTAAACAGGTCGTTAACCATATAATGCGCCACATCGGCTCTTGAAATTTTGAGCCCGTTTTTTAAAGGATGGTTTATGGCCACGCGATAATTGCCGGTTACCGGGTTATTGGTAAGTTGCGGCGGGCGCATAATGGTCCAGTTAATGGGGCTGGCTTTTACCAATTGTTCCATAGCGCGCAAATCATTATACATGTGGCGCAATAGCTTTTGCAGAATATATTTTGCAAAAAACCTAACGTAAAAGGGCATGGCAGCACTAACATCAAGCCCCGAGGCTGAAATAAAGAAAGCCCTGTTTACACCATACTGCTCCATAGCAGCTAAAATATTTGCATTGCCTTGCGAGTAAAGCGTAGTTGGCTTATCGCCGAATAAACCGCCACTTACCCCCAGTGCCGATATTACGGCGTCTTTACCTTGCAAATATTTTTCGAAACTGCCGGGCTGCATTACATCGCCTACGGCAACTTCAAGGTTGGGATGTTTAAGCGTTAAGTTAGCCGGATTACGTACCAGGGCCGTTACCCGGTGCCCGGCCAGCAATGCCTGCTGTACCACTTGTTTGCCTATGCCGCCGTTTGCCCCTGCGATAAACAGGTTATATTGGGCTTGCCAATTTTCTATTTTCATAAGTTGATGATTAATTGAATTTAAACGCGCTTAAAAAAATTATCCAACAAAAAATACTTAACTGTATAATATGGAAGCGGTTAAGGTTACTCTTTAGGGCATTGATCTGGATTGAAATTTCGGGTCCGTCAAGCAATACCAGCTTTCTGAGTTTAACACCTAACCGCCTGCCTACAAACACGCCGTTTAGTATCAATAGCAATACCAATCCAAACTTTATCCTGAACCATAACTGTTCGCCAAAAACACCGTTGGTTAAAGCCATCATGCCTATACCGGTTATAATCAACAGCGCTGCCCCTATCCCTATAAGCCTCGAAAAAACAGCTGATGCCTGTAATATTCCGTTGGCCTTTTCTTTGTCCGAATAATAAAGTTTCCAAAAGGTTTTAAAGGTTATATAATCTACAAGGGTAGTACCAGCCATTAAGGTTAAGGCTATTAAATGCAGGGTTAAGCAAGCGGGAAAGAGCATTGACGTGTTCATACTTTTTAGTGTGTTGATGGGTTAAGATTAATTAATTAAAACCATTTGGTTTTAATTTAAGGCAATATTATACCATTTGGTTTTAAATAGCAAATTTTTATTAGTATTTTTTTTAAATTTGCTACCAAATGGAAGTAATTAAGATAAACAAGACCGTTGAGCTGGTTAAATTATGGGGAGCTTATGAGGAGAAATACCCCAATGGTAGTATTGATGATTTTTGCCGCCACCATTTAGCCGCGCATAAAGCCACCGAAAAATACGGCGCTCCGAAGGGCGAGTTAAGGCCCGATATTAATGGCCGCCTTATTATTTTATTAAGGCGGATCGGTAAGTTTCACATGGTGTATTCGAACAAGGCCCTTGAAGATACGGAGCTGGATCAGATAGAAGAGTTTGGCATATTGGTTACTATCTATAACCAAAAAAATCCCATTAAGTCTGAAGCCATATTTAATAATATTATGGAACTGTCAAGCGGCACCAATATGCTCATCAGGATGAAAAAGCGTGGACTGGTAAGCGAGTATACTGACCCGGATGACAAAAGGGTAAAAAGGCTAAAGCTTACCGCCAAAGGCGAAACGGTGCTGATAAATGCAAAAGACCGCGTACTTAAAGTAGCCCACATGCTGGTGCATGATCTTACCGATGATGACAAACAGCTTTGTATGCAGCTGCTTAACCCCATTAATGAACGGTTTTCTGACACGTTCCAAAAAAATAGGAACAGGTCTTTCGAAGAAATTTATAAGGAATTCATGCTTTAATAAAACAACCTAAACTAACAAATAGTGGCACTATCCCCGGGTAGTCACCGGGATATGGCATGCGTTATTTACTTGGGCCGGCATGGGGGTTGATGTTATATGTTTTAAGCGGGATATTAAGCCCAATGAGAAAGACTGCAAACTCAAACTATTAACTGAGCAAGGGCGTTGCCTGCGGCCCGGGCTGTACATTCATACGCCTGCAGGCCTTAGGCGCAAGGCCGGTATACATTTCCATCCCTAACGCGGGCAGACTGCAAGATGTCAATTGCGAGCGTAGGTGGCAATACGTAACTGGCGCGAGTATGTATAGGTGGCCAGAGCGCCGAATATTCGTGCCCCGTCGCAAGATATTATTACGGGCATTTAGTTAAAAACTAACCCACACTCAAAACTATTGGAGATTTCAATAATTTAACCGAATTGACGAAACTGATTTTCTCAGAAAAAATTAAAATTTCATCCCCAACTCGGTTTGATGCAGATTGAGATAATTGATACATTACTTTTTCTTTACCAGCATAAAGGTTTAGTATAAACTCTTGATTATCGTAAGACACCATCCATTTTTTTTTCATTTTATGGACATATTTAGATAGTTTTTCATGATCCTTATTCGAGTAAAAGTTCATGTATAGATCTGCCCCTTTTAAATAATATGGCGGATCTAAATAAATAAAAACATCCTCTTTTTTTTTATTCATCATATTAATAAAGGCGAGCCCGTCTAGGTTAGAAACACTAATTCGATGTTTAAAGCTTGCTATTTTATAGATCCTTTCGATTAGGTCTTTCTTATTAAATCGGGCATCAATCTTATATTTACCGAGTTGTTTGTACCCTCCAATAATACCTCCCTTTATCACACCTGAGATATTAGTGCGATTAAGAAAAAAAGTAGATTTTGCCAATTCAAAATCATCTGCGGTTGCAGAATTATTCTGTATTTCTTTATATATACCCCAGTTCTCAATTGTTATATCAATGGATTCAATCCATAAACAAAGTTCAACAGGTCGATTAATAACTGCCATCCAAAAACAATAAATAGCCCTATCAAAATCGTTAATGTAAATCTTACTTACATATTCTTCGAATAGAAGCCGGAGAGCTAGTCCTGAACCACCCGCATACGGTTCGGCATAACTTGCACCTATCAAATCATTCTCATAAAACATGTTTGATACAAAAGGAAAGATGCAACTCTTACCGCCTGGATATCTCAATGGCGATGTAAATTTTGTCATTTTTCCTCCTCCCTTCCATGTGTCAAGGTTATCAATGCGCCAACAGCAATTGAAACAGCAATTGTTTGGTCTAAATTAGTCGCCGCTTGATAGTTGTGTGCTCCTATCTGTAGTAGCTGAAGAATGCTTCCGTCAGATACATTTTGTACCGACAAAGTAGTCTTGGTATCTTGACCTAAAGTTTTCTTTGCATCAGCAAAGTGAGCTTTAACATAATCTTCAAGTTTTTTGTTTTTATCCTTAGCCGCAGTTTCACATAATAATCTTAATGACATTCTTATTAAACCGGCAAAAGATTGAGAAAGCGTGTCCTTTCTTTGAAGATAAAATTCATATAAATCAGTTATATCTCTATATAAATCTCCTACTGTACCCATCTTCAAATAAAGTTTCCCTCCAAAAATTTCATGCTCTTTTTTTACGGTTCTTTTTGATTGACGCTGTCCGTTATCATCATCTTTTTTGTCGAATTTTATTTTAGAAAGATGAGGGTTTTTACTTTTATTTATATCAATTAACTGCTGTGATCCAGGTTCAAGAACATTAATAACCTGTCCACGATTTTTCCTGGTGCTTATTTGTTTGTTATAAATTTTTTCAGAAATGTCGGTAAGTATTGAATGTCCTTCTTGATTACTATGGACACTGTGGATATGCCCTTTATCTACATGAAAACCCATCAACTTTAAATTATCCTCATTCAAAATTTCATCTTTAACAAAGCGTTGATTTAAATGAGGGTTTGTAGTTATTATTCCCGTATCTTCTTCTAAAACTAAAAAAACGCTTTTTGGCTCCCCCATGTGATTGTGGAGGAAAACATCTCGTTCTAGCGGCTGCCATGAACCGGAATCGATATGTTTTCTATACACATTATTTAATCCGACCCTTTTAACACATACATTACATGGGATTTCTTGGGGAAAACTAGGAAGCTGTTTGGGATCCATGCCTTTAACAGTAACTGCTCCCATTTTTATTTTACCTATTATTACTCGCCTATTTCCATCATAAACTATAGGTTTTGCGCCATCGTATACAACGGTGGGTAGTTCGCTTTGATCAAAATATTTCCCCATTTCCTTTGCCAATTTTGGCAAATTCCATTTTAACGATTTATCAGCTAGTGCTCTATCAACAATGTATTGGTCCGTTGCATTCAAGTCGACTGGATCTCTAGGGTTTTCAGTCCATAAAATCAAGTCCTTAATATCGATATTTAGTACTTGTTGCTCAGGTTCTATATTCATTTTCAAATCAATAGGATTAGGTTAAGTTATTGTAATTATAAACAAAAAAAATCAATCTCAATAATTTCCGCGCTTATCTGCGGCTAACGCACATTTGCTCAATCTGACGCGAGTATGCAGCACCGGCCACTGTGTGGCGTACTCGTGACTCATCGGGTAAATCACTAAAGCCATTTAGCCAAACAATAGCCAATAATTAGCGCGATGATAATAAACACAAACAGGATATATTGCCGGGTTTGTAAAGCTTTAATGGTTTTGTTCAAATCGCCCAGTTGAGATTGGTGGGCCAGTTTTTCGTTTTGCAGGCGCATATTTTGCTGCTGTAGTTTGGCTAAGGTGCCGCCTACCTGGGTGGGTTGTTGCTGTAAGGCCTGGTGGCGTTTGGCAAAGCCGCCCTCTTTTAAAAACTTTTCGCCTTTGGGTTTCAGTATTAACTTTTCGGGCAGTTCATAACGCGCCGGCTTACCTTTTTCGGCAACCAGCCCCTCGCGGGCCAGGGCCTGTACCATGGCAAACGCTACGGCCTCGTCATTGTCAAACAATTGCAAAAGCTGCCCGCGCGTCAGGCTGTCGGGCACACCAAAGGCGGCCAGCAGGGTGTCCAGCATTTCGCACTCGTATTCATTGAGGTCGGTCATGGCTGCAAATTTCGTAAAATAGTTGTAATAAAGATTGGTTATTGAAGATTAAAGATTGGTTGTTGAAGATTGGTTGTTGAAGATTAAAGATTGGTGGCATAGCGGGTTAAGATAAACAATATGTCATTTCGACCAATGGTAGAAATCTTATACGCTTCGCATATCGCACGTATAAGATTTTCGCTATCGCTCAAGAGGTAGTTCTCCCTCGTTCCTCGGTTCGAAATGACATATTTATTTTTTGCGTTAGGGATTGAAATGGATACCGGCCCCTTCGAGAGCCTCAGGGCAGGCCGCGCCTAAGGCCTGCAGGCGTATGAATGGAAAGCCCGGCCCGCAGGGAACGCCCATAATGTTAGTTGGCAGTTATTAGTTTGCAGTTAGCAAGGCAATATTTGCAGCAACTAAACCGAATAACACTCATCACTCGCCACTCATCACATAAAATACAGATATTTCTTTATAAATACAAATATTTCCGTATATTTGTTAGGGTGATATGTTCTGTATCGCCGTATAGATCCGCCGTTACGCGCGGGTTATTGTTATTAACCTTTCTTGTTTATTCAAAACCAAATTTAGTATGAACCGTACTGCTAACAGGCCGCGCCGCAAACCTGCCGCACGCCTTACCGACGGGGGCAATCACGCCCTCAATTTTATTAATTCCTGCAAAAAAGACCGCAAAGGCGGCTTTATTGACCTGCTTACCAACTACGAAAGCCTGGTAAACTGGGCCCACCAAAGCAACCTGGTTGACTGGGACACCTACCTGCGGCTACAGCACGAACTGTATTGCAACCCAGCCGAAGCCGCCCTTTGCTATGCCGTAGCCCGCGGCGCCCGCAACACGCTGGACGAATTATTTAATGACCTGGTAGCCGGCCGCGAAGTGCATCCACTTATTATCACCCGCTTTAACGACCAATATGCCGACATGTGCCAACACCTGCGCTACCAACCCGGCAACGATGGCATAATAAGGCAATACTTTTTTGATATTGAAGAGAACCTAAACCTGCCCCTATACCTTATAATAGCCCAGGCCACCCGCCTGCTGGATACCGGCCTATGGCGCCAAATAAAGAAATGCCCGGCCTGCGGCAGTTTATTTATAGACACAAGTCGCGCGCATAACCGCACCTGGTGCAGCCCCAAAACCTGCGGCAGCATCAAAAAAAGCCAGCGTTATTATAAATTAAGAAAAGTAGCGTAGTTGTTAAAGATTAGTTGTTGAAGATTAAAGATTGGTTATGAAGATTAAAGATTGGGGGTTTTGGGTAGTCCATTTATTTAATATGATGATTATCAGTAAATTAACTAAAAAACGTCACACCGGCTTTACCCCTTATGCTCGATAAATGGCTAAAATTACTACCGGCTTTACACTTGATACCCGAAAAGAGGCCAAAATTACTACCGATATTAGGTGCGATACTTGGAAAATGGTCAATTTTACTACCGTCTTAAACGGTTTAGTTGGTGTGAATATAGGGGTTAGGAAATGTTATAAAACAAGAAACCCCTTGTCCTGTTGGACAAAGGGTTCTTATAAAATTGGGCACCGACCTACTCTCCCACGTTTTACCGCAGTACCATCGGCTCTGGCGGGCTTGACTTCTCTGTTCGGAATGGGAAGAGGTAGACACCGCCGATATAGGCACCTGAAGATCTTA